>NZ_SJZJ01000022.1 GCF_004337475.1 Nocardioides jejuensis | reverse complement strand
CTGGTTCGGCTGGTTCGGCTTCAACGCCGGCTCGGCGCTCGCGGCCAACCACACCGCAGCGATCGTCTTCGTCAACACCCTCATGGCCGGTTGCGCGGGCCTCCTCGCCTGGTCGCTCGTCGAGCGGGTGCGTGACGGGCACGCCACGTCGTTCGGTGCGGCGTCGGGTGTGGTCGCCGGTCTGGTCGCGATCACGCCGTCCTGCGGCTCGGTCTCGCCGATCGGTGCGACGCTCGTCGGCACGGTGGCGGGCGCGGTCTGCGCCGTCGCGGTCGGCTGGAAGCACCACTTCGGCTACGACGACTCCCTCGACGTGGTCGGTGTCCACCTCGTCGGTGGTCTGGTCGGCATGACCCTCATCGGTCTCCTCGCGAACGCCGACGTGGTCGGCGTCGACGGCCTCTTCTACGGCGGCGGTCTCGACCAGCTGTGGCGCCAGGTGGTCGCCGCGCTCGTCACCTTCGCGTTCTCCGGCCTGATGACCGCTGCGCTGGTCCGGATCCTCGACACGACGATGGGCTTCCGGGTCCACGCGGACGACGAGTCGCTCGGCGTCGACCTCGTCATCCACGCCGAGGCGGCGTACGACCTGCACCCGACCGGCGGGGCCCGGCCCCATCTGGGCCCTGGTAGTGGCACGCTTCACTTCTGAGCCCTGACGACTCACCTCGCACGAGAGAAGGACATCCATGAAGCTGGTCACCGCCGTCATCAAGCCCCACAAGTGGGAGGACGTGCGTGCGGCTCTCGAGACGATCGGCATCACGGGCATGACCGTGTCCGAGGTCAGCGGCTACGGCCGCCAGAAGGGCCACACCGAGGTCTACCGCGGCGCCGAGTACGACATCACGCTCGTCCCCAAGATCCGCATCGAGATCCTGGTCGACGAGGACGACGTCGAGCCCGTCATCGACACGGTCGTCAAGGCCGCGCAGACCGGCAAGATCGGTGACGGCAAGGTCTGGGTCAGCCCGATCGAGGGCGTTGTCCGCGTGCGGACGGGCGACCGCGACGAGGCCGCCATCTGACATCCTTCGCGGCATGACTGCGGAGGAACGCGCGCTCCGGACGGCTGCGGCCGACGAGCTCTGCGCCACGGCGTACGCCGACCTGGGCGGCTCCGACACGGGAGTCGCCCTGGTCGCCGTCGGTGGCTACGGGCGCGGCGAGCTCGCGCCGCACTCGGACCTCGACGTCGTCCTCGTGTACGACGCAGGTGTCGACGTCGGCGATCTGCCGGAGAAGCTCTGGTACCCGCTCTGGGACTCCGGCGCGAAGCTCGACCACTCCGTCCGCACCCTCGACCAGTGCATCGAGGCGGGGGAGGCGGACCTGCGCGTCGCGTTGGGCATGCTCGACGCCCGCCACCTCGCCGGCGACCCGAACCTCACCCTCCGCCTGCGCACCCACATGCTCGGTGCCTGGCGCCGCGAGGCGCGGATGAAGCTGCCCGGCTTCCACGAGCTGGTCCGCAGCCGGCACGCCATCACCGGCGAGCTCGCGCACGTCTCCGTCCCGGACCTCAAGGAGGCCGAGGGTGGCCTGCGCGACGCGACCGCGCTCAAGGCGCTGGTTGCGACCTGGCTCGTCGACGTCCCGCACGTCGATGTGGAGCGTTGCCGGCAGGCGCTGCTCGACACCCGCGACATCGTCCACACGATCGCCGGGCGCGCATCGGACCGGATCACCCCCGAGATGTGGGGCCAGATGGCCGAGCCGCTGGGCCTCGAGGACGCCCGCGCCGTGCAGGTGCACGTGCGCGACCTCGGCCGCCGGCTGACCCACATCTCGCGCCTGACCTGGCACCGCGTCGACCAGGTGATCGCCCGTCCCGCGTCGCTGCGGGGTGCGCGCAAGCCGGACCTCGTCGCGATCGCCCCCGGGCTGGCCATCTCCTCGGGCGAGGTCGTGCTCGGTGCCGGCGCCAAGCCGGAGAACGACCCGTTCCTGCTGCTCCGCGCCGCCGCCGAGGCGGCCGAGCGGTCGCTGCCGCTGTCGCCCGCCACCGCGGCCCGCCTGGCACGCGCCTGTCCCGAGCTGCCGACTCCGTGGCCCGCGCAGGCCCGCCACCTGCTCGTCCGCCTGCTCTCCGCAGGTCGTCCGATGCTGCCGGTCTGGGAGACGCTGGAGGAGACCCGCGCCCTGCAGCGGATCCTGCCCGAGTGGGACCTGATCCGGTCGCTGCCGCACGCCTCGGTGATCCACCGCTTCACCGTGGACCGGCACGTCGTGGAGACCTGCATCGAAGCGTCGGAGCTGATCCGCCGCGTCGCGCGCCCCGACGTACTCATGGTGTCGGCGCTGCTGCACGACATCGGCAAGTGCGAGCTCGGCGACCACTCCGTCGAGGGCGAGCCGATCGCGCGGCAGGTCGCGGAGCGGGTCGGGTTCGCGCCCGACGAGGTCGACCTCGTCGGCACCCTCGTGCGCTGGCACCTCCTGCTCAGCGAGACCGCGACCACGCGTGACCCCGACGACCCGGCGACGGTGCAGCTGCTCCTCGAGCACATCCCGAACCCTGAGGCGCTCTCGTTGCTGGTCGCGCTCACGGAGGCCGACGCCCGCGCTGCCTCGCCGCAGGCGTGGACCAAGTGGCGCGCCAGCCTGGTCCGACACCTCGCCCAGCGGACGTACGCCGCGATGCTCACCGGCGCCTCGGACACGCACGCGCTGACCGTGGAGGAGCCGTCGGTCGACGTGCCTGCGGAGATCCTGGAGGACCCCAAGAAGGTCCACGTCGAGGTCGAGCACCACGCCGAGGGTGCGCGGGTGACGGTCATGTCGGGGGACCGGGTTGGCCTGCTTGCGGATGCCGCCGCGATGTTCGCCGTGCAGAAGACCTCGGTGCACGGCGCGAAGGTCTGGACCCAGGACCCGATCGGCATCTCGGTCTGGGACACCGACGAGCAGCACCTGGACGCCGCCGTTCTCCGGACGCGTCTGGAGTCGATCGTCGAGGGCCGTCTCGATGCCCGGTCTCGTCTCGAACGCCCTCGTCCGGGTCGCCTCGAGCCCACCGTCCGGGTGCGTCCCGAGGCCTCCGACACCGCCGCGGTGCTGGAGGTCCGCATGGACGACCGGCCCGGTGTCGTGTTCCTGGTCTGCGCGACGCTCGCCGACCTCGGGCTCTCGGTCAGGTCCGCCCACGTGTCGACGCTCGGTCCGCAGGCCGTCGACGTCTTCTACGTGATCGAGCCCGATGGATCGCTCCCGTCGACCGAGCGCGCGGAGGCGGCGGCGAACTCCGTTCGTGACGCGCTCGTCCGCACCGTTACCCTTGAGGCCTGATCGCGCCGTCCAGCGAAACTGGTCGACCGCACCATCCTCCTTAGACACACGAGGGACCTGACTCTTGTTCGCCACGCTCTCCGACCGGCTCTCCGACACCTTCAAGAACCTCCGGGGCAAGGGTCGGCTCTCCGAGGCCGACATCGACGCCACCGCGCGCGAGATCCGTATCGCGCTGCTCGAGGCCGACGTGGCCCTGCCGGTCGTCAAGGAGTTCACCGCTGCGATCAAGGAGCGGGCCCGCGGCGAAGAGGTCTCGCAGGCGCTCAACCCGGCGCAGCAGATCGTCAAGATCGTCAACGACGAGCTCATCGAGATCCTCGGTGGCGAGACGCGTCGTCTGCGCTACGCCAAGACCGGCCCGACCGTCATCATGCTCGCCGGCCTCCAGGGTGCGGGCAAGACCACGCTGGCCGCCAAGCTGGCCCTCTGGCTCAAGGAGCAGGGCAAGTCCCCGCTCCTGGTGGCCTGTGACCTCCAGCGCCCGAACGCCGTCAACCAGCTCCAGGTCAACGGTGAGCGGGTCGGCGTACCCGTGTTCGCGCCGGAGCCGGGCAACGGCACGGGCAACCCGGTCGCCGTCGCGCAGGCCTCCATCGAGGAGGCGGCGCGCAAGCTCTACGACGTCGTCATCGTCGACACCGCGGGCCGCCTCGGCGTCGACGCGGAGATGATGCAGCAGGCGAAGGACATCCGCGCCGCGGTCAACCCTGACGAGGTCCTCTTCGTCGTCGACGCGATGATCGGTCAGGACGCGGTCACCACCGCGCTCGCCTTCCAGGAGGGCGTTGGCTTCGACGGTGTCGTCCTCACCAAGCTCGATGGTGACGCCCGCGGTGGTGCGGCGCTCTCCATCCGCTCGATCACCGGCAAGCCGGTCATGTTCGCCTCCGCCGGCGAGAAGATGACCGACTTCGACCTGTTCCACCCCGACCGCATGGCCGGCCGGATCCTCGACATGGGCGACATGCTCACCCTCATCGAGCAGGCCGAGAAGGTCTTCGACCAGGAGCAGGCGTTCAAGGCCGCCGAGAAGCTCTCGGGCAAGGGCGACTTCACCCTCGACGACTTCCTCACCCAGATGCAGCAGATCCGCAAGCTGGGCTCGATGTCGAAGATCATGGGCATGCTCCCGGGCATGGGCCAGTTCAAGGACGCCCTGGCCAACTTCGACGAGCGCGAGATCGACCGGATCCAGGCGATCATCCAGTCGATGACGCCGGCCGAGCGCGACAACCCGAAGATCCTTGACGGTTCGCGCCGCCTGCGCATCGCGAAGGGTTCGGGCCGCCAGGTCTCCGACGTCAACCAGCTCGTCGACCGCTTCACCGAGGCGAAGAAGATGATGCAGCAGCTCGCCAACGGCGGCGGCATGCCCGGCATGGGTCCGGTCCCGGGCATGGGTCCCGGCGTCGGCAAGCGCGCCAACGCCCGCAAGGCCCCGGCCAAGGGCAAGGGCAAGCGCGTCTCCGGCAACCCGGCCAAGGCTGCGCAGCAGAAGGCTGCCGACGCCGCCAAGGCTCCGGCAGCGGCGAACCCGTTCGGCACGCCGGGTGGCTTCAACTACGAGGACGCCGCGGCCAACCTCAACCTGCCGGCTGGTTTCGACAACCTCTTCAAGTGACCCGGGCGTGAAGCGGGTCCTCGTCGTCGACGGCGCGAACGTCGTCGGCGCGCGGCCCGACGGCTGGTGGAAGGACCGCGCGGGTGCGGCCCGACGCCTGCACGAGCAGCTGCTCGTCGCCGACATCGCGTACGACGCGGTCGTGCTGGTCCTGGAGGGCCAGGCCAAGGGCGGGGTGAGGGCCGGACGCGACCGCGACGTCCGCGTCGTCCACGCTCCGAAGGACGGCGATGCCGCGATCCTCGACGAGGTCCGAGCGCTCGTCGCCAAGGGCCACGAGGTCGTCGTGGCGACCTCCGACCGCGAGCTCGCGCTGCGTTCGGAGGCTCTCCGCGCCCGCAGCGTGGGCGCCGCCTGGCTGCTCTCCCTCCTCTAGCGCCCAGACCCGGGTTTTGGCGCGCCGAGTCCCGGGTCTTGGCGGATTGAGTCCCGGGTTCTGACGCTAGGTTGGCGACCATGAGCACCCTGCGCTTCCATGGCCCGGTTCTCCCGTCCGGCGAGGTCCAGGACCTCTACGTCGTCGACGGCCACGTGACCTACCACGCCCAGCCGGGCGCGGAGACGGCCGCGCGGGGCTGGATCGTGCCAGGCCTCGTCGACGCGCACTGCCACCTCGGGCTGGGGGAGGAGGGCGCGGTCTCCGAGGAGGAGACCGTGGCGACGGCCCTCGAGGACCGCGATGCAGGGGCACTGCTGATCCGCGACTGCGGATCGCCGATCGACACCCGGTTCGTGCAGGAGCGCGACGACCTGCCGCGCCTGGTCCGCGCTGGCCGCCACGTCGCCCGGACGCGGCGCTACCTCCCGGGCTACGGCGTGGAGGTCGAGCCGCGTGACCTTGCGCTGGAGATCGCTCGGCAGGCCGAGCGCGGGGACGGCTGGGTCAAGATCGTCGGCGACTGGATCTCCCGCGCCGACGGTGACCTGCTGCCGACGTTCCCCGCGGCGGACCTGGCGGAGGCGATCGCGACGGCGCACCGCCACGGCGCCAAGGTCACGGCTCACTGCTTCGGGCCTGAGGTCCTTCCCGGCCTGATCCGCGCCGGCATCGACTGCATCGAGCACGGCACGGGTCTCTCGCTGGAGCTCGTCGACGAGATGGCGCGCCGCGGGACCGCCCTGGTGCCGACGGTGATGCAGACGTCGAAGTTCCTGGGGTTCGCGGACGCGGGCCGCGCGAAGTTCCCGGCGTACGCCGACCGGATGACCGACCTGCACGCCCGGCGTCGCGAGGTGTTGATGAGCGCCTTCGAGGCCGGCGTGCCGCTCTTCGCGGGCACTGACGGCGGGGGCGAGAAGCGCCACGGCAACCTGGCCAACGAGGTCATCGCGATGCACGAGCTGGGCATCCCCGCCGAGGAGGCGCTCGCCTCGGCGTCGTGGAAGGGCCGCGCATGGCTCGGATTCGGCGCGCTCGAGGAGGGCAGCGAGGCCGACTTCGTCGTGTACGACGCTGACCCGCGCGCCGACCTCGGCGTACTCCACTCCCCGTCGCTCGTGGTGCTCCGGGGCAAGGTCGTCGCCTGATAATTCCGTGATGCCCGGCCGATTTCTGACGCGCTGCAGGTCTCTGGCAGAATGACCGGCTGAGTCCTGCTCGGATCGCGACCCTCTATCCCGGTCCGGATCAGGCCCACTGGAGTTCACCCGCCCCGGTCCCCACCTGTCGGCGTGTGGCTCACCCACTTACAAGCTTTGAAGGAGACACCACAACCGTGGCCGTCAAGATTCGCCTCAAGCGCCTGGGCAAGATCCGGGTGCCGCAGTACCGCATCGTCGTCGTCGACGCCAAGAAGAAGCGCGATGGCGCCGTCATCGAGGAGATCGGCACGTACCGCCCCAAGGAGGAGCCGTCGTTCATCGCGGTCACCTCCGAGCGCGCGCAGTACTGGCTGGGTGTCGGCGCGCAGCCGACCGAGGCCGTCGAGGCGATCCTCAAGATCACCGGTGACTGGCAGAAGTTCAAGGGTCTCCCGGGCACCGAGGGCACCCTGAAGGTTGCCGCTCCGAAGGCTGACAAGCTGGAGCTCTTCAACAAGGCCCTCGCCGAGGCCCACGCGGAGCCCGTCTCCGAGGCCATCAAGAAGGCCGAGAAGAAGAAGGTCAAGGCTGAGGAGCCGGCCGCCGAGGCTCCGGCCGAGGTCGAGGCCCCCGCCGAGGAGGCCGCTGAGGCCGCCGAGGGCACCGAGGCGTGAGCATGCTCGCCGATGCGCTCGAGCACCTCGTGCGCGGCATCGTCGACCACCCGGACGACGTGACGGTGCGCGACAAGCAGCTCCGTCGCGGCTCCGTGCTCGAGGTCCGGGTCCACCCCGACGACCTCGGCAAGGTGATCGGCCGCAGCGGTCGCACCGCCTCGGCGTTCCGCACCGTCATCTCGGCCCTTGCGGGTCGCGGTGGCGCGCGCGTGGACTTCGTGGACGTCGACCGCCGCAACTGAGCAACACCGCCGACGGGCGTCACCCCTTGTGGGGTGGCGCCCGTCGCGCATTTCCCCGACTACCCTTGCTGACCGTGAGCAGCAGCATCGAGGTCCTGGTCGGTCGTATCGGCAAGCCCCACGGCATCCGTGGCGAGGTGACGGTCGACGTCCGCACCGACGAGCCGGAGCGGCGCTTCGAGCTGGGTGCGCGCCTCGACGTGACGCCGCCCAAGGGGTCGGCGTACGCCACCCGCGTCCTGACTGTCGAGAAGGTGCGCTGGCACCAGGGCGTGCTGCTGGCGAAGTTCGCCGAGATCGCGGACCGCAACGCGGCCGAGACCGCTCGTGGCGCGCTGCTCCACGCGCACATCGACGCCGCGGCGTCGCCGGAGGACCCGGACGAGTTCTACGACCACCAGCTGATCGGCCTGACGGCGTACAACCTCGAGGGTGTCGAGATCGGCACCGTCACCAAGCTGCTCCACGGTGCGCAGGACCTCCTCCAGATCCGTACGCCGGACCGCCGCGACGCGCTGGTGCCGTTCGTGACGCAGCTGGTGCCGGAGGTGGACGTCGCCGCCGGTCGCGTGGTCATCGCCGACCGCCCCGGTCTGGTGACGCCGTTCGAGGAGACCGACGAGCCCGATCCGGAGCAGACCCAGCGTCAGACGCCGAAGCCGCAGCGATGAGGATCGACGTCCTCTCGATCTTTCCCGACTATCTGGCACCGCTCGAGCTGAGCCTGCCCGGCAAGGCTCGTGCCAAGGGTCTCCTCGAGCTGCACGTGCACGACCTGCGTCGGTGGACCCACGATCGCCACAACACCACCGATGACACGCCGTACGGCGGTGGCGCCGGCATGGTGATGAAGCCGGAGCCGTTCGGTGAGGCCTTCGACGAGCTCGGTGTGGACGCCGGCACGACGGTCATCTTCACCACCCCGAGCGGTGAGCCGTTCACCCAGGCGCTGGCGCACGAGCTGAGCACCCGCGAGCGGCTGGTCTTCGCGTGCGGGCGCTATGAGGGCATCGACCAGCGCGTCATCGACCACGCGCGCGAGCGTGCCGAGGTGCGCGAGATCAGTCTCGGCGACTACGTGCTCAACGGTGGCGAGGTCGCCGCACTGGCGATCACCGAGGCCGTCGTACGCCTGATCCCGGGGTTCATGGGCAACCCGGACAGCCTGGTCGAGGAGTCCCACGAGGACGGCCTGCTCGAGTACCCCGTCTACACGAAGCCGAAGGAGTGGCGCGGCCACGAGGTGCCCGACGTCCTCCTGTCCGGCGACCACGGCAAGATCGCGGCGTGGCGCCACGACCAGCGCGTACGCCGGACGGCCGAGCGCCGCCCCGACCTCCTCGCCGCGTCGGTCGTGGGGGAGTGGGAGATCGTCCGCGGAACCCCCGCGGACGCCGGCGAGCTGCTGACGCTCCAGCGGGCCTGCTGGGTGCAGGAGGCGACGCACAACGACTTCTTCGCCCACCCCGCGCTCCACGAGGACGTCGCCGAGGTGCTGGCGTGGATGGCGGAGTGGGAGACCTGGGTCGTCCGGCGTGCGGGCCGGCTCGTGGGCGCGGTCCGCGCGCGACTCGACGGTGACGCCTGGGAAATCGGTCGTCTGATGGTGGCGCCGGACCTCCAGGGCAGCGGCCTCGGGCGCGTGCTGCTCGAGCACGCGCAGGCGGCGGCGCCGAAGGACGCGACGTCGTACGTGCTCTTCACCGGGGCGGCCAGCTTCGCCAACCAGCGCTTCTACCAGCGCAGCGGCTTCCGGCTGCGGCCGGACCTCGCCGGTCCGGCGTACGGGGTGGTCATGTCGAAGCCCGTACGACGCAAGCGCCGCTGATTCCTCGCTGAGCCCTGCTGAGCCCCGCTGGGCGCCGCCCTCGTTGTGCGTGAGGCGCAACCGGATCATGTCGTTTCGCCGTGAGATCTGTTACAGGCGCGAAACACAAGGTGAGATCCGGCGAAATCCGGCACCTGCAAGATCCTGCCAACGCCATGGTCAGCAGCGTCGCCGACCCGGCATTGTGTCTCTCGGCAGCATTGCCGATACAGGAAGAGGTTGGTGAATGTCCGCAGACAACGTATGGCTGCTCGTGGCCACCGCCCTGGTCATCTTCATGACCCCGGGTGTTGCGTTCTTCTACGGCGGTCTGGTCAAGGCCAAGTCCGTCGTCTCCATGATGATGCTCAGCTTCGGTGCTCTGGGCCTGATCACGGTCCTCTGGGTCCTCTACGGCTACAACATGGGCCAGCAGCTGCCCTCCGGTATCCAGCACTTCGTGGGCAACCCGTTCAGCGACTTCGGTCTGCTGGACAACGCCAACGGCAAGGGTGACTACAACATCATCTCGATGCTGTTCGACGGCTCCTTCGCGATCATCACCGTCGCGCTGGTCTCCGGCGCCATTGCGGACCGCTCGCGCTTCTGGCCGTGGATGATCTTCGCCGGCCTCTGGGGCACCGTTGACTACTTCGTGGTCAAGGGCTGGGTCTGGGACACCGACGGCTGGATCTACAACTTCGGCACCACGTGGCTCGGCGAGAAGCTCGAGGGCAAGGACGGCGTCGGCGCGCTCGACTGGGCCGGTGGTACCGCGGTCCACATCAACGCCGGTGCTGCTGCTCTGGCTCTCGCGCTCGTCCTCGGCAAGCGCAAGGTCGGCTTCTCCAAGGAGGAGGCGGTTGCCCACAACGTGCCGCTCGTCCTCATCGGTACGGCCATCCTCTGGTTCGGCTGGTTCGGCTTCAACGCCGGCTACAACGGTGGCACCGACGCTGGCGCCGGCCTCATCGCGATGAACACGCTGGCCGCTCCGGCTGCCGCCATGATCGGCTGGCTCCTGGTCGAGCAGCTCCGTGAGGGCAAGCCGACCGCCGTCGGTGCTGCGGGCGGTGTCGTCGCCGGTCTCGTCGCGATCACCCCGGCGTGTGCGCACCTCAACCCGGTCTGGGCGATCGTCCTCGGCCTGCTCGCCGGTGCCATCTGCGCCATCGCGATCGACCTGAAGTACAAGCTCGGCTTCGACGACACGCTCGACGTCGTCGGCGTCCACATGGTCGGCGGCTTCATCGGTTGCTGGTTCCTCGGCTTCTTCGCCGAGTACGCCCCGGGCACCGACGGCGTCAGCAAGATCGACACGGGCATCTTCTTCGGTGGCGGCGCTGACCAGCTCATCACCCAGGTCGTCTGCTCCATCGCGGTCTTCCTGTACTCCTTCATCACGGCTGCCGTGATCGGTCTCCTCATCGAGAAGACGATCGGCTTCCGCGCCAAGGAGGAGGACGAGATCGCCGGTATCGACCTCGCGCTCCACGGTGAGGGCTACAACTACGGCGTGTGATCACACACCGCTGAACAACAGCGAAGGCCCGTCCCGCATCACGCATGCGGGGCGGGCCTTCGTCGTAGCCAGGCGGGGGCGGTCAGTCCTCGGCGTGGAGGGTGAGCGCCTTCTCGCTGATCCGCACGCTCAGGTCGTGCACCTCGTGGAGCACGTCGCGCGCGAGCCAGACCGGCGTACGGCGAGAGCCCTTCGCGCGGGTGAGCACGTCGGCCTCGACTGCTTCGGCGACGACCGCCTTCGCGGCCGGCTCGTCGATCGTCAGCCGATCGCCGACCAGGGGGAGGTTGATCATCGGCTCCTCGATGACCAGGTCCAGCAGCCGGTACGCCGGGGTGCCGGCGTACGGGCGGCCGAGGGCTGCCTGCCAGCGCTCGCGGATCTCGACGATGTCCGTGGCGGTCTGCCGCGACTCTCGGGTCGCGATGGAGGCGGCCGACGCCAGCATGGTGACGATGGTCGACGCGTTGCCGGCGCGGTAGTCGTTGAGCGCCTGGAAGTACTGGTCGCGGTGCGAGACCAGCCCGGAGGCGATCGGCACGGTCAGGTGGCGGGTCACCCGGCGCTTGCGGAGCACGGCGTGGATCAGCGCGCGCCCGATGCGGCCGTTGCCGTCCGTGAACGGGTGGATCGACTCGAACTGCGCGTGCACGATCGCGGCCTGCGCGAGCGCGGGCATGTCATCGCGGTTGGCGAAGACGAAGAGGTCGTCGAGGTACTCGTGCACGGTCTCCGGCGGGGGAGGGACGTGCAGGGCGCCGAGCGGGGAGTAGTCGCTGCCGCCCACCCAGTTCTGCCGGTGACGGACGTGTCCCGGGCGGACGTTGTCACCGGGCACGCGGGAGAACAGGTCGTGGTGCGCCTGGAGCATCGCCTCCTTCGACACCGTGCGGGGGAGCTGGCCCGCCTCGCGGATCATCCGGGCGAGCGCCGAGGTGGCCGACGCCATCGACATCGCCGAGGAGTTCGCGCCCTCGCCCAGCAGCGCCTTGCCGTAGTCGGCGAGCGAGGCGTCGACGTTCTCGATCTTGGAGGAGTCGACGGACTCGGTGCGGAGCAGGAGGCCGTTGAGCGCGGCCAGGGTGCGTCCGTGCACCATGTCGAGGTGGGTGAGACCGCCGGCGACCGCCTCGAGCATG
Source organism: Nocardioides jejuensis (assembly GCF_004337475.1). Lineage (GTDB taxonomy): Bacteria > Actinomycetota > Actinomycetes > Propionibacteriales > Nocardioidaceae > Nocardioides > Nocardioides jejuensis. Next base: position 39,302 of record NZ_SJZJ01000022.1, on the reverse strand, counting down.
CGGAGCAGCGCGGGCTCGGGCTCGAACGTCAGCCGGGCGATCTTCGGTGGCAGGGCGACGGTGATGTCGCGGACCAGCCGGTCCTTCCGCGGCCCGCGCGGAGCGGCCTGACGCCAGGGGCGGACCTCGTGCGTGTGCGGGGGCCAGTCCGTCACGTCGGGGGAGCTCATGGGCGGATCCTTCCAGCAGCGACGCCCGATTTTCCGGCGTACGCGCTCCTGACGTAAAGTTCTCCCTTGGTCCACGCTGGCCGAAGGAATGCTCCGGGACACACACGGAGGTTCCGCTTCCCGCTCCTGCCACAGGGGGCGCAGGGAGCCGCCGGCCACGCAGCGTGACCACCCCGAACGATCAAACCGAAATCTGCGGTCGACCTGTGGCGTCCGTCAGGAGTGAACATGAGCAACGTGATCGACCAGCTCGCCGCTGGCATCAAGCGCGACGACGTCCCGGCCTTCCGCGCCGGTGACACGATCAAGGTCCACGTCAAGGTCATCGAGGGCTCGCGCTCGCGTGTCCAGGTCTTCCAGGGCGCGGTCATCCGCATCCACGGTTCGGGCATCGGCCGCACCTTCACCGTCCGCAAGGTCTCGTTCGGCGTCGGCGTCGAGCGCACCTTCCCGCTGCACTCCCCGATCTTCGAGAAGATCGAGGTCGTGACCCGCGGTGACGTCCGTCGCGCGAAGCTCTACTACCTGCGCAACCTCACGGGCAAGAAGGCCAAGATCAAGGAGCGCCGCGAGTTCTGAGTCATCTCGACTCGCAGGGCCAGTTAGGCTCTGCCGCGTGACTTCCGAGGACCGCGACCCCAACCCGCTCGACGGGACCACCGACAACGGTGAGGGGGCGCGGTCCTCGACCATTTCCCTGGGCCCGAAGGGAAAGCGCCAGCTGCCGATCTGGCAGGAGTCGATCCTGCTGCTCTGCATCGCGCTCGGCCTGGCCGTGCTGCTGAAGGCCTTCTTCATCCAGGCCTTCTACATCCCGTCGGAGTCGATGCTTCCGGGCCTGCACGTCAACGACCGGATCCTCGTCCAGAAGGTCTCCTACTGGGGCGGTGGCACCCCGCAGCGCGGTGACGTCATCGTCTTCTCCGACCCCGACGGCTGGCTCGTGGGCGCCGAGAGCGCCGGCCCGACCAGCCCGGTCGCCAAGGGGCTGGCCAAGGTCGGGCTGTACCCGACGGGCGGGCACCTCGTGAAGCGCGTCGTCGGCGTCGGCGGCGACGTCATCACGTGCTGCGACAAGCAGGGCCGCCTGAAGGTCAACGGCGTGGCGGTCGACGAGAAGGCGTACCTCGCCAAGGACACCCCGTGCGCGGCGCCGCTGAGCCAGCAGATCGTCCGCCCGAACCAGAAGTGTGGTGCACACGATCTCAAGGTGACCGTGCCGAAGGGCTACCTCTTCGTGATGGGCGACAACCGCATGGACTCCGCGGACTCGAGTGCCCACATCTGTGTGCCGGGCAGCACCACCTGCGCGCCGACCCAGGGGTTCGTGCCGGTCGACGACGTCGTGGGCAAGGTCTTCACGCTGGTCTGGCCGCTGAGCCGCTTCGAGATGATCTCGCGGCCCGACGACTTCAAGGACGTTCCGGATCCGAAGTGAGCACCACCGCTGCCCCGTCGCTCCGTGTGGAGCGCCGCCTGCTCCGTGAGGGGGTCGCGACCCTCGCGGCCGCCGACGAGGTCGGTCGCGGCGCCCTCTGCGGGCCGGTCACGATCGGCATGGTGCTGATCGACGCCACGACGAAGTCGGCGCCGACCGGCGTCCGCGACAGCAAGCTGCTCACGGCCGCTGCCCGTGAGCGGCTCGTGCCGCGCATCCAGCGCTGGGCCATCTCGTACGGCGTGGGGCACGCCAGCCCGGTCGAGATCGACGAGTTCGGCATCACGGCGGCGCTGCGTCTCGCCGGTCAGCGGGCGCTCGCCCAGCTGTCGGGGGAGGTGGGGGTGGTTCTGCTCGACGGCAACCACGACTACCTCAGCGAGCCGGAGCAGGACGCCCTGTTCGGAGCCCCGACGCCGGTCGTGGTCGAGGTGCCCCGCGTGGTCACGATGATCAAGGCAGACATGAAGTGCGCGGCCGTGGCCGCTGCGAGCGTGCTGGCGAAGACCGCGCGCGACGCGCTGCTGCTGGAGCTCGCCGACGAGTACCCGGCGTACGGCTGGGCGGACAACAAGGGATACAGCGCCCCCGAGCACCTGGCCGCCCTCGTCGAGCACGGCCCGACGCCCCAGCACCGGCTCAGCTGGCGGCTCCCGGGGTGTGAGGCGCTCGACCCGGCGGCGTTCCGGCGGGCCGCGGCGTCCGGCCTACCGGTGGGCGTGCAGAATGGCGCGGACCCACTTGCCGGGCCGTCACAGGAGGAGTCGCGATGAGTGCCGAGGATCTCGAGAAGTACGAGACCGAGATGGAGCTCCACCTCTATCGCGAGTACCGCGACGTCTCCCGGATCTTCAAGTACGTCGTCGAGACCGACCGCCGCTTCTACCTCTGCAACCAGGTCGACGTGAAGGCACGCACCGAGCAGGGTGACGTCTTCTTCGAGGTCTCGATGAGCGATGCCTGGGTGTGGGACATGTACCGCCCGGCGCGCTTCGCGAAGAACGTCAAGGTGCTGACGTTCAAGGACGTCAACGTCGAGGAGCTCGCCAAGCCCGACGACGACCCCAAGGTCTGACGTCGTCCCTGAGGGCTGACCGATCGGACTAGCCCGAACGGCTCATTTCGTCCCTGCGGCACGACAGGTGTGGCGAGCGCCACTATCCTGATCCGAGGTGCCGGGAGGGAAACCGCACCGATTGTGGACACGCCTTGGGAGGGGTCATGTCTCGTCGTGCTTTCGCGCGCGTACGTGCGCAGAGGGATGAGAGCGGTGCGGCTGCGCTGGAGTTCGCGCTGGTGGTGCCGATCCTGCTCATGATCGTCTTCGCGATCATCAGCTACGGCTACATGTTCAGCGTGCGTCAGGCACTGACCCAGGCAGCGGCCGAGGGCGCGCGAGCCGCTGCGGTCAGCACGCCCAGCACGCAGGCTGCGACGAATGCGACGGCCGCGGTCAACTCCGCGCTCTCGAGCCTCTCCTTGACCTGCGGTAGCGGGGGCCTCACCTGCACGCCGACGACCATCACCTGTGGGTCGGCCACGTGCATGAAGGTGACGGTCTCGTTCGCGTACCGCGCGCACAACCCGCTTCCGAACCTGCTGCCGAGCGCGATGATCCCGACCAACCTCAGCTTCAGCTCCACCGCCCAGGTCAACTGATGAGGTGGATCCGGATGCGTCCGCGCGAGCGTGACGAGCGTGGAGCGGTGGCCGTGTTCACGGCACTGCTCATCTCGACCGTGCTCGTCGGGGCGACCTCCTTCACGCTGGACCTCGGCTACCAGCGGATGGCCCGTCGCGACATGCAGGCAGTGGCGGACGTGGTGGCGATGGACATGGCCCGCAAGCTCGACGGTTCGACGTCATCGGTGCTCAAGGCCAACTCCGCGTGGCAGTCGGCCCTCTCTGCGTCGCTGGCCCGGCAAGGTCAGACCGTGGGCTCTGCACTGTCGGTGAAGACCTGCAACGCGGCCGACGTGGCGTCGGCGAGCGCGAGTCTTTCGACGACGGGCATCTGCGCCTACCCGGGCATCCTCAACGCGAACGGGACGTTCTCCGACAGCGGCTCCGCTGCCGCGACCCACGTCAAGGTGCTCACCCGCACCAGCGTTGAGTACTTCCTGCCCGTCTTCTCGGACTCGGGGTCGGTGGCGCGCTCCGCAGTCGCTACGTCGCAGAAGACCGCCTGCTTCCGCCTGGGTTCCTTCGCGGCCCGCATCAACACCTATTCGTCGGTCCTCGGGCCGCTGCTGAACAAGGCGCTCGGAGTGAACCTCTCGGTCCTCTCCTACCAGGGTCTGGCCCGCGGCAACGTCAGCCTCCTCGACCTGGCCACCCAGCTGGGAGTGGGCAGTGTCGACGCCCTGGCAACGACCAACGTGACCTTCGGGTCGTTGATCAACGCGACTGCCGCGATCCTCACGCAGAAGGCCGGGGACCCGGACGCAGCAGCTTCGCTCACCGTGCTCCAGCAATTGAATGCTGCCGCGGGGCTCAGCACGACGGTCAACCTCGGCAAGCTCTTCTCGCTCACCGACTCGAGCGCTGCGGCGAAGCAGGCCACCGTCAATGTCCTGGACCTGATCTCCGGCGCGGCGTTCATCGCGAACGGGTCCAACGCGCTCGCGATCCCGCTCACGATCAGTCTTCCGGGCATGACGAACGTGACCGCCAACGTCAAGGTCATCGAGCCGCCGAAGATGGCCTGTGGTGCCGTCGGGAAGGCGAAGGCACGTACGGCCCAGATCCAGATCGACGTGACCGGCAAGCACACCACGTCGCTGCTCGCGCTGGTGACGACGACGGTGGACGTCACGATGAGCCTGAAGGTGGCATGGGCCGAGGGCCTGCTGACCGACGCGGTGTGCGGAGCCGGCACCAGTGCGTCGCCTTATGGCATCGACGTGCTGACGACCAGTGGACTCGCCACCCTCGACCTGGGACTCGCTGCCAAGACCATCACCCTGCTCGGGCTGTTGCCGGACGTGAACGCGTCGGTGGGAGTGTCCGTGGTTGCCTCGGGCGGAAGCCAGACGGCCCAGGTCCGGGTGCCGCCCAAGGACTTCAACACGCCTGTGGAGACGGGTTCCGGCTCCATCGGCCTGGCGGGGAAGGGCTCGACGAGCACGATCACCAGCGACGTGCCCCTTCTCGGACAGACCGGCTCCGCGGTCGTCAACTACGTCCTCAACACGGTCCTCGGGCCGGTCGTCTCGGCGCTCGACACGCAAGTCCTCGCGCCCATCACGGAGGCCATCGGTGTGAACCTCTCGGGAGCCGATGTGTACATCTCACCGCCGGCGCCGAACTGTTCGTCGCCGCGGCTCGTCGGCTGACCCACGCTTCCGACCCGGTTTCCGTCCCCATGCCGGAAGCCGGGTCGGAGTTCCACATCCCTCTGCTCGGGACCTCGTCCGCGTGCGCGGTTCGGACACCGTGTGTCGCAGGAGGTGTCGACGATGACGAACGGTCAGATCCAGCGCGTGTCACCCGACGCGCGCACACGGGCACAGAAGCTGGGTGCGTACGGCGAGCAGCTCGCCGCCCGCCACCTGGTGGGCGAGGGCATGGTGGTCCTCGACCGCAACTGGCGCGGGGTGGGTGGTGAGCTCGACCTCGTCCTGCGCGACGGGGACACGCTCGTCGTCTGCGAGGTCAAGACGCGCAGCTCGACGTCGTGGGGTGCGCCGCTCGAGGCGGTGGGGCGTCGCAAGGCGGACCGCTTGCGACGGCTGGGCGCGCAGTGGATGTCCGCACACGGAGTGCGGGTGCCGGACGTGCGCATCGACCTGGTGGGTGTCCTGCGCACGGCCGATGGTCCGGTCGTGGAGCACGTCCGGGCGGTCGGTGCATGAGCTGCGCGACCGCCCGCACGATCACGCTGGCCGGTGCCCTCGGGCATCTGGTGGACGTCGAGGTCGATGTCTCGCAGGGGCTCGTGGGCACCAACCTGGTCGGCCGGCCGGACGCGGCGATCAACGACGCCCGCGAGCGCTGCCGCACCGCGATCCACAACATCAAGCTGACCTGGCCGGCCACGCGGCGCGTGACCATCCTGCTCTCGCCGGCCGACCTGCCCAAGCGCGGGTCCCAGTTCGACCTGGCGATCGCGGTGGGGATCCTCGCCGCGACGGGTCAGGTGCCCACACGACTGCTCGAGGAGACCGTCTTCCTCGGCGAGCTGGGGCTGACCGGGCAGCTGCGGCCGCTGCCGGCAGCACTTCCCATGGTGATGGCAGCCGCGCGATCCGGCGTACGACGCGTGGTGGTGCCGCAGCCGCAAATGGCTGAGGCGTCCCTCGTGCCCGGTGTCGAGGTCTTCGGCCTGCGCTCGCTCGATCAGGTGGTCGCGTGGCTCCGGGACCAGGTGGTCCCCGATGCTGCGCCCGTGGCGACGCAGGCAGGAGCGCGGCTGCTGCGCTGGCGGGGCGACGACCGACTCGCGCACCTCGACCTGGCGGATCTCGACGGCATGGCGGAGGAGCGGCTGGCGCTGGAGGTCGCCGCGGCCGGTGGGCACCACCTGCTGCTGACCGGTCCGAAGGGCGCGGGCAAGACGTCGCTGGCCGAGCGCCTCCCGGGGATCCTGCCGGATCTCACGGTGGACGAGTCGCTGGAGGTGACCGCCATCCGCGCGCTGGAGCGGACGCTCGGGCCCGACGCTGGCCTGGTGACCCGCCCGCCGTACTCCGCACCGCACCACCGCGCATCGCTGGCCAGCGTGATCGGGGGCGGCTCCGGCGTCGCCCGGCCGGGCGAGATCAGCAAGGCGCACTGCGGGGTGGTGATGCTCGATGAGTTCCCTCTCTTCGCCCGCGACGTGCTCGACGCGTTGCGGCAGCCGCTGGAGTCGGGTGAGGTGACCATTGCGCGCGGCGAGGAGGTCGCCACCTTTCCGGCTCAGGCCCTGTTCGTCCTGGCCTGCAACCCGTGCGCCTGCGGCAATTTCGCTGCGTCCGTCGCGGTCGACCGGTGCGTCTGCGACGCGCGGACCCGTCGGGAGTATCACCGTCGTCTCGCAGGGCCTGCGATCGACCGCATCGACATCAGCCGGGAGGTCCGGCCCGAGGCACCGACCCCGCGGGGTCCGATCGACCCGCTGCCCGAGGATTCGGCGACGGTCCGTGCCCGGGTGGCGGCTGCGCGGGCCCGTCAGGCGGTCCGCTTCGACGGGATGCCCTGGCGGCTCAACGCACACGTGCCGGCTGCCCGCCTCCGCGACACCTGGCCGCTGCCGGACTCCGGCAGGGCATTGATCGAGGCGGCCGTGCACAACGCATCGCTGACGCGGCGCGGCATGATCCGGGTCCATCGGCTCGCGTGGACGCTTGCCGACCTCGCGGCTCGCCCGGTTCCGATCGACGCCGACGTGCAGGTTGCCCTCCGGTTGCGGACGGGGGAGCGGCTCGACTCCTGGATGATCCGGACGGCATCGTGACCGCGTCCGACGCCGACCGCGTGGCCCGTGTGGGGCTGAGCCGCCTCGGTGAGCCCGGCGACCCGCGGATCAGTGCGCTGCTCGAGGAGATGGGAGCCGTGCGCCTGTTTGCCGCGCTGACCGAGGAATGTGACCTCGAGGGAGTCCACACCGATGTGGCCGCACGTCTCGCCGGCGCCGATCCCGGGCGGGACCTCGAGCGCGCTGAGTCACGCGGCATCCGGTTCGTCGTCCCGGGGGACGACGAGTGGCCGCCCCAGGTGGGCGACCTGGCTGGGGCGGGCACGGTGCACGACCGCGGTGGCGCACCACTGGGCCTCTGGGTCCGCGGCCCCGTCAGGCTCGACCAGCTGCAGGACAGCGTGGCCATCGTCGGCTCGCGGTCGTCGACCGCCTACGGCGAGGGGGTGGCACGAGCCGTCGCGGGGGATGTCGTCACCCGCGGGATGACCGTCATCTCCGGTGCGGCCTTCGGCATCGACCAGGCTGCGCACCGGGGTGCTGTGGCTGCGGGCGGGGCGACGGTCGCGGTGCTGGCGAGTGGCGTCGACCGGCCCTACCCCGTGGCGCACACGCGCCTGATCCAGCATCTCGCCGATCACGGAGCCGTGGTATCGGAAGTGCCGCCTGGCAGCGCGCCGACGCGTGTGCGCTTCCTGATCCGCAACCGGCTCATTGCTGCGCTCTCGCGGGGCACGCTCGTCGTCGAGGCGGCCAGCCGCAGCGGGGCATTGAGCACTGCTCGGTGGGCAGAGCGGCTCAACCGCACCGTGATGGCCGTGCCCGGCCCGGTGACCAGCATCCAGTCCGCCGGTCCGCATGACCTCGTGCGGTCAGCGGCTGCCCAGCTGGTCACGTCCGGTGCCGAGGTCCTCGAGCTGCTCGGCGCCTCCGGGAGCCACCTGATCGTCGAGCCATGTCGGCAGACCCGTGCGCGAGATGTCCTGCGCCCGCGGGAGGCGCGCGTGCTCGACGCCGTCCCGGTGAGCCGTCCGGCCACGACCGAGTCGATCGCGCGCACGGCGGGGCTCGGCCTGGTTGCCGTCCAGACCGCGCTCGGGTTCCTCGCGCGCGACCAGTTCGTCGAGCGGCTGGAGGAGGGCTGGCGCCTCGGGCCGCAGGGGCGCGCCTGACCCGTGCCTCGACCCCCGGTCCCTACGATCGAGGCATGACGGAGAGCGAGCTGTTGCCCGAGGCGTACGCCGCGGTGCTCGCCGACTTCGAGCGGCACCTGGCGGTCGAGCGCGACCTGACACCGCACACCGTCCGTGCCTACCTCGGCGACCTGGACTCGTTGCTCGGTCACGTCGCCCGCCTCGGTGGCGACAGCCTCGATGACCTCGATCTGCGGGCGCTGCGCAGCTGGCTCGCCAAACAACAGACACTCGGCAAGGCACGCACCACGATCGCCCGCCGCGCCACCTCGGCACGTGTCTTCACCGCGTGGCTGCTCCGCACCGGCCGCATCACCGCCGACCCGGGCGCCCGACTCGCCTCTCCGAAGGCTCATCGGGTGCTCCCTGAGGTGCTGCGCCAGGACGAGGCGATCGCGCTCGTCGAGACGGCGACCGCCACCGCGGCGGAGGAGGGCCCGATGGGCGTCCGCGACGCGGCGATCCTCGAGCTCCTCTACGCCACGGGCATCCGGGTCGGGGAGCTCTGTGGTCTCGACATCGACGACCTCGATTTCGACCGCAACGTGGTGCGCGTCTTCGGCAAGGGGCGCAAGGAGCGCACCGTCCCCTTCGGGCAGCCGGCGTCGGCCGCGCTGCGCCGATGGATCGCCGAGCGCTCGAGCATCGCACGCGCCGGATCCGGTGCGGCCCTCTTCCTCGGTGCCCGCGGCGGCCGGGTCGACCAGCGCGTGGTGCGGCAGGTCGTCCATGACCGGGTGAGCAGCGTGCCGGGTGCCCCGGACATCGCTCCCCACGGCCTGCGCCACACTGCGGCCACCCACCTGCTCGAGGGCGGCGCCGACCTCCGCACGGTGCAGGAGCTGCTGGGTCATGCCTCGATGGCGACCACGCAGGTCTACACGCACATCAGCAACGACCGGTTGCGCACCGCCTACCAGCAGGCGCACCCGCGGGCCTGAGTCACCTCACGCGGCGCCCGGCAGTCCCACCCAGGGCTTGAGTCGCACCGGCCCGGTGGCGCCGATGAGCTCGAGCGGGTCGAGATAGGTCTCGCCGCGCAACCATCCCCAGTGCAGGCAGCTGGCGGGCAGGCAGTGACCACCCGGCTGCAGCACGCCGATCGGCGCACCAGCGGCGACGCGGTCGCCCACGTGTGCCAGCGCCGTCACCGGCTCGTAGGTCGTGCGTGTGTCGCCGTGGCTGACGACCACCACGCCGCGTCCCGCGATGCGGCCGGCGAAGACGACCTGGCCCGCAAGTGCGGCACGCACCGGTGCGCCGACGGATGCCTCGAGGTCCACGCCGCGGTGGCCGGCGGCATACGGCGTCGGGGGAGGGGCGAACCCGTGCACCACAGCGGGGGAGTCGCCGACCGGCCACACGCCGTGGCCGCGTGGATCCACGTGGTTGACGCCAGTGGGAGCGCGCGTGCTGGCAGGCGCGGACGCCGGCGCCGGCGCGATGGCAGGGAAGACCGAGAAGGTGCTGAGCAGCGCAGGAATGATCAGGTACATGCCCTGAGCCTCCGCCGCGCTTCGAGGCCCGGTGGTCTGCGGCACCGCTTCGGTGGAGGAGCACTGCCAGACCCGCCGTTGTGCACGGAAACCGGGATGGCGAGACGGAGTCCGCCGGATTCGCTCACGACCCGGTGAACGACTAGTCTGAGAGGGCAACCCATCCGTGGGTTGACTTCGCGCGCCTGATGACCGCGACGGCTCCTCCCTGGGGGCCGGTCGCACGCGGGCTCCGCTCCTCGGTTCCGTCGCACGACGGGTCGGAGCGGTGTGCAGGCGCCAGGGCCACCGGCACCCGTCGGAGGCAGCAACTGAAAACACATCCGCACCGGGATCCCGGAGCGCCTCCCTCACGGGCCAAGGCGACTCGTACACGGGCCGGGGCGACACACCAGGAAGAAGAACCACCATGGCAGTCGTGACCATGCGCCAGCTCCTCGAGAGCGGCGTCCACTTCGGACACCAGACCCGTCGCTGGAACCCGAAGATGAAGCGCTTCATCATGACCGAGCGCAACGGCATCTACATCATCGACCTGCAGCAGTCGCTGGCCTACATCGACCGCAGCTACGCCTTCGTCAAGGAGACCGTGGCCAAGGGCGGCACGATCATGTTCGTCGGCACGAAGAAGCAGGCCCAGGAGGCCATCGCCGAGCAGGCGACGCGCGTCGGCATGCCCTACGTCAACCAGCGTTGGCTCGGCGGCATGCTCACCAACTTCCAGACGGTGCACCAGCGGATCAACCGCCTCAAGGAGCTCGACCTGGTCGACTTCGAGACGGTCGCCGGTTCGGGCCGCACGAAGAAGGAGCTCCTGCAGATGAAGCGGGAGCACGCCAAGCTCGAGAAGACCCTCGGTGGTATCCGCGAGATGACTCGCGTGCCGTCGGCCATCTGGGTCGTCGACACCAAGAAGGAGCACCTGGCCATCGAGGAGGCGCGCAAGCTGCGCATCCCGATCGTCGGCATCCTCGACACCAACTGCGACCCGGACGAGGTCGACTTCCCGATCCCGGGCAACGACGACGCCATCCGCGCCGTGGGCCTGCTGACCCGCGTGATCGCCGACGCCGCCGCTGAGGGCCTCATCGCCCGCTCCGGCGTCAAGGCCGCCGAGGGTGCCGAGACCGTCGGCTCCGAGGAGCCGCTGGCCGAGTGGGAGCAGGAGCTCCTCGCCCCGGCCGAGACGACCGAGGCTGTTGCCGAGGCGCCCGCCGCCGAGGCCACCGAGGCTCCGGCCGAGGCGACCGAGGCTCCGGCCGAGGCCTGATCAAGCTGATGTGAAACGCGGGCTGTCGTCTCGACGACAGCCCGCGTTCCGCGCGTAACCGAGACTTTTCTACGAACCAAGAGGGAAGAAGAACATGGCTTTCACCGCTGCCGACGTCAAGAAGCTTCGCGAGATCACGCAGGCCGGCATGATGGAGTGCAAGAAGGCGCTCGACGAGACGGACGGCGACCTGGACAAGGCCGTCGAGCTGCTCCGCGTCAAGGGTGCCGCCAAGGCCGCTGCCCGCGCCGCCGAGCGTGAGGCCTCCGCCGGCCTCGTCGCCGCCGCTGGCAACGCCCTGATCAGCCTCAAGGCCGAGACCGACTTCGTCGCCAAGAACGAGGCCTTCGTCAACGCCGCCAACGCGATCGCGGAGGCCGCCGACCAGGCCAAGGCCACCTCGGTCGAGGCGCTGCGCGCGGTCGCCCTCGGCGACACCACCGTCGGCGAGACCGTCGACGAGCTCGCCCGCACCATCGGCGAGAAGATCGAGCTCGGCGAGGTCGCCTACTTCGAGGGCACCACCACGGTGTACCTCCACAAGAAGGCCTCCGACCTGCCCCCGACCCTCGGCGTCCTCGTGGCGTACACGGGTGACGAGGCTGCCGCCAAGCAGGCTGCTCAGCAGGCCGCTGCGCTCAAGGCCCAGTTCCTCACCGCCGACCAGGTTCCGGCCGACGTCGTCGAGGCGGAGAAGGACGTCCTGACCAAGAAGACGCTCGAGGAGGGCAAGCCGGAGGCTGCCGTCGCCAAGATCGTCGAGGGTCGCATCGGCGCCTTCTTCAAGGAGATCGTCCTGCTCGACCAGGAGTCGGTCTTCGAGGCGAAGAAGTCGGTCAAGCAGGTCCTCGACGCGGCCGGCACGACCGTCACCCAGTTCGCGCGCTTCGAGGTCGGTGCCTGAGGCATCGCCTGACACGCACCAACGGGGCCGGTACGACGATCGTCGTACCGGCCCCGTTGTCTGTCCGGGCCGTGCGATAGGTTTGCCCCGCGCATCCGCTCCACGTCAGACCCCCGAAGGGACCTTCATGCCGGCCTACAACCGCGTCCTGCTCAAGCTCTCCGGTGAGGTGTTCGGTGGCGGCCAGGTCGGCGTCGACCCGGACGTCGTCGCCGGCGTTGCCCGCGAGATCAAGTCGATCGTCGACGCGGGCGCGCAGGTCGCCGTGGTGACCGGCGGTGGCAACTTCTTCCGTGGCGCGGAGCTCCAGGAGAAGGGCATGGACCGGGTCCGTGCCGACTACATGGGCATGCTCGGCATCGTGATGAACTGCCTGGCCCTCCAGGACTTCCTGGAGAAGGAGGGCGTCGACACGCGCGTGCAGACCGCCATCACGATGGGCCAGGTCGCCGAGCCGTACATCCCGCGCCGCGCCATCCGCCACATGGAGAAGGGCCGCGTCGTGATCTTCGGCGCCGGCATGGGCATGCCGTTTTTCTCCACCGACACCGTCGCCGTGCAGCGTGCGCTGGAGTCGAAGTGCGACGTCGTCCTCGTCGCCAAGAACGGCGTCGACGGTGTCTACACCGCTGACCCGCGCAAGGACCCCGACGCCACCAAGCTCGACCACGTCACCTACACCGACGCGATCGCCCAGGGCCTCAAGATCATGGACCAGACGGCGTTCGCGCTCTGTGGCGAGAACAAGCTGCCCATGGTCGTCTTCGGCATGGAGCCCGAAGGCAACATCCTGCGCGTCGTCATGGGTGAGAAGATCGGCACGCTCGTCAGCGCCGGCTGACGCCCCACTCGTTCGCCCGTACGCCGGGCTTCGCACTGCACCAGCACACACCAGGAGAAGACCGTGCCGATCAACAGCATCCTCGACGAGGCCGACCAGAAGATGGCCAAGTCGGTCGAGGCGACCCGCGAGCAGTTCGCCACGATCCGCGCCGGCCGCATCACCCCGACGGTCTTCAACAAGCTGACGGCGGAGTACTACGGCACGCAGACGCCGCTCTCCGGCCTGGCCACCTTCACCTCGCAGGACGCGCGCACGATCCTGATCGCGCCGTTCGACATCACCGCGATGGGTGCCATCGAGCGGGCCATCCGCGACTCCGACCTCGGCGTCAACCCGTCGAACGACGGCAAGGTGCTGCGCGCGGTCTTCCCCGAGCTCACCGAGGAGCGCCGCAAGGAGTTCGTCAAGCAGGCCAAGGAGAAGGCCGAGCAGGGTCGCATCGCCGTTCGTCAGGTCCGTCAGAAGGCCAAGCAGGCCGCGGAGAAGCTCGAGAAGGACGGCGAGGTCAGCAAGGACGACGTCACCGGTGCCGAGAAGAAGCTCGACGCGACCACGAAGAAGCACGTCGACGCGATCGACGACATGCTCAAGACCAAGGAAGCGGAACTCCTCGAGGTCTGAGAGAGTTCGCCTGTGACGACCTCCACTCCCGCCCCGCCGAAGGACCACGGCCGCGCTGGCCGCGACCTGAAGGCCGCGGTCACGTCTGCCGTCGTTCTGCTCGCCGCGATCGCTGTATCGCTCGCGTTCTGGAAGCCGGCGTTCATGTTCATCGTGGCGGCTGCGGTCGTCGTGGCCGTCTGGGAGCTCCGCAAGGGCTTCCTGGCGAAGGGCATCGATCTTCCCGAGCAGCCGCTGATGATCGGCGGCGTCGTCATGGTCGCGGTCGCCTTCGTCTGGGGCGCTCCCGCGCTGGTGACCGCGACGGCGGTGACCGCGCTCGCGATCATGCTGCACCTGCTCCGTCGCGGCGTGGAGGGCTACGTCCAGAACGCCACGGCGGCGGTCTTCGCGCTGATCTACCTGCCGTTCCTGGGCTCGTTCGTCGCCCTGCTGCTCCGCGAGGACGGCACCGCGCAGTGGACCGACCGGGTCGACTACGGCGTGCTCGGTGTCGTGGCGTTCGTGCTGGTCACGGCCGCGTCCGACATCGGTGGCTACATCGCCGGCGTCCTCTTCGGCAAGCACCCGATGGCTCCGGTCATCTCCCCGAAGAAGTCCTGGGAGGGCTTCGCGGGCTCGACGCTCTTCTGCGTCGCTGCCGGCATCGCGCTGGTCACCTGGCTCCTCGACGGCGACTGGTGGGTCGGCATCCTGCTGGGCCTGATCGCGGTCACGATGGCGACGCTCGGTGACCTCTGCGAGTCGGTCATCAAGCGCGACCTCGGCATCAAGGACATGAGCCAGATCATCCCGGGCCACGGTGGCCTGATGGACCGGCTCGACTCGCTCCTCGCCACGGTGGCCCCGATCTGGCTGCTGCTGCACTACCTCGTCTTCACGCGGTAGTCCGGACGGAACCCGGACGTGGGCTCGGGCGTCAGACCTGCATGAAGCTGCTCGTCGTCCTCGCGCTCGCCATCTCGACTGCTGCCTGTGGCTCCGAGGGCAGCCACGATCCCGGGCTCATGCCGACGCTGGCGGGTGACTACGTCGTCACGGCGGTCACCGACGGCGGGCAGCCGCACGCCGTCGTCCGGGGCACCGAGATCCGGCTCTCGTTCGCCGACGGCCGCTTCGGGATGCGCGCGGGCTGCAACGGCATGAGCGGGACGTACGCCATCGACGGCTCGACGCTGACGGTCGGGCCGCTCGCCAGCACCGAGATGGGCTGCCCGAAGCCCCGGATGGACCAGGACGCCTGGCTCGCCGGCCTCTTCGCGCGACCCGCCACGATCGACTGGCAGAAGCAGACGATCACGGCGGGGGAGGTCGTCCTCACGATCCTTCCGCGCACGGCCGTGCATCCCGATCAGGACCTGCGGCGGACCCGCTGGGTGCTCGACGGCCTGACCAGTGGCGACACCGCCAGCTCGGTGCCCGCCGGGCCGCCGGTGGTGCTCCGCATGGAGGGCACGGACGTGGTGCAGGTGAGCGGGCTCTGCAACGGCTTCGGGGCGGACGTGGAGGTGGCGGGCGGCGGGATCCGGTGGATGCCCCACATGCGGACCCTGATGGCGTGTGCGGACCCCGCACGTCACGCCCTGGACGACGAGGTGAGCAGCGTGCTGACCGGCCGGACGACGTACCGGATCACGGAGAAGACGCTCGTGATCACGCGAGGCGACGCGGGCCTGACGTTCCGAGCGGAGTGACCCCAGACTGCGCGATTCGGCGTGCCTCCAGAGGGATGGGAGAATCGCAGGGTCATGAGTGAGAAGTTCCAGACCCTGCCCCTCGTCTTCGAGGCCCCGCGTGGCCGCGGCAAGCCGCCGCGGCACCTCGCCGACCTCGACGAGGCGGGCCGCAAGGAGCTCCTCACCGAGATGGGCCTGCCCGGCTTCCGAGCCAAGCAGATGTCGACGCACTACTTCGGCCGTCTGGTACACGACCCGGCGGAGATGACCGACCTCCCCGCGGCTCAGCGCGACGGCCTGGTCAACGCGCTGCTTCCGGACCTCATGACGCCGATCCGCGAGCAGCAGGCGGATCGCGGCAAGACGGTCAAGACCCTGTGGAAGCTCTTCGACGGCTCGCTCGTCGAGTCGGTCCTGATGCGTTACAAGGACCGCGCCACCATCTGCATCTCGAGCCAGGCCGGCTGCGGCATGGCCTGCCCGTTCTGCGCGACCGGCCAGGGCGGCCTGCAGCGCAACATGTCGACCGCCGAGATCGTCCACCAGGTCATCGTCGGCGCCCGCGCGATGGCCAACGGCGACGTCGCCGGGGGACCGGGTCGCCTCTCCAACGTCGTCTTCATGGGCATGGGGGAGCCGCTCGCCAACTACAAGGCGACCGTCGCCGCCGTGCGCCGCTTGACCGACCCGGCGCCGGCTGGTCTTGGCCTGTCCGCACGCCACGTCACGGTCTCGACCGTCGGCCTCGTGCCGCGCATCAAGCAGTTGGCCGACGAGGGCATCCCCGTCACGTTGGCGCTGAGCCTGCATGCGCCCGACGACGAGCTGCGCAACGAGCTGGTTCCGATCAACACGAAGTTCTCCGTCGAGGAGACCGTCGCCGCGGCGTACGAGTACTTCGAGAAGACGGGCCGCCGCGTGTCGATCGAGTACGCCATGATGCGCGACATCAACGACCAGGCCTGGCGCGCCGACCTGCTGGCTGAGGTCCTCTCTGCCAACGGCCGCGGCACCGGCTGGGTGCACATCAACCCGATCCCGCTCAACGACATCCCGGGGTCGCAGTTCACGCGGTCGCGCGAGGAGGACATGGACGAGTTCGTCCGGCGCCTCAACGACTCCGGCATCGCCACGACGCTCCGCGATACCCGCGGCAGCGACATCGACGCGGCCTGCGGTCAGCTCGCCGCGGCTGAGTAGTCAGCTCGCCACGTCGGGTGTGGTCAGCGCCCGCGCGTAGTCCGTCGCTGACCGCCGGTACCTCGGCAGATGCGGCACGAGCGCCTCGATGAGCAGCCGGATCGCTTCGTCGTGACGCCCGACGTCGCGCAGCGCGAGCGCGAGGAAGACCGCGCGGGCATCGCCGATGGAGGGGTCTGCCTGCGTGGCCTCCAGCATCGCGATCGCCTCGTCGAATTGGCCGAGGTTGCGCAGGGTCGAGCCCTGCTGGATGTTCAGCTGGGCCAGGCGAGCCCCCGACAGTCCGAGCGCGCGAGCGCGCAGGTAATGCCTGTTCGCCTCCTCCTCGAACCCCGTCGAGTCGTGGACACCGCCGAGCTCGAACGCCGCCGCCGGGTCGTCGGCGGCGCGCTCGGCGCACAGCGCCAGCATCGCGTTGACCGCTCCATCCCGATCGGAAAGATCAACGGTCTCCCAGAACGCCGAGATTCGCGTCTCCCAGTCGTCAGCCATGCCACGCACACTACGGTTCGGCCATGACGCGCGAGATGACCGTTGCCGGGTCGATCTGGATCGAGGTGGCGCCCGAAGTGGTCTACGACGCGATCAGCGACGTGACCCAGATGGGGCGCTGGAGTCCGGAGAACACGGGGGCTGCCGTCGCCCGGCCGCACGACGCGGCGTACGTCGGGATGCACTTCGTCGGGAGCAACAAGCGTGGACCGGCCCGCTGGCAGACCCGCTGCACGGTGACCGCCGCCGAGCGGGGGCGCCGTTTCGCCTTCGACGTGAATCGCTATGGCCTCGCCCCGCTTCTGTTGCCGGTCTCCGTCGCATCGTGGGAGTACGCCTTCGAGGCCCGCGACGGCGGCACGCTGGTCACCGAGATCTGGCACGACGGGCGGACGCGCTGGCCGGACCTTGGCGTGCGGGTCTTCGATCCGCTGGCGACGGGCCGCGCGAGCTTCGCGGCGTTCCAGCGCGGCAACATCGCGCGCACGCTGCGCAACCTGAAGCGCGAGCTCGAGCGAGGCTGACGTGGGGCGGGTCACGTGCCGGTGACGCCGTGGTCGCGCGACATTCACCTGCCGTCAACGCGGAGCACCGGACGCGGCCAGACCGCGGTCCTAGCGTGAGCGGCGTACGAGGTGCCGGGACCGACGGCGCCGCCGTCTCCCGAAGGGAGATTCCGATGAACCGCAAGCACCAGGCCGAGGTCCACGACATCACGCCGATCCGGATGGACGGACTCCGCGTCCTCGTCGTCGCCGAGTCGTTCCTCCCGCAGGTCAACGGCGTCACCAACTCCGTACGCCGCGTGCTCGACCACCTCGCGGACCAGGGCCACGTCGCGGAGCTCGTCGCGCCGACCGGCCCCGACACGTACGCCGGCTTCCGCGTCACCATCGTGCGCGGCGCGCGGCTGCCGTTCTACAAGGACTTCCGCATCGGCCTCGAGACGCGCCGCCGGCTCCGGAAGGTGATGCACGCGTTCCGGCCGGACGTCGTCCACATCGCCTCGCCCGCGACGCTCGGTTACCAGGCGGCGCGCACCGCGAGCGAGCTCGG
Source organism: Nocardioides jejuensis (assembly GCF_004337475.1). Lineage (GTDB taxonomy): Bacteria > Actinomycetota > Actinomycetes > Propionibacteriales > Nocardioidaceae > Nocardioides > Nocardioides jejuensis. Next base: position 21,544 of record NZ_SJZJ01000022.1, on the reverse strand, counting down.
CATCCCGACGGTCGCGATCTACCAGACCGACATGATCGGGTTCGCCGAGCGGTATGGCATCCCCGGTGGTGCGCTCGCGATGTCGGCGCTGACCCGCAAGATCCACACGAGCGTCGACCGCACGCTGGTGCCGTCCAGCGCCAGCCTGAAGCAGCTCGAGGGCCTCGGCGTTCCGGGGCTGGGCACGTGGAAGCGAGGGGTCGACCTGGTGCAGTTCGACCCCGCGCACCGTGACGAGGCACTCCGCGAGCGACTCGCTCCGGCGGGCGAGCTCCTGGTCGGCTATGTGGGCCGCCTCGCTCCCGAGAAGGAGATCGAGCTGCTCGCGCACCTCGATGGCATCGAGGGGATCCAGGTCGTGGTGGTGGGCGGGGGTCCGTCTGACAGCGACCTGCGCAAGGCACTTCCGAATGCGCACTTCCTCGGCATGCTCCACGGCGCGGACCTCGGGTCCGCCTATGCGAGCCTCGACGTCTTCGTCCACACCGGACGCCACGAGACGTTCGGACAGTCGCTGCAGGAGGCGATGGCCTCGGGTCTGCCGGTCGTCGCTCCCGAGCAGGGTGGCCCGATCGACGTGGTCGACCCGGGCGCTGGTTTCCTCTTCCCGCCGGGTGACGGCGCGGCCATGGCGGCGTACGTGCGCCAGCTCGTCGAGGACGACCTGCTGCGCTCGCGGATGGCGGCGTACGCCCGGACCTGCGTCGAGAGCCGGAGCTGGTACGCCGTCAACGAGACGCTCGTCGCGCACTATCGCGAGGTCATCGCGGACCGCCCGCGGCCGTTGCTGCGCCGCGCCTCCTGACAACACCCGCGAATCAACCGGGAAAAACCCGGGAATCAACCGGTCAAAACCCGGGGCTCGACGCACTAGGGTGGCGCTCGTGTCCAGCCATGCCGGTGCTTCCGAGACCAACGTCGCACCCACCGCACCCGTGATCGAGCCGGAGGAGCTGGCCCAGGCCGGCGAGATCCTGGCCGCCGTCCAGCACGCGTTCTCCGGGCGCGTCGTGGGCCAGGAGCGGCTGCGCACCGCGTTGCTCGTGGCGCTGCTCGCCGAGGGCCACATCCTCGTCGAGTCGGTGCCGGGCCTGGCCAAGACGCTGGCCGCCAGCACCCTCGCCGCGAGTGTGCAGGCGGAGTTCTCCCGTATCCAGTGCACGCCCGACCTGCTGCCCAGCGACATCATCGGCACCCAGGTCTACGACCCGCGCAACCACACGTTCGAGACCCAGCTCGGTCCGGTGCACGCCAACTTCGTGCTGCTCGACGAGATCAACCGGGCGAGTGCCAAGACGCAGTCAGCCATGCTCGAGGCGATGCAGGAGAGCCAGACGTCGATCGCCGGCGTCATCCACAAGCTGCCGCAGCCGTTCATGGTGCTCGCCACGCAGAACCCGATCGAGGAGGAGGGCACCTACGTCCTCCCGCGCGCGCAGATGGACCGCTTCCTGCTCAAGGAGGTGCTCGACTACCCGAGCATCGACGAGGAGGTCCAGGTCCTCGAGCGCATCGAGAACGGCACCCTCGGCCGCGACACGTCGGCGACCGCCGTCGTCGGCCACGACCACATCGCCTGGCTGCACGCCCTCACCCGTCGCGTGTACGTCGACCCGTCGGTCAAGCGCTACGTCGCCAGCCTCGTCGCGGCGACCCGAGGCGCGGCGCTGCCCGCCGACGTGCGCGGGTACGTCGACATGGGCGCCTCGCCGCGCGCGACCGTCGCGTTCTTCCAGGCCTCGCGTGCGCTGGCGCTGATGAGCGGCCGCAACCACGTCCTGCCCGAGGACGTCCGGACGCTGCGCCACGGCGTGCTCCGCCACCGCGTGCACCTCTCGTTCGAGGCGCTCGCCGAGCGGGTGCGGGTCGAGGACATCATCGACGCCGTCGTGAAGACCGTCCCCAGCCCCTGATCCGGTGACCGTCCACCTCACGCGGGTCAAGGCCCGCCTCTCCATCCACGCACACCGCAAGGTGCGTGGCCTCCTCGAGGGGGAGTACGCCGCCCTGCACGCCGGGCGGAGCATGGACTTCAACGACCTGCGCGAGTACGTCCGCGGCGACGACGTGAAGGACATCGACTGGAAGGCGTCCGCGCGCTCGCGGGCCCTCCTGGTCAAGCGGTACGCCGCACTGCGCCAGCACACGATCCAGCTCGTCGTGTCGACGGGTCGGAGCATGGCGGCCCTGCACGAACGCGACGTCCCCAAGCGGGACCTCGCGGTCATGGTGGCCGGCGTCCTCGGCTGGCTGGCGGTGCGCCACGGCGACCTCGTCGGGGTCGCGTGGGGTGATGCCGACGAGCAGCACCTGCTGCGTCCCCAGCGGGGTGAGTTGCCGCTCGAGCGCGGTCTGCAGGCGGTGCACGACGCGACCACGACCACGGGCGGTGCCTCCGATCTGGCGGCACTCGTCGACTACGTGGTGCGCACGGTCCGTCGGCGTACCGTCCTGGCCCTGGTCTGCGACGCCTGGGAGCTCGACGCCGCCGCGCTGACCGCGATGAAGCGACTTGCCGTCCAGCATGAGGTGCTCTTCGTGACGGTCGGCGGCATTGACCCGACCGCCGAGGCGCTCGCCCTCGACGTCCTCACCGACGTCGACACGGGCAAGCCGCTCCCGGCCTGGATCGCCGACGACGAGGAGCTCCGCCGCCAGTACGCCGACCTGCTGGTCGCCGACGCCACCTCCCTCAAGCGGCAGCTCGACGCGCTCGGCATCGTGCACGCGCACGTGACCGACGAAGCGAACGTCATCAAGACCGTCTTCGACCTCCTGGAGCACCACCGCCATGCGCGCCGCCGATGACTTCGTCGGCCCCGCGGCGTACGCCGGGCCGTGGACGTGGCTGCCGTACCTCCTGGTGCTGGCCGTCGTCGCCTACTACGCGTGGGTCGTCCTGCTCGCGGGCCGGACGGTGCCCGAGGCAGAGGAGGAGTTCGTCTCCCGTCGCAACCCCGCGGACTCGGTCCGCGGCCGCCGGCTGCAGGAGCTGGACCGCATCGACCAGGCGGTCCGCGCAGGCCGGATGCCGCTGCGTATCGGCTTCCAGCAGATGAGTGCGCAGGTCCGCACGTTCGTCGGCGAGGTGAGCGACGTGCCGGCACGGTCGATGACGCTGGAGGAGCTCCGGGCCTCCCCGCACCCGCGGGTGGCCGAGGCCATCGCGCTGATGTACCCGCCCGAGTTCGCCCCGGGAGAGGCCTCCCTCGACGACTTCGGGCGCAGCCTCCAGCAGGCCCGGGAGCTGGTGCGCACATGGACCTGAAGTGGCCCCTCCTGCTCCTGCTGCTCCTCGTGCTGCTGCCGCTCGCCTACGCGCTGCTGGTGCGGTTCGTCCCCGACCCGGAAACCCCGGTCGGCCTGCCGATCGGGCACGCGTCGCGGCTGCGGGCGCTGCCGCGGTTCCAGGTGCTCGCCCGCCAGCAGCTCCTGCTCACGCAGGTCCAGCTGGTCTCGGTGGTGCTCGTGCTCATCGGCTCGGTGTGGCTGGCCGCGCGACCGATGCACACCGAGGTCGTCGACAAGCCCGCCAAGCCGGGCGACCTCGAGCTCTGCGTCGACCTGACCCCGGCTGCCCGGTCCGGCACGGTCCCGGCCCTTGCCGAGGTCCACGACCTCGTGCCCGTCCTCCGCAAGGAGAAGCTGCGGATCGGCATGCAGGGATTCCAGGCGACGACGGCGGAGCTGCTCGCGCTCACCGATGACTTCGACCGCGCCGACGCGGTCTTCGCGGAGACCCGCACGGCTCTCGCCGACCCGAAGACGAGCGGCACGACCGGTGCCGCCACCGGCGACGGCCTGGTCACCTGCGCGAAGGCGTTCGACGCCCCCAAGTCCCAGCGAGGCCGCGCGATCGTCCTGATCGGCACCGGCTCGTCGACCGACTCCGTCATCGACCTCGCCGAGGCAGCAGGCATCGCCCGCGACCGTGGCGTGACGGTGTACGTCGTACCGGCGGGTGCATCGGCCGCAGGGCTCGCTGACCTCACGGCCGCCGCCAAGCTGACCGGGGGAGAGGTCGTGACGGGCCCGGACCCGATCGACACCGTGTGGTCGCGCGAGGCGATCCGCCTGGACCCGCCCCCGACGCCGCTGCACCGCGACGGACCCTTCCTGCCGACGGTGATCGTGCTGCTGGGCCTCGGTGGCCTGCTGCTCGCCGGACTGCGAGGGCTGTTCCGATGAAGCCGAACTGGAACATCCGCATCGCGATGGCCGTCCTCGCCGTCCTCATCGCCTTCCGGCCGGGCATCGGCGGTGCCGTCACCGCCGAGAAGCCGGTCGGCAACGACCTCGAGGTGCTCCTCGTCGTCGACGAGACGCTCAGCATGTCGGCCCTCGACTACGCCGGCGCCCGCTCGCGCCTCGAGGGTGTCCGCGAGGACCTCACCGAGATCACCAAGGCGCTGCCGTACGCGCGCTTCGGGATGATCGGCTTCGGCCACGACGCCAAGGTCGACCTGGCCTTCACGGACAGCCGTGCAGCCGTGCAGCGGGCGATCACCGGCATCACCCGCGAACCGATGATGGCCGGCACCGGCACGACGATGGACCGCCCGCTCGACCTGATGACCACCGTCCTGTCCCAGGCGGCGCGGCAGCACCCCGACCGGCGCCGGGTCGTGATCTTCCTCAGCGACGGTGAGAACACCAAGGCCGGCGCCAGGCAGCGCTCGTTCTCCGTCGCGAAGAAGTACGTCGACGACGGCGCCGTGCTCGGCTACGGCACCAGCCAGGGTGGCCGGATGCCGACCGGCGGCGAACCGCCGTGGACCTTCGTCCGCAACCTGGCTACCGGTGAGGACGCGCGCAGCCGGATCGACGAGACGAACCTGAAGAAGATCGCCGGTCAGCTCGGCGTCGACTACGCCTACCGCGGCGGCACTGGTTCCCTCACGGACTGGGCGGTCGGTCTCTCGCACGACTCGCAGAACCTCACCGAGGACGGCAAGGACGACTTCGAGCTCTACTGGATCCTGGCGATCCTGCTGGCTGCGCTGGCACTGGTCGAGCTGCGCCTCGACGTACTCGCGTGGCGTGAGGCGAAGGAGGTCGCCGGATGATCCAGATCGACGACGAGCGCCGCCGGCTCCTGGTGATGGGCGCGCTGCCCGCACTGGTCGCGCTGGTCGTGGCCGCGGGCCTCTGGCTCCTGGTCCACGGCAACGCCTCCGGCCGCGACGACTACGACTCCGGCAGGTACGCCGACGCCCGCTCGGCGTTCGAGGGTGCCCACGACCTCGGCGTCGTGTCGCCGTGGATCGCTCCGTTCAACACCGGCACCGCGGCGTACCGGGCGAAGGAGTACGAGACTGCCGTGGCGGCGTTCAACCGGGCGCTCGATGACGTGCCGGGCGACCGCATGTGCGACGTGCGCGTGGACCTGGCGCTGACCCACGAGGCGATCGCGAAGAAGGCCGAGGCCGACGGGGAGAACGCCGACCGGCAGATCGCCCTGCGCGACGGACGGACCGCGATCCTCGGCACCGGCTGCAACGACGCGCTCGAGAAGCGGCTCGAGGACCAGATCAAGGACGCCTCGTCGAGCAATGACGACCGGTCCGAGGACCAGAAGATCGACGATGTCGAGGCGAAGAACCGCGCTGCGGCCAAGGCCAAGGACGTCGAGCTCGAGCCGAAGAACGAGCCGCACGAGCAGATCCAGTGGTGATCAGCCCGTCGATCAGCCCGTCGATCAGCCCAGCAGGCTGACCGCCTCGTCGACGGTGTCGACCAGGTGCACGTGCGGCTCCATCGGACGTCCCTGCGCCAGCGACTCCAGCAGCGGCCAGGCTGGGAAGGTCTCGGTCCAGTAAGTCCGCCCCACGAGCACCATCGGTGCGACGGACGACTCGTCGGCGTAGTAGTTCTCGCAGGCGTCCTGGAAGATCTCCTGGACCGTGCCGCCGGCACCCGGCAGGAAGACGATGCCGGCGTTGCAGATCTGCAGCAGGATCGCCTCGCGCACCGGGTTGCCGAAGTACTTCGCGATCGACGTCGCGAATGCGTTGGGCGGCTCGTGGCCGTAGTGCCAGGTCGGGATGCCGAGCGACTCGCCGCCGTCGGGCCACCGGTCGCGCACCTCGAACGCGGCATCGACCCACGGCCCGATATCCGGTCGGAACGACGGCACCCGGCCGAGGAGGGCGAGCGCCTCCTCGAGCACGTCGGCCGGATGACGCGACAGCCAGGCGCCGAGGTTGGCCGCTTCCATCGCACCCGGTCCGCCTCCGGTGGCCACGGTGCGTGAGCCGGCGAGACCCAGCCCGAGGCGTGCGGCGTCGGTGTAGTCAGCCGAGCCTCGCTCGGCGGCGTGACCGCCCATCACGCCGACCAGTGAGCGTCCCTTGATCCACGCCGCCAGCGCGGTCTCGATCCCGTGGTCGTGCAGGGCCCGGGCCAGGGCCGGCTCGCGCCCGGGATCGCGCGACCAGGCGTACGCACGCGCGTCGAGCGAGTCGACGTACGACGGGGTGTCGTAGAGGTCGTCGGGGGAGTAGAGCCGGGAGGGCCAGGTGTCGACCGGCACCGTCGGGATCGCGGGGAAGACGAGCGCTCCGCGCGCGGCGAGCGACGACTCGTCGCCGTTGCGGAACGAGCAGCCGAGGAACATCGCGCCCGCCACACGGCAGTGGCTCAGCTCGGAGCCGCGCTCGCGCAGGTCGAGCCCGCTGAGCACCCATCCCGACATCGACCCGACGCCTGCGCGCACGCGTCCGTCGAAGTCCGCGAGATCGTGGATCTCGACGACCTGCCCGCGCCTGCGCCTCATGCGGAGCAGGCTAGGCGACGACGGTCAGCGCTCGGTGTAGCGCTCCTCGTGGAGCACCGTGTCGAGCGGGGAGCGGTGGCGCCAGCCGAAGCGCTCGAGGTCCGGCACGTCCGGGAGCTCGGAGACCGGGCCGACACAGAGCCAGGCGATCGGCCGCACGTGCTCCGGCATGCCGACGAGATCGCGCAGGAACTCCTCGCGGTAGAAGGAGACCCAGCCGACGCCGAGTCCCTCCTGCGTGGCGGCGAGCCAGAAGTTCTGGATCGAGCAGACCGCGGAGTAGAGGCCGGCGTCCGCGATCGCGTGGCGCCCGAGGGGGTTGGTGCCGCCGCGGGTCGGGTCGTAGCCGACGACGACACCGAGCGACGACTCGAGGATGCCCTCGACCTTGATCTTCTGGAACGTCTCCGAGCGCTCGCCCTCGAGCGAGTTGGCGAAGACCTCGCGCTCGGCCATCACGTGCTCGCGGAAGGCCCGACGCGTCTCGTCGGAGCGGACCAGGATGTAGTCCCACGGCTGCGTCATGCCGACGCTCGGGGCGGCGTGGGCTGCGGAGAGGACCCGCGTCAGCACCTCGTCGTCGATCGGTGCGCCGTTGAACTCGGCACGCGTGTCCCGTCGACGGTTGATGGCGTCGTACAGCTCCACTGGTCTTCCTCCCGCTCCAGCGCCGCGCAACCAGGTGCGTCGTCGCGGCGGCACAACCTACCCCGCGCGTGGTCGGTGGCTGCCTCTAGGCTCGTCCCGTGGCCACCCGCACCGACCTGACCTGGTTCCGCGCCCCCGGCGCCGACCGCCCCGGCACCACCAACCTCTGCTACCACGCGCTCGACCGTCGCGTGATCAACGGCGAGGCGTCCTCGCCCGCGCTGAGCACCGCCGACCGGACGTACGACGTCGCGGCGCTGCTCGAGGAGGTCGGGGCGCTCGCCGGCGCCATGCGCAGCTTCGACCTCGCTCCGGGGCAGGTCGTCGCGATCGGTCTCGGCGACCCGCTGCTGCGTGCACTCTCGGTCCTGGCGACCCTGCGGCTCGGTGCGGTCGTCTCCGACTCCAACGAGGGCGCAGCGATGGTGCTGACCGACGGTTCGATCGACCCGGTTGCCGGTGTGCCTGCGCTGCTCCACGGTCCGGAGCCGGTCGACCCGGTGTGGCAGCTGGAGTGGCAGTTCGCGCTGAAGGCGGGCCGGACGAACCCGGCGCCGGTCGTCGACGTGGCCGGAGATGCGACCGCTCTGTCGCTCGCGGGCGCCACCGTGCTGACCCGCGACGTCGTCGCGCACGACTCCGAGGCGGGGCGTCTCGTCGCGGCTCTCGGTGCCGGAGAGGTCGTCGCCCTGTGACCTCCCGCCGCGACATCGTCATCCTCGGATCCACGGGCTCGATCGGCACCCAGGCTCTCGATCTGGTGCGGGCCAACCCGGATCGGTTCCGCGTCGTCGGCCTGACGGCGGGTGGCTCCAACGTGCAGCTCTTCGAGCAGCAGGTGGCGGAGTTCCGCCCGGCGTACTCCGGGTTGGGGGAGGAGGACTCGACGGAGGCCGCCGCCCTGCCGTGTGACGTCGTCCTCAACGGCATCACCGGTGCCGTCGGCCTGCGCCCCACGCTCGCGGCGCTCGAGGCCGGCACCACCCTCGCGCTCGCCAACAAGGAGTCGCTGATCATCGGCGGACCGCTGGTTTTGGAGCGCGCCAAGCCGGGCCAGATCGTCCCCGTCGACTCCGAGCACTCCGCGATCGCCCAGTGCCTGCGGGCCGGCCGCGGCGACGAGGTGAAGCGGCTGGTCCTCACGGCCAGCGGTGGCCCGTTCCGCGGGAAGACCCGCGAAGAGCTCGCCGGTGTCACCCGTGAGCAGGCGCTCAACCACCCGACGTGGGCGATGGGCCCGGTCATCACGGTCAACTCGGCGACGCTCGTCAACAAGGGCCTCGAGGTGATCGAGGCACACCTGCTCTTCGGCCTGCCGTTCGACCGGATCGACGTCGTCGTCCATCCGACGAGCGTGGTGCACTCGATGGTGGAGTTCATCGACGGCTCGACCATCCTGCAGGCCAGCCCGCCGACGATGATGATCCCGATCGCGCTCGGTCTCGAGTGGCCCGACCGCGTCCCCGGTGCTGCGCCCGGCTGTGACTGGACCAGGCCGGAGACCTGGCAGTTCTTCCCGCTCGACGACGAGGCCTTCCCGGCGGTGTCGCTGGCACGCGAGGCCGGGCAGCGGGGGAGCACGGCTCCGGCGGTCTACAACGCCGCCAACGAGGTCGCCGTCGATGCGTTCCTCACCGGTCGCCTGCCGTTCGTCGACATCGTCCCGACGGTCGCCCGCGTGCTGCACGCCCACGACGTACCCTCGAAGGGCGCACTCACCGTCGACGACGTCCTCGCTGCCGACGCGTGGGCCCGCTCCACGGCGCGCACGTTCATCGAAGGATCCTGATGGCCCTGCTCTACTACACGCTCGGCGTCCTCGTCTTCGTGGTCGCCATGCTCGCCTCGATCGGGCTGCACGAGGTGGGTCACATGGTCCCCGCGCGCGCCTTCGGCGGCAAGGTCACGCAGTACTTCATCGGCTTCGGACCCACGGTCTGGAGCAAGCAGGTCGGCGAGACCGAGTACGGCGTCAAGGCGATCCCGCTCGGCGGCTACGTGAAGATCATCGGCATGCTGCCGCCCGGAGCCGCACAGCTGGCCGATGAGGTCGAGACCGACGCCGACGGCAATCAGGTGCTGAAGATCCGCAAGTCCAACACGGGTCTGTTCACCCAGCTCATCTCCGACGCGCGTGCCGCTGAGTGGGAGCTCGTCCGGCCCGAGGACGAGCCGCGCCTGTTCTACAAGATGACCTGGTGGAAGAAGGTCGTCGTCATGGCCGGCGGCCCGACGGTCAACCTCGCCATCGCGTTCTTCCTGTTCTGGGGCGTCTTCGCCACGGTCGGCAACGATGCGGACCCGAGTGTGAGCCCGGTCGTCGCGCAGGTGTCGGGCTGCGTCGTGCCGGCCTCGCAGGACCAGCGCGAGTGCACCCCTGCAGAGCTACGCGAGCACCCGTCGCCGGCGGCCGCTGCGGGTGTGCAGAAGGGTGACCGGTTCCTCTCCTGGAACGGCGAGAAGATCACCTCCTGGCGACAGGTCCAGGAGATGATCCGCGGCAACGGCGACCGGACGGCGAAGCTCATCGTCGAGCGCGATGGCACCGAGGTGACGCTCGATGTCACCACGCAGGTGACGCCGCGTCCGCTCGACCCGGCCAACCCCAGCAAGCTCGCGCCGGTCGGCTTCCTCGGCGTCACGCCGACGACGGTCGCGCACCACGGTGGCCCGCTGTACACGCTCGGTCAGATGGGCGGCATGGTCAAGGAGTCCGCGCACGCCATCGCGGTGCTCCCGGTGAAGGTGTGGCATGTCGGCATGGCCCTGGTCGGCCTCGAGGAGCGCGACCCCAACGGCCCGGTCAGCATCGTCGGCGGCGGTCGGTTCGCCGGTGAGGTGGCCGCGCAGGACGACTTCCCGCTGCAGGCCAAGGTTGTCTCCCTGATCTCCCTGATCGCCGGCTTCAACTTCTTCGTCGGCATGTTCAACTTCGTGCCGCTGCTGCCGCTCGACGGCGGCCACATCGCCGGAGCCCTCTGGGAGGGTGTCCGTCGCGGCTGGGCCCGGGTGTTCCACCGCCCCGACCCCGGACACGTCGACGTCGCCCGGCTGCTGCCGATCGCCTACGTGATGACGATGGCGTTCGTCGTGATGGGCGTCGTGCTGATCCTCGCGGACCTGATCATCCCGGTGAAGCTGTACGGCTGAGAGACTCCTAGCGGCACACGTGTGCCGCCAACAGTGCGGGATTTTTCAGGGCTCCCAGTCGCGAGGGCGACACAGCCGTGTCGTCAACAGGCGCCGTTTGTCGCACCATGGCCGGCGATGATCGCGGCACAGTCGTGTCGTAGTCACGACCGGCACCATGCGCTGAGGCACGGGCCATGGCGGCACACCCGTGTCGTACTCATGACCGGCACCACGCCCTGAGGCACGGGCCATGGCGGCACACCCGTGTCGTACTCATGACCGGCACCACGCCCGGGTCCGTGCGGGGAGGGCCTGTGGAGGACGACTCGCGGTCCGCCCACGGGTCAGGTCCACTGGCGACATGCCCCGTCTGACCAATCGCATCGTCAAAGCCGAGCTCGTGCACCCGCTCGTCATGCGTCTCCTTGCCGATGAAGGTCCTGCGGCAGTGTCGTATCGCCGGATCGCCGCAGAGACGGGTCTGACGCTCTCGGCAGTACGGAACATCTGGACCACCCAGGACCTGCTGCTCCAGCGCGGCGCGGCCCATGCCCGCGAGCTGCTTCCGCTGCCGTCACTCCATCCGCGGATCGACGCTGACCCGGACGCAGTCTTGCGCGAGGGCATCTGGCGCCTGCTCCCACTCACGGAGGAGCAGCAGGTTGCCCACCGTGCCCTCGAGTCGCTCCGATGGGCCCCACAGGCATCCTCAGCGCGGCGTGTGCTCGAGGCGTACGACGCGACCGCGTCGTTGCGGATTCGCGCGTTGGTCGACGAGGTTCTGTGGTTGCGCGAGCCCGAGCCGCGTTCCTCCCGGTCGCGCACGGCAGACCAGCTGCGCGAGGCCCAGCAACGACCGATGACTAAGGGTGAGTTCTTGATGGAGGCGGTCAGGCGAGGCCTGGCCGACCACCTCGCGCGCACCGGCGGCTGCGCTACGGGTGCCATGGTCGACGAGTGCATGCATGCGGTGGACCTCCGCCTCCTAGACTGACCTCATGACGTCGACCAGCACGCCGATCTCCTTGGGCATGCCCGAGGCCCCCGCTCCCGTTCTGGCCCCGCGCCGGCAGACCCGCCAGATCAAGGTGGGCAAGGTAGGGGTCGGTTCGGACTCTCCGGTGAGCGTGCAGTCGATGACCACGACGCTGACCTCCGACGTCAACTCGACGCTGCAGCAGATCGCCGAGCTCACGGCGGCCGGCTGCGACATCGTCCGCGTCGCGTGCCCGAGCCAGGACGACGCTGACGCGCTCTCGGCGATCGCGGCCAAGGCCAACATCCCGGTCATCGCCGACATCCACTTCCAGCCGAAGTACGTCTTCGCGGCGATCGACGCCGGCTGCGCCGCCGTACGCGTCAACCCGGGCAACATCCGGGCCTTCGACGACCAGGTCAAGGAGATCGCGCGCGCTGCTCAGGACCGCGGCACCTCCATCCGCATCGGCGTCAACGCCGGCTCGCTCGACAAGCGCCTGCTGGAGAAGTACGGCAAGGCGACGCCCGAGGCGCTCGTCGAGAGCGCGATCTGGGAGGCCGGCCTCTTCGAGGAGCACGGCTTCCGTGACTTCAAGATCTCGGTCAAGCACAACGACCCGGTCGTGATGGTCCGCGCCTACGAGCTGCTCGCCGAGAAGGGCGACTGGCCGCTGCACCTCGGCGTCACCGAGGCCGGGCCGGCGTTCCAGGGCACGATCAAGTCGGCGACCGCGTTCGGTGCGCTGCTCTCCAAGGGCATCGGCGACACGATCCGCGTGAGCCTGTCCGCCCCGCCGGTCGAGGAGGTCAAGGTCGGCATCTCGATCCTGCAGTCGCTCAACCTGCGCCCGCGCAAGCTCGAGATCGTCTCCTGCCCCTCCTGCGGCCGCGCGCAGGTCGATGTCTACAAGCTTGCCGAGCAGGTGACCGCCGGCCTCGAGGGCCTCGAGGTCCCGCTCCGCGTGGCCGTCATGGGCTGCGTCGTCAACGGTCCCGGTGAGGCGCGCGAGGCCGACCTCGGCGTCGCCAGCGGTAACGGCAAGGGCCAGATCTTCGTCCGCGGCGAGGTCATCAAGACCGTGCCCGAGGCCAAGATCGTGGAGACGCTGATCGAGGAGGCCATGCGCCTCGCGGAGGAGATGGAGCCCGTCGAGGGCGGCTCTGCCGAGGTCTCGGTTTCGTGACGACGGTGCCGTTCTCGGTCGTCAGCGCCGCGGATGACTCCACCGACGCGTTTCCGAACGACCTCGCCGATGACTGCCCGGAGTACGGGCAGCTGCCGACGTACACGTCGACTGACGGTGACCACTGGACCGTCGACTGCGGCAGCGACATGAGCGCGGGTGGCGTCCCCGGCTTCTTCGTGGTCGGGGTGCTTCTGGTCCTGATCCTCGGCGTCGGCGGCACGATCTGGCGGGTCTCGACCGCTCGCCGGATGGCACGCGATTCCGGCATGAACGTCGGTGACGCCACCGCCATGACCCTGCTGGACGACGACGGTCTCGCCGCGACCTACCTCGCGTCCAACCTGCGCCACGACCAGCCGTCGGCGCCCGCTGCGGAGGGCTCGCGTCCCACTGCGGCGCAGCGGCTCACCGAGCTGCAGCAGCTCCTGGCGCAGGGCCTGATCACCCAGGCGGAGCACGACGAGCGTCGCCGCGCGATCCTCGACGAACTCTGACCGGAGCCGTCACCGTTTCGTGATTCACGGCGCAACGCGTGGCGGCTACAGTCGCCTCGTGTTGTCCACCACTGCGAAGGTGCGCGTGCTCGGCTCGGCCGACGTGCCCGCCTTCCTGGCGCTTGCCGAGCAGGATCCTGTGGTCAACGTCTTCGTCGACTACCGGGCGCGGATGACCCGTCTCGACCCTGCCTGGCTGGGCGGTGAGGTGGTCGGACGGTTCGTCGACGGCGACCTGGTCTCCGCGCTGCACGTCGGCGCCAACCTCGTCCCGGTCCAGGCAGGCCCGCGGGATCTCGACGACTTCGCGCGGCACCTGCGTGGACTGCCCGCGACCTGGGCGACGCTGGTCGGCCCGCATCCTGCCGTGGAACGGCTGTGGGGCCTGCTTCAGGACGACTATGCGCCGCCCCGCGAGGAGCGCTGGCGGCAGCCGCACCTCGAGCTGACCGGCGCCCCGGCGATCGCGGGCGACCCCCTTGTCCGGCGTACGACGGAGGCCGACCTGCTCGCCCTCTACCCGGCGTGCGTCGCGATGTACACCGAAGAGGTCGGTGTCTCCCCGGAGACCGGGGGAGGCGGGCCGCTCTATCGCGCCCGGGTGCGGCAGCTGGTCAACCGCGGCTGGTCGTTCGCCCGGTTCGACGACGCGGGCCGGGTGGTGTTCAAGGCCGAGGTCGCGAGCGTCACCCCGCACGCAGCCCAGATCCAGGGTGTCTGGATCGCCCCGGAATGGCGCGGCAAGAGCCTGGCTGCGGCCGGCATGGCACGCGTTGCGGAGCTGGTGCTCTCCGAGATCGCGCCGACCGCGTCGCTCTACGTCAACGAGTGGAACCACCCGGCGCGCGCTGCCTACGCGCGTGCGGGTTTCGTCGAGACCGCACGGTTCTCGACGATCATGTTCTGACCCGTTCCCGCAGCGGTCGCACAGCAGTAGCGTTGCGTCATGGCCTCTCTTCCGCTCGGCGCCAGGATCGTCTCCGGTGCCTTCCTCGCTTCCGGCACGCTGCACCTGGTCAAGCCCAACGTGTTCGAGCCGCTCATGCCCGACTTCGTGCCGGCCCACCGCGAGATCATCATCGGCTCGGGCGTTGCTGAGATCGCGTGTGCGCTGGGCATGCTGTTCCCGCCCACGCGCCGCGTCGCCGGACTCGCGAGCGCTGCGCTTCTCGTCGGCGTCTTCCCGGGCAACCTGAAGATGGCCGACGACGCTCGCCGCCTCGGCAGCCCGACGTTCAGGGCGGTCGCCTACGGCCGCCTGCCGCTGCAGCTGCCGATGATCAAGGCCGCGCTCAACGCCGCCAAGGCCTGACTCAGGTCAGGAACCGGCCGCGGGTGCGCTGCCACCAGTCACGCTGACGCCCGTAGGCCTCGAGCACCGACGACATCGACGGTGCGAGTGACGTCCGGCGCTGCTTCTCCGGCGTCGCGTCGTACGACGGCCGCTCGCCGTCCCACCAGACCGGGGCGGTCAGCGCCTCCAGCAGGGGGTCGAGGGCCTTCATCGAGTCCTCGCCCCAACCGATCGCGCGGTCCATGCCGGCGCGGTTCGGCGCCAGGGTCACCGGGCTGAGCGTCGGCTCCATCCGCTCGAGGTGGTCGGCGTACGGCGCGTTGCCGATCATCTGCACCGCGACCGCCTGCGTCACCGGCGTCATCCAGAGGTGCTTGGGATCCCAGCGCGGGTGCATCGAGTCGAGGGCGACGACGACACCGTTGCGGGTGCCGATCCGCCCCTCGCGGAGCCGGCGGTAGGCCAGCTCGATCGGCACGTTGGCGGCTGCCACGCCGTCGACCAGGGCGGCGACGTTCTTCTGCTCGAGCCACGTGTCGACCAGCTCGATCATCCGCTCGCTCTTCACCTCGTGGTGGAGCACGCCGGGGATCGCGGCGGAGAACGACTGCGCGTCGACGACGTTGAACTGGCGGGTCAGGTCGTCCGCGCCGATCACCATCGGCTTGACGACGCGTGAGTCGATGAACGACGCGATCTGCCACAGCCGGCTGTTCATGACCGGTCCGATGCTGATCGGGCGGAGCGGGAGTGCGCGGCCCTGGACGTTGGCCAGCTGCTGTCGGCGGAAGCGCGCCGGCAGCCGCGAGAAGAGGTCCTGGTGGACGCCGGACACGACGCAGTCGAAGGGGATCGCGAGGTCCTCCATCCGCATCTGCTCACCGTCGGGACGGCGGAAGAGGTCGGCGGCGAACTCGTCGTACCGCAGGGAGAAGAGGCTGGTCAGGCCGTGCCGGCGGGAGCGCGGCTCGGGGCCGAGGATGCCGCGGTAGCTCAGGCTGTGGGCGAAGTCGATGTACTGCTCGATCGGGACCGGCACCTCGCGCGCGAAGATGCCGCCGAGGATCGCGCCCATCGAGCCGCCCATCATGTAGTCGGGGACGCGCCCGGACTCCACGAGGTGCTTCAGCGCGCCGATGTAGACGAAGCCCGCGCCGCCGCCACCGCCCAGCACGAGGACCAGGCTGCGGAGGCCCACCTCCGCGTCGAGCTCGGCGGGGGAGAAGTCGTTGCGGTGGCGGTCGAGCAGGGCCTGGCGCTGCTCGGTCTGCTCCGCCTCCAGCGCGTGCAGCACCTCGCGCGCGAGCTGCAGCCGTACGACGCGGTCCTTCTCGCGCCGCAGCGACTGCGCGAAGGCGTCGATCACCTTGGTCCGCCACTGCTCCAGCTCGGCGCTGACATCGACGTCGCCGCGGCCCCGCACCCCGCCTCCCGCGGCGCCCGGCTCGAAGACGGTCAGCCGCGCGAAGCTGATCAGGTAGCGCAGCCGCCGCATCTCCTCAGCTGTGAGGACGTCCGGGTGCGCCAGCGCGCTGCGCACCAGCCGGCGTTCCATCCGCTGCAGCCGGTAGATCGGATCGTGGGCGCGCTCCTCGCTCGCGGCCGCCGCCTCGGCGGGGAGATCGGCCGGCTCCGGCGGGAGGAAGCTGTCGCTGCGGCGGAGGGGGATGCGCATGCTCCGGACACTAGAGCCAAGGGTCCGGTGCCGGCAGCCACTTCGTGGCCGACCCGCCGTCGCCGATAACCTTGCGCCCATGAGCTCTGCGCGCGTCTCTCGCATGTCCCAGCTGTTCGTCCGCACCCTGCGCGACGACCCCAACGACGCCGAGGTCCCGAGCCACCGCCTGCTGGTCCGCGCCGGCTACATCCGCCGTGCCGCGCCGGGCATCTACACCTGGCTGCCGCTGGGCCTGAAGGTCTACCGCAACGTCGAGCGCATCGTCCGCGAGGAGATGGACGCGATGGGTGCGCAGGAGCTGCAGTTCCCGGCCCTGCTGCCCAAGGAGCCCTACGAGGCGACCAACCGCTGGGAGGAGTACGGCGACGGCATCTTCCGTGTGAAGGACCGCAAGGGTGCCGACTACCTGCTCGGCCCCACGCACGAGGAGATGTTCACGCTCGTCGTGAAGGACCTCTACTCCTCCTACAAGGACCTGCCGGTCTCGCTGTACCAGATCCAGACGAAGTACCGCGACGAGGCGCGTCCCCGCGCGGGCCTCATGCGCGGCCGCGAGTTCGTCATGAAGGACTCCTACTCCTTCGACTACACCCACGCGGGCCTCGAGGCGTCGTACGCCGCCCACCGTGCGGCGTACATCAAGACGTTCGACCGCCTCGGCTTCGACTACGTCATCGTGAAGGCGACCGCCGGCGCGATGGGCGGCTCGAAGTCGGAGGAGTTCCTCGCGAAGCTCGAGGTCGGCGAGGACACCTTCGTCCAGTGCACCTCCTGCGGGTACGCCGCGAACGTCGAGGCCGTCACGGTCCCGACGCCGGCCCCGATCGCATACGACGGAGTCCCCGCCGCGCACGTGGAGCCCACGCCGGACGCGTCGACCATCGCAAAGCTCGTGGACGCGCTCAACGCCGACCACCCGCGCGCCGACCGTCCGTGGACCGCGGCCGACACGCTCAAGAACGTCCTGATGATGCTGGTCCACCCCGACGGCACCCGTGAGCCCCTCGCGATCGGCCTCCCGGGCGACCGTGAGGTCGACCAGAAGCGCCTCGAGGGTCAGCTCGAGCCCATCGGCGTCGAGCCGATGACGGAGGACGAGCTCAAGCAGTTCCCCGACGTCGTGAAGGGTTACATCGGCCCCGGCGTCCTCGGTGAGGAGTCGAAGACCGGCATCCGTTTCCTGGTCGACCCCCGCGTCTCCGAGGGCACCGCCTGGGTGGCGGGAGCCGACCTGCACGAGCACCACGTCGTCGACCTGGTCGTCGGTCGCGACTTCACCCCGGACGGCACCATCGAGGCGGCCGAGGTGCGGGCCGGTGACGCCTGCCCGAACTGTGCGGACGGCGTCCTCGAGACTGCCCGCGGCATCGAGATGGGCCACATCTTCCAGCTCGGCACGAAGTACGCCGAGGCGCTCGACCTCAAGGTGCTCGACGAGAACGGCAAGCTCGTCACCGTCACGATGGGCTCCTACGGCATCGGTGTCTCGCGTGCCGTGCCGGTCATCGCCGAGGGCAACCACGACGAGCTCGGCCTCTGCTGGCCGCGCGAGATCGCACCCGCCGACGTGCACATCGTCGCCGCGGGCAAGGACGCCACCCTCTTCGAGGCCGCCGAGGCGCTGAGCAACGAGCTCGCAGCCCAGGGCATCGAGGTCATCTACGACGACCGCGCCGGCAAGGTCAGCCCCGGTGTGAAGTTCAAGGACGCCGAGCTGATCGGCGTACCGACGATCGTCACCGTGGGCCGCGGCCTGGTCGACGGCCTCGTCGAGATCAAGGACCGCCGGACCGGCGAGAAGCAGGACGTCGCCGTCGCCGACGCCGCTGCGACGATTGCCGCGATCGTCCGCAGCTGACCCGCCGCTACCGATCAGTACGGCCCCCGACCTCCGGGTCTGGGGGCCGTACTGATCGGTAGCGCAGTGGCAGAGTGGCTCCATGATCGAGGCAGTGATCTTTGACTGGGGCGGCACGCTCACGGCCTGGCACGACGTCGACTTCCACGAGGAGTCGCTCGCGCTCGCGCAGGCGGTGATCGGTGCGCACGGTGACCTCGACGTTCACGCAGCGCGGATCCACGAGGCCGGCGCCCGGGTGTGGGGATGGAGCCGGGACGCACAGCGCAGCGCCACGGTCGCGGACCTCTTCATCGAGGCGGGACTCGACCACGATCCCGCCCTGCTGTCGGCGTACTACGACTTCTGGGCGCCGCACACGCTGACGGATCCCGAGGTGGCGCCGATGTTCGAGCGGCTGCGTGCGCAGGGGATCAAGGTCGGCATCCTCTCCAACACGATCTGGCCCCGGTCCTGGCACCGCGGCTACTTCGAGCGCGACGGGGTGGCTGACCTGATCGACGGTGACGTCTACACGAGCGAGATTCCGTGGACGAAGCCGTCGCCTCGCGCATTCGGTGCGGCGATGGAGGCCGTCGGCGTCACCGACCCGGCGCGCTGCGTCTACGTCGGCGACCGGCTGTACGACGACGTGTGGGGCGCGCAGTCAGCGGGCATGCGGGCGATCCACGTGCCGCACAGCACGATCCCCGCCGACCAGCTCGGTCACACCGAGGGCGTGCCGGATGCCGTGGTGCAGCGCGTCGGCGAGGTCGCCGACGTCGTGGCGGGCTGGCTCTGACGTAGCAGCACCCGTATTGCAGGTTTGTGCATTGCATAAACCTGCAATACAGATCGTTGCGCAGGTTCAGGGGAGATGTTGCAGGATCTTTCCTGTGCCCCTGCTCGGACAGGCGGTCAGCGGTTCGCCAGTTCGCTGGTTCCGGGGAAGATCTCGGGGCTCCCCCGGAACCGCAGCTGGCGGATCGCGCACTCGACGAGGGCGGTAACCGCCCAGCTCCGGTCGGAGCCCGTCGCATGTGCCACCAGGTCCGCGTAGACCGCGGCGGCCTTCTTCTCCACCTCGAGCGCCGCAGCCCAGGCCGCCGACGATGAGCTGACGTCGCCCAACGTGTAGCCCGGCTCGGCAGGGACCGCCACGCCGCCAAGCGCGGTGATCCGCGCGACGAGGTGGTCGCGCTGGCTGCGGTGCGTGCGGAAGGCATCCGTCACCTGGTCGCGGAGTGCGGAGTCCTCGGGTGCCTGTGCGCCGATGACGCCGAGCACCCAGACCGCGGCGTGCTCGCCGGCGACCGCAGTCTGCAGGGGAGTGATCTCGGTGGTCATGCGGCACGCCCCGCCGGCGTCGGCGCTGCGGCGAGGTGCATCGCGACGCCGGCGGCCATCGACGCCAGTGCGCGCGCGAGCGGGCCACTGGCAGCGTGCTGGGCGCCCGCGGTGAGGGAGCGCTGCAGGGCGGCCTCGCCCCGGCGTACGGCGGAGAGCGCGGCATCGGGGGAGGGCGGCACCGCGGCGGCAGCAGCGGTGACCGGTTCCTTGGTCAGGACGGCCAGGTGCGCCCGGTGCATGGCGGTCAGTGGCGCGAGCGTCGTCGCCAGCCCGACGTGCTTCGTCGCAGTATCGGCGACCAGCTGGGCCTGGGTGGCGATCGCGGTGGTCAGCTGCGAGACCGTGGTCGCGTCGGCGTCCCGCTTCGCGGCGGGCGCTGCGACAGTGGCGGGAGGGCCCCACTGGCAGCCGGCAGTGCTTGCGGCGACGGCGGTGGCCCCCAGGAGGGCCGCCCCCCGCACAGCCGATCGGCGGGAGACGGTGATCACGGTGTCAGGCACGTCGCGAACCCTATCTGTCGGCGCGTCCACTGCCGTGGACCCGCTAAGGTTGGGGCCGACAACAGCACAAGGAGGTCGCACTGTGAGCAGTTCCGGACTGGACGCCACCAGGGCCCGCATCGAAGCAGGGCTCATCGACCCCCTGGCCGCTCTCGGCCTGGACCTGGAGGCTGTCGAGCTCTCCAAGGCCGGCCAGCGTCGCGTGCTGCGGATCGCCGTCGATTCCGAGACCGGCGTGACGCTCGACGAGATCTCGGCGGCGACCAAGGAAGTCGACGACTTCCTGGAGTCCTCCAACGTGATGGGCGCCGAGCCGTACATGCTCGAGGTCACCTCGCGCGGCGTCGACCGGCCGCTCACGCATGCGCGCCACTGGCGCCGCAATGCGGGCCGCCTGGTCAAGGTGACCCTCGTCGAGGGCGGCGAGGTCGAGGCCCGCATCGGCGAGTCCGACGAGACCGGCGTGACGCTGCTCGTCGACAAGCGCGCGAGCAAGGGCGCCAAGCCGAAGATCGTCGAGACCCGTGTGGAGTACGTCGACATCGCCAAGGCGCGCGTGCAGATCGAGTTCAACCGCAAGGCCGCCTTCGAGGAGGCCGGCGACGACAGTGACGACACCGCCGACTTCGGCGACGAGGGAGACGACGACTGATGGACATCGACCTGAGCATCCTGCGGATGCTGGAGCGCGAGAAGGAGATCTCGTTCGAGGTCCTCGTCGAGGCGATCGAGCAGGCGCTCCTGCAGGCGTACCACAAGACTCCGGGCGCCCAGCAGCGCGCGCGAGTGATCGTCGACCGCAAGACCGGTCACGTGAACGTCCTCGTGCGCGAGCAGGAGGAGGACGGCACGTTCTCCGAGGAGTACGACGACACCCCCGACGGCTTCGGCCGGATCGCGGCGGGCACCGCGCGCCAGATCATGTTCCAGCGCCTCCGTGACGCCCAGGACGACATCACCTTCGGTGAGTTCGCGGGCAAGGAGGGCGACATCATCTCCGGCATCATCCAGCAGGGCCAGCGCGCCGATGACGTGATGGTCGACCTCGGCAAGCTCGAGGCGATCATCCCGATCGGCGAGCGTGTCCCGGGGGAGAACTACGAGCACGGCACCCGCATCAAGGCGCTCGTCGTCTCGGTCCGCAAGGGCATGCGCGGTCCGCAGATCACCCTGTCGCGCACCCACCCGAACCTGGTGAAGAAGCTCTTCGCGCTCGAGGTCCCCGAGATCGCCGACGGCACCGTCGAGATCGCGGCGATCGCCCGTGAGGCCGGCCACCGCACCAAGATCGCGGTGAAGTCGACCGTCCCAGGCGTCAACGCCAAGGGCTCCTGCATCGGCCCGATGGGCAGCCGCGTCCGCAACATCATGAGCGAGCTGCACGGCGAGAAGATCGACATCGTCGACTGGTCCGAGGACCCGGCCGAGATGGTCGCCCACGCGCTGTCGCCCGCGCGCGTCACGTCGGTCGAGATCGTCGACCTGGCTGCACGCGCCTGCCGCGTCGTCGTTCCGGACTTCCAGCTGTCGCTGGCGATCGGCAAGGAGGGCCAGAACGCCCGCCTCGCCGCCCGCCTCACCGGCTGGCGGATCGACATCCGCTCGGACGAGGCCCCGCAGGCCTGAGCCAGCGAACAAGCGGTGGGTTTGCAGTCACGTGGTGACTGCAAA
>NZ_SJZJ01000021.1 GCF_004337475.1 Nocardioides jejuensis | reverse complement strand
GCTCCTACAAGGGCGGGGCGCCGGGCTTCGTGCGCGTCCTCGACGAGAGGACGCTCGCCTTTCCGTCGTACGACGGCAACGGGATGTTCCTGTCGCTGGGCAATGCGTCGGAGACCGCGAAGGTCGGGCTGCTCTTCATCGACCTCGAGCATCCGAACCGGATGCGGGTCCACGGCGAGGCGACCGTGTCCGCCGACGACCCGCTCCTCGACACCTGGCCGGGCGCGATCCTCGTCGTCCGCGTCAGCGTCACCGACGTCTTCCCGAACTGCCCGCGCTACATCCACCGCTGGCAGAAGGTGGCGGAGTCGCCGTTCGTCCCGCACGCGGGTGTCGCTCCGCCGATCCCCGGCTGGAAGCAGGCGGAGTGGGCCTGCGACGCGCTGCCGCACGACGACCCGGCGTACCGGCCCTGAGCCCGGCCCCGAGTCCGGCCCCGAGTCCTGGCGTCCGGCGGCGCGCGCGGAGAGCGGCGTACGCCTGCTGACTCCCTAGACTGACCCCCGTGACTGCACAGAAGCTTGACGGCACCGCCACCTCCGCCGCGATCAAGGACGAGCTCAAGGTTCGGATCGGCGCGCTCCGCGACCAGGGCGTCGTGCCTGGTCTCGGCACGATCCTGGTCGGCGACGACCCGGGCTCGCGGTGGTACGTCGGCGGCAAGCACAAGGACTGCGCCGAGGTCGGCATCGAGTCGATCCGCATCGACCTCCCCGAGACCGCCTCCCAGGAGGAGATCGAGGACGCCGTCCGGCAGCTCAACGACGACCCGGCCTGCACCGGCTACATCGTGCAGCTCCCGCTCCCGCGCGGCCGCGACGAGAACCGTGTGCTCGGCCTGATCGACCCCGCCAAGGACGCCGACGGCCTGCACCCGACCAACCTCGGCTGGCTGGTGCTCGGCAAGGAGGCTCCGCTGCCCTGCACGCCGTACGGCATCGTCGAGATCCTCCGCCGCCACGGCGTCGAGATCGCCGGCAAGGAGGTCGTGGTCGTCGGTCGCGGCGTCACCGTCGGCCGCCCGCTCGGCCTGCTGCTCACGCGTCGCAGCGAGAACGCGACCGTCACCCTCTGCCACACCGGCACCGTCGACCTGGCCGCGCACGTGCGCAAGGCCGACATCGTCGTGGCCGCCGCCGGCGTTCCCGGAATCATCACCGCCGACATGGTCAAGCCGGGCGCTGCGGTCCTCGACGTGGGCGTCTCGCGCGTCGACGGCAAGGTCACCGGCGATGTCGCCGACGACGTCTGGGACGTCGCCGGCTGGGTCTCGCCCAACCCCGGTGGAGTCGGCCCGATGACCCGCGCGATGCTGCTGGCCAACGTCGTGAGCATCGCCGAGAGCAAGCTGGCCTGACGTGGCGGACGAGCCGCTCGAGCCGGTCGACGACACGGAGCCCGTCCTCCCCGAGGACGCGGACCTTCCGGACGACGTCGTCGCGGGTGTCGATGCGGTTCGTGGACCGATCCCGCCGCTGCGCGAGGTCGCCCGGATCAAGCAGCCCGAGACGATCGGCGGCGTGATCTACCTGGTCGTGCTCGGCCTGGCGCTCGTGGGTATCGCGATCGGTGCGGCCGGGCCGTGGCGCCTCGGCGTCACCTGGCTCGGCGGTGCGCTCCTCGTCGCGACCGCCGGTCGGCTGATCCTGCCCGGCGACGACGCCGGCATGCTCGGCGTACGACGGCGGCGGTTTGACACGCTGCTGCTGGCGAGCGTGGGCATCGCGCTGATCGTCCTGGCCGCGACGATCCCCGACCAGCCTCGCTGACGCCAGAACGCCGAGACGGGGCCCGTGCCGGAGAAGTCCCCGGCACGAGCCCCGTCTCACGTGGGCACGGGCCCCGTCTTGGTGTCAGATCAGGCCGAGCTCCGTGACAGCGGCCTTCTCGTCGGCCAGCTCGGCGACGGACGCGTCGATACGACCACGCGAGAAGTCCGAGATCTCGAGGCCCTGGACGATGCTCCAGTCGCCGCCGGACGTCGTGACCGGGAACGACGAGATGAGTCCCTCGGGGACCCCGTAGGAGCCGTCGGAGACGACCGCCATCGAGACCCAGTCGCCCGCGGGGGTGCCGTTGAGCCAGTCGCGGGCGGCGTTGCAGGTCGCCGACGCGGCGGAGGCGGCCGAGGAGGCGCCACGGGCGTCGATGATCGCGGCGCCACGCTTGGCGACGGTGGGGATGAAGTCGTTCTCCACCCAGGCCTGGTCGTTGACGACCTCGGCGGCGTTCTTGCCGGCGATCTCGGCGTGGAAGAGGTCGGGGTACTGGGTGGCCGAGTGGTTGCCCCAGATCGTCATCTTCGTGATGTCGTTGACCGACGCGCCGGTCTTCGCAGCGAGCTGCGACAGGGCGCGGTTGTGGTCGAGACGGGTCAGCGCCGAGAAGCGCTCGTTGGGGATGTCGATCGCGTTGGTCATCGCGATGAGCGCGTTGGTGTTGGCCGGGTTGCCGGTCACGCCGATGCGGACGTCGTCAGCGGCGACCTCGTTGAGGGCCTTGCCCTGCGCGGTGAAGATCGCGCCATTGGCGGAGAGCAGGTCGCCACGCTCCATGCCCGGGCCACGCGGACGCGCGCCGACGAGCAGGGCCAGGTTGACGCCGTCGAAGATCTTCGTCGGGTCGGAGCCGATCTCGACGCCGGCGAGACCCGGGAACGCGCAGTCGTCGAGCTCCATCACGACGCCCTCGAGCGCCTTGAGGGCGGGCTCGATCTCCAGCAGCTGGAGCTGGATCGGGCGGTCGCCGAGGGCGCCGCTCGCGAGGCGGAAGAGAAGGCTGTAACCGATCTGACCGGCGGCGCCGGTGACGGCGACCTTGAGCGGGGTGGTGCTCACGAGAAAACTCCTGGGAGTCGACGGGCGGGATGCCCTCGACGCTAGCAGCGGCCGCGTGCGTGAGGGAGTGCGTCCGATTTCCATCTCGTGCAACACGGGGGTGGATCGTCACCAACTCGCCGCGTTCTTTTCTTGAATCATTCAAAATAAGCGTGCATGATGCTGACATGACCCCGCGCCCCGACTACTCGGTCCTCCTGCGAGGTGCCGAGCTGCGCGTCACCCGGCCTCGCGTGGCGACGCTCGAAGCGGTCTTCGGTCATCCGCATGCCGACACCGAGACGGTCATCTCCGTCGTACGTCGGGAGCTGCCGGAGGTCTCGCACCAGGCGGTCTACGACTCGCTGCATGCGCTGACCGCGGCGGGCCTGGTCCGCCGGATCCAGCCGCACGGTCACCTCGCGCGTTACGAGTCGCGCGTGGGGGACAACCACCACCACGTCGTGTGCCGCTCGTGCGGCGCGATCGGCGACGTCGACTGCGCCGTCGGTGCGGCTCCCTGCCTGCACGCCTCCGACACCCACGGCTTCGTGATCGACGAGGCCGAGGTCATCTACTGGGGCACCTGCCCCTCCTGCTCCGCACCTGCCTGACCCATCCCTGCCCGATCCACCCCTCTCCGGAAGGTTCCTCATGTCCGAGTGCCCCGTCGCCCACGGCCCCCGCACCCATCCCACGCAGGGTCACGCCAACACCGAGTGGTGGCCCAACAAGCTGAACCTGAAGATCCTCGCCAAGAACCCTGCGGTCGCGAACCCGCTCGGTGAGGGCTTCGACTACAAGGCGGCGTTCGAGGGCCTCGACCTGGCTGCCGTCAAGGCCGACATCGCGGCTGTCCTGACGGACTCCAAGGACTGGTGGCCGGCCGACTTCGGTCACTACGGCCCGCTGATGATCCGCCTCGCCTGGCACGCCGCCGGCACCTACCGGTCGCACGACGGCCGCGGTGGCGCGGGCGCCGGCCAGCAGCGCTTCGCCCCGCTCAACTCGTGGCCGGACAACGGCAACCTCGACAAGGCCCGCCGCCTGCTGTGGCCGGTCAAGAAGAAGTACGGCCAGGCGCTGTCCTGGGCCGACCTCTTCGTGCTCGTCGGCAACGTCGCGCTTGAGGACATGGGCTTCGACACCTTCGGCTTCGGTGGCGGTCGTGCCGACGTCTGGGAGGCCGACGACGACGTCTACTGGGGTCCGGAGAAGGTCTGGCTCGACGACGAGCGCTACAGCGGCGACCGCGAGCTCGAGGCGCCGCTCGCCGCCGTCCAGATGGGCCTGATCTACGTCAACCCGCAGGGCCCCAACGGCAACCCGGACCCGCTGCTCGCTGCGAAGGACATCCGCGAGACGTTCCGCCGCATGGGCATGGACGACGAGGAGACCGTGGCGCTGATCGCGGGCGGTCACACCTTCGGCAAGGCGCACGGCGCCGGCCCCGAGGCCGCTGTCGGTCCGGAGCCGGAGGCGGCTCCGCTCGAGGCGCAGGGCTTCGGCTGGCTCTCGACCCACGGCTCGGGCAAGGGTGCCGACGCGATCACGTCCGGCCTCGAGGTGACCTGGACCCAGACGCCGGCCCAGTGGAGCAACTACTTCTTCGAGAACCTCTTCGGCTTCGAGTGGGAGCTCTCCGAGTCCCCGGCCGGTGCCAAGCAGTGGGTCGCGAAGGACGCCGATGCGGTCATCCCGGCTCCGGACGCCGACGGTGCCAAGCGCCTCCCGACGATGCTCACGACCGACCTCTCGCTGCGGTTCGACCCGGCGTACGAGGCGATCTCGCGCCGCTTCCTCGCAGACCCGGCTGCGTTCGCCGACGCGTTCGGCCGCGCGTGGTTCAAGCTGACCCACCGCGACATGGGCCCGAAGGCGCGCTACCTCGGCGCCGAGGTCCCGGCCGAGGACCTGGTCTGGCAGGACCCGCTGCCGGCCGCTGGCGGCGCGACCGACGAGGCCGCGATCGCTGCCGCGAAGGCTGCCATCGCGGCGTCCGGCCTGAGCATCGCCGAGCTCGTCTCGACCGCCTGGAAGGCCGCTGCGACGTTCCGCTCCTCCGACAAGCGCGGTGGTGCCAACGGTGGCCGGATCCGCCTCGAGCCGCAGCGCAGCTGGGCGGTCAACCAGCCCGAGGCCCTGGCCCCGGTCCTGGCGAAGCTCGAGGCGATCGCCGCGTCGACGGGCGTCAGCTTCGCCGACGTCGTCGTCCTCGCTGGTGGCGTGGGTGTCGAGCAGGCCGCTGCGGCGGCCGGCGTGACCGTCGCGGTGCCGTTCGCCGCCGGCCGCGTCGACGCGACGCAGGAGCAGACCGACCTCGAGCAGTTCGCCTGGCTCGAGCCGGTCGCCGACGGTTTCCGCAACTACGACAGTGGCTTCCTCAAGCTGCCGTCGGAGTACCTGCTCATCGACCGCGCCAACCTCCTCGGTGTCTCGGCGCCGGAGCTCACCGTCCTCGTCGGCGGCCTCCGCGTCCTCGGCAACAACTGGGACGGCTCGTCGTACGGCGTCTTCACCGACCGCCCGGGCCAGCTGACGAACGACTTCTTCGTCAACCTGCTCGAGCTCGGCACGACGTGGACGCCGCTCGACTCCGGTGCTCACGCCTTCCGCGGCGTGACCGAGTCCGGTGCCCAGTGGACCGGCACGCGTGCCGACCTGGTCTTCGGTTCCAACTCGGAGCTGCGGGCCCTCGCCGAGGTCTACGCGCAGGACGACGCCGCGGAGAAGTTCGTCGCGGACTTCGTCGCCGCCTGGGTCAAGGTCATGGAGAACGACCGCTTCGACCTCCGCTGACCGCAAGCACGAAGGGCCCGATCACCTCGCGGTGGTCGGGCCCTTCGGCGTACTGCAGGGATCAGATCCGGTCGTCGACCTCGTCGACGATCTCGCCGATCGCCTCGGCGATGTCGTCCTCGCCGCGGTAGAGCAGCGCACCGAGGATCGCGCCGGCGATCGGCGCGACGATGAAGAGCCAGACCTGGCCCAGTGCGTCGGTGTTGAACCAGGCCACCGCGAGCGAGCGGGCCGGGTTGACCGAGGTGTTGCTGACCGGGATCGAGATCAGGTGGATCAGGGTCAGCGTGAGGCCGATGGCGAGACCGGCGAAGCCCGGCGTCGCGGCCTTGGCGGACGCGCCGAGGATGACCCGGATGAACACGGCGGTGAGCACGACCTCGCAGATCGCGACGGCCAGCAGGCTGTAGCCGCCGGGGGAGTGGTCGCCGTAGCCGTTGGTGGCGAAGCCGTCCGCCGCGCTGAAGGCGGGGTTGCCGTTGGCGATCAGCCACAGGATGCCCGCGCCGGCAGAGCCGCCGAGCACCTGCGAGAGGACGTACGCCGGGACGTCGGCCCAGCTGAACCGGCCCGCCGTCGCGAGACCCACGGTGACGGCGGGGTTGAAGTGGCCGCCCGAGACGTGGCCGAACGCGTAGGCGCCGGCGACGACCGTGAGGCCGAAGGCCAGGGCGACACCGAGGTAGCCGACCTTGTCGCCGGCGAGGACGGCCGTGCCGCAGCCGCCGAGGACCAGGACGAGGGTGCCGAGGAACTCGGCGGTCCAGCGCGAGGCCGGACTGAAGGTGGGAGCAGGCATGGGGTACCTCCGGGATGTAGGAGTGAGACGGCTCAACGCTAGGGATGACACCGCGGCTCGCCGGTCGACCAGCCGGAGGGCCTGTCCGTGTCGTCCGGGTTGTCCCTCAGCGTCCTGCGGCGTCCAGCGACCTCCTGCCGCGGCCCGTGGCTGTGGTCGGGGGCGCGTGCCATGCTGCTGGTATGCGCTCCTCGCTTGCCGGTCTGGCAGCCGCGGCTGCACTCGTGCTTGTGTCGTGCGGCGGACAGCCGTCGAAGGCTCCGCACGCCGACGCGACGAAGACCGACGCGCCTTCACTCGACCCGGGTGACTTCGTCGCGCAGATCGACAACCCGTGGCTTCCCCTCCGGCCGGGCAACACGTGGGTCTACCGGAGCACCTCCGAGGACGGCGTCCAGCGCAACGTCGTGACGGTGCTCGCCGCCACGCGCGTGGTGGACGGTGTCACGGCGACCGGCGTGCACGACGTCGTCATGGACAGCCGTGGCCGGATCGTCGAGGACACCCACGACTGGTTCGCCCAGGACACCCACGGCAACGTCTGGTACCTCGGCGAGGACACCTCCGAGTACGACCCGCCTGGCGGGAAGACCTTCTCGAAGGAAGGCTCCTGGGAGGCGGGGGTCGACGGTGCGGTCGCCGGCATCGCCATGCTCGCCAACCCGCGGGTCGGCGACGGCTACCGGATGGAATACCTCGCCGGTCACGCCGAGGACCGCGCCACCGTCCGCGACCTCGACGCGTCCCTGCCAGCCGGCCTGCACCTGCCGATCTCGCTGCGTTCGGTCCTGCCGAACCTCGACAACGTCTCGCTGCTGCGGACCGAGGACACCACGCCGCTCGAGCCGGATCTCGTCGAGAACAAGTGGTACGCCGAGGGCGTCGGGGTCGTCGCGGAGAAGACGGTCGCCGGTGGCGACGAGGTGGTCCAGCTGATCCGCTTCACGCGCGGCTGACGCTCGGGCAGGATGGGCCACGGTGCGAGCCCGGTCCCGACCGGTAGCCCGCCTGAGATATCTTGACGTCAAGACTTATCCAGCACGCGAAAGAGGATGCCTCCGGTGACGGACCAGAAGATCATCTACACGCACACCGACGAGGCGCCGCTGCTCGCGACGTACTCGTTCCTCCCGATCGTCCAGGCGTACGCCGCCAAGGCAGGCGTGGAGATCGAGACTCGCGACATCTCGGTCGCCGCGCGCATCCTCGCGCAGTTCGGCCTGGCCGACGACGCGCTGACCGAGCTCGGCGAGCTGGCCAAGACGCCGGCCGCCAACATCGTGAAGCTCCCCAACATCTCGGCCTCCATCCCGCAGCTCAAGGCGGCCATCGCCGAGCTCCAGGCCAAGGGCTACGACATCCCGGACCTCCCCGAGGACGCGCAGTCCGACGAGGACAAGGCGATCGTCGCGAAGTACGACAAGGTCAAGGGCTCCGCGGTCAACCCGGTCCTGCGTGAGGGCAACTCCGACCGTCGCGCGCCGCTGTCGGTCAAGAACTACGCCAAGTCGCACCCGCACGTGAACAAGCCGTTCACCGAGGGCTCGAAGACCAACGTCGCCACCATGGGCGAGCACGACTTCAAGGCCAACGAGAAGTCCGTGACCCTGACCCAGGACGACACCCTGTCGATCGTCCTCGAGACGGCCTCCGGCCAGTCGAAGACGCTGCTCGAGGGCCTCAAGGTCCTCCAGGGCGAGATCGTCGACGCGACGAAGATGTCGGCCGCCAACCTCGACGCGTTCCTCGCCAACGCGATCGCCCGCGCCAAGGCCGAGGACGTCCTCTTCTCGGTGCACCTCAAGGCCACGATGATGAAGGTCTCGGACCCGATCATCTTCGGCCACGTCGTGAAGGCCTACTTCGCCGACGTCTTCGCCCAGTACGGCGACGACCTCGCCGCCGCGGGCCTCTCCGCCAACGACGGCCTGGGCTCGATCCTCGCCGGTCTCGGTGGCCTGTCCAACGGCGACGAGATCAAGGCGGCCTTCGAGGCCGGTCTGGCCAACGGCCCGCGCCTGTCCTACGTCAACTCCGACAAGGGCATCACCAACCTGCACGTCCCGTCCGACGTGATCGTCGACGCGTCGATGCCGGCCCTCTTCCGCAACGGCGGCCGCCTCTGGGGCGTCGACGGCGGCGAGGACGACACCCTCGCGGTCATCCCGGACTCCTCCTACGCCGGCGTCTACCAGGCCGTCATCGAGGACATCAAGGCCCACGGCCCGCTCGACCCGGCCACCATCGGCACCGTCCCGAACGTCGGCCTCATGGCGCAGGCGGCCGAGGAGTACGGCTCGCACAACAAGACCTTCGAGATCGCCGAGGCCGGCACGGTGCGCGTCCTCAACGCGGCCGGCGAGGCCCTGATCGAGCACGACGTCGAGGCCGGCGACATCTGGCGCGCCTGCCAGACCAAGGACATCCCGGTCCAGGACTGGGTCAAGCTGGCCGTCACGCGTGCGCGTGCGTCGCAGACCCCGGCGATCTTCTGGCTCGACGAGGCGCGTGCCCACGACGCCGAGCTGATCAAGAAGGTCAACGCCTACCTGCCCGAGCACGACACCACCGGCCTGGACATCAAGATCCTGTCGCCGGAGCTGGCCTGCTCCTTCTCGCTCGAGCGCATGCGCAAGGGCGAGGACACGATCTCCGTGACCGGCAACGTGCTCCGTGACTACAACACGGACCTCTTCCCGATCCTCGAGCTCGGCACCTCGGCGAAGATGCTCTCCGTCGTTCCGCTGATCCAGGGTGGTGGCCTCTTCGAGACCGGCGCCGGTGGCTCTGCCCCGAAGCACGTCGAGCAGCTCGTCTCGGAGAACTACCTCCGCTGGGACTCGCTCGGTGAGTTCTTCGCTCTGGTCCCGTCGTTCGAGAAGTACGCCGAGCAGGCCGGTGTCGCGGGTGCGCAGGTCCTCGCCGACACCCTCGACGCGGCCACCGGCACGTTCCTCAACGAGGACCGCTCGCCGGGCCGCAAGCTGGGCACCATCGACAACCGTGGTTCGCACTTCTACGTCGCGCTCTACTGGGCCGAGGCGCTCGCCGCGCAGACGGCGGACGCCGCCCTCGCCGCGGTCTTCGCCCCGCTCGCGAAGACGCTGCGTGAGAACGAGGCGACCATCGTCGAGGAGCTCCTCGCGGTCCAGGGCCAGCCGGTCGACATCGGTGGCTACTACTACCCGGACGCCGAGAAGACCGCTGCGGTCATGCGTCCGTCCGCGACGCTCAACGAGGCGCTCGCCGCTCTCTGAGGCTGAACGTCGAAACCCGGGTTTTGGTCCACCGAAACCCGGGTTTCGGCGTTCTCCCGTCAGGTCACCGGGGTGAGGAGGAGGCGCGACCCGAGGCCGACGGTGCGGTCGAGCGCGGTGCGCTGCAGCAGGTCCAGGAACGGATTGTCGCGGAGCTCCCAGAGCAGGCAGACGCTGACCCAGGCCGCCTCCCGCGCCTTGCCGATGTCCCAGGCGGCGATCAGGTGGGCGAGCGGCCCGACCTCGTCGTCCAGTGCCCGGCCGAGGTCGTCGAGGAACGAGCGGCGGATCCCGGACTCGACCTCGGCCAGCAGGTCGTTGACCTTCTCGTAGTCGGCGCGTACGTCGTCGGGTCGCCGCCCGTGGGACAGGCACGTCGCCACCACCGCCAGGGGCAGGTCGTGCTCGATGTGGGCGTTCATGCCGGCCAGCGCGAACTGGATCGGGGCCAGGTCCCGTCGCCGGGACTCGAACAGCGGTGACCAGGCCCGCGAACGCGAGGCCGGGGACGCGTCGTACGCCCGGAACCAGAGCTGCGCGAACCGCACGTCGAGGTCGGCCATGAACGCGTCGTCGGTGAATGCCGTGCCCGCCGCGAGCCGGTCCCGGACCATCGCGGTGACCTCGAGGTAGACCCGGTTGAAGACCGCCGCTCCATCGGTGGGTTCGAGCGCGGAGGCGATGGACTGCATGCGGGCGATGACGTCGTCGACGGAGGTCATCGCCTCAGCATGGACCTGCGCGCGGGAGGCTGTCCGGCGTTCGGGGAGACTGTCGGCGTGAGCCTCGCATCCGCCATCCGCTCCGCTCTCGGCGCCGCTGCCGACCCCACGATCGCGCCCGGCCAGCAGGCGTACATGAAGTCGGCGATGCCGTTCCTCGGCGTGCGCGGGCCGGAGGTCCGTCGGATCACTCGCGAGCTGGTCCGTGAGGTCGGGGTGAAGGACGCGGAGACGCTCGCCGCGACCTCACGCGAGCTGTGGGACGACGCCACCCACCGCGAGGAGCGGTACGCCGCCAGCGAGCTGCTCACCTTCACCGTGCTGCGGGGCGACTGGTCGCTGGTGCCCTACCTCGAACACATCGCGCGAACCGGTCAGTGGTGGGACCACGTCGACGGCATCGCCAAGCGCGTCGCTGCGCTGCACGACGCGCACCCCGGGACCACGGCGGATCTCGTGCGGCGGTGGAGCACCGACGACGACTTCTGGGTCCGCCGCCTGGCGATCATCAGCCAGCTCGGACGCCGCGACCGCACCGACCGCGAACTGCTCGCCGAGGTCATCGAGCCGAGCCGCGAGGACCGCGAGTTCTTCCTGCGCAAGGCGATCGGCTGGTCCTTGCGGGACCTGGCGAAGACCGACCCCGCGTGGGTCCGGGCGTACGTGGAGCGGACCGACCTCAGCCCGCTGAGCCGACGCGAGGCGCTCAAGCACCTCGCGTAACGCCGAAACCCGGGACTCGACCCGCTGAAACCCGGGTCTCGCCGCGCCAAAACCCGGGACTCGACGTTAGGTTGCCGTCCATGAGCACGCAGACGGCCCCGGCGCCGACGTTCGTCCGCAGCGACCTGGTGATGCTCGGCGGTGGTGCCGTCGCGACGGCGCTCGCCGGTGTCGCCCACTACGCCGGCTGGGTCGGCTGGCTGACCTTCGTCCTCGCCGCGGTCGCGGTCGGCCTGATGGCGAGCATCGTCGGCCTCGCGGTCGAGCAGCTCGGCGACCGGTTCGGTCCGGGCGCGACCGGTGTCCTGCAGAGCGCGCTGGGCAACCTGCCGGAGCTCTTCATCTGCCTCTTCGCCCTCAAGGCGGGTCTCGTCGAGGTCGTGCAGGCCGCGATCATCGGATCGATCCTCAGCAACCTGTTGCTGGTGCTGGGCCTGGCCTTCGTCGTGGGCGGTCTCAAGCACGGCTCGCAGAAGATCGACTCCGGTCGTGCCCGGACGATCTCGATCCTGCTCACCGTTGCAGTCGTCGCCCTCGTCCTGCCCTCGCTGACCGCCGTGATGCACACGCCCGCTGCGGGCCACGAGAAGGCGCTGTCGATGATCGCCTCGGTGGTGCTGCTCGCGCTCTTCGCGCTCACGCTCCCGGCGTCCCTCAAGCGGGACAACTCCACCGGCATGGACAAGATGGACGGCGACGAGTCCGCCCACGAGGCGGCGCGCTGGCCGGTGGGCCTGGCCGTCGGCATGCTCGCCGTGGCGGGCGTCGTGGCCGCCTTCGTCTCCGACTGGTTCGTCGGGGCGCTCGAGCCGGCCATGCAGTCGTGGGGTGTCAGCGAGGCGTTCGCCGGTCTGGTCATCGTCGCGATCGCCGGCAACGCGATCGAGAACGTCATCGGCATCCAGCTCGCCGCGCGCAACCAGTCCGAGTACGCCTTCCAGATCGTCATCAACTCGCCGCTGCAGATCGCCCTCGTGCTGGCACCCGTCCTGGTGATCCTGTCGTCGGTCCTCGGCTTCACCGCCCTGACGCTGGTCTTCAGCCCGGTGCTGATCGTGGCGGTCTTCCTCTCCGTGCTGATCGCAGCGCTGATCACGATCGACGGCGAGTCCAACTGGATCGAGGGTGCTGCCCTGATCGGCGTCTACGTCGTCATCGCCGCCTCCTTCTGGTGGGGCTGACGCCCGGCCCTGTGACCCGATCGTGATCCGGGTGCCGGAATGAAGCGGCGCCGTCACCCTGTTGGCCCTTCGTGACTGCCACGAGCGCGACCCCGTCGACCGCCCCGCACCCGGAGACCCCGGACAGCGGGGCGGTCGGCCGTCGCCACGTCGGCCTCGCGATCCTCGCGCTGGCCATGGGCGGCTTCACCATCGGCACCACCGAGTTCCTCACGATGGGTGTCCTGCCCGAGATCGCGCGCGGCGTGGACGTCAGCGTCCCGGCCGCCGGCCGCGTCATCTCGGCGTACGCGCTGGGGGTCGTGGTCGGTGTGCCGATCCTGGCGTTCTTCGGGGCGAAGCTCCCGCGTCGCGCGATGCTGGTCGGCCTGATGACCGCGTACGCCGCGGCGAACGTCGCCTCCGCACTCGCGCCCGGCTACCTCGTGCTCGGTGCAGCTCGTTTCGTCGGTGGCCTGCCGCACGGCGCCTACTTCGGCGTCGCATCGCTCGTCGCTGCAGGACTCGTGGCGCCGGAGCGCCGGGGTCGTGCCGTCGCAAGCGTGATGCTCGGGCTGAGCGTCGCCAACGTGGTCGGCGTACCCGCAGCGACGTGGCTGGGGCAGAACGCCGGCTGGCGCGCGTCGTACCTCCTGGCCGGGGTGCTGGCGCTGGTGACGGTCGGGCTGGTGCTCGCCTTCGTGCCGCACCTTCCCACCGACACGGCGGCCAGTGGCGGTCGTGAGGAGGCGCGGGCCTTCTTCGGCAACCTCCAGGTCTGGCTGACGATGGGCGTCGGTGCGGTGGGCTTCGGCGGCCTCTTCGCGGTCTACTCCTACATCGCCAAGACCGTCACCGAGGTCGGCGGGCTGGGCGAGTCGACCGTGCCGATCTTCGTGCTGGCCATGGGCCTCGGCATGGTCGTCGGCACCTGGCTGGCGGGCGAGCTCGCCGGCTGGTCGGTCTTCCGCTCACTGCTCGCGTCCTCTGCGGCTGGCGCGGTGGTGATGGGTATCTACTGGTTCGCAGCGCCGCACGGCTGGTGGCTGTGGCCGGTGGCGTTCCTGGTCACCGCCGTGGGCTCGGTGCTGGTCGTGAACCTGCAGCTCCGCCTCATGGACGTCGCCGGTGATGCCGTCACGCTGGGGGCCGCGATGAACCACGCCGCGCTCAACATCGCCAACGCGCTCGGTGCCTGGCTCGGCGGCATCGTGATCGCCGCCGGCTACGGCTACCGCTCGCCGGCGCTCGTGGGCGCCGCGCTGTCCGTCGTCGGCCTCGCGATCCTGCTGGTCTCGGCCCGCGTCCATGTGCGCGGCCGCGTCACGGCCTGACCCGAGTCAGTCAGCGCCGGCTCAGTCGGCCGTGCTGAAATCCAGCGGTACGTCGGTCCAGGTCTTCCCGTCGGAGGACTCCGAGACCTTCGGGGACAGGCTGTAGAGCCTGCCGCCACTGGCCCGCAGGGCGTGCCGGTCGACGGTGATCACGTCGGTCGGGTCCGCGAGCGACACGAGGACGCCGCCGTGGGCGTCGCTGCCGTTGCCGACGCGGCCGGTGATCAGCAGCCGGTCGCCGACCAGCCCGATGGCCAGGTCGTCCGACGGCGTCGGCAGCAGGGTGGTCGTCCACCCGGTGTCGCCCGTGCTGCGGCTCAGCCAGCCGGCGAGCCGGAACTTCCGGTCGTGGACCAGCATGATCGTGCGGTCCGCGTTCGCGTAGAGCTCGGCCTGGTCGGTCACGAGCGCGTGCGGCAGGACCACCGTGTCGTGGTCCCAGGTCCGGCCTCCGTTGCCGGACCACGAGAACACCAGCCTCCGCACAGTGCCTCCCAGGGTGGTGACGGCGCCGCTGGGGCTGAGGATCGTCGGAGGCAGGCCACCTCCGTGGTCGATCCCGTCGGGCGGGAGCGGGGCAAAGGAGTCATCCGAGGGCCGGAACGCCGGGTAGCCGTACGAGCCGAGCAGCAGGTCGCCCGCCTTCGCGGTACGCGGCTTGGCCGTGACCCGGGGTGACGTGGTCGCCACACCGGCTTCCGAGACCATCACCGACGTGCCGATGTGAGCCCCGTCCGGGCCCGACATCAGGAAGCCACCGTCGTACGCCAGGGGCAGATCGGTCATCAGGGAGCCGTCCGAGCTCGAGCCCGTCATGCGGCCGGTGGGGGAGAACGTCATCCACGCCGTCGCCTCGCGCTCGCCCTCCATGCCGGCCACGCCCCACGCGAGCATGGTCGCGCCGTCCGGCGTACGGGCGATGGAGCTGGGAGCGCCCGCGACCCTGGCGAGGGCCATCGCCTCGTCGTCGCCGATGCCGTCGACGACGTCGGTGACCTTCTCCTCCGAGGCCCGCATGGTCCACGGGACCGCAGCCTCGTCGTCCGAGCAGGCCGCGAGTGCCGGGGCGAGCAGGCTGAGCAGCAGGACGGGAGTGAGCCGGACACGCATCGGGCCTCCTGGCGACGGGATCCCGCCAGCATCTCAGTCGACCCGACCGCGGGCCAGCAGGCGCGCACCGCCTGACACAATGGCGGGCATGTCAACGCCTGCCGCCACGCCCACGGCCCGCCCGCGGGTCCTCTCCGGGATCCAGCCGACGTCGGACTCGTTCCACTTCGGCAACTACCTGGGTGCGACGCGGCAGTGGCTGGGCTTCCAGGACGAGTTCGAGCCGTTCTTCTTCCTGGCCGACCTGCACGCGATCACCGTCGAGCAGCCCGACCCGAAGGTGCTCCGCAAGCGGTCGCTCGTCTCCGCGGCGCAGCTCTTCGCGATGGGCATCGACCCCGAGCGCAGCGCGGTCTTCATCCAGAGCCAGGTCCCGGAGCACGCCCAGCTCGGCTGGGTGCTCCAGTGCCTGACCGGCTTCGGCGAGGCCCGCCGGATGACCCAGTTCAAGGACAAGTCGGCCAAGGGTGGCGAGGGCGCGTCCAGCGTCGGCCTCTTCACCTACCCGATCCTCCAGGCAGCGGACATCCTGCTCTACCGCCCGCAGTACGTCCCGGTCGGCGAGGACCAGCGCCAGCACCTCGAGCTGACCCGCGACCTCGCGCAGCGCTTCAACACGCGCTACAAGAAGGCGTTCCGCCTCCCGGAGCCGTACATCCTCAAGGAGACGGCGAAGATCAACGACCTGCAGGCGCCCGAGAAGAAGATGTCGAAGTCGTCCTCGACGCCGGGCGGCATCATCTTCCTGCTCGACGAGCCGTCGGTCTCCGCGAAGAAGATCAAGTCCGCGGTCACCGACTCCGAGGCCGAGGTCCGCTTCGACGAGGAGCACAAGCCGGGCGTCTCCAACCTGCTCAGCATCTACTCGGCCCTCACCGGCGACACGATCGAGGACCTCGAGAAGAAGTACGCCGGTCAGGGCTACGGCTCGTTCAAGGGCGACCTCGCCGATGTCGTGGTCGACTTCGTGACCCCGTTCCGGGCGCGGACGCTTGAGCTGCTCGAGGACGAGGCCCACCTGATGGCGCTGCTGGAGTCGGGCGCCGAGCGGGCTCGCGCGGTCGCGTCGAAGACGCTCGCAGATGTCTACGAGCGCGTGGGCTTCGCCGCCCCGTTCACTCGCTAAGGTCCTCCCATGCCCACCATCGGCGTCTCGATCGCACTCCCGGAGCCCTGGGCCACCCAGCTCCAGGAGTACCGGCAGTCGATCGGTGACCTGACCGCAGCGAAGATCCCTACGCACATCACGTTGGTGCCGCCGACGGAGATCGACGACCTCGAGGCGATCGAGCAGCACCTGGCCACCGTGACCGAGGGGTTCCCGGCGTTCCGCATCCACCTCCGTGGCACGGGCACGTTCCGGCCGGTCTCGCCGGTGGTCTTCGTCAACGTCGTGGAGGGCATCGCCGAGTGCGAGCTGCTCTACTCCGCGGTGCGGCGCGGCCCCCTCGCCGGTGACTCGGAGTTCCCGTACCACCCGCACGTGACGATCGGCCACCACCTCGACGACGCCGCGCTTGACCGCGCCTTCGATGAGCTGGCCAGCTTCGACGGCAGCTTCATCGTCAACGACGTCCACCTCTACGTGCACGACGACGAGCTGGGCTGGCGGATCGACCGCTCGTTCCCGCTGGAGCCCGTGCCGCTCCCGAGCCAGCCGGTCGGCGCCGGGGCCTGACGTGCCGTCGCTGAAGGACCGGGTCCTCGCGCCTGTCCGGGCGGCGCGCGAGCGGGTCCCCGTGCTCGACCACATCTTCCGCACGCTCGAGCACTACTCCGCGACCAACGGCAGCCTCTACGCCGCCGGCGTGACGTTCGCGGCGTTCCTCTCGGTCTTCCCGCTGCTGGGCCTGGCGTTCGCCGTCGTGGGGTTCATCGCGCGCATGCTGCCGCCGGGCGTCGACGCCGAGCAGACCCTCGTCGAGGCGATCAACAGCGTCCTCCCGGGCATTGTGCAGGTGCCGGGGGAGACCGCAGTCAAGGGCGCGCTGGAGCTGTCGACGTT
Source organism: Nocardioides jejuensis (assembly GCF_004337475.1). Lineage (GTDB taxonomy): Bacteria > Actinomycetota > Actinomycetes > Propionibacteriales > Nocardioidaceae > Nocardioides > Nocardioides jejuensis. Next base: position 45,285 of record NZ_SJZJ01000021.1, on the reverse strand, counting down.
CCAGGACGCCGCGCCGGCAATCCTGTCGATCGGCCTGCCCCTGGCGCTCTGGTCGGGGCTGGGCTGGCTCTCCAGCCTGCAGAGCGCCCTGCTGGTCGCCTTCGAGGAGACGGCGGGGGAGCGGCCCAACTGGTTCATCGGCAAGGCGCGTGACCTGGCCGCGCTGGCCGTGCTGGGCACGGTGCTCATGCTGTCCGTGGTCGTCTCGGGCGTCGCTGCCGGCCTTGCGCCGCATGTGATGGGCTGGATCGGTCTCGGGGCCGAGCACGGGTGGGTGCTGCGGGTGTTCGTCCCGGTCATCGGGATCGGCGCCAACGCCGTGCTGTTCGCCGCCATGTTCATCCTGCTCGCGCGGCCTCGGCTGCCGCGTCGGGCGATCTGGTCCGGTGCTGCACTCGGTGCGGTCGGCTTCGAGGTGCTCAAGCAGGCCTCGACGTACCTGCTGAAGGCGACGGCCGGGCAGCCGGCGTTCCAGGCGTTCGGCATCGCACTGATCCTGCTGGTCTGGATCAACTACTTCAGCCGGCTCGTTCTGTACTCCGCGGCGTGGGCGCAGACCTCCCGCGCGCGCGACTGAACCACTCACCCAAGGAGCACGATGAAGTTCGAGAAGAAGCACGCCGCCCTGCTGATGGGCGTCGCGCTGTGGAACGTCTGGACGTGGGGCACGTTCATCAAGAACCTGTCCGCGGCGTACGAGCGGGGCGAGCAGCACCCGACCGGCTACTGGGTGGCGCACACGATCCTGATCATCGTGAACTTCATCATCGCCGGTGTCCTCGGCGCGCTCGGCTGGAAGGCATGGCGTTCCGCCGACCGCGACGCCTGAACCACCCCGTCGCCGAGACGGGCCTCGTGCAATGGCGAGACGGGCCTCGTGCAGTGCCGAGACGGGCCTCGTGCCGGGCACAAGCCCCGTCTCGGCGTTGCACGGGCCCCGTGTCGGCGAAATGCGAAGCGCCCGGCCACCTGACGGTGACCGGGCGCTTCGGCGTTGCTGGTGGGCTCAGTAACCCTGGGCCATCGCGGTGCGAAGGTCCTTGTTGAGCCGGGAGATCACGTCGAGCGGGATCTCCTTCGGGCACGCCGAGGCGCACTCACCGATGTTGGTGCAGCCACCGAAGCCCTCGGCGTCGTGCTGGCCGACCATGGAGACGACACGGGTGTCGCGCTCCGGCTGGCCCTGCGGCAGCGAGCCGAGGTGGGTGATCTTGGCACCGAGGAAGAGCGACGCCGAGCCGTTGGGGCACGCCGCGACGCAGGCGCCACAGCCGATGCAGGTCGCGACGTCGAACGCCAGGTCGGCGAGCTTCTTCTCGACCGGGGCGGCGTGGGCGTCGGGCGCCGAGCCGGTGTTGGCCGAGATGAAGCCACCGTTCTGGATCATCCGGTCGAACGCCGAACGGTCGACCACGAGGTCCTTGACGACCGGGAACGGGTCCGCACGCCACGGCTCGACCGTGATCTCGTCGCCGTCCTTGAAGGAGCGCATGTGCAGCTGGCAGGTGGTGGTGACCTCCGGGCCGTGGGCCTGGCCGTTGATCATCAGGCCACACATGCCGCAGATGCCCTCACGACAGTCGCTGTCGAACGCGACCGGCTCCTCGCCCTTGGCGTTGAGCTGCTCGTTGAGCACGTCGAGCATCTCGAGGAACGACATGTCCTCGGAGACACCCTCGAGCGAGTAGCGGTGCATCGCGCCCTTGGCGTTCGCGTTGGCCTGCCGCCAGATGTTCAGGGTCAGGTTCATGGTGCCGCTCACTTGTAGCTCCGCTGCTTCATCTCGATGGCCGTGTAGATCAGGTCTTCCTTGTGGAGGACCGGGTTGGCGTTCTCGCCACCGAACTCCCACGCGGCGACGTACGCGAACTCGTCGTCGTGACGCAGAGCCTCGCCGTCCTCGGTCTGCGACTCGCCGCGGAAGTGACCACCGCAGGACTCACGACGGTTGAGGGCGTCGATGCACATGAGCTCACCGAGCTCGATGAAGTCGATCGTGCGACCGGCCTTCTCGAGGCTCTGGTTGAGGCTGTCCGCGGTGCCGAGGACCTTGAGGTTGGTCCAGAACTCCGCCTTCAGGTCACGGATCAGGCCGATGGCCTTCGTGAGGCCCTCCTCGGTCCGCTCCATGCCGCAGTACTCCCACATGATCTGGCCGAGCTGCTTGTGGAAGGAGTCCGCCGAGCGCTCGCCCTGGATCGAGAGGAACTTCGCGATGCGCTCCTCGACCTCGGCCTTGGCCTCGACGACCGCCGGGTGCGACTCGTCGATCTTCTCGAACGGGCCGTCGGCGAGGTACTCGCGGATGGTGTTCGGGAGGACGAAGTAGCCGTCCGCCAGACCCTGCATCAGCGCCGAGGCGCCGAGGCGGTTGGCGCCGTGGTCGGAGAAGTTGGCCTCGCCCGAGCAGAAGAGACCGGTGATGTTGGTCTGCAGGTGGTAGTCCACCCACAGGCCGCCCATCACGTAGTGAACCGCGGGGTAGATACGCATCGGCGTCTCGTACGGGTCCTCGCCGGTGATCCGGGCGTACATGTCGAAGAGGTTGCCGTACTTCGTCTCCACGGCGTCGCGGCCCATGCGGGCGATCGCGTCGGCGAAGTCGAGGTAGACACCGCGGCGCATGAGCACCTCGGTGCCGTCCGGCTGGACTTCCTTGACCTGGGGGCCGACACCGCGACCCTCGTCGCACATGTTCTTGGCCTGACGCGACGCGATGTCGCGGGGGACCAGGTTGCCGAACGACGGGTAGATCCGCTCCAGGTAGTAGTCGCGGTCCTCCTCGGCGATCTCGTTGGCCGGCTTGCCGCAGTCCTCGGCGCGCTTCGGGACCCAGATGCGACCGTCGTTGCGGAGGGACTCCGACATCAGGGTCAGCTTCGACTGGTGGTCACCGGTGACCGGGATGCAGGTCGGGTGGATCTGCGTGTAGCAGGGGTTCGCCATGTAGGCGCCCTTGCGGTGCGCACGCCACGCGGCGGTGACGTTGGAGCCCATCGCGTTGGTCGAGAGGAAGTAGACGTTGCCGTAGCCGCCGGAGGCGAGGACGACGACGTCGGCGAGGTGCGTCTCGACCGCGCCGGTGACCATGTCACGGGTGACGATGCCGCGGGCGCGGCCGTCGGCGATGATCACCTCGAGCATCTCGTGGCGGGTGTACTGCGTGACCGTGCCGGCCGCGACCTGGCGCTCCATCGCCTGGTAGGCGCCGATCAGCAGCTGCTGACCGGTCTGGCCACGGGCGTAGAACGTGCGGGAGACCTGCACACCACCGAAGGAGCGGTTGTCGAGGAGGCCGCCGTACTCGCGGGCGAAGGGGACACCCTGCGCGACGCACTGGTCGATGATGTTGGTCGAGACCTCGGCGAGGCGGTAGACGTTCGACTCGCGCGAGCGGTAGTCGCCGCCCTTGACGGTGTCGTAGAAGAGGCGCTCGACCGAGTCGCCGTCCTCCTTGTAGTTCTTGGCGGCGTTGATGCCACCCTGCGCGGCGATCGAGTGCGCACGACGCGGCGAGTCCTGGTAACAGAAGGACTTCACGTTGTAGCCGGCCTCGCCGAGCGTCGCGGCGGCAGCGCCACCCGCGAGGCCCGTGCCGACGATGATCACGTCGAGCTTGCGGCGGTTGGCCGGGTTGACCAGGCGGTTCTCGAACTTGCGGCGCTGCCAGCGGGTGTTGATCGGGCCGGTGGGGGCCGTCTCGTCGATGATCGGCGCGCCCAGCGTGTAGAAGCCGGCGGCGTCGTCGGACTTCTGGACCGACGGCTGGTTGGTCGGGATCATGCCCGACGGGTCAGGGGTACCCATGAGTCAGTGAATCCCTTACTTGGTGACGATGCCGGTGAGCACGGACAGCGGGATGAGCGCGAAGCCGCCCGCGATGACGATGGCGACCACGAGACCGGCGTCCTTGGCGCGGTTGCGCGAGCTCGCGGCGTTCGTGAAGCCGAGCGTCTGGCAGGCGCTCCACACACCGTGGTGCAGGTGGAAGCCGAGCGCGATGAGCGCGAGGAAGTAGACGACGCTGACGTACCAGGCCTCGGGGCTGAACGTGTCGACGAGCAGGTTGTACGGGTCGTTCGTGGCGCCGCCGGTCGGGTTGACCTTGCCGATCGTGAAGTTGAGCAGGTGCCAGATGAGGAACAGGAAGAGCGCGAGACCGCCCCAGCGCATCGTGCGCGAGGAGAGCGAGCTGCCCTTGTTCTTCTTCACGACGTACTTGACGGTGCGCGCCTTGTGCGCGCGACGCGTCAGCGCGATCGCGGAGAACACGTGGACGACCAGCGCGGCGATGAGGCCGACGCGGAGGATCCAGAGCAGTCCGGCGTGCGGAAGCATCGGCTCACCGATGGTCCGCAGGTGCTCGGCGTACGTATTGAACGCCTCGTGGCCTGCGAAGACCTTCAGGTTGCCGTACATGTGGGCGAGGAGGAAGCCGATGAAGATCAGGCCACTCACTGCCATGAGCATCTTGAGCGCAATGGTCGACCGGGTCGACTTGCTGCCACTTACGAGAGTCGGGGTTGCCACGGGGGTCAACCTACCGTCACCCGACGCCGCCGTGCGAAGTGACCGGTGTGACATTTTCGAGAGTGCGGGAACTCCCGGGGCGGCCCGTTCGTCGCAACTGGCCGCGTCTCACAACTTCACGGTCGTACGCCGCCGGGTTGCGCCGGCGGACTGGTCGATCAGGCAGCCGGTTCCGCGGCCTTCGCGGGCTGCGGCAGGTGGAGGTCGACGAGCTCGGTGAGCGCGGAGGTCCAGTCGCGGGCCAGCGCGTCCAGGCGCGCGGCCCGGCCGAGCCGCTCGCGCAGGTCGGCATCGGCGACGACGGCCGCGACTGCACGGCGCAGCGCCGCGGGGTCTGCCGGGTCGTAGAGCAGACCGGTGTCGCCGTCGCGGACGATCTCGGCGGCAGCGCCGGTCGCCGGGGCGATCACCGCGAGGCCGCTCGCCATGCCCGCGCGCAGGAGGTGGCCGCAGGTCTCGATCTCGCTCGGCTGGACGAGGACGTCGAGGCTGGCCAGGGCGGTGGCGAGCTCGGTGTCGGCGAGGTGGCCGGTGAGCTTGGCGTCCGCGACCTGCGTCGCGAGCCATGCCTTCTGCGTGCCTTCGCCGATCACCACGAGGCGGCCGCCGGGGACGCGGGCGGCGTCGACCAGTCGGCGTACTCCGTGCTTGCGCTTGAGCGCCCCGGCGTGGCCGACGACGACGCGGGCGCCGGTCTTGGACCGGGCGCGTGCATAGGAGCCGTGCAGGTAGTCGTCGCGGACCGCGGGTGTGAATCCGCGAGCGTCGACGCCCGGAACCCAGAGGGCGGCTTCGTTCGCGCCGAGCTCGGCGCAGCGGTCCACCATCCAGCTCGCGGTGGCGATCAGTCGGTCGGCGCGCGGCGCGACGGTGCGGCTCCACACCTCGGCGTCGACGGGGCCGACGGGGGAGGCCTGCACCACGAGCGTGCGTACGCCGAGCTTGCGCGCGTGCTTGAGCGCCTTGCGCCCCACCTTGGCCGGGGAGACGGCGATCAGCGCATCCGCCCCGAAGGCGAGGAGGGCCTCGCGCACCTGTGCGCCACGCCCCTCACGGAGGGTGACGCGGGCGACCTGACCGCCGCGGTAGTCGCCCAGACCAGGCGCCGGGGCCAGCACCAGGACGTCGTGGCCGGTGTCGATCAGGTGGTCCACCAGCGCCTTGACGGTGCGGGTGTCAGCATCGGTCGCGGGGTAGAAGGCCTCCGCGGAGACAGCGATCCTCATGCTTCGAGGGTGGCGGGGGAGTGTGTCCGGATTGCCGCGGTCGGGTGGACTCGTCGTGAACAGCGTTGTGGCGGTCCTCACCTGTGGTCGTCGACGAGTCGACCCCACCGGACTGCCGGGATGGTGCGCGGCGGAAGGTCGCCTTGTCGAATCGCGTCTGCTGCCCGGTGGATCGCCATGCGCGACTCCGCCCAGTCGCCGGTCTCCCGCTCGGCCCACGGCGTGAATCCGCGGCGTACCTCGATGGTCCAGCTCATCCCGAACATCACGCGCAGCAGGATGACAAGGGGGAGCAGGGCGAGCAGCAACAGCAGCTCGAAGGCTGCGAAGAAGACCACGAGCAGGATCGGGGCGAGGACCAGCAGCACCAGCACGACGATGAGTACGACGAGTCCGATGACCAGATCATCGACGTCCGCGGCCCTCGTCGGGTCAAGCCAGCCCAGCGGAATGTCGTCGTCCGAGCGGAACCGGCGCCGCCACGGAACCCACCGGCGACTCACCCGCCACGTCTGCCCCGAGGGGTCGGTCACCTTCACGCGCTGAGCGTACGGCGTACCGACTGACGGGAAATGTCACACGTTGTGGCAGGTGAGCGCGTTGCTGCCTATTGTTCGCAGCATGACTGGCCCCATTGAGGACCGTCTTGCGCTTGCGTCCGAGCAGGACCAGCACTCAGCAGCTGATTGGGAGAAGATCACTGCTGCTGTGCTGCGCAAGTCGGGTCGACTGACCGACGAAGACGCCGATGCCGCTGTCTGGACGAAGCTGGCACGCACCACCCTCGACGGCATCTCCGTCGCCCCGATCGGCACCCCTGCCGACCTCGAGGGCCTCGTGACCGCCGGACGCCCGACGCGTGAGGGCGCCTGGGACATCCGTTCCCTCGTCGCCGACCCTGACGCGAAGGCCGCCAACGAGGCGGTGCTCGCGGACCTCAACGGTGGCGTCACCTCCATCTGGCTCTCCGCAGGTGCGGACACCGACGTCGCGGCCACGCTGGCCGGCGTCGACCTGAGCATCGCGCCGGTCGTCCTGGACGCGCCGTCTGCTCCGCTCCAGGCCGCGCAGGCGTTCGCCGCGCTGGCCGAGGGCAAGGCCGTCCACGCCGACAGCAACCTCGGCGCCGACCCGCTGGGTGCGTTCGCCCGCGGTGCCGCGACCGAGGCCGACCCGGCCGCCGCCGTCGAGGCCGCGAAGATCGCGCAGGGCCTCGGCATCCGCGGCATCGTCGTCGACGCGACGGTCGCCCACGACCTCGGTGCCTCCGACGCACAGGAGCTCGGCTACGGCCTGGGCATCGGCGTCGCCTACCTCCGCGCGCTGACCGAGGCGGGCTTCTCCGTCGAGGACGCAGCCGCGCAGATCGAGTTCCGCTTCGCGGCCACCGACGAGCAGTTCCCGACGATCGCGAAGTTCCGCGCGGCACGCCGCCTCTGGGCTCGCGTACTGGAGCTCTCCGGTGCTGCCGAGGACGCCCGCACCATGCGGATCCACGGCGTGACCTCGCGTCCGATGTTCTCCAAGTACGACCCGTACGTGAACATGCTGCGCGGCACCGTCGCGGCGTTCGCGGCCGGTGTCGGTGGTGCCGAGTCCGTCACGGTCCTGCCGTTCGACTCGGCCAACGGCCGCCCGGACGCGTTCGGCCGCCGCATCGCGCGCAACACCTCGCACCTGCTCATCGACGAGTCGCACGTCGCGAAGGTCGCTGACCCGGCCGGCGGTTCGTACGCCGTCGAGAAGCTGACCGACGACCTGGCCATCAAGGCGTGGGACGAGCTGGGTCGCTTCGAGACCGACGGCCTCGCCGGTCTCAGCGAGCGCGTCGGCGCGGTCATCGCGAACCGCGAGTCGCTCATCGCCAAGCGCCGTCGCCCGCTGACCGGTGTCTCGGAGTTCCCGAACCTCGCCGAGGAGCTCCCGCAGCGCGCCGCCGACCCGCTCAACGACCGGGTCCGTCGCTACGCCGCGTCCTTCGAGGCGCTGCGCGACGAGCCGGCGACGTCGCCGGTCTTCCTGGCCACGCTCGGCCCGGTGGCCCAGCACACGGCGCGCGCCACCTTCATCTCGAACCTGTTCGCCGCCGGTGGCGTCGCGGTCGACGTGGCCGGCGCCACGGCGTCGGCTGACGACCTGGTCAAGGCCTACGCCGGCCAGAAGGTCGTCGCGCTCGCCGGCACCGACGCGACGTACGCCGAGTGGGGCGCTGCCGCGATCGAGGCGCTGCGTGGCGCCGGTGCGTCGTACGTGATCCTCGCCGGCAAGCCGGGCGACCTGGCTGTCGACGATTCCGCCGCGATGGGCCTCGACGCCCTCGCGTTCCTCAACCGCACGCGGGAGGCACTCGCATGAGCATCCCTTCGTCCTTCTCCGGTCTGCCGCTCGGCGGCGGTGCCCCGGCTCCTGGCCCCGTCGCGGGCGCCGAGGCCTGGCAGAGCCCCGAGGGCATCCCGGTGCTCCCGGTCTACGGCCCCGAGCACCTCGAGGGTCTCGACGCGCTCGACACCTGGCCCGGCCTCTCGCCGTTCCTGCGTGGTCCGTACCCGACGATGTACACGACCCAGCCGTGGACCATCCGTCAGTACGCCGGCTTCTCGACCGCCGAGGAGTCCAACGCCTTCTACCGCCGCAACCTGGCCGCCGGCCAGAAGGGTCTCTCGGTCGCCTTCGACCTCGCAACCCACCGTGGCTACGACTCCGACCACCCCCGCGTCCGCGGTGACGTCGGCATGGCCGGTGTTGCGATCGACTCGATCTACGACACCCGTGTGCTGTTCGAGGGCATCCCGCTCGACCAGATGTCCGTCTCCATGACGATGAACGGCGCCGTTCTCCCGGTGCTCGCGCTCTACATCGTGGCCGCGGAGGAGCAGGGCGTGAAGCCCGAGCAGCTCTCCGGCACGATCCAGAACGACATCCTCAAGGAGTTCATGGTCCGCAACACCTACATCTACCCGCCCGCCGGGTCGATGCGGATCATCTCCGACATCTTCGCGTTCACCTCGCAGAAGATGCCGCGCTTCAACTCGATCTCGATCTCCGGCTATCACATGCAGGAGGCCGGCGCGACGAACGACCTCGAGCTCGCCTACACGCTGGCCGACGGCGTCGAGTACATCCGCGCGGGCCTCGCGGCCGGCATGGACATCGACGCGTTCGCTCCCCGCCTGTCGTTCTTCTGGGCGATCGGCATGAACTTCTACATGGAGATCGCCAAGATGCGCGCCGCCCGCGCGCTCTGGTCGCGACTCGTGCGTGAGTTCAACCCGAAGAACCCGAAGTCGCTGTCGCTGCGTACCCACTCGCAGACCTCCGGCTGGTCGCTCACCGCGCAGGACGTCTTCAACAACGTCGGCCGTACGGCGATCGAGGCCATGGCGTCGACCCAGGGCCACACGCAGTCGCTGCACACCAACGCCCTCGACGAGGCGATCGCGCTGCCGACCGACTTCTCGGCCCGTATCGCCCGCAACACCCAGCTGCTGCTGCAGCAGGAGTCGGGCACGACGGAGATCATCGACCCGTGGGCCGGCTCGTACTACGTCGAGAAGCTCACGCACGACATCGCCGAGCGCGCCTGGAAGCACATCCAGGAGGCCGAGGCGGCCGGCGGCATGGCGAAGGCCATCGAGCAGGGCATCCCGAAGATGCGCATCGAGGAGGCGGCCGCCCGCACTCAGGCGCGCATCGACTCGGGCCAGCAGAAGGTCATCGGCGTCAACACGTTCCGCCTGCCGCAGGAGGACAAGCTCGACGTCCTCAAGGTCGACAACGCGGCGGTGTACGCCTCGCAGGTCGCCAAGCTCGAGCGTCTCCGCGCCGAGCGCGACCAGGCCGAGGTCGACCGCACCCTCGCCGCGCTCACCGCGGCCGCGGAGCGGGGCTCCTCGACCGACATCGAGAACAACCTGCTCAAGCTCGCCGTCGACGCGGCCCGCGCCAAGGCGACGGTCGGCGAGATCTCGGACGCGGTGGAGAAGGTCTACGGCCGCCACCAGGCCGTGATCCGTACGATCTCCGGCGTGTACAAGAACGAGGTCGGCAACGACTCCGCCGCTGCCGCCGTGCTCAAGGCGACCGAGAAGTTCGAGGAGGACGAGGGCCGTCGCCCCCGCATCCTCGTCGCCAAGATGGGCCAGGACGGCCACGACCGTGGCCAGAAGGTCGTCGTCTCGGCGTTCGCGGACCTTGGCTTCAACGTGGACGTGGGCCCGCTCTTCTCCACCCCGGAGGAGGTCGCCCAGCAGGCGGTCGACGCGGACGTCCACATCGTCGGTGTCTCGTCGCTGGCCGCAGGTCACCTGACCCTCCTGCCCGCCCTCAAGCAGGCGCTCGCGGACCAGGGTCGCGGCGACATCATGGTCGTCATCGGCGGCGTCATCCCGCCGGACGACGTCCCGACGCTGAAGGAGATGGGCGCTGCCGCGGTCTTCCTCCCCGGCACGGTCATCGCGGAGTCGGCCATCGACATCCTCGCGCAGCTCTCGGAGCAGCTCGGCCACTGAGCCTCGTGCTCGTACGACGGGCGGTCACCCTGGTGGGTGGCCGCCCGTCGCTGCATTTCGCGGTGGGTGATCCGTTCAGTTCTGCCGATGTCCGGTTGTTTGACGCACGCGCCGGTCGGCGCCGAGGCCCGAGCGCGATGTGGGAGACGAGTCCTTTGGACCATGGCGACATTTCGGTAGCCATGGCATGAAACGCGCGGACCGGTTAACTTCGCTGAATGACTGCTGAGCTGGCGTCCCACATGACGGTGCGACTGGCCCACTTTGGTCAGCCGCGAAGCATCGACGAGGTCGATGCAGCGCCCCCAGCCGCCGCGCACGTGTACGCCTCCGTCGGGGTGAATGACCCGATGGCGAGCATTGGAGCAGCGAAAGAGTTCACTCACGTAGCGCGGATATCGCTCCATGCAGATCTGGCATCCGCGGCTGCCGCCATGCATGACCCGTGGGGACCGGCATCGTGGGAGTCAGGGACCCAGTGGTCCGCCGTCCTGGAGCCATTCCGTCACAGAGGGACGGTCCAGTGGCTCAATCCGAAGGAGCCCGGGCCAGTCTTCTCCGTCACCGATCACCATCGTCCCGAGGGGCGCTGCGTCGTGATGACGACCGCCGGTTGGGAGATGGGGGCCGACTTCGACTGGTCGCGAGCTATCGAGTTCACGCGCCGCATCGACGAGGTGGTCAGCCAGTTGGACACGGTCCCGGGACTCCACTACTGGCGCAACCTGACCTTCCCGATGCCGAGCGCCGGCATGACACTGTCGGTCTGGGAGGACGTCAAGGCAATGCAGACGTTCGCCTATCAACCAGGGTTCCACAAGCCCCACATGGAGTACCACTGGGCGAACCCGCTGGGTGACTACGACTCCTACACCCGGTTCAGGATCGTCGACGAAGTCGGAACGCCTTGACCACGGCATCACGCCTGAGCATCAACGGACTCTCCATCCCGGTGGCTCAGGCGGGGTCGACCGACGGCGCCGAGGCCGTCGTCTTCATCCACGGCAACTCGGGCGCCATCGCAGACTGGTTGCCCTTCCTGGAACCAGTCGGTACCTTCACGCGGGCTGTGGCATTCGACCTACCGGGCTACGGCGGGGCTGACAAGCCGAGCGGATTCGACTACACCGCTGGCGGCTATGCGGAGTTCATCGACGCGACGCTCAAGGCTCTGGGCATCAGAAGCGCGCACATCGTCGCTCACGATCTCGGCGGCGGATGGGCCATGCGATGGGCCGCTGACCATCCCGAGCAATTCGCCAGCGCGACCTTGATCAACACCGGCGTCCTCCTCGACTACGAGTGGCACGACGCAGCGAAGCTGTGGCGGCAGCCAGAAGTGGGTGAGGCAATCCAGGCAGGCATGACCCGCGATCTCTTCCTTGAGGTCGTCTCGGCACAGAACCCGCGCCTGGGCCCGGCGGCACTGGAGGCGCTCTGGCAGCAGACGGACAACCCCGGGACTAATCACGCCGTCCTGCAGTTCTACCGCGCTACCTCCGAAGCAACGCTCGCCGAGCCGCAAGCTGTCTTGCGTGGACTGGATCGCCCCGCATTGGTCATCTGGGGCGAAGACGACGCCTACATCCCGGTGAGCCAGGCGCTACTCCAACGGGAGTCGTTCCCCAGCGCGCAGGTGATGGTGCTTCCGGATGCCGGGCACTGGGTGACCCTCGAGGACCCCGACACGGTCCGCGAACTTATCGTTCCGTTCCTCAGGCAGCACGTCGGGTTCACCGGGCCCAGTTCTGAATAGCGCCCGGAACTGCCGCGAGTAGGTCGGTTCCGGTGATGTCCACCGGCGGTCGGCACTAGCGTCCATGCATGGCAACCGAATCGTCGACCTTGATCAAGGGTTCGAGTGGGGCGCGGTTTGTCGCTGGCCTGGTCTCGAGCCTGTTGGCCGCGACCGGCGCCAACTACCTCTGGCTTAGCTCTGGACCCGACGGGGATGCGTTCTTCAAGCCGACACTGCTCGTGGCGGCGGTGACCGGTGTGGTCGGGTTGGCCATGCGCGCAACGTCTGGGTTGAGAAGTTTCGGCCTTGGTTGCGTCGTCGGAGCCGCATTGAGTCTTCCGGTCACGCTTGCAGCCATGTGGGGGCTGTTCCTGACCGTGGGCAGTTGAGATCCGCCAACCCGTCAGCCGCGATCCGTGCACATCGAAGGCCCCGGCGGGTGGGGTCTTAGGGGCTCAGAGGATTCGGGTGCCGTGGGTGTGACGAGGAAGCGGTGGCCGTTGGGGGGAGCGCCAGAGGCAGTGGCCGGCGTCGAGCATGATGTAGCTCCAGCCGGTGTGGGCCGCCTGATCCGTCTGGCCCGGTGTCGTAGGGCGCGATGTGGTCAATGTCGCGGGCGCGGGCGCGGGCGCGGGCGGGGTGGTTGCGGTGGGGGAAGCTGATCCGACGTCGGGCCGCTGGAGCCAGGCGCGGAGGGTGTCGAGGGTGATGAAGGCGCCGTTGCCGCCGGTGCCTTCGACCCGCGCGAGACCAGTGCCGGTATCGGTGAGGTCGTCGACGCTGAAGGAGATGGGCGCTGCCGCGGTCTTCCTCCCCGGCACGGTCATCGCGGAGTCGGCCATCGACATCCTCGCGCAGCTCTCGGAGCAGCTCGGCCACTGAGCCTCGTGCTCGTACGACGGGCGGTCACCCTGGTGGGTGGCCGCCCGTCGGTGCATTGATGGCGGCTCTAGGTTGTTCCTGTGCTCGAACGCCTCGTGTCCTTGATTCCGCCGTCCCCCGTCGAGGGGCCCGCTGACGCCGGGTCGCCGCCTTCCGGTGTCCGTGGCGCGGTGGGCAGGCTGGCCGGGACGACCTTGGGCCAGGGCCTCTACCGGCTCCACAGCCGCTCCAGCGCCGCGGCGGCCGACGCGCTCGTCGCGCGCGCCTATCCCGACTTCGAGGGCCGGATCGCCTGCTTCGGCATGGACTGGCTGGGCCGGCAGTTCTCCCTGGACCCGACTCGTGGAACGCCCGGCGACCCCGAGGTTCTCCTGTACGACGTGGGCGCCGGGGAGGCCCTGGAGATCTCGTCGCCCTTCTCCCTGTTCCACGACTCCGAGCTGATCGACTACACCGATGCGGCACTCGCCTCGGAGTTCTTCGAGGCGTGGTTGCGCGGCAATCCGGACCCGATCCGGTTCGACCGGTGCGTGGGTTACCAGGTTCCGCTCTTCCTCGGCGGAGCCGACGAGCTGCGCAACCTGAGCGTCACCGACCTCGACGTCTACTGGACGCTGACGGGCGAACTGCGCGCGTCAGCGCTGGGGTGACCGGCATGGCCGCGCATCACGGATCCGGTCGCCCGACCGGCGAGGTCCCGTCGGGCATCGCGACGCGCGACGATCTGGGCGAGTTCATCCTGCGTGTTCTCGATGACCTGCGGGGTGGTGGCTCGGCGGAGTGGGAGAACAACACCCTCGAGCGATTCCTCGATGGCATGTCCGCGTTCACGCTGGCGCGGGTCGTGGAGAGGGCCGGGCAGGACGAGCCCTCGTGGCAGCTGTTCGCCGAGATCATTGCCGCGGCCACGGGCTACGAATAGGCAGCAGCTCAGGCGATCCCGATCTCGATCTCCATGACGTCAAGTGCCGCGTCGAGGTCGAGCCGCGTCGCGAGGTTGTAGTGGGCAGCGCCTGTCGTCTCGCCGTCTCCCCAGTCGAGTTCGGCCTCGCCGGACGTCCAGACAGTCAGTTGCGCGAGTGCCGGACCATTCATGAGTGCGACCCACGAGGCGGGCTTCGACGTGACGTCGCCGCGTACCAGTTCCCAGGTTGCGCCTGCAGAACGCCAACGCTCCGCGCGCGCCGTCACGAGCTCAGTCAGCGCCTCGAGATCCACGGAGCCACTATGCCGCGGGGTGGAACTGGCCGGTGGCAGAACGGGCTGCCGCGCCGAGTGGGGGCTCAGTCGGTTTCGGCCCGGGCGGTTGAACGGTTCGTGCGCTGGCGCCGCCTGCTTGGATGACGACATGGACGCCGCCAGCGAGGAGATGCACAAGGATCGCGGTCGCGCGGAGTCCTTCGGCGCCGTGGCGGAGCAGTACGAGCGGTACCGACCGGCGTACCCGGCGGATCTCGTCGCTGACCTGCTCGCGACGGACCCGCGCAGCGTTCTCGACATCGGGGCCGGCACCGGCAAGGCGAGCCGTCTGCTCGTCGGACCCGGGCGCTCGCTTCTGGCGGTCGAGCCGGATCCCGCGATGGCCGCCGTCGCACGAAGCCTCGGCATCGACGTGGAGGTGTCCGCGTTCGAGACCTGGTCGCCGCACGGCCGCACGTTCGACCTCGTTGTCTGCGCACAGGCGTGGCACTGGGTCGACCCGGTCGCCGGTGCCGCGAAGGTCGCCGAGGTGCTCGCCCCCGGTGGCGTGTTCGCCTGTTTCTGGAACTACCCGATGCCCCACCTCGCCCACGACCTGACCGACGACGTGCAGCGGCGCATCGCCCCGGCCTGCGACTTCGGCGTCGTGGACGTCCGGTCGAGCGACGATCCCTATGCAGCGCAGCTCCGGGACTCCGGGCAGTTCGCCGAGGTCACGACGCGGCGCTACGAGTGGACCGAGACGCTCACTGCCGCCGACTGGGTCGGGCGCATCGCGACGCGCAGCGACTACCTGCGCCTTCCTCCAGAGCAGCGCCGTGACCTGCTCGACGGGGTCCTCGCCGCGGTGGCGCCGTACGAACCTCTCGTCCTGCCGTTCGGCACCTACGCGATCGTCGCCACGGCACGCGCGTGAGCGGCCCATCCAGCCTAGGATCACCCCATGCCCCACAACGAGAACATCCACGTCGTCAAGGAGCTCTTCGCAGCGCTCACCGACGGTGACGTCGCGGCCGCCAATGCGCTGCTCACCGACGACGTCGCGTGGCTCAACACCGGCCTGCCGACCGTGCATGGCAAGGGCGTACGCCGGATCCTCACCGCCATGCCGAAGGCGCGCATGCGTTTCAGCGCCACGGACTACGACTTCGCTGACCTCGGCAACGGCAGCGTGCGCTTCGACCGCAAGGACACCCTGGCCTGGGGACCGCTCAGCTCCACCTTCACTGTGAGCGGCACGTTCCAGGTCCGCGACGGCAAGGTCGCCCGCTGGGACGACGCGTACAAGATGGGCGAGGTCCTCGGCGGCGTCTTCCGCCGCTGACCCCGCCCATCCGGGCACCTCAGCTCCGGTAGCGGAAGACGATCCGTCCGCGGCTCAGGTCGTAGGGACTGAGCTCGACGAGCACGCGGTCCTCGAGCACGATCTTGATGTAGTTCTTGCGGATCTTGCCGCTGATGTGGGCCAGCACGGTGTGGCCGTTGTCCAGCTCGACGCGGAACGTCGCGGCGCGCAGGCAGTCGACGACGCGTCCCTCGGCCTCGATGCCGTGCGTGGTGGGGTGAAGGGTCATGGCAGTGCCTCTCGCGTTGCTGCGGGCACTCCGGCGACACTGCGTCAGCCGGCCTCACGTGACCTGAGGGGGAGCACCCACGTGTGGTCTGGGGTCACTGGGCTCACCTCCTCGGCAACGTCACGGAACGCCACGACGGTACGGCGCTGCGGCATCCCGGCTCAACGGGTTTTCCCGCGCCCCCGGTCGCTAGGCTCGGCAACGTCACGCCGGCGCCGTACCGAGGGAGCACCCATGCCGCACGTCATCGATTTCGTGAACGTCTCGACCGAGGGCCTCGAGTCCAGCCCGGTCGCGGCCGCGCTCGCCGGGCTGCGGGCCAACGAGGCGCGCTACTTCTCGACGAAGTACAAGCACGTCTACGAGACGGTGCCGGCGTCGGAGAAGGCCGACCTCGTCGCGTGGCTGCAGCGGATCCTCACGGAGGAGCGCGGGCTCGAGTTCGCCTCGCCGCTCCTCGAGGTCGCCGACGTGACGGTCGAGGACGAGAAGGCCGGCACGATCAAGTGGCCGGAGTTCTACTTCGAGTCGGGCCTGGTCATCAACGTGCTCTGGACCGTCGCGGACGGTGGCAAGCGCGCCGTCGGCTTCAAGCTCTCCGAGGGCATGGAGGTCCCCGAGGAGCTGACCGCGGCGGGCTTCAAGTTCGCGCGTCAGAAGTCGAAGCTCGCGGGCGAGATCCGCGGTTCGTTCTTCGTGATCAAGGGCGACTACTGAGCCGATCCACGGCCGTACGCCGTGCCAGCACCAGCCAGCACAGGATCGCCAGTCCGGAGAACGTCGCCGGCACGACGTGGTCGAGCATCAGCGAGGCCGCGGTGGCGGACGCGAAGGCCGCCAGGTTGAGCACCACGTCGTAGACCGGCGCGACGAAGCGCCGGTT
Organism: Nocardioides jejuensis; assembly: GCF_004337475.1. Classification (GTDB taxonomy): domain Bacteria; phylum Actinomycetota; class Actinomycetes; order Propionibacteriales; family Nocardioidaceae; genus Nocardioides; species Nocardioides jejuensis. Next base: position 28,744 of record NZ_SJZJ01000021.1, on the reverse strand, counting down.
GACGACGTGCGCGAAGGCGATGACGACGCCGCAGGCGAAGGTCACGGACAGCAGGAAGCTCACCACGTCCGCCATTCTCCCCGGTCGATCCCGTGCGCCCGACCCCGACTAACCTGAGCCGCGTGAACGACACGGACCTGGTGCAGCAGCTCGTCGACGGCGTACTCGCCGGCAACCGGGCACAGATGAGCCGCGCGATCACCATGGTCGAGTCCCGCAAGCCGGCCCACCGCGTGCTTGCGCGCGAGCTGCTGAGCAAGCTCACGCCGCACTCGGGCAACGCGATCCGCGTCGGCATCTCCGGCGTTCCGGGCGTGGGCAAGTCGACGACGATCGAGGCCCTCGGCACCCACCTGACAGCGCAGGGCCACAAGGTCGCGGTCCTCGCGGTCGACCCCAGCTCCGTCCGCACAGGTGGATCCGTGCTGGGCGACAAGACCCGCATGATGCGCCTCAGCGTCGACCCGAACGCGTACATCCGCCCGAGCCCGAGCGAGGGCACCCTCGGCGGCGTCGCCCGTACGACGGCCCAGGCGATGACCATCGTGGAGGCAGCGGGCTACGACGTCGTGCTCGTCGAGACCGTCGGCGTCGGCCAGTCCGAGGTGACGGTGGCCGGCATGGTCGACACGTTCCTCTTCCTGACGATCGCGCGCACCGGCGACCAGCTGCAGGGCATCAAGAAGGGCATCCTCGAGATCGCCGACGTCATCGGCGTCAACAAGGCCGACGACGGCGAGCAGGAGATCGCCGCGAAGGCGGCCGCGCGCGAGCTCGGCGGTGCGCTCCGCCTCGTCCGCGGTGCCAACGGCGCCCCGCCGGTGGTCACCTACTCGGGCCTCCACGACAAGGGCCTCGACGTTGTCTGGGGCGAGATCGAGAAGCACCAGGAGAAGCTCGGCGTCGAGGGCCTCGCTGCCAAGCGTGCCGACCAGCAGCTCGAGTTCACCTGGGCGCTGGTCCGCGACGAGCTCGAGCAGCGGCTGCGCCACAACGAGAACGTCAAGGTCGCCCGCGAGGAGATCAGCAAGGCCGTGAAGGCGGGGGAGATCAACGCCCCCGAGGCCGCCGACCGGATCCTCGCTGCGTACGACTCAGGGGTCCTCGAGCAGCGCTGAGGCGTCCGGTTTGCTGCGACTTGGTAACGACTTGGCGCAGCGCAGGTCCGCTGTCGTGGCCGCTGGCTAGGGTGCGGACCATGCGCCGATCCGCGGCGCCCAAAACAGGAGGAGCCGTCTTGCGAAACATCAGCAAGATCGCTGCGGTGGGCCTTGTTGCGTCCCTCGCGCTGACCGGTTGTGGCAAGAAGCACGACGACACCTCGGCGTCGGGCTCCAAGGACGTCTGCAAGGGGTTCACCGACAGCAGTCCGGTCAAGCTCGCCATCGCCTTCGACGTCGGCGGCCGTGGTGACCACTCCTTCAACGACGCTGCCTACACGGGCGCGGAGAAGGCTGTCAGCGACCTCGGAGCGAGCTGTATCGACGCCCAGGCGACGGTCGGCGAGACCGACGCGCAGCGTGCGGACCGCCTCAAGCAGCTCGCGGACAAGGGCGCCAACGCCATCGTCGGTGTCGGCTACCTCTACTCCAACGCGGTCAACGAGGTCGCGCAGCAGTACCCCAAGGTCAACTTCCTCGTCGTCGACGGTTTCGACCCCGACAAGAACGCCAACGCCAACGTCGCGTACGACGCGTTCGCGCCGCAGGAGTCGTCGTACCTCGCGGGTGTGGCTGCTGCCCTCAAGACCAAGACGAAGAACGTCGGCGTCATCGGCGCCGTGCCGGGCGCGGTCATCGACCCGTTCATGGCCGGCTACAAGGCGGGCGTCCACGCGGTCGACCCGATGATCAAGGTCCAGTCGAAGTACATCGTCCAGAGCGGTGACAAGGGCTTCAACGACCCGACCGACGCCAAGCAGATCGCCCAGCAGATGCTCGACGGCGGCGCCGACGTCATCTTCCACGCGGCCGGTCTCTCGGGTGCGGGCCTCTTCGAGGCCGTTGCCGCGGCTGGCGACGGCAAGTGGGCCATCGGCGTCGACGGCGACCAGTACGGCTCCGCGACGAAGGAGGAGCAGCCGCACATCCTGACCTCCGCCCTCAAGCGGGTCGACACGGGCGTCTTCGACTTCGCCTCCTCGGTCAAGGACGGCAAGCCGCAGACGAGCTACGTCTCCTACAACCTCAAGAACGAGGGCGTCGGCCTCTCCTACAGCGGTGGCTTCATCGACGACATCAAGGCGAAGCTCGACGGCTACGCCACGAAGATCGAGAACGGCCAGATCAAGGTCCCGACGGACCCGAAGACGGTCAAGTGACCCCTCGGTCCGACGCCCGCGCGGGCGCCTGAACGAGTAGTACCCCCGGCGGGGCCCGGGAGATAGGTTCGTCTCCCGGGCCCCGTTCCCGCGTGACGTGGAGGAGAGAGATCTTGGTCGCGACCCAGGCGCCCACTGCCCCCCTGATCGAGCTGCGGGGCATCGGCAAGCGATTCCCCGGCGTGATCGCCAACCACGACGTCGACGTCACGATCCGCCCGGGCAGCGTGCACGCGCTGGTGGGGGAGAACGGCGCCGGCAAGTCGACGCTGATGAAGATCCTGTACGGCGTGCAGCGACCCGATGACGGCGCCATCGTCGTGGACGGTGCCGAGAAGGTCTTCCGCTCGCCGAGCGACGCGATCGCGGTCGGCATCGGCATGGTCTTCCAGCACTTCATGCTCGCCGACAACCTCACCGTCCTCGAGAACTGCGTGCTCGGCGCCGAGAAGCTCCACGGCATCGGCGGCAAGGCCCGGCGCGCGTTTGTCGACCTCTGCGCGCGGTTCGGCTTCGACCTCGACCCCGACGTGCTCGTCGAGGAGCTCGGCGTCGCGGCCCGGCAGCGCCTCGAGATCGTCAAGGTCCTCTACCGCGGCGCGAAGGTGATCATCCTCGACGAGCCGACCGCCGTCCTCGTCCCGCACGAGGTCGACGCGCTCTTCGAGAACCTGCGCGACCTCCGCGAGAGCGGCCATTCGCTCCTCTTCATCTCCCACAAGCTCGACGAGGTGCTCGCGATCTCCGACGACATCACGGTCATGCGACGCGGCACGACGGTTGGTCATGCCGACCCGGCCGCGGTGACCAAGCGCCAGCTGGCCGAGCTCATGGTCGGCAGCGAGCTGCCCTCGCCCGAGACCGCCGAGTCGACCGTCCAGGAGACGGTGATGCTGCGCCTCGACGGCGTCAGCCTCCTCGAGGGGGAGCGCGCGGTCCTGGACAGCATCGACCTGGCGATCCGCAAGGGCGAGGTGCTCGGCATCGCAGGTGTCGAGGGCAACGGGCAGACCGAGCTGGTCGAGGTGATCATGGGCCTCGCGCACGCCACCGGCGGCACGATCACGCTCGACGACACCGGCATCACGTCGTACAGCACGCGGGCGCGGCGTGAGGCCGGCATCGGCTACGTCCCCGAGGACCGCCACCGCCACGGGCTGCTGCTCGACGCACCCCTCTGGGAGAACCGGATCCTCGGCCACCAGACCCGCCGTCCCAGCGCGCGCGGCCCCTGGATCGACCGGGCCGGAGCGCGCAAGGACACCGAGCGGATCGTCGAGCAGTACGACGTGCGCACACCGTCGATCGACACCAACTCCCGCGCCCTCTCCGGCGGCAACCAGCAGAAGCTGATCGTCGGCCGCGAGATGTCCGGTGATCCGGTCCTGCTGATTGCCTCCCACCCGACCCGCGGCGTCGACGTCGGCGCGCAGGCAGCGATCTGGGACCACATCCGCGACGCCCGCCGGGCGGGCCTGGCGGTGCTGCTCATCTCGGCCGACCTCGACGAGCTGATCGGCCTCTCGGACACCATCGAGGTGATCCTGCGTGGTCGTCTCGTCGGCACCTTCGATCCGTCCTCGGTGACCCCTGCCGAGCTCGGATCCGCGATGACCGGAGGTCACGACTGATGGAGCTCTCCGTGCGTTTCCTCAAGAAGGTCGGCCTGGCGTTGCTGGCGCCGGCGGTGGCCGTCGCCGTGGCCGTCGTCGCGACGTCGCTCGTCATCCTGATCTCCGGCAGTGACTCCGGCATCGGCGACTTCTGGAGCGTCATGCTCTCGGCGCCCAGCACCAGACGATCGTCAACATCGTCAACCTCAGCGTCGAGCTCTACATCGCGGCCGTCGCGGCCGCGATCGGCTTCCGGATGGGCCTGTTCAACATCGGCGTCGAGGGGCAGTACGGCCTGGCGGCGTACGTCGCGGCCGTCTTTGCCGGCGGCATGTTCCTGCCCGGTCCGCTCAACATCGTCGTGGCGACCCTGCTGGCGATGGTCGTCGGTGCGGCGTGGGCGGGCATCGCGGCGTTGCTGAAGGTCTATCGCGGCGTGAGCGAGGTGATCACCACCCTGATGCTCAACGCGATCGCGCCGATCATCGTCACCCACTTCCACAACAAGTACGGCGAGCAGACCGGCTACGACATCCGCACGACGCCGCTGACCGGGTCCAACACCGTGTCCGGCTGGGCGCCGTACGGCGTCAACGGTGGCGAGATCTGGACCCTCGGTCTGCTCGCCGTGGCCGTGGGCGTCGGGTTCTGGCTGCTGCTCAACCGCACCCGCCTCGGCTTCGACCTGCGGGCCAGCGGCCTGTCCCCGTCCGCTGCGTCCGCCAGCGGCGTGAGCGCGAAGAAGATGGTGATCGTCGCGATGCTGCTCTCGGGTGCGGTTGCCGGACTGGTCTGGATCCCCGACCTCTTCGGCCACGCCCACACATACTCCGACGCGAGCTTTGCCGGAGGCCTCGGCTTCACCGGCCTCGCGGTCGCCCTGCTGGGTCGCAACCGCGCCGGCGGGATGGCGTTCGGCGCCCTGCTCTTCGCCTGGTTGACCTCGCAGTCGGACGCGCTCCAGATCGACACCGACATCGCCCCGCAGATCGTCGAGATCACCCAGGGCATCTGCGTCCTCGCGGTGGTGGTGGCGTACGAGCTGGTCCAGCGCTACCGGGCCAGGTCCGAGCAGAAGGCGGTCGCTGCGGCCGTCCCCGAGGCGGTGGCGGCATGACCACGACGAGTCCCACCAAGGTCCTGCAGGCCGCCGCCGGTGGCCGACGGGTCCTCGGTCTGTCGCCCCTGATGTGGGTGCTGATCGTGTCCGGCCTGGTGGTCGTGCCGTTCGTGCGGCTGGTGACCGACTCGGCGCCGCTGACGGCCACCACGACCTTCACCGCCGCCATCCTGTCGACCTGTCCGATCGCCCTGGCGGCGCTCGGCGGCGTCTGGTCCGAGCGGGCCGGTGTGGTCAACATCGGGCTCGAGGGCCAGATGCTGCTCGGCACCTGGGGCGCGGCGTACTTCAACTGGTACTACGGCCCGTGGGCGGGCCTCGCCGGCGGCATCCTGCTCGGCATGATCGGCGGCCTGCTGCACGCGGTCGCGACGATCACCTTCGGGGTCGACCAGATCGTCTCCGGTGTCGCGGTCAACATCATTGCGGCGGGCGCCGTGGAGTTCCTGTCCAAGACGTTCTTCAGCAACATCACGCCCAACGGCGGCCCCCGCAACCTGTCCGGCCTGTACTCGCTACCGACCCTCAACATCGGGGGACTCGACGGCTGGCTCAGCGATCTCAACGCGAAGCACTGGTTCCTGCTGTCGGATCTCGCCGGCCTGCTGGGCTCGCTGGTCAGCCACATCTCGTACGTGTCGCTGATGGTGATCGGGCTGGCCGCGCTGAGCTGGTGGCTGCTGCGGCGTACGACGTTCGGGCTGCGGCTGCGCTCCTGCGGCGAGAACCCTGCGGCTGCCGAGTCCCTCGGCGTCAGCGTCCTGCGCTACAAGTACATCGCCGTGCTGGTCTCCGGCGGCCTGGCTGGTCTCGGCGGTGCGTACCTGTCGACCGTCGCGTCGTCGACGTTCACGGTGGGACAGACGCAGGGGCGCGGCTACATCGGTCTCGCGGCGATGATCTTCGGCAACTGGAACCCCTTCGGTGCGCTCGGCGCCTCCGCCCTCTTCGGGTACGCCGACGCCCTCCGCCTGCGCAGTGCCTCCTCGCTGCACGCGCTGCTGTTGCTGCTCGCCATCGGCCTCGTGCTGCTGACGTTGTGGCGGCTGTGGCAGCGCAACATCCGCGGTGCGATCACCAACGGCGTGATCGGTCTGGCGTTCCTGCTGTGGTTCCTGCTGACTGACACGATCCCGGACGACCTCGGCGGCATGACGCCGTACCTCGTCACGCTGCTGGTGCTCTCCGTCGCGTCGCAGAGCCTGCGGATGCCGGCGGCTGACGGTCAGCCGTATCGCAAGGGATCGGCGGGCTGATGGCGGACTGGGATGCCCTGACCGCCGCTGCGACCGAGGTGATGGCGCGCGCCTACGCGCCGTACTCGAACTTCGCGGTGGGTGCTGCTGCGCTCGTCGACGACGGCCGCGTCGTGACCGGCTGCAACGTCGAGAACGCCTCGTACGGCGTGACGCTCTGCGCGGAGTGCGGGCTCGTCTCGGCGCTGCACGCGAGCGGTGGCGGGCGGCTCACGCACTTCGTCTGTGTCGACCGCAGCGGCGCGTTGCTGATGCCGTGCGGCCGGTGCCGCCAGCTTCTCTTCGAGCACGGCGGCGCGACGCTGCAGGTGCTCACCACCTCCGGCGTACGACGGATGGATGACCTGTTGCCGGACGCGTTCGGCCCGATTGACCTGGAGACCCGATGACCGCCCATGACGCCGTCGAGGTGATCATCGCCAAGCGCGGCGGTGGCGTCCTCAGTGACAGCCAGATCGACTGGGTGATCGACGCCTACACGCGCGGCGAGGTCGCCGACGAGCAGATGTCGTCGCTCGCGATGGCGATCTTGCTCAACGGCATGACCCGTCCCGAGATCTCCCGGTGGACCGCCGCGATGATCGCGTCGGGGGAGCGGATGTCCTTCTCCGCGCTCCCGGTGCCGACGGCCGACAAGCACTCGACCGGCGGCGTCGGTGACAAGATCACGCTGCCCCTCGCGCCGCTGGTCGCCGCGTGCGGGGTCGCCGTCCCGCAGCTCTCTGGTCGGGGCCTCGGCCACACCGGCGGCACCCTCGACAAGCTCGAGGCGATCCCGGGGTGGCGCGCGGCGTTGTCCAACGAGGAGATGTTCGCGCAGCTCCGCGACGTCGGAGCCGTGATCTGTGCGGCCGGTGACGGTCTCGCGCCGGCCGACAAGAAGCTCTACGCGCTGCGCGACGTCACCGGCACCGTCGAGGCGATCCCGCTCATCGCCTCCTCGATCATGAGCAAGAAGATCGCCGAGGGCACCGGCTCGCTGGTGCTCGACGTGAAGGTCGGCACGGGTGCCTTCATGAAGTCGCTGCCTGACGCCCAGGAGCTGGCCCGCACGATGGTCGACCTGGGCACCGACGCCGGCGTCCACACCGTCGCGCTGCTCACCGACATGTCCACGCCGCTCGGCCTCACCGCGGGCAACGCGATCGAGGTGACCGAGTCGGTCGAGGTGCTCGCCGGCGGCGGTCCTGCGGACGTCGTATCGCTCACGGTCGAGCTCGCCCGGGAGATGCTGCGCGGGGCCGGGCGCGACGACGTTGATCCCGCCGACGTACTGGCCTCGGGCAAGGCGATGGACGCCTGGCGCCGGATGATCGCGGCGCAGGGTGGAGACCCGGACGCGGCGCTCCCGGTGGCCCGGGAGTCGCACGTCGTCGCTGCTCCCTCGAGTGGCGTGCTGACCCGGCTCGATGCGATGGCCGTCGGCCTCGCGGCCTGGCGCCTCGGCGCGGGCCGGGCCCGCAAGGAGGACCCGGTGCAGGCTGGCGCCGGCGTCGTCTGGCACGCGCGGCCAGGCGACACGGTCACCGCCGGCCAGCCCCTTTTCACGCTGCTGACCGACGAGCCGGACCGCTTCGACCGCGCGCTGGCCTCGCTCGACGGTGGCTACGACATCGCCCCCGCGGGTACGCCGTTCACGGCGACGCCGCTTCTCCTGGACAGGATCAGCTGATGGCCCCTTCTGCCGCCGCGCTCACCGCCGAGGAGATCCGCACCCTGCCGAAGGTGGTCCTGCACGACCACCTCGATGGCGGTCTGCGCCCGGCCACGATCGTCGAGATCGCCGCCGAGATCGGGCACGCGCTGCCGACGACCGACCCGGTCGCGCTGGGTGAGTGGTTCCGCGACAACGCGACGTCGGGCTCGCTGGTCCGTTACCTCGAGGGCTTCGTCCACACGATCGCGGTGATGCAGACCCCGGAGCACCTGCGCCGCATCGCCCGCGAGGCGGTCGAGGACCTCGTCGCTGACGGCGTCGTCTACGCCGAGCTGCGCTATGCCTGCGAGCTCTTCGTCGAGCGCGGGCTGACGATGGACCAGGTCGTCGCCGCTGTGCAGGAGGGGATCGACGAGGCGGTCGCGGCTGCGGCTGCTGCCGGTCGCCCGATCGTCGTACGCCAGCTGCTGACCGCGATGCGGCAGGCCGCCCGCGGCATCGAGGTCGCGAAGCTGGCCGTCGCCTGGCGCGACCGCGGCGTCTGTGGCTTCGACATCGCGGGCCCGGAGGACGGCTTCCCGCCGACCCGGTTCCTCGACGCCTTCGAGTACCTCGCCGAGCAGAACATGCGGATCTCGATCCACGCGGGCGAGGCGTTCGGCCCGCCGTCGATCTGGGAGGCCGTGCACCCGTGCGGCGCCGACCGGCTGGGCCACGGCGTCCGGATCGTCGAGGACATTTCCTTCGAGGGTGACAGCGCCCACTTGGGCACGCTCGCGGCGTACGTCCGCGACCGTCGGATCCCGCTCGAGATCTGCCCGACCTCCAACGTGCAGACCGGCGCGGCCGCGTCGATCGCCGAGCACCCCTTCGGCCGGCTGGCCGAGCTCGGGTTCCGGGTCACGATCAACACCGACAACCGGCTGATGTCGGCCACCTCGATGACGCAGGAGATGGCGCTGTTGGTCGAGGCGTTCGGCTACACGCGCGCCGACCTCGGCAAGTTCACCGTCAACGCGATGAAGTCGGCGTTCCTGCCGTTCGACGAGCGGCTCGCGCTCATCAACAACGTGATCAAGCCGGGCTACGCCGGCTGATCAGGAGAGCCTGAGCAGGTGTTCACCGCGGTGAAGAGTTGTGCGGCCCTTTGAGCGATGCGGGCGAGCAGATTTTCGCCCGGGTGAAGACCTGTGCGCTTCACAGTGTCGCCTTGGCCGGGAAGTGGGCGCGCCAGGTCGGCTTCGGACGCGGCGGCGTGCCGGGCATGCGTCGGCGACGAAGCTGCGCGTGGATGCGAGCGACGGTCTCCTCCGGCACGTCGAAGATTCCCGCGGAGGTCACCACGAGGATGCGCCAGTCGTCGTCCTCGATCGCCTCGCGGCGAGCCAGGTCCTTCTCCCATTGCTCGATCCGCTCCACGTGGTGCTTCCCGTCGTACTCGACGATCAGCCGGATGCTCGGCCAGCTCAGGTCGTACTTGCGCACCGGCGTGCCATCGACGTCGCGGATGGTCAGGTTCACCACAGGTTCGGGCAGGCCGGCCAGGACGATGAGCATGCGCAGCCGGGTCTCCATCGGCGAGTCGACACCGCTCCGGACGTACGCCGCAGCAAGCCGAGCCGCTCTGGCGTTGGGGGACCGTGACTCAGCGCAGTGCGTCCGCAGCGCGTCCAGATCGACGTGCCGCTTGCGGACCAGCCAGTCGCCGACGATGACGAGGTCGACCAGAGCCAGCTGCGAGGCCAGGTCGACGAAGGTCTGCGCTGCGGTGGCGACGTGTCCGATGGCGGCCTTGTGGAAGGTCTCGCCGCCGCGAGCCACATGGCAACGGACGCCGGAACGCCGGAACCGCGCGGAGCGGGTCGGGACCGTGATGTGCTCGTCAGGGAGCGCTGGCAACGGGCACCCAAGCCAGCGCGCTGCGCTCGCGTGGCTGGCGAAGGCGCCGGCGGGCGCGATGAGGTGAAGAGCCTGAATCATGACGGCGGCGGACAGTGCAACGCTTGCGTCGACGTAGATGCCATCAAGGATCCGCGCGAAACGAGACGACCTCAGCTGACGGTCGGACAGGCCCGCCTTCAGCCCCGCCGCGCGCGTGAAGGGGACTCGTGTGTCGAGCACATCCTCGTGCGCGTCGTCCGTTGCCATGGAGGGAGCGTCGCGCACCCGAGGCGCCCGCGCCTCCGCTCATCCACAGGGCTCGGGCCGCCCGGCCCGTCCAGATCTTCACCGGGGCGAGGACATGCACGGTCCGGATGCGGTGGGGGCGTCCAGGCCCTCACCTGGGTGAAGATCTGGACGCGCGGGCGTCACGCCATCAGCAGGACAACGGTCTCCGCGACGCAGGCGGGCTTGTCGCCGCCCTCGATCTCGATCGTGTGCTGGAACGTCGCACGCAGGCCGGTGCCCGTCGTCTCGACGTCGCCGAGCTTCACGCTGAGACGGATCTCGGAGCCAACCGGCACGGGCGCGGCGAAGCGCACCTTGTTGAGGCCGTAGTTGAGCTTGGCGCCGGGGGTGGCGAGCTTGAAGATCTGGGAGCCGAGCCACGGGATCAGCGAGAGCGTCAGGTAGCCGTGCGCGATCGTGCCGCCGAACGGGCCGGTCTTGGCACGGTCGACGTCGACATGGATCCACTGGTGGTCTCCGGTCGCGTCGGCGAACTTGTTGACGCGCTCCTGGTCGATCGTGACCCACTCGCTCGTGCCGAGCTCGCTGCCGGCGGCAGCGGCCACCTCGTCCAGGGTGCTGAAGACGCGCATGGGACCTCCTCGTCGCTGCGGCGCGGTCTCCACCGCGCCCTCGCTCCGAACCTAGCGGCTCGACACCGGGCAGGGAATCAGTACGAGCCGCTCGGCGTGGTGCCCTCGAGAAGTGCGCGGCTGCCGGAGACACCGAGGCGCGTGGCACCGGCGGCGATCATCGCCTCGGCCTGCTCGAACGTGCGGACGCCGCCGGAGGCCTTCACCTCGGCGCGGTCGCCGACGGTCTCCTTCATCAGCCGCACGGCCTCGACCGTGGCGCCACCTGCGGGGTGGAATCCGGTGGACGTCTTGACGAAGTCGGCACCCGCGTCGACGGCGGCGATGCAGCAGGCGACGATCTCGTCGTCGTTGAGCGCGGCCGACTCGATGATCACCTTGAGCACGGCCGGCGACGGGGCGGCTGCGCGGACGGCGGCGATGTCGGACTGCACGTAGTCGTAGCGGCCCTCCTTCGCGGCACCGATGTCGATGACCATGTCGATCTCGTCCGCTCCGTCACGGATCGCCTGCGCGGCTTCGACGGCCTTGACGGTGGAATCGTGCTTGCCGCTGGGGAAGCCACAGACAGCGGCGACCTTGAGGTCGGCGTTGTCCGGGACGGGGATCGGCAGCATCGACGGCGACACGCACACGGAGTAGGTGCCGAGGTCGAGGGCCTCGGTGATGAGCGCCTCGATGTCGGCCCTCGTGGTCTCCGGCTTCAGCAGCGTGTGGTCGATCATCTTGGCTACGGCGCGCGCGTCGAGGTTGCTCACCGGGCCAGCATAGGCTGCCCGCCGGTTGCCCCTTTCGTCCGATGGGGCTCGCTCCTGGAGGTCGCTATGTGGCAGACCCTGCGCCAGCCCCGTTGGGTGGCACGCGTGGTCTGGGTGATCGGTGTCGTCACGCTGGCGAGCGCCCTGCTCCCGTCGATGCGCGACCGCCTCCACCTGATCGACGAGGTCGTCCCCGACGCGTTCCCCGCGGCCGCCACGACAGGCGCTGCGGCGATCGGCATGTTGCTGATCCTCCTGGCCGGCGCCCTGCGGCGCGGCAAGCACCGCGCGTGGATCGTCGCGCTCGTCTCGGCCGTCCTGGCCGTCGGCGCACACGTGGTCAAGGGCCTCGACGTCGAGGAGGCGCTGATGTGCCTCCTCCTCGCGGGCTACCTGGTCGCCGTGCGCGGCGAGTTCACGGCGAAGCCCGACCCGCGCTCCGGCGGACGCCTGGTCCGCGTCATCCTGCTCGGACCTGTCGTCGCGACGGTGCTGGGCTTCCTCTGGCTCACCGTCGACAACGACGGCCACGCAGCCGGTACGACGTGGGTCGACCGCCTCGTGCAGGCGGCGCTCGGCCTGGTCGGCATCGCCGGCCCCATGCAGTTCACCAGCTCCGCTGACGCCGACCACGCCGCGGTCGGTCTCGTGGTGCTCGGCGCCGCGGTCCTGATCGTCGCGCTCCTGGTCGCGCTCGAGCCCGCTGGTGGTCCGCACACCGCCGACGCCGAGGAGACCGCACGGCTGCGCGCCCTGCTCGACCGCTGGGGCGGCGACGACTCGCTCGGCTACTTCGCGACCCGTGACGACCGCTGCGTGATCTTCTCCGCGAGCGGCAAGGCGGCACTGACCTACCGCGTCATCGGCACGGTCTCGCTCGCCGCCGGGGACCCCGTCGGTGACCCCGAGGCCTGGCCCGGCGCGATCGAGGCCTGGCTGGCCGAGGCGAAGGCCTACGGCTGGGCTCCCGCGGTGCTCGGTGCGTCGGAGCCGGGCGGCACGGCGTTCCACCGCGCGGGGCTCGACGTGCTCGAGCTCGGCGACGAGGCGATCGTCAACGCCACGACCTTCACGCTCGACGGTCGCTCGATGCGCGGCGTACGGCAGGCGGTGTCGCGGTGCACCCGCGGCGGCATCTCCGTCACCGCCCACCGCGTCGCGGACCTGACGGCCACCGAGATCGACGACATCCGCCACCGCGCCGATGCCTGGCGCGACGGCGAGGTCGAGCGCGGCTTCTCCATGGCGCTCGGCCGGTTCGGTCAGGAGCGCGACCCCGAGACGGTCGTCGTGCTCGCGCGCGACGGCGAGGGCGAGCTGGTCGGCCTGCTGCACTTCGTGCCGTGGGGCCGCGACGGTCTGTCGCTCGACCTGATGCGCCGCGACCGGGCCAGCGAGAACGGCGTCATCGAGGCGATGGTCGCGGGCCTGATGGCGTCCGCCGCCGACCTCGGCGTACGTCGGGTGTCGCTCAACTTCGCCGTCTTCCGCTCGGTCTTCGCGCGCGGTGAGCGGCTCGGAGCGGGGCCGGTGCTCCGGCTGTGGCGCTCGGTGCTGCTGGCGGCGTCGAAGTTCTGGCAGATCGAGTCGCTCTACCGTGCCAACGCGAAGTACCACCCGGACTGGGAGCCGCGGTACCTCTGCTACCGCTCGTCCTCGGACCTGCCGCGCGTGGGTGTGGCGGCGCTGCGGGCCGAGGCGTTCCTGGTCGCTCCGGCCTGGTGCAAGAAGCTGCGTCGCGCCTGACCCGGCTCAGAGGCCGAGCGCCGCGCTCAGGTCCTCGCGTACGGCGTCGAGCCGCCCGGCCGCAGCGATCCGCGCAGCGCCGACCGCTTCGGTGACGGGCTGGTCGGTTGCGACCGGCACGACGACCTCGAGGTAACACTTGAGCTTCGGCTCCGTGCCGCTCGGGCGGACGATCACCCGGCCGCCCTCTGCGAGGCGGTAGCGCAGCCCGTCCGTCGGCGGCAGCCCGTCGACGCCCTCGGCGAGGTCCTGCGCCGACTCCACCGCGAACCCGCCGAGCGCGGTCGGGGGAGTGGTCCGCAGCCGCGCCATCGCCTCGCCGATGATCGCGAGGTCGGTGACGCGCACCGACAGCTGGTCGGTGGCGTGCAGGCCGTGAGCGGCGGCGATGTCGTCGAGACGGTCGAGCAGGGAGCGCCCGGCGGCCTTCTCCAGGGCGGCCAGCTCGACCAGACGGATCAGTGCCGAGACACCGTCCTTGTCCTTCACGCGGGTCGGGTCGACGCAGTAGCCGAGCGCCTCCTCGTAGCCGAAGGCCAGCCCCTCGACGCGGGCGATCCACTTGAAGCCCGTCAGCGTCTCCTCGAACGGCTGCCCGTACGCCGCAGCGATCCGGCCGACGAGCGACGAGCTGACGATCGAGTTGGCGTAGGTGCCCTTCACACCGCGACGCAGCAGGAAGTCCGCAAGCAGTGCGCCCACCTCGTCGCCCCGCAGCATCCGCCAGCCGAGGCTGTGCTGGTCCGAGGGAGGGCAGGGCACGGCGACCGCGCACCGGTCCGCGTCGGGATCGTTGGCGACGACCAGGTCCGCGCCGACCTCGGCGGCGAGGGCCATGGCGGCGTCCATCGCGCCGGGCTCCTCGGGGTTGGGGAAGGCGACCGTCGGGAAGGTGCCGTCGGGCTCGAACTGGGTCGCGACCACGCGCGGCTCGGGGAAGCCCGCGAGCCGCAGCACCCGGCGTACCGAGTCACCGCCGACGCCGTGGAGCGGCGTGTAGACGGTGGTGATCGCCCGCGGTCCACAGGTGTCGACGAGGCTGCTGGTGGCCGCGAGCCACGCGGTGTAGACCGAGTCGTCGAGCAGCTCGCCGGCGTCACCGCGCGCGACGTCGCCGAGAGCACCCACCGCGGCGATATGGGCGGCGATCTGCGCGTCCGCCGGCGGCACGATCTGGCTGCCGTCGCCGAGGTAGACCTTGTAGCCGTTGTCCTGGGGCGGGTTGTGGCTCGCGGTGACCATCACGCCGGCAACCGCGCCGAGCTTGCGGATCGCGAACGCCAGCACGGGCGTGGGCAGCGCGCGGGGCAGCACGAGGGCACGGAGGCCGGCCCCGGTCATCACCTCGGCGGTGTCGCGGGCGAAGACGTCGGAGTTGCGGCGGGCGTCGTAGCCGATCACCACGGCGTCGGAGGCAGTCGCCCCCTGCTCGATCAGGTACGCCGCCAGGCCGGCGGCAGCGCGGGTCACCACGACCCGGTTCATCCGGTTGGGGCCGGCCCCGAGCGCTCCGCGCAGCCCAGCCGTGCCGAACTCCAGCGTCCCGCTGAATGCGTCGGCCAGCTCGGCGGGATCCGCGCCGCCAGCGACCGCGTCGACGGCGGCCAGCAGCTCGGCGCGGGTCTCGTCGTCGGGGTCCTCCGCGGCCCAGGCGCGGGCCTGCTCGAGGAGGTCGGACAGCGTCGGGTCGGCAGCCATGTCGTGCACGCTAGCCGTCGAAACCCGGGTTTTGACGCGTCGAGTCCCGGGTTGTGGCGTGATCGTTAGGAGGCAAGCCTTCGGGCGAGGCCCAGGCGCGCGCCGCGCATCATGCGTGCATGGTTCCACCGGAGCACAGGGCGCCCGGCGACGTACGACGCGATGCTGAGGGGGAGGCTGCGCGTGACCACCTCCTGCTCGAAGTGCACGCGGCAGCCTCCGTCTTCGGGCACGGTCCGCCAGCGGACCCAGCCGTCCAGATCACCGTCGAGGCTCGACTCCAGGACCTCCGGCGTACGACGGAGCAGCGCGACGCGGAGCTCGAGCGTGTAGGGGAGCGCCGAGCGGCACAGCACGACGCCTTCGTCCTCGCCGAGCTTGAGGCAGCCGACGACCTGCGGCCACCAGGAGGGATAGTGCTCGACGTCGGCGAGCACGGCATGCACCCGTTCGGGCGCGTGGGGGAGCCACCACGTCGAAGCGAAGGCGTAGGCGCGCACGCGCTGATCCTCGCACGTGCTTCGCGCGTCGAAACCCGAGAGTCAACGCGCCAAAACCCGGGTCTCGACGTGCCAAAACCCGGGTCTCGGGGTCAAAGACCGGGGACGATGCGGGCGAGCAGCTCGCCCATGCGGGTGGCCGCGGCCCGTCCGGCGTCGAGCACCTCGCTGTGGTCCAGCGGCTCTCCGGTCATGCCGGCGGCGTGGTTGGTGACCAGCGAGAGGCCGAGGATCTCGAGCCCGACGTGGCGGGCGGCGACGGCCTCGATGGTGGTGCTCATGCCGACCAGATCGCCACCGATCGCGGCGACCATCCGGATCTCCGCCGGCGTCTCGTACTGCGGGCCGGGGAACTGGACGTAGACGCCCTCGTCGAGCGTCGGGTCGAGCTCGCGGCACATCGCGCGCAGGCGGGTGGAGTAGAGGTCGGTGACGTCGACGAACGTCGGACCCTCGAGCGCCGTGGCGGCGGTCAGGTTGATGTGGTCGCTGATCAGGACCGGGGTGCCCGGCTTCCACTCCGGACGCAGGCCGCCGCAGCCGTTGGTCAGCACGACCGTGCTGCATCCCGCAGCCGCTGCGGCGCGGACGGGGTGGGCCACCGCCGCGGCGCCGTGTCCTTCGTAGAGGTGCGTGCGACCGCGGAACAGCAGGACGTTGCGCCCGCCGACCTCGACACTCGCGACCGAGCCGGCATGCCCCGCGACCGCCGAGGCGTGGAAACCCGGGATGTCCGTCGTCGGGATCTCGATGCGCGGCGTGCCGAGCGCCTCGGCGGCCGGGCCCCAGCCCGAGCCGAGCACCAGGGCCACGTCGTGGGTGGCCACGCCGGTCAGCTCCGCGATGCGGTCAGCGGCCTGCTGGGCGAGGTCGAAGGGGTCGGTCACGAGCCCGAGGGTAGTGAGGATCAGGGGCGGTGCGGGACCAGGTGACCAGACCGTGATGCAACCGTCACAGTCCGGTTGATCGACACGCGCGGCGGCGCAGCGCCCGCACGTAGTCGTCCGGTGCGTCCGCAGCCTCCGCCGCGTCCGCCAGCACCCCGATGTACGACGCGGACGGCAGCCCGCCCTCGTGCGCGTCGAGGACATAGACCCAGACCAGCTCGTCGCCGGTGAGCGTGTTGACCCGGACCTTGGTCTTGCGGAAGAGGCCGGTGTCGGCGGACTCCCAGCCGTCGAGGCTCTTCTCGTCCTCGGGCGTCACGTCGTAGAGCGCCACGAAGACCTGCTCGAACGGGTCCTGGACGATCGTGGCGAGTGCGCCGTCCCAGCCGTGCTCCTCGCCACCGAACGTCAGACGCCAGCCCTGGAGCCATCCCGTCGTACGCAGCGGGGAGTGCGGACACCGCTCGGCCATGCGGAGCGGATCGAGGTTCGTCCCGTAGGCGGCGTACAGGGTCACGGGCTGAGACTATCCGCCTACTTGCCGGTAGCCGGGGACCCCTCACTAGGCTGGCTCCCGTGACCCACTTCGATGTCCTCGTCCTCGGTGCCGGCCCCGGTGGCTACGTCGCCGCCATCCGCGCCGCCCAGCTCGGCAAGACCGTTGCCGTGGTGGAAGAGAAGTACTGGGGCGGTGTCTGCCTCAACGTCGGCTGCATCCCGTCCAAGGCCCTGCTGAAGAACGCCGAGCTGTCGCACACGCTGACGCACGAGAAGGCGAAGTACGGCATCGAGGGCGACGCCACGATGTCGTTCGGCCCGACCCACGCGCGCTCGCGCCAGGTGTCGGCCGGCATCGTCAAGGGCGTTCACTTCCTCATGAAGAAGAACAAGATCACCGAGATCGACGGCTGGGGCACGCTCACCGGCCCGAAGGCGATCTCCGTCAAGGCCGCCGACGGCACCACCACGGCGTACACCTGCGACAACCTGATCATCGCCGCCGGTGCGAAGGTCCGCTCGGTCCCGGGCGTCGACCCCAACGGCCAGAACATCGTCACGTACGAGGAGCAGATCCTCGACGCGAACCTCCCGAAGTCGATCATCATCGGCGGCTCCGGCGCGATCGGTGTCGAGTTCGCCTACGTGCTGAAGAACTTCGGTGTCGACGTGACGATCGTGGAGTACCTGGACCGGATCGTCCCGACCGAGGACGCCGACGTCTCCAAGGAGCTCCTCAAGCACTACAAGAAGCTCGGCGTCACCATCCTCACCTCGACTGCGGTCAAGAAGGCCGTCGACACCGGTGACGGCGTCGAGGTCACCATCGCCCCCGCCGCGGGTGGCGAGGAGACCGTGCTCAAGGCCGACAAGATGCTGGCCGCCTTCGGCTTCGCCCCGCGCATCGACGGCTACGGCCTCGAGGCCGCCGGCGTCGCCACCACCGAGCGCGGCGCGATCGCCGTCGACGAGTTCGGCCGGACGAACGTCGAGGGCGTCTACGCCATCGGTGACGTCACCGGCAAGATGATGCTCGCCCACGTCGCCGAGGCCATGGGCATCGTCGCCGCGGAGACCATCGCCGGCGTCGAGACCATGCCGATCAACTTCGACATGATCCCGCGCGCGACGTACTGCCAGCCACAGATCGGCTCGTTCGGCTACTCCGAGCAGCAGGCCAAGGACAAGGGCTACAACGTCAAGACCTCGACGTTCCCGTTCGCTGCCAACGGCAAGGCCCAGGGCCTCGGCGAGGCCATCGGCTTCGTCAAGGTGATCGCTGACGCCGAGCACAACGAGATCCTCGGCGCCGCGATGATCGGCCCCGACGTCACCGAGCTGCTCCCGGTCCTCACCCTCGCGCAGCAGTGGGACCTCACAGCCGACGAGGTCGGGCGCAACGTCTTCGCGCACCCGACGCTCGGCGAGTCGGTCAAGGAAGCGATCCACGGCATCGCGGGGCACATGATCAACCTCTGATCCAGCACGTACGACGGCCGGTCACCCTTCGCGGGTGACCGGCCGTTCGTGCATTTCTCAGGCCGCGTCGAGCCCCTTGGTGTGCTTGCCGACCGACTGCAGCTGAGCCGCGAGGTGGAGCCGCGCGGTCTCCCGGCTCGCCCGCGTGCGGGCGAGGGCCGCCTCGATGGCGGCCTCGACCGGGCTCGGCTTCGCCGGCGCGAAGCGGTCGATCAGCGCGCCCACCGTGATCGCCACCAGCGGGATCAGGACGGGAATCAGCATCACGAGGGCGAGGGGGGCAAAGACGCCGATCGCTTCGCGCATGGAGGCTCCTCCGGGTCGGGGTTCGGATCTGCTCCGACGATCCCGGAGAGCGTGGTCCGGTTCCATGTCTCTGGGTGCCAACGCGGGCGCTTCTCGTTGTGGGCTTACACAAACGGCGCCCGTGGGGGAGTGACCCGGGGCTCACGTGTCGCCGCTCACAAAAGGTAGATCGGGCGGTCTACGGCGGCCTAACGTTTCTGCTACACGGTGTAGCAGTTACCTCGCTGCATCCCTCAACGAGCGGCCGACACCGGCCGCAGATGCTTCAAGGAGTCGATGTGGACGCCACGGTCACTTCCCTCGAGTCGCGCACGCGCCGCACTGCTGCGCCGGCTGACGCCACCGCCGAGTACCACGCGCTGCTCCAGCGCCTCTCCGAGGCGTCGGTCGACAAGCACTTCCAGGCGTTCAAGGACATCCCGTGGGACTCGCCGGAGTTCGCCGTCGACCCGGATGACACGTGCTTCGTGCTGGGTGAGGTCGACGAGATCGGCGCCCACCCCTGGTACCAGAGCCTGCCGCTGGAGCGTCAGATCGAGATCGGTCGTTACCGCTACGCGCAGGTCGCCAAGGTCGGCCTGCAGTTCGAGCAGCTGCTGATCGCCGGCGTCATGAACCATCTCGTCTGGGCCCGCAACGGCGACCCGGCGTTCCGGTACGCGATGCACGAGGTGACCGAGGAGACGCACCACATCCAGATGTTCCAGGAGGGCGTGAACCGCCTCGGTGCGGACGCAGCGGGCGCTCCGGCGTACTTCAAGGTCCTCTTCCCGGTGCTCTCCTCGGCTGGTGCGTGGTGGCCGGCTCTCTTCTTCACGGGCATCCTCGCCGGTGAGGAGCCGATCGATCACCTCCAGAAGTCGATCATGCGCCACGGTGGCAGCCACCCGATGGTGGACCGGATCATGCAGATCCACATCGCCGAGGAGGCCCGCCACATCAGCTTCGCCCACGAGTGGCTCAAGCACGAGCTGCCGAAGATGGGCCCGATCCAGCGGACGGCGTTCGCGGCGCTCTTCCCGGTCGTGATGCGCGTCCTGTGCGACGTGATCATGGTCCCGAGCCGTCAGGCACGTCGTGACATGGGCATCCCGCGCAGCGTCGCCCGCGAGATCTGGTGGAGCTCCGAGCCGTCGGGCCGCCTCCTGCGCGAGATGTTCGGCGACGTACGCATGCTCGCCGACGAGCTCGCCATCCGCGGTCCCGTGATGAAGCGTCTGTGGCGCCTGATGGGCATCGACGGTCGCCCGTCGCGGTTCCGCGCCGAGCCCTCGCGGCTCAGCGCCTGAGTTCATCCCGTACGACGGCCGGTCACCCGCAGGGGTGGCCGGCCGTTCGTCATCCTCGACTGCGTCGCAGTCCCAGGGCGATCACGACGCCGACGACGGTCAGGCCGCTGGCGGCGTAGCCCGCTGTGTCGACAGCCTCGTGGTCGACGACGGCCTGGATCAGCTGCGCGCCGATCACCTGGCCGGCGATCATCGACAGGCCCAGGATGAGGACGCCGTGCACGCGGACCAGCACCGCGGCGAGCCAGATGAACGTGATGCCGATCGCGCCGCCGAGGTAGAGCCACCACGTGTGCGGCAGTCCGCGCAGGTGGCCGTGCGCGAGCAGGCTGAGCGCGAACGCGACGAGCAGCCCGAACCAGCCGACGACGAAGTTGTTGAGCGTGGTCACCCAAGGGCCGACGTGTGCAGAGACGCGGCCGTTGAGCGCCTGCTGGACCGCGGACCCGGCACCGGCGAGGAAGGCGAGGGCGGCAAACGCGATCAGCTGGACCGAGACGTCGTCCGCCAGTCGTGAGCCGGTCCCGAGCAGGACCGCCGCGACGGCGAACGCTGCCGCGACCGCGCGGGATGCCGACAGCGGCTGGTGGCCGGCGGGGCCGAAGCCGAGGTGGTCGACCGCCAGGGCGCTGACGGACTGCCCGGCGGTGAGGGCGACGCTGAAGAGGGCGACGCCGATGGTGCCCACGGTGAGCCCCTGCGTGGCGACGAGAAAAGCGCCCATCAGTCCGCCGATCACCTCGACGGGGCGGAGCGTCCTTGCGCGGACGGCTGCCACGAGCGCCCCGGCACTCGAGCGCAGCGCGGGGGAGTTGGTCGTGGCGATCGCAAGGATCAGCAGTCCGGTGCCGAAGCTGATCACCGCGGCGCCGATGCCCGCCCGCGGTCCGTCGCCGAGGGCAGTCGCGAGGCGTCCGTTGACCTGCGACTGGACCGCCACCATCGCGCCGGCCACGAGCATCAGTGGCACGGCGGCGATCCGCAGGGCTCGGGGCGCCGGCGAGGCGGAGGCGGTCGAGGGAGCGGCCTGAGGTGACGTCACTGATCGATCCTAGGGGCCTCCGCGGAGGCGCGATCCTGAGACGGCGTCCCACATTCCGGTCACCGGATTTGCTGGAGGTGACGACCCTTCGATTAAAGTCAAGTAATCCACTAGGAATACATGAATTCGAAGGATGCGAACCATGGGACGACAGCTCAGCCTCAACGCCTTCCTCCACGACACCGGCCACCACGAGGCCTCGTGGCGACACCCGGAGAGCGGGGCGGAGCGCGTCGGCGACATCACCTGGTACCAGGACCTCGCCCGCCGCGCTGAGGCCGCGAAGCTCGACGCCGTCTTCCTGGCCGACGGTCCGGTCTGGTGGGGGACCGGTCACCGGCCGAGCAACCAGTTCGAGCCGATCACGCTGCTCACCGCGCTCGCCACCGCCACCGAGAAGATCGGCCTGATCGCGACGGCGTCCACGAGCTACTACGCGCCGTACAACCTGGCCCGGCTCTTCGGCAGCCTCGACCGGATCTCCGGCGGTCGCGCCGGCTGGAACATCGTCACCACGCAGGGCGACGAGGCTGCCGCCAACTTCGGCCAGGACCGCGCCGCCGACCCGGCGACGCGCTACGAGCGGGCCCAGGAGTTCGTCGACGTGATCACGAAGCTCTGGGACAGCTGGGAGGACGACGCGGAGGTCGTCGACCGCACGAGCGGCGTCTTCGTCGACACCGCGAAGGTGCACGCGATCAACCACGTCGGCAAGCACCTGTCGGTCAAGGGCCCCTTCAACGCCCCGCGTACGCCGCAGGGTCGCCCGGTCTATGTCCAGGCCGGCTCATCCAACGACGGGCGCAACTTCGCCGGCCGCAACGCCGAGGCGATCTTCACCGCGCACCAGACGCTTGCCGACGCCCAGGCGTTCTACGCCGACATCAAGGCCAAGGCGGTCGGGTTCGGTCGCGACCCCGAGTCGGTCAAGGTGCTGCCCGGCATCAGCCCATTCATCGGCGACACCGAGGCCGAAGCGCGTGAGCTCTACGAGGAGTTCAACCGGCTGACCGTGCCGGCGTACGGACTCAAGCAGCTCGAGGGCATCGCCGGGATCTCGCTGTCGCACCTCGAGCTCGACGAGCCCGTGCCCGCCGACATCTTCGGCGGCGCCGGCAACGTCCTCGACAACAACCGCAGCCGCCTGCAGGTGGTCGCGAACATCGTGGAGCGCGACCGTCCGACGGTCCGCCAGCTCCTCCACCGCCTGGCCGGCGGCCGTGGTCACAACGTCGTGCACGGTACGCCGGTCCAGATCGCCGACACGATCCAGGAGTGGTTCGAGGGCGGGGCGGCCGACGG
Source organism: Nocardioides jejuensis (assembly GCF_004337475.1). Classification (GTDB taxonomy): domain Bacteria; phylum Actinomycetota; class Actinomycetes; order Propionibacteriales; family Nocardioidaceae; genus Nocardioides; species Nocardioides jejuensis. Next base: position 6,511 of record NZ_SJZJ01000021.1, on the reverse strand, counting down.
CTTCAACGTGCTGCCGCCGCTCTACCCGCAGCACCTCGACGCCTTCACCTCGAAGGTCGTGCCGATCCTGCAGGAGCGCGGCCTCTTCCGCACCGAGTACACCGGCTCGACGCTCCGCGAGCACTACGGCCTGGACCGCCCCGTCAGCCAGTACGCCGAGCAGTCGGCCGCTGCCGACGCCTCCTGATCTGTTCCACCCGCTCCATCAGCGTCACCCCACACCCGAGAAACCCCGAGAGGAACCACCCATGAGCACCACCACGACCGCCTCCGCCCGACGCCTGCTGGCCGGTTCTGCCGCCGCAGCCGCGCTGCTCGGTGGGCTCACGGCCTGCGGTGCGGCTGATGCGACCACCGCCGATGGCAAGACCGTCGTCCGCTACCAGAGCGCGCCCGGATCCGTGGACCCGCTGCAGCTCGCCGACGCCCTGGGCAAGCTGCCCGGCATCCAGCTGAAGAAGGTCGGCGACGTCCAGGGCGGCCCCGAGTCGCTGCGGGCGCTGGCCAGCAACCAGGTCGACATCTCGGCATCGGCGTTCTACGGCGCGATCGCCCAGACGGTGGCGACCGGCGTGCCGATCAAGGCGGTCGTCTCCTCCTACGGCACCAACGCGAAGACCGGAGCGGCGATCGTCGCCAAGAAGGGCTCGGGCCTGACCAAGGACCCGCACTCGTTCATCGGCAAGAAGGTCGCGGTCAACACCCTCGGTGCCAACGCCGAGGCCGTGCTCGACACCTGGTTCGCCAAGGGCGGTCTGACCCAGGCCCAGATCAAGAAGGTCACCCTCGTCCCGCTGCCGCCGCTCAACACCGCCCAGGCCCTCAAGAACGGCCAGGTCGACGCGGCGTACGTCGGAGTGGGGCAGCTGAAGCCGATCGGCGAGGCCGTCCCGATCGACACGATCGTCAAGGACAGCGACGTCGTCGGCTACTACAACGGCGGCGGCCTGTCCCTGCGCACCGACTGGATCAAGAAGGAGAAGAAGGCCGACAAGACCCTCGTTGCCGGTGTCGCCTACGCGATCGACTACATCGAGTCGCACGACCGGGCCGACGTCCTGAAGATCTACGACACGTGGCTCACCGACAACGGCTACGGCGACCAGGTCGAGGCCGTCGACAAGAACTGGAACGGCAGCACCGGCGTCTCCAGCAAGGGCGGCGTGATCGCGGACAAGGACATCTCGATCTGGCTCGACTGGCTCGGCACGCGCGGTGACGTGGACCCGTCGAAGATCAAGCCGTCCGACGTGTTCACCAACGAGTTCAACCCGAACGCGTGAGGGGCCGGCCATGAGTTCCCGTATCGAGCTGCGTGGCGTGGGCCAGACCTTCCTGGTCCGCGGCAACGACGACCGGCAGCTGCGCGAGTTCGTCGCCCTGGAGGGGCTCGACCTCGACATCGCGGCGGGGGAGTTCCTCACCGTCGTGGGTCCGTCCGGGTGCGGCAAGTCCACGGTGCTCGACCTGATCGCGGGGCTCGCGAAGCCCACCTCGGGCAGCATCACGATCGACGGCACCCCGATCACGGGCCCCGGTCTCGACCGGTCCGTGGTCTTCCAGCAGTACACGCTGCTCCCGTGGCGGACCGCCCAGGCCAACATCGAGTTCGCGCTCGAGGCGAAGGGCGGCCTGTCGAAGGCGCAGCGCCAGGAGCGGGCGAGGACGTACCTCGAGCTGGTCGGGCTGACGGAGTTCGCGGGGCGCTATCCGCACGAGCTCTCCGGCGGCATGAAGCAGCGCGTCGCGATCGCGCGCAGCCTCTCCTACCAGCCGGAGGTGCTGTTGATGGACGAGCCGTACGGCGCCCTCGACGCCCAGACCCGGGAGCGCCTCCAGGAGGAGCTCGTCACGATCTGGCAGCGCACGGGCACCACGGTCGTCTTCATCACCCACGACATCGACGAGGCCGTCTTCCTCGGCCAGCGCGTCGCGGTGATGAGCAACCGGCCTGGCCGGATCAAGGCGATCGTCGACATCGATCTCGACCGTTCCGGCGCAGGGGACCGGGACGTGCGCGCGACGGCCGAGTTCGCGGCGTACCGGCACGAGGTGTGGACGCTGCTGCGCGAGGAGCATGCCCCTGGACGGCCCAGCCCGGCGCACCGGAAGGAGGACGCGCATGTCGCCTAGCTTCAGGACGACCAGCCTGCTCGACGAACGCACCGAGGCGCGGCCCAACCCGCGCCAGGAGGCGGCCCTCCGGGCGCGCGGCGTCTCACCCGGTCGCAAGCGTGCGGTGACGCTCGCCCGCGGTGTCGCCGGAGTGCTGACGGTGGCCTTGTTGTGGGAGGTGCTGCCGCAGCTCGGCCTGCTCGACGCCTACTTCATCCCGCCGCTGCACGTGGTGCTCGGCGCGTGGTGGGACCTGATCGCGAGCGGTGAGCTCTGGCGGCACCTGCAGGCCAGCCTGGTCCGGTCCGGCGTCGGCTTCGTCCTCGCGACTGTCCTGGCGATCCCGATCGGTGCGGCCATCGCCTGGTACCGCCCCGTGCGCGAGTTCTTCCAGCCGGTCCTGGAGGTCTTCCGCAACACCGCGGCCCTCGCGCTCCTCCCGGTCTTCACGCTGCTGCTCGGCATCGGCGAGGCGTCGAAGATCGCGATCATCACCTACGCCTGCTTCTTCCCGATCCTGCTCAGCACGATCTCCGGCGTGGCGACGGTCGACCCCCAGCTGTTGCGATCGGCGAAGGTGCTGGGCCTTTCGCCGATCGCAACATTCCGCAAGGTGGTCTTCCCGGCCGCGGTGCCGACGATCTTCACCGGCATCCGGATCTCCGGAGCGGCGGCGATCCTGGTGCTGATCGCGGCCGAGCTGGTCGGTGCCAATGCGGGCCTCGGCTTCCTGATCACCTACTCCAACAACAACATGCTGATCCCGAAGATGTACGCCGCGATCCTCACGACGTCCGTCCTCGGTCTGGCGGTGAACTACGGCCTGGTGGCCCTGGAGCGCCGCTTCTCCCGCTGGCGGCCCTGACCGGGGGCGCGGGTCCGCGTCGGCGGTGGGGGACCGTTCCTGGTCTGCTGTGTTTATGAGGTCACCAACTGACCTCATAAACACAGCACAGGGGGATACCCTCGCTCAGTGGTGGCCTGGCCCGCGCGCAACGCGTCACCGATCTCGCCGGGCGTCCACAGGCGACAGCCACCCCGGATGCGCGGTCCGGCAGATCAGGACAGGCTCACCGCATGTCTCCTGCAGCCGACGGACACGACCTCAACCCCGCGACCGGGCCCTTGCTCTCGGGTCGTGCGGCGGCGGCCGTCCTGGCTTCGGTCGGCATCGCCCCGGCGCAGGGCCGACGCGGGATGCTCATACTCCGCGTCGGCCGAGGGCTGGATCCGAGGGCGTCGTGGAGCCCGCAGGAGCTGCTGTCCCGCAGCTGGCCCATCGCGCCGCTGGCTCGCTGGGAGCTGAAGGCACGGAGCCAACGAGAGCCAATTCCCTGTGTGATCACAGCGGCAGGCTTCGTGGCGGCAGGCGCCGACATCGTCGGGGCAGAGGTCGACGGCGACGGCCGCACGGTGCTGCGTACGACGGCTCCGTCGCACTGGTGGGCCGCGCTCGAAGGACGGCGGTTGCCGACGGGTCCGGGCACGAGCTGGATGTGGTGGCCACGGCCGTCGGCTGACGGGCGGATCCGTCTCGAGCGCCGGCAGTCCCGCCTGCGGCGCCACCGGCCCGGGGCTGGCAGGATGCACCCATGACGCGCGTGGTGATCATCGGTGGCGGTCCGGGTGGATACGAGTCGGCGCTGGTCGCCGCCCAGCTGGGCGCAGAGGTGACCGTCGTCGACAGCGACGGCATCGGTGGCTCTGCGGTGCTCACCGACTGCGTGCCCTCGAAGACCCTCATTGCCACCGCCGACGTGATGAACCAGGTCGAGGTCGCCGGCGAGCTCGGCATCTTCCTCAAGGACCACCAGGGCGACGCCGCCGCGGCGATTGGCGTGGACCTGGCCCGCGTCAACGCGCGCGTGAAGCAGCTCGCCGCCGACCAGTCGGCCGACATCGCCGCCGGGCTGGCGAAGGCCGGCATCACGGTGGTCAAGGGTCACGGTCGCCTCGACGGTCCGTCCCGTGTCATCGCGACAGCACCGGACGGCACCGAGACGTCGTACGACGCGGACGCGGTGCTGATCGCGACCGGCGCTGCCCCGCGCACCCTGGCGAGCGCGCAGCCCGACGGCGAGCGCATCCTCACCTGGGAGCAGGTCTACGACCTCGACGAGATCCCGACGAAGTTGATCGTGGTCGGCTCGGGCGTGACCGGTGCGGAGTTCGCCAGCGCCTACAACGGCATCGGAGTGGACGTCACGCTCGTCTCCAGCCGCGACCGCGTGCTGCCCGGCGAGGACGCCGACGCCGCGCAGGTGCTCGAGGACGTCTTCAAGCGACGGGGCATGGAGGTCCTCGGCCGGTCCCGGATGAAGTCCGTGACCCGCGACGGCGACACCGTCACGGTCGAGCTCGAGGACGGCCGCACGGTCACCGGCTCGCACTGCCTCCTGGCCCTCGGGTCGATCCCCAACACCCGCGACCTCGGCCTGACCGAGGCCGGCGTGGAGCTCGACGAGGGCGGCTTCATCAAGGTCGACCGGGTCTCGCGCACCACCGCTCGCGGTGTGTACGCCGCGGGCGACTGCACCGGTGTCTTCATGCTCGCCTCCGTGGCCGCGATGCAGGGCCGGATCGCGATGTGGCACGTGCTTGGTGACGCGGTGAGCCCGCTCGACCTCGGCGTCGTCGCGTCCAACGTCTTCACCTCGCCCGAGATCGCCACGGTCGGCGTCAGCCAGCAGACCGTCGACGACGGCAAGGCCTACGCCGAGGTCGTGCTCCAGCCGCTCGCGAGCAACTCCCGCGCCAAGATGCAGGAGGTCAAGGAGGGCTTCGTGAAGCTGCTGATCAGCCCCGGCTCGGGCCGTGTGCTCGGGGGAGTGGTGGTCGGTCCGCACGCGAGCGAGCTGATCCACCCGATCGCGGTGGCCGTCACCGAGCGGATCACCGCCGACCAGCTGGCGCACGTCTTCACGGTCTACCCGTCGCTGTCGGGTTCGGTCGCCGAGGCGGCGCGCAGGCTGCACCGCGCCTGAGCGCAACGTGGTGAATTCCATATCTGTAGTTCGCCGGTAGACCTTGAATCGGGCGTTTCGCCTGCGCATGCTGGGACCTCATGCTTCCCAACAGTCACACGAGTCACGGAGTTTCCCCATGCGCCGCGGTGCCTTCGGTCTGACCACGGCCATCCTCTCCAGCGTCCTCGTCCTCTCCGGGCTGGAAGCGTCTCCTGCCTCCGCGAGTACGACGACGTACACGATGCCGGCGACCGGCAAGGTGACCCTGTCCGGTCACGGCTACGGCCACGGCCACGGCATGTCGCAGTACGGCGCGCAGGGTGCCGCCACGGGCAACTGGGGGACGCGCGGCAAGACGCCGCTCACCTGGCAGCAGATCGTGGCCTTCTACTACCCGGGGACGAAGCAGGCGACGTTCGCGCAGACGATCCGCGTGAAGATCTCCGCCGATACCTCCGCCGACGTCGTGATCGAGGCTCGCTCCAAGCTCCAGGTCCTCGACGTCGCCACCGGCACGTTCCGCAGCCTCCCGCGCAACGGCGCGACCCGGTGGCGGCTGACGCCCGCCGCGGGTGGGCAGACGGCCGTGGCCTACCTGATCGGCACGACCTGGACCACCTGGCTCACGTTGGCCGGGGACGCCGCGTTCACCGCCCAGGGCGAGCCGATGCGGCTCTTCTACGACGCGGGCAGCCGCCAGTACCGCGGCCGGCTCTACTCATCGCGCCCGAGCGCGACCTCGACGGACCGCGACACCATCAACCAGCTGAGCCTCGAGGACTACCTGCGCGGCGTCGTGCCCTCGGAGATGCCGGCGTCGTGGAACGTCAACGCGGTCAGCGCACAGGCCGTCGCGGCGCGCACCTATGCGGCGTACGAGCTGCAGCACCCGCTGGCCGCCTACTACGACATCTGCGACACCAGCTCGTGCCAGGTCTACGGCGGCTACGACGCCGAGTGGCCCAACAGCAACAACGCGATCGACGCGACCAAGGGCGTCATCCTGTCGTATGGCGGCAAGCCAGCCTTCACCCAGTTCTCCGCGAGCAGCGGCGGATGGACCAGTGCCGGGGACGCCTCGATGCCCTACCTGTCCTCGAAGTCCGACCCGTACGACGACGTGCGCTACCCCGACGGCACGTCGGCCAACAGCCACCACTCGTGGACCGTGGCCGTCAACGTCGCGGACATCGAGAAGAAGACCGGCATCGGCGACATCGCCAAGGCGACGGTGCTGATGAATGACAACCACCACGTCTCGAAGATCACCTTCATCGGCACGAAGGGCCGGACCTACACGGTCTACGGCGACACCTTCCGCAGCTGGTTCGGCCTGAAGTCGACCTACTTCGCGATCACGGGCCGGCCCACCACGACCGCCTGATCGCCCCCTGACAAGCGCGAAGGGCGCCCACCGCGAAACGGTGGGC
>NZ_SJZJ01000020.1 GCF_004337475.1 Nocardioides jejuensis | reverse complement strand
CCGGACCCCAGCACGTGCTGGGGTCCGGGACTCCTGACGTCAGAGACAGGTGCGTCTCGGACAGGTGCCTCAGACTGAAGGAATCAGACGGGGCGAACGTTCTCCGCCTGCGGGCCCTTCGGACCCTGCGTGACGTCGAACTCGACCTTCTGGTTCTCGTCCAGCGACTTGTAGCCGTTGGTCTGGATGGCGGAGTAGTGAACGAAGACGTCGTCGCCGCCGTCCTCCTGCGCGATGAAGCCGAAGCCCTTCTCGGCGTTGAACCACTTCACGGTGCCCTGAGCCATTGCTCTACTCATTTCTGTAATCGGGGCGAGAGGCCGCCCTGATCAACGGCCCCACAACACATGCGGTGACACGTCGCTCCGACTCGAAATGCTGGGACCCCGAGGAAGACACGCCGTTGGATCACAAACTCCGCGGGCGTCACACCTGCTGGAACTTGCACCTGTTGCGTTGGAAACATTAGCAACGAACGGCCTTGATGGAACCCCCGAATGCGGTGAACTCTGGGGAACACCGATGTAACGCCCTCACCGAACCAGACCGGCCCGGACGAACCGGTCACGGCGACGGGTTGGTCGTAGACTCCCGACCCGTGCCGGAGCCTGCTCGTGGCACGGGCCCTTAGCTCAATTGGCAGAGCATCGGACTTTTAATCCGCGGGTTGTGGGTTCGAGTCCCACAGGGCCTACCAAAGCGCGGGCGGCCGCGATGCCACCCGACCTACACTGAGGGCAACAGGCCGACCCTGGTGCTCCCGCCGGGAGGGCGGGGTGGCCACGAAGGGCGGCCGTCGTGGTCCGTGCCATTCATGCCGTGGACGACCGCGTCGCCCTCCGCATCTCCCTCGCCGAGCGACCCGGCCTCGGCGGACTCGATGGCGGCTGGTGGCCACAGAGCCGCGATCTCGAGGTCGAGCTGCGCGACCTGATCGACCACTTCCCCGGCGCCGCCGGCCGGATCGTCGGCGTCATCTGTTCGCAACCCGACTGGGAAGACAGCGACGATCCCGCGAGCCACATCGCCACCCGCGACCGACGCGTCGAGGTCAGCAGGTTTCCGGGCGGCGCAGACACGCACCTGCTGATCATCCGCACCGCAGGACACGGTCGACTCCACATGCTCGTCGTCCCTCCGACCGCGACCCTGACCCTGGGCAAGCGCGCACTGCGCCTCGCAGCCCACTCGAGCTCCCGGCTCTCGCCGGCCCTGGTCATGCGGACGCTCGGCCCGGCTGCCCTGCGACCGGTTGCAGTCGCGGCCGCCCTCACCTCCTGAGGTCGCCCGACGGTCCGGCATCGTCGACGAGATCCGCGTGCGGATCGAGGCCCTGGTCGCCGACCTCCCCGGTACGCCGGGACGCTGACTGCCATTTGTCGGGCGGTACTGCGTAACCGCTGCCGGACGCTGTAGTTTCGGCATGTATGAGGCCGACCACACCGCCCGGCAAGGGCACGCCGCGCGACGGCGGGAAGGCCACACCGCAGTTTCGGGAGGACGAAGACGCCATGTCGGCGGAGAGCACTGAGCCCACGCACGACGTGGACGAGTCGCCTGACGACATCGTCCTGCGCATGGCGCAGCAGGCCGTGGACACCGGCGAGAACGCCGCGCCGAAGATGCCGGTCAACCCGCGCACCGCACTCTGGCGCCGTGTTCGCGGCGTCACGGGAGCGGACGACGAGGCCGAGCCCGAGGAGCAGCCGGAGGAGCCGTGGCTCCCCGCCGACCTGCCCTCCGCGCCGCTGCACCTCGACGAGTCGGCCGACGACGCTCCGCTGGGCGACGACCGCATCCTGGGCCAGGCACGCTCCGGCCTCGACGACCCCGACGCCGGCACGCAGCCGACCGAGGACCGTGCGTCCTGGCTCGACCGCCTGACGCATCACGACCGGCCTGCGGAGCAGGCGCCGACCGCCGGCGCCCCTGCCGAGGCGAGCACCGACGCACCGGAGACGACCGACAAGCGTCGTACGCGTCGTACGCCGAAGCGTCCCGCTGCCAAGCCGGCACCGGTCCCCACCGAGGCGACCCCGCCGTACATCCCGCCGACCGAGGCCCGCGCCGTCGTTCCCGACTTCCGTGGCGACGACGTCGACTCGATGCGCAAGGCCGCCGTGGCCCGTGCCACGCAGGGTCTCGCGGCCGCAGCCGAGCGCGCCGCTGCCGAGCAGGAGGCCGCGGCTCTGGCGGCCGCCGAGAAGGCCAACCGCGACCGTGCTGCCGCCGAGCGCGCAGCCGAGGCGGAGCGCGTCGCCGCCGAGCGCCTCGCGCAGGAGCAGCGCGCGCTGGAGAGTGCCGCCGCGGCAGAGCGTTCCGCTGCCGAGCGCGCAGCCCGCGTCGAAGCCGCTGCGTCCGAGCGTCTGGCTGCCGAGCAGGCCGCCGCCGAGCGCGCCCGGCATGCCGAGGAGGAAGCCACCGCGCGTGCCGCCGCCGAGCGTCGCGCTGCCGACAAGGCCGCCGTTGCCGAGAAGACCGCCAACGAGCGGGCCCTCGCCGAGCAGGCAGCCCACGAGCAGGCCCAGATCGCTGAGCAGGCCGCTGCCGAGCGCACGGCGCTCGAGCTCTCCGCCCAGAACCAGGCCCGCGCCGCGGAGAAGGCCGCCGCACGGCGCGTCGTTGCCGAGAAGGCTGCCGCCAAGCAGGCTGCTATCGAGAAGAAGGCCGCCGAGGAGCGCGCGGCAGCCGAGCAGGCCGCCGCTGCCCACGCCGCCGAGGCCCAGCAGATCGCCGCCCAGCGCGTCGAGGCCGAACGCCGCGCCGTCGAGCAGGCCGCCGAGGCGGAGCGACTCGCCGGGGCCCGGATCGAAGCCGAGAAGACCGCTCAGGTCCAGGCCGCCGAGGCCGAGCGCCTCGCCGCCGAGCGTCTGGCGGAGGAGAAGGCCGCGCGGCAGCGGGCCAGCGAGGCCGCCCACTTCGCCAACGTGCGCCTCGAGGCCGAACGCCGCGCCGCCGAGGAAGCCGCGCTCGCCGAGGTCGCCGCCCAGGCACGTCGCGCCGCGGAGGAGCAGGCCCGCACCGAGCTCCAGGAGCGGATCGCTGCCGAGAACGCCCGGCTTGCCGAGGCCCAGCAGACCGAGCGCGACCGCGTCGCGCGTGCCGAGGAGGTCGAGCGGGCCCGGCACGAGCAGGCCCGTTCGCTCGCCGCCGACGAGGCTGCCCACGCGGAGTCCCTGCGCCTCGCCGCCGAGCACAGCGAGACCGAGCGCGTCGCCGCGGCTCAGCGCGCTGCAGCCGAGCAGGCCGCCGCTGCCCTCGCGGCCGAGGCCCACCAGCTTGCCGCCCAGCGCGTCGAAGCCGAACGCCGCGCAGCCGAGCAGGCTGCCGAGGCGGAGCGCATCGCGCAGACCCGCATCGAGTCCGAGCGCGCCGCCGCCGAGCAGGCGCAGGAGGCTGCGCGCCTCGCGGCCGCGCGGATCGAGGCGGAGCGGGTTGCCCAGACGCAGGCCGACGAGGCTGCCCGCGCTGCCCAGGCCCGCATCGAGCTCGAGCGCCAGGCGCAGGCTCGCGCCGCCGAGGCCGAGCGCCTCGCCACCGAGCGTGTTGCCGCGGAGAACGCCGCCCGCCAGCGCGCCGACGAGGCCGCCCACTTCGCCACCATGCGTCTCGAGGCTGAGCAGCGCGCTGCTCAGGAGGCCAATCTGGCGCAGGAGGCTGCGCAGTCGAACCGGGCCGTCGAGGAGCAGTCGCAGCTCGAGTTCCAGCAGCGGATCGCGGCCGAGCACGCTCGTGCCGCCCAGCAGGCCGAGGCCGACCGCATCAGCGCCGAGCAGGCGGCTCAGGCGCATGTCGCCGAGGTCCAGCGCCTCGCCGCTGCGCGGGTCGAAGCCGAGCGGGCTGCCCACGAGCAGGCGACCGAGGCGCAGCGCCTCGCCGTCGAGCGTGCCGAGGCAGAGCGGGCTGCCCACGAGCGTGCCGCCGAGGCCGAGCGCGTGGCCCGGGCCCGGATCGAGGCCGAGCAGGCCGCGCAGGCGCGGGCGACCGAGGCAGAGCGTCGTTCGGCCGAGGTCGAGGAGCTCGCGGCCCAGCGACTCATCGAGGAGAAGGCAGCCCGCCAGCGCGCGAGCGAGGCCGCCCACTTCGCGACCGTCCGCCTGGAAGCCGAGCGCCGCGCCGCCGAGGAGGCCGCCCTCGCTGAGGAGGCCGCCCAGACGCTGCGCGCGACGCAGGAGAAGGCACGCTCCGAGTTCGAGGCTCGCATGGCCGCCGCACGCACGGAGGCCGATGTCCTGGCCGCCGATCGTGCCGAGGCCGATCGCCGCGAGGCCGCGCGCCTGGCCGCACAGCAGGCAGCGAAGGACGACGCCGAGCGCCTCGCAGCAGCCGAGACCGCGCGCGCCGAGGCCGAGCGCCTCGCCGCCGAGCGTGCCGAGGGCCAGCGAGCGGCCGCCGAGCAGGCGGAGGCCGAGCGCCTCGCCGCCGAGCAGGCCGAGACCGAGCGCCTCGCCGCCGAGCAGGCCGAAGCCCAGCGCATCGAGGCCGAGCGCCTCGCCGCCGAGCAGGCCGAAGCCCAGCGGGTCGCAGCGGAACAGGCAGCGGCTGCGGAGGCACAGCGCATCGCCGAGGCTGAGGAGGCCGAGCGGTTCGATGCGGCCCAGGCCGAGACGCCCGCGGAGCGCACCGGATCCCGCGCGCTGCCGATCCCGGCCGACACGGGCGAGGTGACGGCGTTCGCCGGGAGCGCCCGGCACCGCGACGACCGACCGACCGGCGACCTTCCGCCCGTTCCGGCGGCGCCCGCAGCGTTCGCGCCGCCAGTGGCGGCCCCGGCAGTCTTTGCTCCGCCGACCCCCGTGACCTACGAAGCCCCCGGGGCTCCGGTGCCCGAGGCACCGGCCGCGGCGTTCGCCGAGACGCCGGCCGAGTCCACCGCGACGATCCCGGCCGTGCCCGCGGAGGTCCACGCCGAGGTCCCGGCGGCAGCACCCGCGACTGCTCCGGCCGCCAGGGTCCAGGCACCGGGCGGTGCGGTGGACTTCGGCCGTCGCGGTCCGTCGCCGCTGGTCAACGGCATGCTGCAGCTCACGCTCTTCGCGCTGGCGCTCACCGGCTGCTACATCGCGTACCAGGACCCGTCGAAGGTGACCATCGGTGTCGCCGCTGCGCTCTCGCTGGCGCTGATCTTCTTCGCGTTCCGGTCCGGCAAGGGCCAGTCGCACGTGCGCATCGACGACGGCATCCTCGAGGTCGTCGAGGACCAGTCGCGCTACAAGTTCGACCTGACCAACCCGCGCGTCGTGCTGGAGATGCCGAACCCGCCCGGCAGCCGCAAGTGGAAGGTCCTCATCCACCGCGCGAGCATGGCGCCGTACGAGATCGATGGCCGACTGGTCGACCCGCAGCAGTTCACCGAGGTGCTCCGCCAGTTCCGCCCGGACCTCTGACAGGTAGCCAGGCAGCACGACAGCCGACCAACGCGAAGGGCCGCGGACACCTCACGGTGTCCGCGGCCCTTCGTCGCTGAGGAGGTACGCCGGTCAGCCGGCCGCCGACTCGTGCGTTCCGCGCTTGCGCGAATCGGTGAGGGTCGACTCCTGCTCGGCCTTGGCCTCGAGCTTGGCGCGGACCTTGTTCCAGTCGGCGGGGGCCGAGGCCACCGCCGCCGTGCCGCCGTCGAGGCGGTTGATCGCACGCCGGGCGAAGATCTGCGTCTCGGTGATGACCCGCTCGGAGCGGCCGTGGCCGAGGAAGCTGACCAGCCAGTGGCCGAGCGCGTAGACCCGGTTGCGGTAGCCGGTCATGTAGGCGAGGTGCACCGCGAGCCACATGAACCAGGCGATGATGCCGCTCAGGGTGAAGTTGCCGATCTTCACGACTGCGCTGAAGCGCGAGATCGTGGCCATCGAGCCCTTGTCGAAGTACTTGAACGGCTTCAGCGGGGCCTTGCCGGCGAGGCGGCCGTCGATCGTCTTGGCGGCGTACTTGCCACCCTGGAGCGCGACCTGGGCGACACCCGGCAGGTTGTCGAGGGCGATCATGTCGCCAACGACGAAGACCTCGGGGTAGCCCGGGAGCGTGAGGTCGGGGTTGACGGCGATGCGGCCGGCACGGTCGAGTGCAGCACCGGTCTGCTCGGAGAGCGTGGTGCTGAGCGAGCTGGCCTGGACACCGGCGGCCCACACCTTGCAGCCGGACTCGATGCGCATCGGCTCGGCGTCCTTGAACTGCACGGTCAGGCCGCGCTCGTCGAGGTCGGAGACGAGACCACCGAGGATGACCTCGACGCCGCGCTTCTCCAGCGACTTCTTGGTGACCTCGCCGAGCTTCTTGCCGAACGGCGGCAGGACCTGCGGCGCCGCGTCGAGCAGGATGACCCGCGCCTTGCTCGTGTCGATGCTGCGGAAGTCCTTGCGGAGCGTCCGGTGGGCGAGCTCGGCGATCTGGCCGGCCATCTCGACACCGGTCGGGCCCGCGCCGACGACGACGAACGTCATCCGGCGTACGCGCTCCTCCTCGGTCTCCGCGAGCTCCGCCAGCTCGAAGGCACCGAAGATGCGGCCGCGCAGCTCGAGGGCGTCGTCGATCGACTTCATGCCGGGCGCGAACTCGGCGAAGTGGTCGTTGCCGAAGTACGACTGACCCGCGCCAGCCGCGACGACCAGGGAGTCGTACGACGTGACCGTCTCGCGGCGCTGGATCTTCGACGTGATCGTCTTGTTGACGAGGTCGATGTCGGTGACTTCGCCGAGAACGACGCGCGCGTTCTTCTGGCCCGAGAGCACGTCGCGGGTCGCGGGCGCGATCTCGCCCGGCGCCAGGATGCCCGTCGCCACCTGGTAGAGCAGCGGCTGGAAGAGGTGGTGGTTGGTCTTCGCGATCATCGTCACGTCGACGTCGGAGCGCTTGAGCCCCTTCGTCGCGAACAGACCGCCGAAGCCGGAGCCGATGACCACGACGTGGTGGCGCTTGGCAGTGTCAGACATGTACTGGCCTTTCCTGGGCAGACCCTCCCGTGGGCGCCCTCCCCGCGGGCGCGAGCCCTAGCCTGCCACCTCCCACCGGGTGCTCGTCCAGCGGCCCACCCCTTGCCGTCCACCGTCCGAGATGTCGCTTGTGCAAGCATGGAGTGCGTCCCAGTGTGAGGGACGTAACGCAACCCATCGCAGACGGAGTCGTTCGCGTGCCCCTGAGCCAGCCAGCAATCCACCTGGACCCCGGTCCCGGGTGTGTGAAGCAGGCGCGCCTCTGGGTCGGCGAGTCGCTGCGGACCCTCGGACGCGCGGAGCTCGTGGAGACCGCCGAGCTCGGTGTGTCCGAGCTCGTCGCCAACGCCCTGCTGCACGCACGGGCGCCGGTCCGGCTCCGGATGCGTGGCACCCGGGAGCACCCGCGGGTCGAGGTCCTCGACGGCTCGCTCCAGCCACCGGCGTCGCCCGTGCGCGTTGCCGAGGGCGACCACCTGACCACCATCGGCCGCGGCCTCGAGATCGTCGCCATGGCAGCCACGGCCTGGGGCGCGGAGATCGAACGGCAGGGCAAGGTCGTCTGGTTCGAGCCGGCGCCGTCGATGGCGGAGGAGCCGTCCCTGCCCGGCGACATCTTCGAGGCCGAGCCGTTCGTCGCCACGGCGGCCGAGGTACACGAAGGGCTTCCGGTCCGCTTCCAGGACCTGCCCGTCGACCTGTACGCCGCGACGTACGTCCATCACCAGGAGCTGCGCCGCGAGCTGCGCCTCCTGGCCCTCGCGCACGGGGACAGCTACCCGATCGCCTCGAGCATCTCGCGGGTCTTCCACAGCTTCGACGACCAGCTGCGCCGCTCGGGCGGGGCCGACGCGCTGGACGCCGCACTCGAGGGCGAGGCCGAGACGAAGACCATCGACGCCACGCTCGTCGTACCGCCCACGCTGCCGCACACCGCGAGCAGAATGATCGACATGCTCGAGCTCGCCGACACCTTCTGCCGTTCCGAGCGGCTGCTCTCCCTGGCCACCTCGCCCGAGCAGCGCGCCTTCCGCAGGTGGTACCTCGGCGAGTTCGTCCGCCAGGGCGACGGCGAGTCGCCGCTGCCGTGGAGCGACGAGCTGCTCGCCCTCGAGCGGGACGAGTCCGCGGAGTGACCAAGCCCCCGCAGCCGCTCTTCCTCCTGGCGGCCGCTGTCGGTGGCGCCCTCGGCGCCCTCGCCCGCTGGGGCGTCGACACGACCTGGCCCGCCGGCACTGGCTTTCCCTGGGGCACGCTGACGATCAACGTCACCGGCAGCTTCCTGCTGGCCCTGCTCCCCGCCTTCGCGGTCGTACGCCGCCACGCGGTGCTGCCCGTGCTCCTCGGCACGGGCCTGCTCGGCGGCTGGACCACCCTCTCGACGTACGCCAACCAGAGCCGGGCGCTGCTCGCCCATGGTTCGAGCGACCTGGCGTTCAGCTACATGGCGGCGACGCTGATCGCCTGCGTGCTCGCCGTACGGCTGGCCCATGTGTGGTCCTCCCCCGCCTCGCAGGCGGAGTTCGAGGCCGAGGAGGGCAACGAGTGATGGACGCAGTCCTCGTCGTCGCGGGCGCGGCTGTCGGCGCTCCGCTGCGCTACACCGCCGGTCACTACCTCGACGGCCGGTTCCCCCTCGGCACCCTGCTGGTCAACGTGGTCGGCGCCTTCCTGCTCGGGCTCTTCGCCGGTCTCACGCTCGACGGTCACCTGATGGCACTGCTCGGCACCGGCTTCTGCGGCGCCCTGACGACGTACTCGGCGCTCACGGTCAAGTCGGTCGAGCTGGGGCGCGTCACGGGCACGGCGTACGCCCTCGGCACGGTGCTGCTGGCCCTGGGAGCTGCCCAGGCCGGCTTCGTCCTCGCCTAGGGCGTGTCTGACAAACCGTCGCCGTCGCGAGCGGCGGCCGGTGCGTGGGCTGGCAAGGCGGAGGAGGGAGCCGTGGCGGAGCCACGGCGACTGACGACAACGCAGCCAGGGCACGTGCCGGGCGACGCGTAGCAGGCGCAGGTTTGCCAGACACGCGCTTGGGGTCAGCCCCAGCCGAGCGCGTGCAGCCGCTCGTCGTCGATGCCGAAGTGGTGGGCGATCTCGTGCACCACGGTGATCCGCACCTCGTCGGCCACCTCCTCCTGCGAGTCGCACATGTCGAGCAGATTGGCGCGGAAGAGCAGGATCCGGTCCGGCAGCTCGAACCCGTCCTGGAGGCTGCGGTCGGTGAGCGCGACGCCGTCGTACAGACCGAGCAGGTCGGGATCGTCAGCGGGCGCCTCGTCCTCCACGAGGACCGCGACGTTGCGCACCAGCGCCGCCAGCTCGTCGGGAATGCCGTCGAGGGCTTCGTCGACGAGGGCATCGAAGGCTTCGTTGCTCATCTCGACCGGCACACGGTCATCCAACCAAACCGCCGGTCGCCCATCGAGCTGCTCGAGCCCACTGTGCAACCACACCAGCGCGCCATGCGGATGTCATGACGTGAGCAGAGTGCGTCCGGATGGTTGTCCAGTCGCGCCTCGGCCACCAAATGACATCAGCCCGGATCTCTGAGAGATCCGGGCTGATGATCGGCGACCCCGACGGGACTCGAACCCGCGGCCTCCGCCGTGACAGGGCGGCGCGCTAACCAACTGCGCTACGGGGCCATTGCTTCGTGGTGAAGCGAGTGGAACCTTAGCCCATCTCCCGCCGGACCTCACAATCGAGGTCCTCTGACGAGGACGAACCGCACCCCCGGCAGCTCGCTTCGCTCGCTGCTGGGGCACTCCTCGTCGAGAGAATCTCCACGAAACAGACGAGGGTCCGGCCTGCGCCGGACCCTCTGCTTCGCGGAGATTCTCTCTCCTCGTCGCACCCCCTACCGGATTCGAACCGGCGCTACCGCCGTGAAAGGGCGGGGTCCTGGGCCGCTAGACGAAGGGGGCCCACTCGGGCGCAGGCGCTCGAGCCCGCTCAGCATAGGGCCAGCCGCGAGGGACGCCCAAATGGCCGTTTTCATGGCTGAGCCCCTCCTGCTGTATGGTTCTCGACGGCCCGGCCAGGTAGCTCAGTTGGTACGAGCGACCGACTGAAAATCGGTAGGTCGGCGGTTCGACCCCGCCCCTGGCCACCAGCACAGCCGCAGGTCTTCGGACCTGCGGCTGTCGCCATTTCTGAGTAGGTCGACGCACGCCGCGGCCGCCCACGGGGCTGCACGATGGGCGCATGTTCCTGTACGCCGACCGCACCGTGTGCCCGCGCTGCCGCGCAGCGCTTCCCGTCGCCGCCGACGGGTGCGACCAGTGTCGCGCCGCCCTCGACGACTCTCGCGCGTACGACGTGTTCGTCGCGCTGCAGACCGTCGACCGTCTCGTCGGCCAGCTGTCCGACCGCCCGCTGGTGGCTGCCGGGGTGCCCGCCGTGACGGTGCCGGCTGGCGCGGCGCCGCCGGTGCCCCCGGGCCCGGCGATGCAGCAGCGTGCGGCGGACCTCCGGATGCGGGCTCCGCTCCCGATCGACCGCCCCGCAGCGGTCCGCCCGGTGATGTCCGGCCTGACGGTGCCGAAGATCCTGCTCGGCCTGGGCGCCCTCTGCCTCGTGGTCGCCGCCCTGGTCTTCCTGGCCGTGGCGTGGAGCGCCCTCGGCGTCGGCGGGCGCACGGCCGTCCTGGTCGGCTTCACGGCCGCCGCCGGTGGTCTGGCGGCCTGGAGCGCACGGAGCGGACTGCGGGCCGGAGCCGAATCTCTGACGACCGTGGCCCTCGGGCTCTTCCTGCTCGACCTCACCGGGGCGCACAGCTCGGGCTGGTTCGGTGACCTCGGCTCGACCGGGTTCGCCGTCCTGGCCGGCGCCCTCGTGGCCGGCGCCGGCACCGCGGCGGCCGTTGCCACGCGGCGTACGAAGGAACCACGGCTGGTCAGCGCAGAGGTCGTCGTCTTCCTCGGCACGACGGCTGCACTGCTGGCCACGGCCGGATTCGACTGGGCCACCCCCGCGCGCTGGTCGCTCGTGGCGAGCGTGACCGGCGCCGCCCTCGCACTGGGTCTCCGGTCCCTGCGCCTGGCCGCCCCCGCGATCGGCATCGCCGCCGTCGCAGGCATGGCCTGGATCGGACTGGTCGCCGCAGGGATCACCCGTGCGGCCCTGCACGCCTCGTGGTCCGGCCTCTGGGCGGAGGGCCACGCCTGGCCCCTCGTCGCTGCTGCCGTCCTCGCCGCCGCACCCCTCGCCGTACGCCGCGTGCCGGCCGCCATCCGCACCGGGGCTGCCTCGGCCGCGGTCCTGCTGCTGACCGTGGCCGCATGCATGCCCGGGCTCGACGAGGCCCTCGCCCCGGTGACGCTGACTCTCGTTGCGGTCGTGGCCACCCACACCGTCGCCGCGTGGCTCCTGCCGCACCCCTGGCGGATCGTCACGGCGGCCCCGCTCACCCTCGCCGGAGCGGCCACCGCCCTGCTCGCCTGCATGGCAGCTCTGTCCACGGTGGTCGACTCTGACCTGCTGGACCACGGCCTGTGGACCGACGACGCAACGGGCTACGTCATGCCGTGGTCCGTCGACGGGGTCTGGTCGGCGCTGCTGCCGCTCACCACGGCTGCGGCCCTCGCCGCCCTGATCAGCCTCGCCCGCGGGTCGAGCCTCGTGCCCCCGCGCAGGCTGCTCGCACCGGCGATCACGGTCCTGGTCGCGGCCGGTTCGCTCTCCCCCGTGATCTTCGGCGTCCCGCGCTACACGGCGGTTGCCACGTTCGTCGTCGCCGCCGGCGGCCTCGCCTCCTGGGCCCTGGCCCGGCGGGAGAACGTCGCCTGGATCGCGGTCCCGCCCCTCGGCATCCTCGCCCTGGGCACGGCGCTGGCCGATGACGGGTTGACGATCGCGGTCCTCGCACTGCTGACGGCTGCCTTCGCCGCGGCATCGACCGAGCGAGCACCCGGCTGGCTCCGGGAGGTCTCGGGATGGGCACTGCCGGTCGCGCTCGGTGCCACCACCTGGGCGATCGCCTCGGCCTCCGGGCTCGACGGAACCTGGCGCGCCGCGCCCGTCATCGCGGCCGTCGCCGTGCTAGCGCTCAGCCGCCCCGGCGCGGCACCGGAGGTCTCGGGGCTCGGTGTCGCACTCGTCGCGATCACCGTCTCGGCTGCTTTCGAGCCGGGCGACCTCCGCATCGTCGCCGGGCAACTGGCGGCCACCGGACTGGTCGCGACGCTCGTCGGCGTACTCCGTCGGCCGGAGGGCTCGCTCGCCGGCATGGCGCTCCTCGGCGCCGCCGGGCTGGCGGCCTGGCCCGACACCGCCACGGCCGTCGTGGTGCTCTCCCTGGGCCTCGCCGTCACCGTCCTCCACGAGGTACGCCGCACGGCACCCGCCGACGTCGTCGCCCGCGCTGCAACGCCCGTCGCCGCTGGTGCCCTGCTCTGGTCCGCAACTGACCTCGTCGGCCTGTCTGGCGCGTGGATCGGCGTTCCGGCGGTGGCCGCACTGGGCGCTCTCCTGGCGTGGCGGGCCGACCCCGTGCGCGAGGTCCCTGCTGGTGTCGTCGGCGGCTGGGCTGCCCTCGCCGCGGTCGCACCGCTGGCCGATCCGCAGGCCTGGACGGCGGTCTACCTGACGCTCGGCGGCGTTGCCTTCACGGTGTCCGCACTGCTCCACGCCGACCGGCGCCGCTTCGGCTGGGTCGGCCTGACCCTGCTCACGCTGGCCACGTGGCTCCGCCTGGACCAGCTCGGCGTGGGCACCGTCGAGGCGTACACCCTGCCGCTGGCGGTCGTCCTGCTGGTCGTGGGCACGGTGGCACTTCTCCGCGGCGACCGGTCGACCCTGCAGACGCAGGGAGCCGGGCTCGGGCTGGCGCTGGTGCCCAGCCTGCTGCAGGTGCTCGCCGAGCCCGTCGCGCTGCGCGCCGTGCTGCTGGGCGCAGGCGCCATCGCCCTCGTCGCGGTTGGCGTCCAGCGCCGCTGGGCGGCTCCCCTCCTGGCGGGCGGCTCCGCGCTGACCCTGCTCGTGCTGCGGCAGATGACGATCGCCCAGGTGCTGCCGCAGTGGGCGCTCATCGGCCTCGCCGGCGTCGCCCTCACCTTCGTGGGCCTCACGTGGGAGAAGCGGCTCGCGAACGTCCGCACCGCGGCCGGCTACGTGCGCGGCCTGCGCTGAGCGGGACCGCTAACCTCACGGCATGATCCCGCCGCTGGCTCTGGCGCACAGGTTCCGACCCGTGCAGCTGGTCCAGCACGAACGGCGCACCGGGTTCCAGGCACCGTTCGTCGGGGTCGAGGCAACGCCCGATCCGGCCGCGGCACACGTCCACGTGGCGCTCGTGTCAGGCAGGCACGCACTGTCGCTCCGCTACGACACCGACCGTCGACGCCTGAAGCTGTACGTCGAGGTCCCCGGCGAGACCTCCGGCTTCTACGCCCGGCGCCACGGACGCCTCAAGACCACTCCCCAGGCGCTGGCGCTGACCCTGACCGGGCGCTGGCTGACCGCGTGGAGCCGCGACACCGCCGACGGCCCCTGGCGCGCGCGGTGCAAGGTCGACGCCACGGAGCTCGTCGAGGTCCGCGATCCCGCGTTCCTGGCCGACCTCGAGGTGCCGGAGCCACGCGGCGCCATGTCCTGGCGAGCCGGAACCTTCGGCCAGATCGGGCTGCGCGACCTCCACCTGATCACGAACGCCGACGGGTCGGCGTACGTGCGCGAAGGGCGGCACTGGTTGACCGCGACCCAGGCCGGCCCGGGGTTCGCCGAGGCGGCGCAGACCGGGGTCTGGTCCTGGCTGCCGGGCACGGACGACCTGCGCCCCGAGTCACTTCTCTGGTGGACGCGCAACGGACTCGTGCAGGGCGACCACGCCGTGCACCTCCTGCGCGACGACGGACACTGGCACGTCCTGGCCAGCACCTGGGGCGACTTCGACCGCACCCGGATGGCGATCACGCACACGGCGACGACCACCGATCTGCTGACCGGCGAGCACGTCCTCGCCTCCACCGAGATCGACCTGCCCACGCCTCCCGGCCCGCACGTCGGCGCCTGGGATCCCCACCTGACCCGTGTCGACGGGCAGTGGCACCTCGCCTGGGTGGCCGCACGGAGCTTCTTCGACTTCCGGCCGGCCCTGGCGCGAGCAGCCTCCCCGACGGGCCCCTGGGAGCTCGTCGGGACGGTCGAGGACCGCACCGCCACGGAGGGTTGCGTGATCGTGGAGACCGAGGACGGCTGGCGCCTGCTCGCGAGCGACGGCCTCGACAACCCGGCCGGGAAGCGCGAGCGCTATCCGGCGTACGACCTGGACCTGCGCGAGGTGGGCGCGCTGGATGCGGCGTACGGGAGCAACATCCCGTGGCCCAGCGTCGTCCACCACAGCGATGCGTGGTCGATGATCACCTTCGACGGAACGCCGTACGGCGGCCGACTACCCGGTTACGGGACGCATGGCGACGTCGTGGTGCTGACGTCGGCTCAGTCGTCGTCGGTCGCCGCGTCGAGCAGCGCACGGACCTCCGACTGACGGAAGCGCCGGTGGCCGCCGAGCGTACGGATGGAGCCGATCTTGCCGGCCTGGGCCCAGCGCGTGACGGTCTTGGGGTCAACGCGGAAGAGCGAGGCCACCTCCGCCGGCGTCAGCAGCGGATCATTGTCGACAGAAGTCGCAGTCATGGGGTGCACACCTTCCCGAGTTGGTTCACGTCGAGCGGAACCCGAGTCCCACCCGTTGTCGCACCGGTCACCCGCAGGCAACCGACCCCCGCAACACATCCAGACTGCCACATGGGTCGCGGAAGTTGCCATTTGCGACCGGCGCGGGTGACCGAGGTCACCCGCCGCCCGGGCATGCTGAAGACGCTGACCGCAGGACGGTCAGGACGACGCCGGAGGCGTCAGTCGCGTGAGTCGGAGTACTCCGACCAGTCGCCGTACTCGTCCTCCGAGGACGAGTCGGTCTGACTGTGAGTAGGCGTTTGCGTGTGCAGCTCGTTGGCGAGCGCCCCGAAGTCCGTCTCGTGAGTGCGGTACTTCAGGTCGCGTGCGACCTTCGTCTGCTTTGCCTTGGCACGGCCGCGTCCCATAGGAGCCGACCCCCTCGCGCATCTGCCGGGCCCGGCTGACGCCAGCGCACCCGGTCTGGGTTCAATGTCTCGTGGGAGCAACGCTACCGGGTCCCCGGTCGTTCCCGCGAACCAGGGCGTCCTATTTGGACGTGGACAACCCCACACGACCGGTACGCCGAGTGGCAGACGCCCCAGGAAGCACCCTGACGGCGCTTCCGGAGGTCCCGGGGCCATCACCAGCCGGGGTGCTGACCCGTCAGCGTCACGCTGCCGTCGCCGGCCACGACCTCGCCCGCGACCCACGCCTCGACGCCGTGCGCGGCGAGCGTGGCGATGGCGGTGTCGACGTCGCCAGCAGGGGTCAGGGAGACCATGCCGACGCCGCAGTTGAGGGTCGCCTCGAGGCTGGCCTGGTCGACGCCGCCGGCGGTGCGGACGACATCGAAGATCGGCTGCGGCGTCCAGGACGCACGGTCCAGCGTCGCCGAGAGGTGCTTCGGCATGACGCGGGCCAGGTTGTTGGCGAGGCCACCACCGGTGATGTGAGCCATCGCGTGCGTGCCCGTCGCGTCGGCGAGCGCGAGGCACGCCTTCGCGTAGATCTTCGTCGGGATGAGCAGCTCCTCGCCCAGCGTCGAGCCGAGCTCGTCGACCTGACGGTCGAGCTCCCAGCCGAGCTTGGTGAAGAAGACGTGGCGGGCCAGCGAGTAGCCGTTGGAGTGGAGGCCGGAGGCCTTCATCGCGATGACGATGTCGCCAGCCACGACCTTGTCCGCGCCGAGCAGGCGGTGCGCGTCGACGACGCCGGTCGTCGCGCCGGCCACGTCGTACTCGTCGGGGGCGAGGAGGCCCGGGTGCTCAGCGGTCTCGCCGCCGACCAGCGCACAGCCGGCCTCGGTGCACGCCTCGGCGATGCCCTTGACGATCGCCGCGATCCGCTCGGGGACGACCTTGCCGGTGGCGATGTAGTCGGTCATGAAGAGCGGCTCGGCGCCACAGACGACGAGGTCGTCGACGACCATGCCGACGAGGTCGAAGCCGATCGTGTCGTGCTTGTCCATCTTCCGCGCGATGTCGACCTTGGTGCCGACGCCGTCGGTGGAGGTCGCGAGCAGCGGGCGCTCGTACTTCTTCAGCGCGGAGGCGTCGAAGAGACCCGCGAAGCCGCCCAGACCACCCATGACCTCGGGACGGCGCGACTTGGCCACCGACTCCTTCATGAGCTCGACGGCAAGGTCGGCCGCGACGATGTCGACGCCGGCCTCGGCGTACGCGTTGGGGGTCCCAGCCTGGGAGTTCGTCACGGGATCTCTTTTCGCTTGAAGGGCGGTCAGGGGCGCGAGAGCGCGTCGGAGGCGCCGCCGGCGGCAGCGGTGGTGGAGACGCCGTCGAGCGGGTCGACGACGCAGCACGGGTCCTGCTGGAGCTCGAGGACATCCTTGCCGCGGACCTCGGCCAGCGGCACGGGGTACTCGCCGTCGAAGCAGGCACGGCAGAACGAGTCCATCGGCAGCGTCGTGGCGTCCACGAGGTCCTCGAGCGAGACGTAGCCCAGCGAGTCGGCACCGATCGAGGTGGCGATCTCCTCGGGCGAGAGCCCGTTGGCGATCAGCTCGGCACGCGTCGCAAAGTCGATGCCGTAGAAGCAGGGCCACTTGACCGGCGGGCTCGAGATCCGGACGTGGACCTCCTTGGCACCCGCCTCGCGCAGCATGCGGACCAGCGCGCGCTGGGTGTTGCCACGGACGATCGAGTCGTCGACGACGACGAGGCGCTTGCCCTCGATGACGTCGCGCAGCGGGTTCAGCTTGAGCCGGATGCCGAGCTGACGGATCGTCTGGCTCGGCTGGATGAACGTGCGGCCGACGTAGGAGTTCTTGACCAGGCCGACGCCGTAAGGGATGCCCGACTCCTCGGCGTAGCCGATGGCGGACGGCGTGCCGGACTCGGGCACTGGGATGACCAGGTCGGCGTCCGCGGGGAACGCCTGCGCGAGCTTGCGGCCGATCTCGACGCGGACGCTGTGGACGCGCTTGTCGGAGATGATCGTGTCGGGGCGCGCGAGGTAGACGAACTCGAAGAGACAGCCCTTCGGCTTGGCCTCGGCGAAGCGACGCGTACGCAGGCCGTCGGCGTCGATGATGATCATCTCGCCGGGCTCGACCTCACGGACGTACGACGCACCCACGATGTCGAGGGCGGCGGTCTCCGACGCGACGACCCAGCCGCGCTCGAGGCGGCCGAGGACCAGCGGGCGGATGCCCTGGGGGTCGCGCGCCGCGTACAGGGTGTTCTCGTCCATCCAGACGAGGCAGTACGCGCCGTGGACCTGCGGCAGCAGCTCGGCGGCCTTGTCCTCGACGGTGCCGTCCTTGTGCAGCGCCAGGAGCGCGGTCAGGACCGAGGTGTCGTTGGTGGCGCCGCCGGGACCACGCAGGTCCGACGGGAGGCCACCCTCGGCGTCGGCGATCTCGACGAGCTTGTCGGCGAGGTCGGCGGTGTTGGTCAGGTTGCCGTTGTGCGCCAGCGCGATCGAGCCGTTGGCCGTCGGGTGGAAGGTCGGCTGGGCGTTGTGCCAGGTGCTCGCGCCGGTCGTGGAGTAGCGCGCGTGGCCGATCGCGACGTGGCCCTTGAGGGCGTCGAGCGTCGCGTCGTCGAAGACCTGCGAGACCAGACCCATGTCCTTGTAGACGAGGATCTGCTTGCCGTTGGAGACCGCGATGCCCGCCGACTCCTGGCCGCGGTGCTGCAGCGCGTAGATGCCGTAGTACGTCAGCTTGGCGACGTCTTCACCCGGCGCCCAGACGCCGAACACCCCGCACTGGTCCTGAGGACCCTGGTCCTGGGGATCGAGGGCTGCGGTCAGTCGACCGTCGCCACCCTTGCGCGCGCGGGGCTGGGAGACCATGGACACAGGGGCAATCCTAGGTGGTCAGCGGAGGCGCGCCGACCGGTCTCGGGTGCTGTCGGTCACAAGGTGGTCGACCCAAGCTTCTGGAGCAGGAGCGTCTCAGCCACACAGACCCTCTCGAACTCCGCCAGGTGCAGGCCCTCGTTGGCCCCGTGAGCCCGCGTGTCCGGGTCCTCGACACCGGTCACCAGCACGCTGGCCTGCGGAAACGCGTCGAGGAACTCCGCGATGAACGGGATCGATCCGCCGACTCCCATGTCGACCGGGGCGGTGCCGTCCCAGGCCTCGGTGAAGGCGTCGCGCGCCGCGTCGTACGCCGGACCGGTGGCGTCGATCTGCGTGGCCTCGCCGGTGTCGACCGGCGTCACGGTGACCTGGGCGCCCCACGGGGCGTTGGCCTCGAGGTGCCGGGCGAGGCAGTCAAGGGCGTTGGCGGCGGAGTCGCCGGGCGCGACGCGGAGGCTGATCTTCGCGCGCGCGGCCGGAACGAGCGTGTTGGAGGCGCCGTCAACCTTGGGGGCATCGAGGCCGATGATGCTCAGGCTCGGCTTCGTCCAGAGGCGCGCGACGGCGCTGCCCTCACCGATGAAGTCGACGCCCGCGGCGATGCCCGACTCTGCGCGGAGCCGGTCCGCGGGGTAGTCGATGTCCGCCGCGGGGCCGGAGTGCAGGCCGTCGATCGCGACGTTGCCGGCGTCATCGTGGAGCGTGGCGATCAGTCGACTCAGGGCGATCAGCGCATCCGGGACGAGACCGCCCCACATGCCCGAGTGGACGCCGTGCTCGAGCGTGCGCACCTCGACGTCGGCACGGACCAGACCGCGCAGGCTCGTGGTCAGCGCGGGGACACCGATGTCCCAGTTGGCCGAGTCGGCGATGACGATGACATCGGCGGCCAGCTCGTCCTTGTGGGTGGCGAGCAGCTCGGGGAGCGTCTCGGAGCCGACCTCCTCCTCGCCCTCGATGAAGAGCTTGACGGTCACCGGCAGGGCGTCGCCCAGCGCACGGATCGCGGCGACGTGGGCGATGATGCCGGCCTTGTCGTCCGCGGCCCCGCGCGCGTAGAGCCGGCCGTTGCGCTCGGTCGGCTCCCACGGCGGGGTGTCCCACTCGGCGTGGTCGTTCTCCGGCTGGACGTCGTGGTGGGCGTAGAGCAGCACGGTCGGCGCGCCCTCGGGACCCTTCTTCTCACCGATGACGGCCGGCGGGGCGCCGTCGTGCGTACGCACGATCCGCGCGTCGAACCCCTCGGCGCGGAAGAGGCCGGCCGTCGCCTCCGCGCTGCGTTCGACCTCACCTGCACGCGCCGGATCGGCGCTCACGCTCTGGATCCGGATCAGGGCCTCGAGGTCCTGGCGGAGCTGGGGCATGAGCTGCTGGATCGCGGAGCGGACGGCGCTGCTGTCGGTCATGCCGCCGAGGCTAGCGGCGCGGTCATTGCGGCAGGACGCCGCGGCGGTCACGACCCGACAACGGTTGGCGCAAGCAGACCGTCGACGAGGACGTCGGCGAGCGGAGCGAACGACGACTCGTCGAGGTCGCCCTGGTCGACGACCATCGCCAGGCCGCCCACGAGCCGGGCGAGCTGGACACCGTCGAGCCCCGGCCGCAGGTCGACGCCGAGCGCCTCGACGACGCGCCCGCTTGCCTGCGCGAAGGCGGCCGCCTTGGTGGCGATGCGGGACTCGTCGTCGCCGAGGGCCGCGGTCAGCTTGGCCGCGGCACCCTTGCTGTAGGTGACCTCGGCGACTCCGCCGCGGATCCAGCACAGCAGGCGCTCCCGGGGCGAGCCATCGACGGCGATCGCGGCTTCCGCGGCTGCGTCGAGACGGTCGATGAACGCCTGCATGAGGGCGTTGAGCAGGTCGTCGCGCGTCGGGAAGTGGCGGTACAGCGTGCCTGCGCCGACACCGGCCCGGCGGGCGACCTCGTCGAGCGGGGCCTCGAGACCACGCTCCCGGAAGACCTCGCGCGCAGCCTGGAGCAGCTTGTCGTAGTTGCGCTTGGCGTCGGCCCGCACCAGAACCTCACTTGCTAAACGGAGACAGTCTCCGTATCGTGGATGTCGAACCGGAGGAACCCTCCGTATCGCCAAGTCTACGACAGGCCCACCGGCCGGAACAGGACTCCTCCGTGGCCACCGCCCTCACCACCAGTCCCGCCGTGCGCTCCGCTCCGACCCGGGGCTCCGCGATCGGCATGGGCGCCGTCCTCGTCGCCCAGCTGATGCTCGTGCTCGACGCCACGATCGTGAACGTGGCGCTCCCCCACATCGCGACCGACCTCCACTTCTCCCCCGCCTCACTGTCGTGGGTGCTCAGCGCCTACGCCCTCGCGTTCGGCGGCCTGCTCCTGCTCGGCGGTCGCCTCGGCGACGTGCTCGGGCGGCGGCGTACCTTCCTCGTCGGCGTCGCGATCTTCACGGCCGCATCACTCACCGGCGGGCTCGCACCGTGGGGCTGGCTGCTGGTCACCGCGCGCGCATTCCAGGGGGTCGGCGCCGCCCTGTCGGCCCCGGCGGTCCTGGCGCTGCTGACGACGAACGCGCCCGACGAGTACGCCCGCACACGAGCCCTCGCCCTCTTCTCCGCCGTCTCCTCGGGCGGTGGCGCACTCGGCCTGATCCTCGGCGGCACGATCACCGAGACCCTGTCGTGGCGCTGGACCCTGACCATCAACGTGCCGATCGGGCTCGTCGTCCTCGCCCTCGTCTCCCGGCTGGTGCAGGAGACGCCGCGGCGTACCGACCGCTTCGACGTGCTCGGCGCCGTCACCGCGACCGGAGGCGCCGTGGCGCTGGTGTGGACGCTGACCCGCGCGGACTCGGTCGGCTGGCTCAGCCTGCAGACGCTTGCCGGCTTCGGTGCCGCGGTCCTCCTGTTCGGCCTGCTCGCCATCGCCGAGCGGCGCCACCCGCACCCGCTGCTGCGTCCTTCCCTGCTCGCCGACCGACGCAGGATCGCGGCCCTGGTCGTGATGGCCAACGTCTACGCCGGCATGCTCGCGGTCTTCTTCGTGCTCGCCTCGTGGTTCGCGCTGCAGCTCGGCTACAGCCCGCTCCGGGCCGGACTCGCCTTCCTCCCGCTCCCGGTCGGCGTCTTCACGATGTCGCGGATCACGCCGCGCCTGGTCCGGGCCGTCGGGCGCACCGCGCTGATCCTGACCGGTGTCGGCCTGCTGACCGCGTCGTACGCCCTGCTGCTGCGACTCGATGCCGACAGCACCTGGCTCTCGGGCATCTTCCCCTCCGTCGCGATGCTCGGCGTGGGTGCGGGGCTGACGTTCATGCCGATCACCGCGACCGTGCTCGACGGCGTCCCCCACGAGTACGCCGGATCGGCGTCGGGCCTGCTCCAGACCATGCAGCAGCTCGGTGGCGCGATCGGCCTGGCTGTCGTGGCCAGCGTGCTTGCGGCGTTCCACGTCGAGGGCGACTTCACCGCCGGTGGGCACGCCGGCATCGTGGCTGGCTTCGTCCTCTCGCTCCTCGCCTTCGCCAGCGCGCTGACGCTCGCACGCCGCCGCTGAGCGCTGCAGCACCGGTGAGGGGACCGGTCAGGCGAGCGGCAGGTACGCCGACAGGTCGGTGCGCTCGCCGCTCGCCCGGAGCGCGCCGCTCGCCTCGGCGGCCTCCCAGGTAATGGCGCCGGTCGCGAGGGCCAGCCAGGTGTCCGCGTCTGTCTCGACCACGGCCCGCGGGGTGCCACGGGTGTGGCGGCCACCCTCGACGGCCTGCACCGCGCCGTACGGCGGGACGCGGACCTCGACGGAGTAGCCGGGCGCACGGCGTTCGAGCAGGCCGAGGGTGTCCTTGACCAGGATCTTGACCTCGGCCCGTCCGGCGGTGCCGGTGCGATGGGCCGCCCACGCGGCCGCGAGGGCCGTTGGGTCGACAGGGCGCTGGCGGGGAGGCATGCGGTCATTCTCCCCGGGATCGCTGCGTGCTTCACAACCAGATACCGGCACTCTGCCGACGTCATTGCATCCGCGCAGTGACAGCACATCCGTGTCGAGTCAGTCGAAGGTGGTCCGGCGACCCTTCTTGATCGCGCCGCGCTGCTTCTTCGTGTCGAGGCGCCGCTGCTGCGACCCCCGAGTCGGCTTCGTCGGGCGACGCTTCGGCGGCGGCGGGGCGGCCGCCTCGCGCAGCAGCTGCGCGAGCCGCTCCCGTGCGGCACGACGGTTGGCCAGCTGGTTCCGGTGCTCGCTCGCGGCGATCGTGAGAACGCCGTCGACCAGGCGCCCGTCCAGGCGCGTGAGCAGCCGGTCGCGGAGGTGGTCAGGGACCGACGGCGACCGCGCGACGTCGTACGAGAGCTCGACGCGGCTGTCGGCGGTGTTGACGCCCTGACCGCCGGGACCCGACGAGCGCGAGAAGCGTTCGCTCAGCTCCGTCTCCGGTACGACGAAGCGCGAGGTGACCACGAGCTCAGGCATCGTCGGTGCTCCCGCTGGGCAGGCGGCGCATTCCGAGCAGTGGGGAGAACCAGACCGGGGCAATGGCGACCACCGAGAGCACGACACCCACCCACAGGGTCGGCACCAGCCCGATCCCCTCGGCGAGCACACCTGCCAGCAGTGACGCGATCGGCATGACGCCCCACACGACGAAGCGGGCGGAGGCGTTCATGCGTCCCAGGAGACGTGGTGGGCAGACCCGCTGACGCATGCTGACCTGGGTGATGTTGTAGGCGAGGATCGCGAAGGAGAGGAGGAACTCCGAGGCCACCATCAACACGAGCGCGAGCCAGAGCGGGAGCATCGGTGCGACGGGCCAGATGACGACGCCCAGTGCGATCGCGACCGTGCTGAGCGGGATCAGCGTGCCCTCCCCCACGAGCCGGCCGAGTCGGGCCGCAAGGAGCGCGCCGACGACGCCGCCGGCCGCGCCGACGCCGAAGACAGCACCCATCACCCACGGCTCGAGCGCGAGCTCACGGAGGAAGAGCACCGGCATCAGCGTGAAGATCATCGTGTTGCCGAGGTTTCCGATCGCTGTGCTGCCGACGATCCGCCGGAGCAGGTCGTGGCCGAGCACGAATCGCAGGCCCTCAGGGATCGCGCGCCGCAGCGGCTCGTGGTCCTCCGGCGAGGTCGGCACCTCACGGTCGTGGACCCGGGTCAACAGGAGAGCAGACGCCGCGTAGCCGACGCCATCAGCGAGGATCAGTAGTGGGGCGCTGACCACCTTGAGCAGCAGGCCGCCCACGGCCGGACCAGCGATGTGGGCGATCTGCGCCGTGCCCTCGAGCCGGGAGTTCGCCCGCGGCACCTGTGCGGACGGCACGAGGAACGGCACGTACGACTGGTAGGCCACGTCGAAGAAGACGGTGGCCACGCCGATGACCGCGGCGACGGCGTACAGATGCCACATCGCGAGGTGATCACTGAGCCACAGCACGGGGATGACGAGCGAGGCCGCCACCCGGACCAGGTCGGCGGCGATCATCACCCGCCGCTTGAGCCAGCGGTCCACCCAGGCACCAGCCGGCAGTCCCACGAGCAGGAACGCCGCAGTCGTCGCCGCGTTGAGGACGCCGACCTCGAAGCTGCTTGCGTGGAGGAGCACCACTGCCACGACAGGAAGGGCGAGCACACCGATCTCGCGGCAGAAGACCGACACCGTCTCGCCGGCCCAGAACGCCCGGAAGCCCGGGCCGAGATGCGGGTCGGCCCGCGGCACGCCCGGCGTGGCCGCCCCTGCGGCACCAGCCAGGTCGGAAGTCACCCGATCACCCTGTCATGGCCGCTGCTTGGCATCCACACCTTTTCCTTCACGACGGCATCCCGCGAACGCCGAAGGCCCCCGCCCGGACCGGGCAGGGGCCTTCGCGGTGAAGCGTGGATCAGGCCATCGCGGTCGGGAGCGTGGCGCTCCAGGCCGCACGGACCTCGGCGATCGGGAGCTCGAACTGGCCACCCTCGAACGAACCGCCCACGATCAGCGAGTCGCCGCCCGTGGTGCCGAGCGCGGCAGCCGGGACGCCGTGCTTCGCGGCCAGCGCCTCGAGCTCGGCGGTCTTGTCGGCAGCCACCGTCACGAGGACGCGCGCGGTCGACTCGGCGAAGAGGCCCAGGAAGGCGTCGCCCTCGAGGGTCACGGTCGCACCGATGGAGTTCTTCAGCGACGACTCGACGAGCGCCTGCGAGAGGCCGCCGTCGGAGAGGTCGTGGGCCGACGCGAGCAGGCCGACGCCCTCGAAGAGGAACGCAGCGAGCGCCTTCTCCGCGGCGAAGTCGACCTTCGGCGGAAGACCACCGAGGTGCTGGTGGACGACGTGCGCCCACTCGGAGCCGGAGAGCTCCTCACGCGTCTCGCCGAGCAGGTAGACGGCCTGGCCCTCGGCCTGGAACGACGACGGCGTGCGCTTGGTGACGTCGTCGATCACACCGAGCACAGCGACGACCGGCGTCGGGAGGATCGCGACCTCACCGGTCTGGTTGTAGAGGGAGACGTTGCCGCCGGTGACCGGGGTGCCGAGCTCCTGGCAGCCCTCCTTGAGGCCGGTGCACGCCTGGGCGAACTGCCACATGACGGCCGGGTCCTCGGGCGAGCCGAAGTTGAGGCAGTCGGAGACGGCCAGCGGCTGCGCGCCACCGGTCGCGACGTTGCGGTAGGACTCGACCAGCGCGAGCTGCGCGCCCGCGAACGGGTCGAGCTTGGCGAAGCGGCCGTTGCAGTCGGTGGAGACGGAGACACCGAGGTTGGTCTCGTCGTCGATCCGGATCATGCCCGAGTCCTCCGGCTGCGAGAGCACGGTGTTGCCACGGACGTAGCGGTCGTACTGGTCGGTGATCCAGGACTTGTCGCAGAGGTTCGGGGAGGCAGCGAGCTTGATGACGGTCTCGCGGAGCTCGGCACCGGTGGTCGGGCGCTCGAGCTTCTCGGCGCCGTCGGCCTGCAGGGCGTCCTGCCAGTCCGGGCGGGCGAACGGGCGGTTGTAGACCGGGCCCTCGTGCGCGACCGTGCCCGGGGGAACGTCGACGACGGTCTGGCCGTGCCAGTCGATGATCAGGCGGCCGGTCTCGGTGACCTCACCGATGACCGCGGCCTCGACGTCCCACTTCGCGCAGATCGCGAGGAAGGCGTCGATGTTCTTCGGCTCGACGACTGCCATCATGCGCTCCTGCGACTCGCTCATGAGGATCTCCTCGGGCGAGAGCGTGGAGTCGCGCAGCGGCACCTTGTCGAGGTGGACGTGCATGCCGCCGTCACCGGCGGAGGCGAGCTCGGAGGTCGCGCAGGAGAGACCGGCGCCACCGAGGTCCTGGATGCCCGCGACCACGTGGGCGGCGTACAGCTCGAGGGTGCACTCGATGAGGAGCTTCTCCATGAACGGGTCGCCGACCTGGACGGCGGGGCGCTTGGCCGGGCCGTCGGCGTCGAAGGTCTCCGACGCGAGGACCGAGACGCCGCCGATGCCGTCGCCACCGGTGCGGGCGCCGTAGAGGACGACGAGGTTGCCCTCGCCGGTCGCGTTGGCGAGGTGCAGGTCCTCGTGGCGGAGTACGCCGACCGCGAGCGCGTTGACGAGCGGGTTGCCGATGTAGGTCTCGTCGAAGACGGCCTCGCCACCGATGTTGGGCAGGCCGAGGCAGTTGCCGTAGCCGCCGACGCCGGCGACGATGCCCGGCAGGACGCGGTGGGTGTCGTCCGCGTCGAGCGGGCCGAAGCGGAGCGGGTCCATGACCGCGACCGGGCGCGCGCCCATCGCGATGATGTCGCGGACGATGCCGCCGATGCCGGTCGCGGCGCCCTGGTACGGCTCGACGTACGACGGGTGGTTGTGCGACTCGACCTTGAAGGACACGGCGTAGCCCTGGCCGATGTCGAGGACGCCGGCGTTCTCGCCGATGCCAGCGAGCATCGGGCCGCGCGGGGTCTCCTGCTTCAGCTCACCGAACTGGCGCAGGTGCACCTTGGAGGACTTGTACGAGCAGTGCTCGGACCACATGACGGAGTACATCGCCAGCTCGGACGACGTGGGGCGGCGGCCCAGGATCTCGCGGATGCGGGCGTACTCGTCCTCCTTGAGGCCGAGGTCAGCCCACGGCTGCTCCCGCTCGGGGTCGGTGCTCGCGACGGCGACGGTGTCCAGGGCAGATCGGCTCTCAGTCACGGGCCAGATTCTACGGGCGTACGACGAGCCGCCGTGACGCGCGTCCGGGGCTGGCCAAAACCCGGGACTCACTCCGCCACGACCCGGGTCTCGACACGTCAAAACCCGGGTCTCGGCGGGGGCGGGCACGCCGCTGACCTGCGGAAACTACATATTTGTAGTTCTCCGTGACCCCTGTTGCTGATGTGACTGGAGTGGTTAACGTGGTCCCTCGCCTCACGCTCGGAGACCTCTCATGCGCGCCCTTGCCCGGACCCGGACGGACCTGCGGACCCCGCAGACCGCACTGATCCGCACCCGCCTGACCACGACCCTGGTCGCCTTCGTGGCGCTCCTCGGCCTCGGCCTCGGCGGTTTCGCGCTGACCCGGGACGGTGGCAGCGCCGCGCTGGCGGCCAGCAGCAACCCGGCGACGCCCGGCTCGTTCACCGGCTACGGCTTCGACCAGTGCCTCGCGCCGACCCAGTCGAAGATGGACGCCTGGCTGGACAACTCGCCGTTCCTCTCGGTCGGCATCTACATCAGCGGCAACTCGCGCGCCTGCCGATCGCAGCCGAACCTCACCCCGACCTGGGTCTCCACGCAGCTCGCGAAGGGCTGGCGCCTGCTGCCGATCACGCTCGGACCGCAGGCCAGCTGCCAGCCGCGCTTCCCGCGCTACAACGACGACCCGACGATCAACCCCGACCCGGCCAGCTGGTGGTCGAAGGCAAAGGCCCAGGGCACCCTCGAGGCCGAGCGTGCGGTGACCGCCGCGCAGGGGCTCGGGATCGTGCCCGGCAGCACGCTCTTCTACGACCTCGAGGGCTTCGACCTCAGCAACACCAACTGCCGCGAGTCAGCGCTGCGCTTCGTGCACGCGTGGACCGGCCGCCTGCACGAGCTCGGCTACGTCTCGGGCTTCTACTCGAGCGCCAGCTCGGGCATCAAGATGGTGGACGACGCCCGCGTGAACCACCCCGGCACCTTCAACCTCCCCGACGTCCTGTGGGTCGCCCGCTGGGACGGTCAGGCCAACACCTCGGTCGACTCCAGCTACCTCCGCTCCACCGGCTGGACCGGCGGCAGCCGGGTCAAGCAGTACCAGGGCGGTCACGACGAGACCTGGGGCGGCACGACCATCAACATCGACCGCAACTTCCTCAACGTCGGCGGCGGCTCGCGCGCGGCCACGGAGACCCACTGCGGAGGCGTCACGGTCGACTTCCCCGACTACCCGCAGCTCTCCCCCGGCACCAGCAGCCCGGAGGTCCGCGCACTCAAGTGCCTCCTGCGCGAGCAGGGCATGACCGGCCTTCGGCTCAACGACTACTTCGGCACCGGCCTGCGCACTGCGATGCGGACGTGGCAGTCCCGCAACGGCTTCACCCCGACCGACAAGTGGCTCCGCGGGCACTGGACGGCGCTGCTCGCCCGCGGTGGCAGCGGCTGGCAGAAGCAGGGCTCCAGCGGCGCGTCCGTGTGGCGCCTCCAGCGGGCCCTCAACGCCAAGAAGATCGATGCCCCCGTCAGCGGCGTCTTCGACTACGCCACGACCAACGCCGTGAAGAGCTACCAGTCCGCCCGGTCGATGCCGACCACCGGCGTCGTCACGCCGGACACCTGGAAGGTCCTCCTCGCCGGCAAGTGACCTCCGGACGAACGACGAGGCCCCGCCACCCGGATCGGGTGGCGGGGCCTCGCTACGTCTGAGGTGTCGAGCGGCAGGTCAGCCCTGCGCCGTCTCCACGGCGTCGTCGCTCCAGCTGTCACCGAGCAGACCGGCCTTCTCGGCGTACACGTCGAAGACGACCGTGAAGAGCGGCGGGATGGAGGAGAGCAGGCCGAGGCCGAGCTGCTTCTTCGACCACTTCTGGTCGAGGCCCACGCGGAGCGTGACCATCACGAACGCGATGAACGCGATGCCGTGGATCGGTCCCATGACCTGGACACCGATCTCGTCCTTGACGACGACGTACTTGAAGAACATGCCGATCAGCAGCCCGGTCCACGAGACCGCTTCCGCGATCGCGACGATGCGGAACGCCTTGAGCGGCGACATCAGGCGAAGACCGACGCAGCGAGCGACGTGAAGAAGCCGAGGCCCTCGGTGCCCGGACCGCACAGCTCCTCGACCGCGTGCTCGGGGTGCGGCATCAGGCCGACCACGTTGCCGCGCTCGTTGGTGATGCCGGCGATGTCGCGCAGCGAGCCGTTGGGGTTGACGTCGAGGTAGCGGGCGACGACGCGGCCCTCGCCCTCGAGCATGTCCAGCGTCTCGACGTCGGCGACGTAGGAACCCTCGCCGTTCTTGAGGACGACGGTGATCTCCTGGTCCTTGGCGTAGGCGCTGGTCCAGGCGGTCGCGTTGTTCTCGATGCGGAGCTTCTGGTCGCGGCAGACGAACTTGCGGTGGTCGTTGCGGATCAGCGCGCCGGGCAGCAGGTGCGCCTCGGTGAGGATCTGGAAGCCGTTGCAGATGCCGAGCACGGGCATGCCCTTGTGGGCCGCCTCGATGACCTCGGTCATGACCGGCGAGAAGCGCGAGATCGCACCACAGCGCAGGTAGTCGCCGAAGGAGAAGCCACCCGGCAGGACGACCGCGTCGACGCCCTTCAGGTCGTGGTCGCCGTGCCAGAGCGCGACCGCCTCGTTGCCACCGATGGTGACGGCGCGGGAGGCGTCGACGTCGTCGAGCGTGCCCGGGAAGGTGACGACGCCGATCTTCACTTGGCGCTCGCCTCGTCCTCGACGCGGACGACGAAGTCCTCGATGACCGTGTTGGCCAGCAGGGTCTCGGCCATCTTCTCGATCTCGGCGAGCGTGGCCTCGTCGGCCGTCTCGACCTCGAGCTCGAACCGCTTGCCCTGGCGGACGTCGGTCACGCCCGAGAAGCCGAGGCGCGGCAGCGCGCCGTGGACGGCCTTGCCCTGCGGGTCGAGGATTTCCGGCTTGAGCATGACGTCGACGACGACACGGGCCACGATGAGCTCCTAGAGAAGTGCGGCTGTGCCCGTGGTTCCGGGCACGCTCATCCTACGGGCGCGCGCCCACCGGTCGGGTGTGGTGCTCAGCACCCGGCCCCGGTTGGCAGGATGACGCCATGACTGTGGCGCGACAGCGAACCCTGACGACCTCCGACGGCGTGCGGCTGGCGGTGCAGGAGCGGGGCAACGCGGCGAACCCGACGGTCGTCGCGATCCACGGCTACCCCGACGACCACCACGTCTGGGACGGCGTCGCCGAGCGGCTGGCGGGCCGCTTCCACGTCGTGACGTACGACGTGCGGGGTGCCGGCTCGTCGGAGACGCCCTCGGGCCGCCGTCACTACACGATCGCCCGGCTGGCAGCCGACCTCGGCGAGGTGATCTCCGAGGTCGTCGGCGATGAGCAGGTGCATCTGCTGGCGCACGACTGGGGCTCGATCCAGACCTGGGGCCTGGTGACCGACCCGGCATGGGCCGACCGGATCCTGTCCTACACGTCCGTCTCCGGCCCCGACCTCGACATGGTCGGCGTCTGGCTGCGTGGCATCCGCCAGCGCCCGCGCGCGATCGCCCGCCAGCTGCTCGACTCCTACTACGTCGCGCTCTTCCAGCTGCCGCTGCTCCCCGAGGCGGTGATCCGGATCGGCGTGCTGGACCGACTCGTGCGGCACTCGGCCCTGCACGGCCTGTCCGCCGGCGCGACGGTGCGCGACAAGAGCCGGTCGGACGCGGAGCGTGGGCTCGCGCTCTATCGGGCCAACTTCGTGCCGCGACTGGTGCGGCCGGCTCCCCGACGTACGACGGTGCCGGTGCAGGTGCTCGCGCCGACCGGCGACCTGCACGTCGACTCCGAGATGCAGCGCACCGCTCCCGCACCGTGGTGCGAGTCGCTCGCCACGCACGAGGTCAACGGCAACCACTGGGTTGTCGAGCACTCCCCCGAGGTCATCGCCGCCCACGTAACGCGGTTCGTCGACGAGAACTCCGGGAAGGCCGACCGCCCGCTCTTCTGACCCTCCGCCGAGACCCGGGTTTTTCCCCGTCGAAACCCGGGTTTTGGCACGTTGAGTCCCGGGTCGTGGCGCCAAAACCCGCGTCTGGAGACGCCAAAACCCGGGTTTCGGCGGACCAAAACCCGGGTTTCGACGTAGGTCAGGTCAGCGCGGGATCTCGCGCTTGAGGATCTTGCCGGTGGCCGTCATCGGCAGCGCCGGGACGATCTCGACCATGCGCGGGTACTTGTACGCCGCGACCTCCTCCTTCATCCAGGCCTTGATCTCCTCGGCGTCGGCCTCGGCACCCGGCTTGAGCACGACGACGGCCTTGATCTCCTCGCCGTGGGTGTCGTGCGGGACGCCGATGACGGCGGCCAGCGCGATCGCCGGGTGGGTCAGCAGGACCTCTTCGAGCTCACGCGGGTACACGTTGAAGCCACCGCGGATGATCATGTCCTTGGAGCGGTCGACGATGTAGAACCAGCCGTCGGCGTCCTTCTTGGCGAGGTCGCCGGAGCGGAACCAGCCGTCGGCGTCGATCGCCTCGGCGGTCGCCTCCGGGCGGTTGTAGTAGCCCTTCATGACGTTGGGGCCCTTGATCGCGATCTCGCCGACGGTGTCGGGGTCGTCGGGAAGGTCCGCACCCGTCTCGGGGTCGATGAGCTTCATCGACACGTCCTTGATCGGAACGCCGATCGAGCCCGGGCGGACCGGCTCGCCGTACGGCGAGAACGACGCGACCGGCGACGTCTCGGAGAGGCCGTAGCCCTCGAGCACGGTCACACCGAAGACCTTCTCGACCTGCTGGTGCACGGCGACCGGAAGGGCAGCGCCACCGGCGACGGCGGCACGCAGGGTGTCCTTGACGTGGGCGGCAGCGTCGGGGTTCTCCGCAGCGGCGGCCAGCAGGCCGACGTACATGGTGGGGACGCCACCGAAGAGGGTGACCTTCTCCTTGACCATGAGGCCGAGGGCGGCGTTCTGCTCGAAGCGCGGCAGCAGCACGAGCGTGCCACCGGTCGCGATCGTCGCGTTGTGGATCGCCGTCTGGCCGAAGGAGTGGAAGAGCGGCAGCACGCACAGGCCGGTCTCGGGGCGCTCGGCGTCGAAGCCGAAGAGCTCCTGGCTGGTCGCCTGGTTGGAGAACATGTTGCTGTGGCGCAGCTCGGCGCCCTTGGGCTGACCGGTCGTGCCGGACGTGTAGAGGATGACCGCGGTGTCGTCCTCGTCCGTCGCGACGGTCTCGAAGACGGGCGACTTGCCGGCCATGCCCTGGCCGAGCGTCTCCGTGCCCTCGATCGGCGAGGCCGCCGTCGGGTCGGCCGTGATCATGAAGAAGTGCTCGCAGCCCTCGGCGCCGTTGAAGCCCTCGAAGCACTCAGCACCGATGGCCAGGTCCGGGGTGCCCTGGAAGGCGAAGACGGCCTTCGCCTGCGAGTCGTTGAGGTGGTAGGCCACCTCGCGGCCCTTGAGCAGGACGTTGAGCGGGACGACGGTCGCGCCGGCCTTGAGGATGCCGAAGTAGACGATCGAGAAGTACGGCAGGTTCGGGCAGCTCAGCGCGACCTTGTCGCCCGGCTTGATGCCGCGCTCCACCAGCAGGTTCGCGACCTGGCTGGCGGCGCCGTTGAGCTGGGCGTAGGACAGACGGGTGTCACCGAGGACGAGCGCGGTGCGCTCCGGGTACGCCGCAGCGGAGTCGTCGAGGATCGACGCGAGGTTCAGGGTGGCCATGGCGGGCACTTTAACGTGACCCACCGCACGGCGCGGGCCATCCGTATTGTCCGAGACGGAGCGCACCACTTACTACGGCGGCGAAGGATCCGTCAGGTCGCGGGCAGCAGGGGCGAGTCCGCATCAAGGTCAAGACCGTAGACCCGCGAACGCTGCGCGATCTGGGCCGCGATCGCATCCGCCAGCACGCTCACCACGCCGTCGCGCGAGACGAGCTGCGGGTGCTGCCCCATCCAGTGTCCGAGCGTCGCGCGGACCTGCCCGATGACGCCAGCGAAGACGAGCTGCATCTCGGCGACCGACTCGTCCGCCAGCTCGATGCCACGACCGGCAGCGACGCCGCGCGGGATGCTGGAGAGGTACTCGGCGTACGTCGCGATGATCCGGTTGAGCTCGCTGACCTCGCCGTCGCCCAGCTCGCGCTCGACCAGGGCGTGGAGCGCGGGATGCCCGACCGCCCAGTCGACGGCGGTGCCGACCATGTGCGCGACGACCTCGCGCAGCGTGCCGGTGAAGTCGACGGGTCCCGTGATCAGCGCGAAGGCCTGGTCCAGCACATCGGCCTGGACGGCCCGGACCAGCTGCACCCGACCGCCGAAGTGGCGCTGCACGACCGTGCGCACCAGGCCGGCCCGCTCGGCGACGTCCTGCAGCGTGAGCTCGGCCCCGACCGGAGAGTCCTCGACGACCGCGCTCGCCGCGTCGAGGATCAGGCGACGGCGCTGCTCGCGGTGTGCGTCCCAGCGCGCGTTGCGGCCGTCGCGGATCGGCTCGACGGAGGAAGCGACAGGGGGCACGCGTGGCAGTCTGCCACGCGTGCCCCCTGGTTGCTTCAGCGGTGAACCAAATCAGCCGCGGAGGGCCGGCGGGAAGATCTTCAGCAGGTTGCCCCACGACCGCTTGCCGCCGTACGCCGCGAGCGCCTTGCCGGACTTCGCAGCCGTCTTGGCGGTGACGAACCACGGCATGGTCGGAGCCATCGTGAACTCGCCCTTGAAGTACGACGTCGGGAACGGGTGGAACGGGCCGCGCACGACCGTCTTCTCCGAGTCCGCGATCAGGTGCGTGTTGTGGACGACGCCGATGCCCGAACCGACCTGCTCGAGCGTGTGACCCGGGTAGGCACCCCACGTCGCGCCGCCGAGGAGGAAGGCGATGCCGCTCCACACGTTGATGCCGACGGCGCCATAGCGGAGGTCCGCGACGAGCTCATCGAAGCGGGCGCCCATCTTCTTGATGTCGCGCGGGTGCACGATCATCGAGCCACCGAGCGTGCCGTCGAGCCGGTCGTTGGAGAACTCCACCGCGTTGGCGAGGAACTCGGCACCCAGGCCCGGGAGCTCGGTGATGCCGAGGACCGCGGCGAAGTACTCGCCGTCGTACAGCTCGGTGGGGCTGTCCGCACCCATCGTCACGATGGTGCAGCTGCCGACCTGCTCGGCCGCGTCGCCGTACGTCGCCTTGGCCCGGTCGATCGACGCCTGCGCGTTGGGGTACCACGGGGCGCGCGGGGTGATCTCGCCGAGCACGGTGCGGATCGCCTCGAGGAACGCGTCCTTCTGCTCCCAGTCGGAGGAGATCAGCAGGGCCTGGCCGCCGATGCAGTTGTGGCCCGCGTTGTGCAGGCGCTGCGTGACGACGTGCTCGGCCTGGTAGACGAGGTCGCTCTTGGCCCACTTGCCGGGGACCACGATGATCGGCGAGACACCACCCAGCTCCGAGGTGATCTCCTTGGCGATCTTCGGGGCACCAGCCTTGCGGTTCTTCTCAGCGTCCTTGCCCACGCCCCAGACGATCGCGTCGTGGGTGCGCGCCGAGCCCGTGATGTGCACGTGGTTGATGCCCGGGTGGCCGACCAGGTAGCTGCCCGCCTCGGCACCACCGTTGACGACGCGGACCAGGTCAGCGGCGATGAGCGGCGCGAGCGCGGCGTCGTACACCGGCTTGAGGTGCTGGAACGTCGGGTTCAGCTTGATGATCGACGCGCGGTTGAAGGCGACCAGCTCGTACGCCGCGTCGAGCGGCGCGATGGCGGAGATGTTGCCCGCACCGAGGACCAGGCCGACGCCGTGCGTGTTCTCGGGCGCCTCGCCCGCGACCCGGGCGCCGAGGCCGGCGCTCGCCTTGGCCTGCTCCGCGGTGACGCCCGGCTGCAGCCAGACCTCGGCCACGAAGCCGTTGAAGAGGAGGGTGTCCTTGAGGTCCTCCGGCAGGACGCGGACCTTGGTGCGGCCGGCACCCTCGGTGATCTTCAGGCCATCGATCGGGGACTTGCCCTTGGCCAGCTTCTCGAGGGAGATGGCGTACTCGCCGAACATCGGGGCGGTGGCGGCCGGACCGCTCATCCACTCCTCGCCCTCGTAGGCGCCGGACGGCACCTGCTTGGCGGTGGCGGCAGCGCCTGCCCACACACCGGCGTTGGCGGCAATGGTGGCCTGCGTAGCGCGGAGCAGGTCGGCGCGGGTCTGGAGGTCGAGCTCGGCCCAGGTGGCAGCGCCCGTGGCGAGCTCGGCGATGGCGACGTCGAGCTCGTCGGTGGTCGCGGCCTTCATGTCGTAAACGGCCTCAGCGGTCATCGGGCGACCTTGTCCTTCTGCTCACGGTTGCGAATGGTGCCGCCGGACTCGCCAGCGGTGTCAAAGGCGATGATCTCGTCCTTGTGGTTCTTTTCGTAACCCTTGATCTTGCCTGCCTTGCGCTCCTCGACCTGCTGGAGCCAGATGTCGCGCGGCGCGTCGGGGAAGCCGAACTCCTTGCGGGCGGCGTCGAGGTCCCAGACGGTGTCACTGTCGGGCGCCACGTCCATGACGTACGGCGCGACGATCGGGAAGGTGCGCGGCGTCATGAACTTGACCGCGGCGACCTTGAGCGGGCCGGCGTTGTGGAGCGCGAACAGGGCCGGCTTCATCACGGCGCGGATCGCGACGTCGGTCACCGGACTCTGCGGGGTGCCGCCCATCTCGCGCATCCACTGCGGCATCGTGGCGAGCACGGCGCGGCTGGTGAAGGCGTTGACCACGTTGCGGATCGGCAGCGGGATCGAGTGCGGCAGCGACGAGCGGTACTGGTTGACCAGGAACTCGAACATGTCGAGCGCCGGCTCGGACGCAACCATCTTCGGGCGGAAGTCCTCGAAGTACTGCACGACCTCGGCACGGGTACGCGGCATCGAGTCGATGTCGATCGTCTGGAACTGGGCGGCGACCGCGCACTCGCGCCAGTACTCCAGCTCCTCGGCCTCCGAGAGCTTGCCCGGGCCGAACATTTCGTAGGTGATCAGGATCGAGTGCCACGCGGTGAGCAGGATCCACTTCTGCGACTCGGGGTTGTTGGCCGAGAACTCCTGGCCGGTGACCGGGTCGATGCCGATGGCGCGCTTGTGCACCTTCATCAGGATGTCGGACGACTTCAGCACGGACTGCGCGTCGCCGTACAGGATGGTCGCGAAGTACTGCATCGTGCGGTCGAAGCGAAGCGGCGTGCGCTGCTTGACCTGACCCGAGGCCACGACAGCGGCGGCAAGGTGCGGGTCGAGGTGCTCGATGGTGACGGCGCGCGCGAAGCCGATCAGGAACGACGTCGGGTAGATCCAGACCCGGCGAGCGACCGAGTCCGCCGCGAAGAATCCGTTGTCGCGCATCGGCGTGACCGCGTCACGCGCCTCGACCGTGTTGCCGGCGTACGCCTCGGTCATGTCAGTCTCCTTGTGTCCAGCGAAGTTCCCGGTGCGAATCGCACCGCGTACCAAGATAAGCGGTACAGGACGACGCGGATACCCGTTGATGGCGCGGCGCTCGTCACATCGACAACAGGCGGAACAGGCCCCGATCCCCTTGCAGGCAAGGGAATCGGGGCCTTCTCACGAGGCGCTGCGTCCGGTCAGAAGGTCTCGCCGGTGAGCAGCTCGTAGGCCTCGATGTACTTGGCGCGCGTCTTCTCGATGATCTCAGCCGGGAGCGCAGGGGGCTGCTCGCCGGAGCTCTTGTCCCAGCCGGATGCCGGGGAGGTCAGCCAGTTGCGGACGATCTGCTTGTCGAAGCTGGGCTGGGTCTGGCCCGGCTTCCACTCCGCGGCCGGCCAGAAGCGGCTGGAGTCCGGCGTGAGCACCTCGTCGGCCAGCACGAGCGTGCCGTCCTTGAGCTTGCCGAACTCGAACTTCGTGTCGGCCAGGATGATGCCGCGCTCGCGGGCCATCGCCTCGGCGCGCTTGTAGACGAGCAGCGTCTGGTGCTTGAGGGCAGCGGCGGCCTTCTCCCCCACGGTCGCGACCACGGCCTCGTAGGAGACGTTCTCGTCATGGTCGCCGACCTCGGCCTTCGTCGCCGGGGTGAACAGCGGCTCCTCGAGGCGACTGCCGTCGACCAGACCGGCCGGCAGCGCGATGCCGCAGACCTCGCCGGTGGCGTTGTAGTCACTCAGGCCCGAGCCGGTCAGGTAGCCGCGAGCGACGCACTCGACCGGGAACATCTCGAGGTTCTGCACGATCACCGCGCGACCCTTGACGGCCTCCGGGACGTCGGTGGAGACGAGGTGGTTCGGCGCGATCTCCTGGAGCTGGTCGAACCACCACAGCGACATGCGCGTGAGGATCTCGCCCTTGTCCGGGATCGTCGACGACAGCACGAAGTCGTACGCCGAGATGCGGTCGCTGGCGACCATCAGCAGGTTGCCGGCGTACGCGCCCTCGTCGATCCGGTAGAGGTCACGGACCTTGCCGGAGTGGAGGTGCGTGGTGCCCTCGATCGCCGGGGCCTCGGGGATGTTCAGCATGCGCGCAGCCTATCCGCGCACGAGCCCCGGGACTCAGGCAGGGAAGTACGCGCGGGTGTCCTTCTCGAGACGTGCCAGGTCGAGGCGCTTCACGAGACCGAGCACGAGGCCCTGGAGCGGACCCGGCACCTTGGGCTCGACGACGAACTCCCACAGGAACTCGCAGCCGCCGTCGGACGTCGGCGTCACCGTGTAGCGCTCGCCGAAGCGGCGGAAGAGCGGGAGGTTCGCCGACTCGACCAGGAACGCCGTGACCCGCGTGGCCTCGTCCCACAGGAAGTAGCGCTCCTGCACGACCAGGCCGCTGGAGACGGCGACCTCACGCTCGGTGCCGACCCCGAAGGGCTTCGGGCTCTGCCAGGTGATCCGGCGGATGCCGGTGCACCAGTGCAGCGGGCGACTGCCGTGGATCTCGCGGAAGACCTCGTCCGCAGAGCGGCTGGTGCGAACCGTGAAGCGGTGGGTGAACGGGCGGCCGACCTCGAAGTCGGCGTCGGTCACGGGCTGCAGCGAGAACGACGGCATGGGTGCATCGTGGCAGAGCCGCGCCGCCACGGGCAGTCACCGGGCCCGTGGCGTACGTCGCGTCGCGTCAGGTGGCGAACGGAATCCGGAGATCAGGCGTCGTAGTCGAGACGGACCTCGTCCGTCACCGGGTGGGCCTGGCACGTCAACACATAGCCGCTGGCCACCTCGGCGTCGTCGAGGACGTGGTTCTGGTCCATCACCGCACGGCCCAGCAGGACCTTGGCCCTGCACGTCCCGCACGCGCCGCCTGCACAGGAGTACGGCGGGTCGATCCCCGCCTGGAGCGCAGCGTCGAGGACGGTGTCGCCTGTCGAGTTCAGCGCAAACGTCGTCTCCACACCGTCCAGCGCCACGGTGACCTGACTGTCGATGTCCACGATCTCGCCCGCAAGGACGCGCTCGGTGTGGAAGACCTCGGTGAAGACCCGTTCGGTGCTGCCGAGCTCGTCATCCAGGGTGTCGACCAGTTGCTGCGGCCCACAGAGGAACCACGCATCGATCGGCCCGGGGACGAGCTCGCGCACCAGCTCGGCGCTGATCCGGCCTGCGCGCGGCGCTTCCGGAGTGCGCGAGAGGACGTGGTGCACGGTGAACCGGTCGCCGGCCTCCTCCTC
Organism: Nocardioides jejuensis; assembly: GCF_004337475.1. Classification (GTDB taxonomy): domain Bacteria; phylum Actinomycetota; class Actinomycetes; order Propionibacteriales; family Nocardioidaceae; genus Nocardioides; species Nocardioides jejuensis. Next base: position 17,979 of record NZ_SJZJ01000020.1, on the reverse strand, counting down.
CAGCTCGGCCAGCCGCTGACGGAACATCGTGCTCTCGGGCGTGCGGTTGCCGAGGACCAGCGTGAATGTGCTCTCGGGCTCGACCTCGAGGGTGGTGGCGATGATCGACATCAGCGGCGTGATGCCCGAGCCCGCCGCCACCCCGGCGTACTGCCGTCGGCTGCCAGACTCGAGCGCGGTGTGGAACCGACCGGTCGGCGACATCACGTCAAGGATGTCGCCAGGCTGCAGCACGGTGTTGGCGTAGGTCGAGAAGACACCGCCCTCCACCTGCTTCACCGCGACCCGCAGGGTGCTCGCTGAGACCGGCTCGACGATCGAGTAGCTGCGGCGGACGTCGTTGCCGTCGACCATGCCGCGCAGCGTGAGGTGCTGGCCCTGGACGTAGCGGTACTCGTGGGCGAGGTCGGACGGGACGTCGAAGGTGAGTGTGACGCTGTCATCCGTGAGGCGCTCGACCGCGCTGACGCGCAGCGGGTGGAAGACGGGCCGCTGCGCCGACGCGCGGTCCGGGGTCAGCGCGTAGTCCTCGGTGACCCGTCGCCAGGTGCGGTACTCCGTCGGCGTGAGCGAGCGCCCGAACCACGTCGAGATCGCAGCGTTGCGGTCCAGATAGGCCTGCTCGTTGCGCCGCCACGCAATCAGGTAGCGGTAGAACGGCACGCTCGGGTGCAGGTGATGCACCAGGTGGTAGTTCTGGTAGACGAAGAGTGGAGTCATCCACCACTCGCCACCCACGCGCACCCGGGTCGCCCGGTACTTGTCCTGGCGCTGCGTGAAGGTGAGTCCGTGGTGCGGCAGGTAGTCGAACCACCAGGCGAGGATCGCGACGCCGAGCCGCTGCCCGATCGCCCACACCAGCAGCTCAGCGCCGTGACCATGGGTTGCGAGCCAGCCGAAGCCGCCGAGCACGCCGACGAAGACAGCGAGCGTGGCCACGGCCTCACGCCGCGGCCGCTGGAGCAGTCGGGGCACGTAGAAGACGACGTACCAGAGGTCGAGCGTCATCCAGCGGAACGGCAACTGCCACCACGGACCCTCGCTGGTCCAGTGGTCAGGGTCGACGAGCTTCGGTTCGTTGGTGTTGCGGTGGTGCTCGATGTGCACGAACTTGAGCATCGGGAAGATCGTGTACGGCGCCACGAACGGCATCGACAGGTGCCCGAAAAGATCGTTGACGCGGGTGCTGGTGCTCACCGCGTGATGTGTCGCCTCGTGAAGCACAGTGAACATCAGGAACGTGACGGCGGCACCGACCGGGACGATCGCCAGAGGCGACCAGCCGGCCCTGATGCCGGCGATCTCGCCCACGAAGAGCGCGAGGGTTGCGCCCCACAGAAGGACCGTCGGCCACGCCAGCGCGGGCACCCGTTCCCCGGGGTCCGGCAAGCCCAGCACAGGCTGCCGGGCAACGCCAGAAGGCTGGACCGACGGGGAGACTTCGCGTGTCGACACCTCGGCAGTGTCGACAAATGCCTGCTGTTTGTAAAGCCGAGCGTGGGGGCCATGCCCGCGCAGCCCACACGCCGCCGCTCCGGGCGAGTGCAGATCAGGCCTTGCGCGCCGTGGCCAGCGAGACGGCCGTCGCGGCAGGGTCGTCCCCGTACGCAATCACCAGCGCGTGGACGAGCCCGTCGACCAGCGGCTCATCCGGCATCCGCATCGCGCCGAGATAGCCTGCAAGCTCTGCCAGCACCTGCCCATGAAGTGCGAGCCATAGCTGCATCGTGGCGTCGTACGGACGACCACGACTCAGCCTTCCCGCACGGTACGCACGGGCGACGGTCTCGCCCCACGCCGCAAATGCCTCTGCTCCCTGGAGCAGCTCCTCTCCCGAGCGCCGATGCCCGGCCAGCGGCGAGACCGCATAGATCACCCGGTAGAGGTGCGGGTGCTCGCGCCCGAACGCCACATAGGCGCTGGCCAGTCTCGCCAGGTCGGCCACCGGGTCATCCGTGCCAGGCACGCCACGGGCAGTCGCCTCAAGCAACCGGAAGCCCTGGTCGACGACACTGGAGACCAGGCCGCCCAAGGAGCCGAACTCGGAGTAGACAGCCATCGTCGAGGCGCCATACGCCGCAGCGACCTTGCGCGTCGAGACCGCCTCGGGACCCTCCGCCTCCAGCAGGTTCATCGCGATGCGCGTCAGCTCCTGCCGGCGGTTCTCGGGTGCGGTGGTCACACGATGGACCTTAGTGCCGGCGGTCGCAGCGGTGTGGCGCAGCACACCGCGACTGTGCCCAGCACCACGTCGTTCAAGGTATCTGGTACGCCGCGCAACGCATACCCTTGGCATGCGCATTGCACTGTTATCCGGAGGCTCAGAATGTCCAGGCTCGCCGCACGAACCCGCACCGCCGCAGGGTGGCTCCTCGTCGCCCTCGTCGCGTTCTACGCCCCGATGACCGCCACCTACTTCTGGAACGGCCACGCCGGCCCGAACCTCCAGGACCACATCTTCGAGTTCCTGATCTCGCCGCGCTTCGCGTTCGGCCTGGGGTCGGGCCACGACCTGCGCGCCGATGGTTCGCCGGCACACTTCGAGACGTTCGCGACGACGTACACGACGATGTGGCTGCACTCGACGATCGGCTCGCTCACGCTCGTCGCAGGCCTGTCGCAGTTCTCCGAGCGCCTCCGCCGGTGGAACATGAAGCTGCACCGCACGCTCGGCAAGGTCTTCATCCTCGGTTGCCTCGGCGTCTTCGCCACGGCCTCGTCGTACCTGCTGCAGACGGACTCGCGCCTGGTCTTCTCGGGCGCTGCCTTCGAGGAGGTGCTCTGGATCCTCGCGGCCGGCACAGGCGGCCTGGCGATCCTCGCCTTCGTCTCGATCCGGCGCCGCGACCTCGTCGCGCACCGCGAGTTCGCCACCGCCGCGTTCGCGCTGATCTGCTCGGCCGGCTGGCTGCGCGCCATGTGGCTCACCGTCGAGCCGGTCGCCCACATGGGCAAGGAGATGGACAACCTTTTCGGCATCCAGTTCGCCGCGGCGTTCCTCATCACCTGCGCGATGGTCTACGTGCGGAAGTTCTGGCGCGGCAAGCGTGGCGCCGACAGCCCCCTCGCCTCGTCGAAGGCGGTCCGCATCGCTGCAGCAGCCGGCGTCGGCGGCGTCGTCGTGCTGGCGATCGTCGCCGCCAACACCGACTGGCACGCCGCACACCCGAACTGGTTCACCGCCGGCCCGTGGCCGATCGTGATCGGGGCCGTCATCCCCTGGGCACTGCACACGCTCTGGCTCGCCTGGATGGCAGCGCGCGCCGGCCGCCGCGGCGACGTCGCGGCCCACGCCGCGTGGCGTACGTACCTCGTCGGCGGCCTCGCCGGTCCTGCGATCGGGGCGCTCGGCCTCGGCTTCGCGTGGGGCATCCACGGCATGCCGCTGCAGCAGGCCTGGTTCATGGTCGGCTACCTGTGGGGCGTCGGCCTGGTGATCGCGTACGCCGCCCACGCGACCATCACGACACGCTGGGCGAAGAAGGCCGTCACAAAGCCCGCCCTGACGCAGGAGCTGCAGCCAGCCTGATGCACGACCACGAACGGCGCCGTCCCTTGTGGGGCGGCGCCGTCTGCATTGGCAGGTGTGGCGGGGGCCACGCCATCCCGGGTATAACAGTGTTGTAGCAGCCACTTCCCGAGGAGCCCGCATGACCGCCGCCCTGACGTTCGAGTTCGCCACCGAGGCGGAGATCGACGCCGACATCGAAGCCCTCACGCAGGGAGCGGCCCGCTGGGCCGCGAAGAGCCTCCACGAGCGCGCCGAGCTGATGAAGCGGACCCACGCCGCCATCGCCGCCGCGGCCGACGAGTGGACCGAGGCGGCCGTCGTCGCCAAGGGCACCCCGCGCGGCTCCCTCGAGGGCGAGGAGTGGATGTCGGGTCCGTACGCGTCCCTCTCCGGGTTCGCCGCGGCCGCGGAGACGCTTGAGCAGATGGCCACGGGCAAGTCGCCGGCCGCTGGCCTCAAGGCGGGCAAGGCAGCCGGCGGCCGCACGAAGTTCCGGATGCTGCCGAGCAACCTCTTCGAGTACAACCTCTTCCACGGCTTCTCCGCAGACCTGTGGCTGACGCCGGGCGTCGCGCCCGAGCTCGCGGTCGAGAAGGCGGGCCTGGGCCAGAAGCGCCTCGGCGAGAACGGTGGTGTCGGCCTGGTCCTCGGCGCGGGCAACATCTCCGCGATCGGTCCGCTCGACGTTCTGTACGAGCTCCTCGCCTTCAACCGCGTGAGCGTCCTCAAGCTGAACCCGACCTTCGGCGGTCTGACCGCGGCGTACGAGAAGGCGTTCGCGCCGCTCATCGAGGCCGGCGTGCTCCGGATCGTGAACGGCGCGGCCGAGGTCGGCCAGTACCTCACGTCGCACCCGGGCATCTGCCACGTGCACATCACCGGATCCGGCCTGACGCACGACATGATCGTCTTCGGCTCGACCACCGACAAGAGCGAGCGCAAGCTGGACAAGCCGATCAGCTCCGAGCTCGGTGGCGTCTCCCCGATCATCGTCGTGCCCGGCAACTGGTCGAAGGCCGACCTGCGCTTCCAGGCCGAGCACGTCGTCACGCAGCGCCTGCACAACGGCGGCCACAACTGCATCGCCGGTCAGGCGCTGGTCCTGAGCAAGGACTGGGCCCAGAAGGACGAGTTCATCAAGGTCATCGGTGAGGTGCTCGCCAGCCTCGCTCCGCGGGACCCGTGGTACCCGGGCACGGACAAGAAGATTGCCCTGGCCGACGCGTCGTATCCCGAGGCCGCGAAGATCAACGGTCGCACGCTGATCAAGGTCGACGGGTCGACCTCGCAGGACCTGCTGACCACCGAGTACTTCGGCCCCGTCCTCGGCTACACCGAGTTGCCGGGCATGGGCGAGGAGTTCTTCGCCAACGCGGTCGACTTCGCCAACGAGCGCCTCGACGGCACCCTCGGCGCCAGCATCATCGTGAAGCCGTCTGACCGGAAGAAGATGGGCGGACGGTTCGAGGGCATCCTCGCCGAGCTGCGGTACGGCACCATCGGCGTCAACGTCTGGAGCGCCATCGGCTTCCTCGTGCCGTCGCTCTCGTGGGGCGCCTACCCGGGCAACCCGCTCGAGGCGGTCGGCTCCGGCATCGGCATCGTCCACAACGCCCACCTGCTCGAGGACGTCGAGCGCAGCGTTCTGTGGGGCCCGTTCCGCCCGGCGCACCGCGCGCTGACGCATGGCGAATTCGCGCTGTCGCCCAAGCCGGCCTGGTTCGTGACCGCGAAGACCGGCGACCAGGTGAGCAAGCGCCTGACGCAATTCGCGGCCAAGCCCGGCTGGGGCAAGCTGCCCGGCATCTTCGCCCATGCGTTCAAGGGCTGAGAGGACCATCCGCCATGTACACCAGCCCCTTTGCTGACGTCGTCCTGCCCAGCGGCTCCGTCTACGACGAGGTCTTCGGCACCCTGACCGCCACCGACGCCGACACGGTCGCCATTGTCGACACGGCCACCGGCACCACCCTGACGTACGCCGAGCTGCGGGCGCGCGTCGACGCCTTCGCCGGCGGCCTCGCCGCGCGCGGTATCGGTGTCGGCGACGTGGTCGCCCTGCACTGCATCAACAGCGCCGCGTTCGTCATCGCCTTCCACGGCATCCTGCGCAGCGGCGCGACGGCGACCACCGTCAACGCGCTCTACTCGCCGGGCGAGATCGCCAGCCAGCTGGCCGACTCCGGGGCGTCGGCGTACATCACGCTGTCGATGCTGATGCCGACCGCGATTCCCGCCTGCGAGCAGGCGGGCATCACGACAGTGATCGTCCTGGACGGCGCCGAGGGCTACGCCTCGCTCGCCGACGTGCTCGGCGAGGGCCGGGCGGCTCCCGAGGTCACCGTCGACCCCGACTCGCTCGCGGTGCTCCCGTATTCGTCGGGCACCACCGGCAAGGCCAAGGGCGTCATGCTGACCCACCGCATGCTGGTGGCCAACATCGCCCAGTGCACACCCGCCCTGCGGATCGATGGCGCGGCCACAGTGATCGCGATCCTGCCGTTCTTCCACATCTACGGCATGAACGTGATCATGAACCTCTCGCTGCGGCACCGCGCGAAGATCGTCTCGATGCCGAAGTTCGACCTCGAGCAGTTCCTCAACGCCATCCAGGTACACCGGGCGTCGTACCTCTTCATCGCGCCGCCGATCGCCGTCGCACTGGCCAAGCACCCGCTGGTCGACGGCTTCGATACCTCGTCGGTCAAGGTCATCGTCTGCGGCGCCGCGCCGATGGACGACGCCCTGGGCCGCGCCCTCACGACCCGGATCCCCTCGCACCTGCTGCAGGGATTCGGCATGACCGAGCTCAGCCCGGTCTCGCACGTGACCCCGTGGGACGACCCCGACATGCCGGTGGGCTCGATCGGCCTGCCGATCCCCAACGTCGAGTTCAAGGTCGTCGATGTCGAAACCGGCGAGGAGGTGGCCGAGGCCCCCGGCGGTCGTACGGCGCCCGGCGAGATGTGGGTGCGCAGCCCTGGCGTCATGAAGGGCTACCTCGGTAACGACGCAGCCACCGCCGAGACCGTCGACGCCGACGGCTTCCTGCACACCGGCGACATCGTCGAGGTCGGACCCAAGGGCGAGGTCTACGTCGTCGACCGGCTCAAGGAACTGATCAAGTACAAGGGCTACCAGGTGCCGCCGGCCGAGCTCGAGGCGATCCTGCTGACCCACCCGGCCGTCGCCGACTCGGCCGTCGTCCCCTACCCGGACGAAGACGCCGGCGAGATCCCGCGGGCCTTCGTCGTCCGCCAGGCCGGAGCCACTGCGACTGGCGAGGAGCTGATGGCATACGTCGCCGCGAAGGTCGCGCCGCACAAGCGCATTCGACTCCTGGAGTTCATCGACGCGATCCCGAAGAGCGCCGCAGGCAAGATCCTGCGGAAGGACCTGAAGGTCCTTCCGCTTCCCTGAGGGGGCGGCACGGGGCGGTTGCTGCACGCAGCGACCGCCCCGTTTCGCGTTCCACGGGCCTGGTCTGTGCCGTTGCTCTCAGGCGGTTGTGCGCGACTCCACGACCCGGATATAACAGTGTCATGACTACGACGCTCGCCCCCGACCTCCAGGCCCGGGTTGACACGCTCACCGCCCTCGCAGCGACGCCGGGAGCCGAGGTCTACGTGCCCGCCGACGAGCTCGACCTCGAGGCGTGGAACCACGTCGGCGACCCGCTCTGCGAGGCGCTGATCACGCTGATGCGTGAGCGCAAGCTGATGGGTGGCGACCTCTACGCCAATGCACGCAGGCTCGAGACCGAGGGCGTCGCCGAGGCGGTCGCGTTCTTCAAGGATGTCGAGACGATCCCGTCATGGCTCGACTTCGATGCCCTGCACCTCGGCGCCACCATGGCCAGGCGCAACCCGATCGGCATGATCTTCGGCATGCACGGCGGCCTGCCGTACACCTACATCGACCCCTCGACCGCCGAGGTCATGGGTGCTACCGGCCGCTTTGCACGCGGCGGAGACTACGAGCGTCGTTTCTGGGAAACGGCCACCGGCTTCGTGGGAGCACTCGACGTGGAGGGGATGAAGCCGGGCGGCGAGCGCTGGATCCAGTGGGTCCGCATCCGCTTCCTGCACACCATGATCCGGCTCGGCATCCACCGCAGCGGTCGATGGGCCCGCGGTGATGTAGCGACTCCGATCAGTCAGGTCGCCTCGGCGGGCACCGCCCACATCTTCGGGTACTACCGGGTCAACATCATCCGCTACTTCGGCGGCCCGGTCAGCGACGCCGAGGCCGACAGCTTCAACCTGATGTGGCGCTGGGTCGCCCGGATCGAGGGCAGCAACAACCAGCTTCTGGGCCGAACCCGTGAAGAGCAGTACGCCCTCCAGGCTGCCAACCACGAATTCCTCTACGGCAAGTCCACAAAGGCCGCCACCCTGACCGCCGACCTGATCCGTGGCTCGGCCAGCATGAAGGCCTTTCCCCTGTCGGCTCGGATGCATGCTGCGGTCGTCCGCAACATCATGCAGCCGAAGATGCTTGAACTCCTGCCGCTCCACGACGTCCCGACAGACCTTGGCGTGAAGCGAGACCTCCGCTCCCAGGCACTCATTTCCGTGCTCGCTTTCGTCCTGCGGAACGTGCATCAAGTGATCCGGATTCCGCTCGTCCGCAGCCTCTACGACCGCTACAGCATGCGGATCCTCGAGGGCGTGGTGAACAAGGGCCTGGGTGGCGTGAAGCCGGAGTACCGCGGCACGCCGGTCGCCGGCACGCCCACAGACGAGGGCGCGCGTCCGGCAGCCTGATCTCGACCCGCGCGCGACACGACGCTGTACCTGCCGCAGGCCTGCCTAGGCTGAGGTCATGTCCGTCGTGAAGATCAACGCCATCCACGTCCCCGCCGAGGCCGGCGCCGAGCTCGAGAAGCGCTTCGCTGCGCGAGCCGGCGCGGTCGAGAAGTCCGCCGGCTTCCTCGGCTTCCAGCTGCTCCGCCCCGTCGCGGGCGACGACCGCTACTTCGTGGTCACCCAGTGGGAGTCGGAGGAGGCGTTCGCCGCCTGGCGCGACGGCGACGCGCGCACCGCGCACGCGACCGCTCCGGGCGAGGCGCCGAAGCGTCCCGTTGCCACGGGTGCTGACCTGCTCGAGTTCGAGGTCGTCCTGGACGTGAAGCCGGCCTGACTCAGCCGGCGGTCGCGTCCGCGACGATCTGCTCGAACTGGGCACCCATGGCGGCGGCCAGGGCCTGCGCACCCGACAGGGGGCGGACCATGACGAGGAAGTCGTCGATCAGGCCGTGGTCGTTGACATGCAGGAAGTCGCAGCCGTTGACCGCCTTGCCGTCGACCGTGGCGGTGAACACCAACGCGGAGTCGGCACCGTCCTCGATCTGACGGACGTAGCGGAAGTCCTCGAAGACCCGCATCACGCCAGCCAGGATCGCCGCGGTGATCGGCTTGCCGTCGTACGGCGCGAACGCAACCGGGCTGGTGAAACGCACGTCGTCGGCGAGCAGCGCCGCCATGCGCGCGTGGTCTCCGGCCTCGACAGCCTCACGGAACGCCTGCATCACTCGCCCTCGATCTCGACGGTGGCGCGGCGCAGCGGCACCACGGCACTGAGTCCACGGAAGGCGGCTCCGAGCCCCGGAATCTTGGCGAAGATCCCCTGCGGCCCACGGACCATCCGGCCCGTGTGCACGTCGTACGCCGCGCCGTGCCAGGGGCAGACCAGGCAGCCGTCGCGGTTGATCGCCCCCTTGTCGAGCGGCCCACCGAGGTGGCGGCAGACGCGGTCGACGGCGAAGTGCTCCTCGCCGGTGTTGCCAACAGCCCACATGCCCACGCGGGTCACGACCTTGCGCGGCAGGGGCAGACGAATACGGACGATGGCCACGGCAGCCTCCAGGGCGGGCGATAACGGTGTGATCAGCACCGTAGCCGCACCAGCCACGAAGCACGAGGGCCCCGACGCATCGCGCCGGGGCCCTCGTCGTACGTCTGGGGTCAGAGGATGGCGCCCGGGTTGTAGGCGGCTGCCTCGGGGAAGCGCGCGACGAGCGCCTCGACCTTGGCGACCACCGCCTTGACCTGGTCGACGGCGGCACCGGTGAACTCGATCGGGTTTGCGACGAGCGCATCGATCTGCTCGCGGGTCAGGCCGAGCTCCTCGGAGGCGGCGAGCTTGGCGAAGACGTCGTTCTCGACCTGGCCCTGGCGCATCGCGAGGGCGGTGCCGACGGCGGCCTCCTTGATGACCTCGTGGGCGGTCTCGCGGCCGACGCCGTTGCGGACGGCGGACATGAGGACCTTGGTGGTCGTGAGGAACGGCAGGTAGCGGTCCAGCTCGCGCTGGATGACCGCCGGGAACGCGCCGAACTCGTCGAGCACCGTGAGGAAGGTCTGGAAGAGACCGTCGACCGCGAAGAACGCGTCGGGCAGGGCCACGCGGCGTACGACGGAGCAGGAGACGTCACCCTCGTTCCACTGGTCACCGGCGAGCTCGCCGATCATGGAGAGGTAGCCGCGGGTGATGACGGCAAGGCCGTTGACGCGCTCGCAGGAGCGCGTGTTCATCTTGTGCGGCATCGCGGAGGAGCCGACCTGGCCCTCCTTGAAGCCCTCCGTCACGAGCTCGATGCCGGCCATCAGGCGGATCGTCGTGGCGAGGTTGGACGGGCCCGCGGTGATCTGCACCAGCGCGGAGAGCGTGTCGAAGTCGACCGAGCGCGGGTAGACCTGACCGACGCTCGTGAAGACGTTGTTGAACCCGAGGTGCGCGGCGACGCGGCCCTCGAGGTCGGCCAGCTTGGTGGCGTCGCCGTCGAGGAGGTCGAGCATGTCCTGCGCGGTGCCGACCGGGCCCTTGATGCCGCGGAGCGGGTAGCGCGCGATGAGCTCCTCGATGCGCTGGACGCCGACGAGCATCTCGTCGGCGATCGTCGCGAAGCGCTTGCCAAGGGTCGTGGCCTGCGCGGCGACGTTGTGGCTGCGGCCGGCCATGACGGTGGTCTCGTGCTCGGCGGCCAGGCGCGCGAGGCGGGCCAGCGTGGAGACGGCGCGGTCGCGGACGATCGCTAGAGAGGAGATGACCTGGAGCTGCTCGACGTTCTCCGTGAGGTCGCGGGAGGTCATGCCCTTGTGAATGTGCTCGTGTCCGGCGAGCGCACAGAACTCCTCGATGCGCGCCTTCACGTCGTGGCGGGTGACCCGCTCACGCGCGGCGATGCTGTCGAGGTCCACCTTGTCGACGACGGCCTCGTACGCCTCGATGACACCGTCCGGGATCTCGATGCCGAGGTCCTTCTGGGCCTTCATCACGGCGATCCAGAGCTGACGCTCGAGCACGATCTTGTGCTCGGGGCTCCAGATCGCGGCGAGGTCGGCGGCGGCGTAGCGGGTGGCGAGAACGTTGGGCACAGTCACGGACGCAATTGTCCCACGATGGCCCGCGCGCCCGGCTCCGCCGGGCTGCGCCGGACAGTGCCGTCACTGGGGCGGCGCGTCGCGCGGACGACACCTGCCTGGTCACTCTTCGCGGCGCGCGCCGCGGCCAAGCCCCCTTACGTTCCTTGCACTGCCCGGCTCCGCCCGCCTGGGCGGTGACAGGTCAGCCTTCGAGGACGGCGGCACCTTCGATGACGCCGAGCGGCTCGGCGGCGATGTCGGAGCGGCGCTGCATTCCGGGGAACGTGATCAGGTCCGCGGCGGCGTACGCGCGGGCGCGGGCGTCGGCGATGTCGTATCCGGTCGCGCGGACCGCGAGGACGCGGCCGCCGGCGGTGACCAGGTGCTTGTGGTCCGGCTCGGCCGCGGACGGCGCCGCGACAATCTCGGTGCCGGCGTGGATGACGTCCACCGAGTCGACACCGTTGGCGTTGCCGGTGCCCGAGATGACGTCGCCCTTGGAGGAGGACTCCGGGTAGCCGGCGGAGGCGAGCACGACCGTCACCGCAGCACCGTCAGCAAAGACAGGCGCGTCGACCTCGTGCAGGCGGCCCTCAGCAGCGGCCTTGAGCAGCTCGCCGACGCCCGACTCGATCAGCGCGAGGACCGGCTGGATGTCCGGGTCGCCGAAGCGGACGTTGAACTCGATCACGCGGGGGCCGGCGTCGGTGAGCGCGAGGCCGACGTACAGGCAGCCACGGAACGGCGTGCCGCGGCGGGCCATCTCGTCGAGGGTCGGCTGGACCACCTCGGCGATGACGGTCTCGCGCAGGTCGGCCGGCGCCCAGGGCAGCGGGCTGTAGGAGCCCATGCCGCCGGTGTTGCCGCCACGGCCGCCGTCGAAGATCCGCTTGAAGTCCTGGGCCGGCTGGAGCGCGTACGCCGTGGCGCCGTCGCAGACCGCGAAGACCGAGACCTCGGGGCCCTTGAGGAACTCCTCGATGACGACCCGGCCGCACGCCTCCGCGTGGGCAAGCGCCTCGGCGCGGTCGTTGGTCACGACGACACCCTTGCCGGCAGCGAGCGCGTCGTCCTTGACGACGTACGGCGCACCGAGCTCGTCGAGCGCCGCGGCGGCCTCGTCGACCGTGGTGCAGGTGAAGGACCGCGCGGTCGGTACGCCGGCCGCCTCCATGACGCCCTTGGAGAAGGCCTTGGAGCCCTCGAGCTGTGCCGCCTCCTTGGAGGGACCGAAGACCGCGATGCCGGCCTCGGTGACGGCGTCGGCAACCCCCGCGACGAGCGGCGCCTCGGGACCGACGACGACCAGGTCGGCGCCGATCTGCACGGCCAGCGCCGCCACCGCGTCGCCGTCCATCGGGTCGACGTCGTGGAGCGTGGCGATCGCGCCGATGCCCGGGTTGCCCGGAGCAGCGTGCACCTCGCTCACCTGGGGGTCGCGCGAGAGTGCGAGCGCGAGCGCGTGCTCGCGGCCGCCGGTGCCGATGACAAGGGTCTTCACAAGCGCGGGAGTCTACGTGTCAGTGCGCCTTGGGCGCTCCCGGCCACCACAGCCGCGGGCCGACGAGGGCCGCGAACGCGGGCACGACGAGCGTCCGCACGACGAACGTGTCGAGCAGCAGGCCCATGCCGATCGTGAAGCCGACCTGCATCAGCGTGATCACGTGGCCGGACATCATCGCGAAGACACTCGCGGCGAAGATCAGGCCGGCCGCGGTGATGACGGAGCCGGTCACCGCCAGTGCGCGGGCCACGCCCGCGGGCGAGCCGTCGGGCGACTCTTCGTGGATCCGCTTGATCAGCAGCATGTTGTAGTCCGCTCCGACGGCGGCCAGCACGACGAAGGCAACCGACGGCACCGACCAGTCCAGCGGCTTGTCGAGCAGGACCTGCCACACGAGCGTGCCGAGGCCCATCGCAGCGGCGTACGACAGCACGACGGTGCCGAGCAGGAAGACCGCCGCGACGATGCTGCGGAGCAGGACCAGCAGCACGAGCAGCACGACCGCGAGCGCGATCGCCGCGACGAGGCGGAAGTCGATCGTCGAGAGGTGGCGGATGTCGTCGAGACTCGACGGCATGCCGGCCGACTCCACGGTCGCCCCGGCGAGCGGGCCGTCCGAGAGGGCGTCCTCGGTCGTCGTACGGAGGCTGCGGGTGCGGTCCAGCGAGGCGTTGCCGAAGGCGTCCGTCGCGCCGACCACCACCATGCGGGCGGAGTGGCCGTCCTTGCTCATGAAGAGCCCCCGCGCGAGCGCGAACCGCTTGTCGTTGAACGCCGCCGGCGGCAGGTAGAAGCCGCCGATCGAGCCGTCGCCGGTCGCCTCCGCCGTCTTCGAGAGGTACGCCGACGCGTCGCCCAGGCCGCTGCCCAGCTCGCCCATCTTGCCGGCGATCTGGCCGGTGCCGTCCGCGACCTGGCGGGAGCCATCGGCCACCTTGCCAGCGCCCGACGACAGGTCACCGAGCTTGTCCGCCATCGTGGCCTGACCGGCGCGCAGCTGGGCGGCACCGGCGTCGGCCTTGTCGAGGCCGGCCTGGATCCGGGCGAGACCGGTCTCGAGGTCGACGGAGCCGGACGCGATGGCACGCGCACCGGCAACAGCGTCGCGGAGGCCCGGGATCAGCTGGTCCCGCTCGCCGACCCAGATCTGATAGATCCCGTCGCGGGCCTTGCGGCACGCCGGGTCGACGTTGCAGGTCAGGCTCTTGGTCTTCAGCGCGTTGTAGGCCATGCCGAGGCCGTCGACCGCGATCTGGGCGTTGTCGAGGCCGTCGGAGAGCCCGTCGGCGAGGCGGGCGGCACCCGCGCGCAGTCGCTGCGATCCGGCGTGCGCGTCGTCGGCACCAGCTGCAAGGCGGGAGATGCCGCTCGACAGGTCATTCGCCCCCGCGAGCAAGCGGTCGGCGCCGTCGACGGCACGTGAGGCACCGGACGCCACCTGGCCCGCGCCGTCGCTCAGCTTCGAGGCACCGCGGTCGAGGCGCGAGGCGTCGTTCACACCAGAGCTGACCTGGTCGGAGGCCTTGCCGAGGCGCTTGCCGGCGACGCCCATCTGGTAGCCGAGCGAGGCCTGCTTGATCGGCGTACCGAGGGGGCGGGAGATGGTGCGGACCGACTCGACGCCGTGCAGCCGGGCGACCGAGGCCGCCGCCTGCTCGATCGCCGCGATGTCGCGGGCGTTGCGCATGTCGTGGTCGCTGGTGATCAGGACGTAGTCCGCGAGCACCTCGTTGGCCGGGTAGTGGTCCGCGAGCAGCCGGTAGCCGACGTTGCTCTCGGTGTCGTGCGGCTGGACGCGACGCTGGTCGTAGCCGAGATCCATGAGCGGGAAGACCGACGCGAGCAGGATCAGCGGCAGCAGACCCAGCGCGAGCACCTTCGCGGGCTGCGCGACGACGTACGCCGCCACGCCGGCCCATCCGGCACCGTCGCGGCGGGAGGGCCGCGGGTCGAGCCAGCCGCGCGGTGCGATGAGCGCGATGACCGCCGGCAGCAGCGAGAGGCTAAGGAAGAGCGAGAGCGTGACGGCCAGCGCGATCGCCGGGCCGACGGTGTTGAAGAAGCCGATCTGCGCGAGGCCCATGGCGGCCGTCGCCAGGACCACCGTCACGGCAGAGCCGACGATGATCGAGCCCACGCGACGGGTCGCGATCTCGGCCGCGTCCTTCGGCTCGAAGCCCTCACGACGCAGCTCGTGGAAGCGGCTCAGCAGGAAGATCGCGTAGTCCGTGGCCGCACCGAGCACGATCGCGGTCAGCATCGACGCGGTGAACGTCGAGACGTGGAACCACCCGAGGTGACCAGCCGTCGCCGCGATGCCGCGTCCCGCGCCGAGGCAGGCGCCGATGAACCCGAGGATCACGGCCAGCGTCGCCACCGAGCGGTAGAGCAGCAGCACGATGATGCCGATCAGCACGAGGGTGATGGCGGTGATCCGGCCGAGGTCGTGCTCGATGGTGTCCTGCGTGTCGGTGATCGTGGCGGCCGGTCCGGTGACGGCCACGGAGAGCCCGTCGGGGACCTGCGCATCGACCGTCTCGCGGAGCTCGTGGATCTCGCGCGCGCTCTGCGGCGTACCGACCTGTCCGGGGAAGCCGACCTGCAGGTAGACGGCCTCGCCGTCGCGGCTGACCGTGCCCTTCCAGATCTGCTCCGACTCGAGGTCGGCGACCTGCGTGACATCGGAGTCCTTGGCCCGGATCCGCTGCGACAGCTCGCCGAACCACTGCCGGTCGGCCGCAGTGAGCCCGCCCGGGCGCTCACCCGCGACGAAGACGACGGAGTTCGTCGTCCCCGTGCCGAAGGCGTCGTCCATGTGCCGGTAGGCCGCGATCGAGGCAGCCGAGTCCGGCACGAACGCCGTGTTGTCGCGCGCGATCACGTCCTCGAGCTGCGGCACGGCGGTGTTGAGACCGACGATCACCGCCAGCCACAGCAGGATGACGAACGGCGCTCGGCGTACGGCGAGGCGGGCAAGGTTGTGCATCAGGCAGTGGCCTTCATGAGTCGGTAGGAGAGGCGCTCCCGGAGCCAGCCGTCGCGGCGGGCCGGGATGTCGATGTGGGCGGCGTTGGCCACGAACGCGCGGCCGGCGTCGGCGGCGATCGCGAGGGGTGCGTCCAGGGCCGCGAGGCCGACCGCGACCGCGACGGTGCGGTGCAGGTTGGCGACCGGGCGCGCGAGGGCCGGCTCGTCGGCGTACGCCTGGAGGGTGCGGTGGACGCCGGGTAACTCCGCGACGACGGCCTGCCAGGCCTCGGCGACCGAGGCGCCGGGGAGGTCGTGCAGGTCGAGCGCGAGCTCGATCCGGCCGGTGACGCGACGAGCGAAGAGCCCGTGCAGCTCGACCAGAAGGCCGGCGCGGTCCCCGAAGACCTCAGCCAGGTCATCGGACCACGGCAGGTCGGCACCCGCGTCGACGACGGTGATGACGTCGCCGAGTGCGGCGGTGCGGCGGTGGTGGATCTCCCAGGCGTTCATGACGACTCCTTTGTCGGGGACGGCTCGATGTCCCGGACGCTACGGAGCCGACTGTGCGTGACACAGCGTTCCACGGACGGGTTCTGCGCGTCCTCCTGAAGGCGGAGGAGCCGACGTGATCCTCCTCCCACGGACGGATGTGACCGCCGGCGTGCGCCCCTACGCTGGAGCGGTGACCGCACGGACCCTCCTTGCCTCGCTCGCCGACCGGTGGGCGCGTCAGGGCTACCCCCAGTTCGTCTGGTGGATCCCTGCCGTCATGTACGTCTCGAGCACCTTCGCCTTCGTCGCCGCGATCGTGCAGCGCGCCGGGCAGGACGCCGTCCTCCCCGCCTGGGGGCTCGTCGCGGTCGCCTCGCTTCCCTGGCTCGTCGACGCCCTCGGCGGCCGCCTGCACTGGCTGCCCACCGTCGTCCTGGCCACCGCCCCGGTCGCCGTGCTGACGGTGCTCTACCCGGTCGACTACGACTTCGCGCTCTTCGCCCTGGTCATGCTCGCGGGGCACCTCGGCTCGCTCGAGCGCTTCATCGACAGCGCGATCGGCGTCGGCCTGATGGCCGCGACGTTCGTCGGGCTGAGCCTGACCGGGCACCTGCCGGGTGTCGGCTTCTGGCTGACCACGCTCGTCATCGGCTGGGACATCGGCTTCATCATGCGCTTCCAGCAACTCCGGATCGACGAGCAGGAGCGGGCCGCTTCCGATCGCCAGTCGCGGGCCGTCCTCGCCGAACGGCAGCGCATCGCCCGCGAAGTGCACGACGTCATCGCGCACTCGCTCTCGGTGACCCTGCTGCACCTGTCGGCCGCCCGGCGTTCGCTCGAGGACGACGACGTTGATCTCGCCGAGGCCACCGACGCGCTGCGCGACGCGGAGTCCACGGGGCGTCAGGCGATGGCCGACATCCGCCAGACCGTCGGCCTGCTCGGGGTCGTTGCCGGCCAGGTCCACGCGACACCGGACGCGCGGGACATCCCGGCACTCGTCCAGCAGTTCGCGGACGCCGGCCTGCAGGTGACGCTCGACCTCACCGGCGATCCCGCTCTCGTGACACCAGCCGTCGGCCTCGGGCTCTACCGGATCGTCCAGGAGTCGCTCGCGAACGTCGCGAAGCACGCTCCCGCTTCCTCGGCCCGCGTCGTCGTCGACGTACGCCGGACCAGGCAGCGAGTCCGCGTGTGGAACTCCCTCACCGGCCCGGTCGGGGCGCCCCGTCCGGACTGTGCCGGCATCCGCGGCATGCAGGAGCGGGCACTGCAGCTCGGCGGCGCCCTCACAGCAGGCCCGGCTGATCACGGCTGGCTGGTCGAGCTCCAGACGCCGTCCGCCCTGCGGTGCCGGCTCGGGATCCCGTCGAAGGGGCTGTCGACCAGGAGCCTGCAGTCGCTGGCCTCGAGCGCAACGGAGACCCGGTGAACGACGTACGCGTGCTGCTGGTCGACGACCAGGAGCTGGTCCGCTCCGGCCTGCGCCGGATCCTGCGTCGCAAGGACGGCTTCGAGATCGTCGGCGAGTGCAGCGACGGCGACGAGGTGCCGGCTGCGGTCGCGTCTCTGTCCCCGGATGTCGTCGTGATGGACCTGCGGATGCGCCGCGTCGACGGCATCGAGGCGACCAAGCGGCTCCGGGCTGCGCAGGACTCGCCCCCGGTGCTCGTGCTGACGACGTTCGACGACGACGAACTGCTGTCCGGTGCGCTGCGGGCCGGCGCCGCGGGATTCCTGCTGAAGGACTCCCCCGCCGAGGACCTGGTGCGCGCTGTGCACGCAGTCGCTGCCGGGCAGGCGCTGCTCGATCCGGCTGTGACCGCGCGCGTCCTGGCCGCCTACCGCGAGGGCACCGGCCTCGCCGCGCCCGGCGTGACGCCGGACCAGCTGACGGCGCGCGAGATCGACGTACTCCGGCTGATGGGCCGCGGCCTGTCCAACGGCGAGATCGCCGACGAACTGGTCATCTCCGAGGTGACCGTGAAGAGCCACGTCGGCCGGATCTTCACCAAGCTCGACCTGCGCGACCGCGCCGCCGCGATCGTGTACGCCTTCGACGCCGGCGTCGTCAGCCCCCAGTAACGCCGAGACGGGCCTTGTGCCGCGCCGAGACGGGGCCTGTGCCGGGCACA
>NZ_SJZJ01000019.1 GCF_004337475.1 Nocardioides jejuensis | reverse complement strand
ATTATGAGTCCTACGCACGGCCTTGCAAGGGACTGCGTGGCGCTGCGCGTGAGCGTGAAATCTCTGTGCGTGCTGCACATCGCTGCATAGCGAGGGAGCAACGTTGCCCCTCTCGTTGCTCCCCTCTTGTCGGTAGTCCTAGGTAGGATCACGCACAGCGACGCACCTCCTGCGCCGCACCGATCACAAGGGAGCAGCGGCATGGCGGGCGCTACCAAGGACTCACGCAAGAAGCGCAGTGACGGCGAGGGATCCCTCTACCCCAAGCACCGCGCCGACTGCGCCCGCCCTCTCGACGCGCGCGGCAACCCCAAGTGCAAGTGCCCCTGGGTCGGCGCCGTCGTCCTCGGCTACATCGACGGCAAGCCCGTCCGCCGCAAGGTCCAGGCATCCACGCGCGCCGGCGCCGCTGCACGCCTCCGCGAGAAGCAGCAGGAGTTCGCCGACCAGCAACTCCCCGCCGTCGGGAAGCCGATCACCGTCGAGAAGTGGATGACCTACTGGCTCACCCAGATCGCTCCCCGCAAGGTCGCAGCCCAGACGATCGACAACTCCTACAACTGCAAGGTCCGGCAGTACATCGTGCCGCTGCTCGGCCACCACCGACTCGACCGCCTGACGCAGGAGCACATCGAAGCCGCGTGGGACCACCTCCGCACGAAGGGCAACCCCACCCTCGAAGCCGCCACTCCCCTGTCCGACAAGACGGTCTTGCAGACCCATCGGATCCTGTCGCGAGCACTCAAGGTCGCGGTCCAGCGCAAGCGCCTCCGGGCCAACCCCGCCGACACCAACTCCATGGACGCGCCGACCGCGAAGGACAAGGAGATGGACGTCTTCACGGTCGAGGAGGTCCGCAGCGTGCTCGCCGCTGCCGAAGGCGAGCGGCTCGAGGCCCGCTGGGTGATCGCTCTCGCGCTCGGCCTCCGCCAGGGCGAGGCGCTCGGCCTCCGCTGGGAAGACGTCGACCTCGAGGACAACGTCCTCCGTGTCCGCGTCGGCCTGCAGCGCCGCAAGGGCAAGGGCCTGATTCTCGGCGACCTCAAGACCAAGGGCTCACGCCGCGACCTCGCGCTCGGCGACAAGCTCGTCCGCATCCTCAAGGCCCACAAGAAGGCCCAGACCGCCGAACGCCTCGCGGCCGGCTCCACATGGACGGACAGCGGCCTCGTGTTCACGCAGGTCGACGGCAAGCCGATCGACCCGTCCCGAGACTCCAAGTCGTGGCACCGACTCCTCGACAAGGTCGACGTCAAGCACATCCGCCTCCACGACGCCCGCCACTCAGCGGCAACCGTCATGCTGCTCAAGGGAGTCGACCAGCGCACCGTCATGGACACGCTCGGTCACTCGCAGATCAGCGTCACCGCGAAGTACCAGCACGTCGTCGACGACATCAAGCGATCGGCCGCCGACGCCGTCGAGTCCGCGCTCTGGGGTTAGTCGTCAGTGAGGCGCCGTGAGAGGTAGTGCCGCTCCGCCGGGTGCAGATGCCGGAGCCGCTTGCGCAGCACGTAGACGTCCACGCCGAGCTCGTCGGCCGCTTCCTCGATGGAGTGCGACCAGGCGATGGCCTCGCCGACGGTCTCAATGCTCGGGAGCATGAGGCGAGAGGTCTCGCGACGGACGAGCTCTTCGTCCTTCGCCCGCAGGCCGAGTGGCTGCCACCCGCGCTCGAGGTGCAGCAGTTCGTGCTGCACGGTGCAGCGGCGCTCGGCCCACGTCATCCCGCGGCGCAGGCTGATCGCCTGGAACCGGTGGCTTGTGTGCCCCATGGAGCCGCCGTCATGCCACAGCAGCGTGACGTGCGCGAGCTCGCGCAGTCGGCGCCACGGGTTGATCTCCACGGCCGGGACCGTAGTCATAACCCCCGACAAGCTCAGTCGTCTCCGAGGCGCGGCTTCTCGCGGTCCTCATTGCGGGCAGCCAGACCGAAGTCCGCCCGGGCAAGGCCGGCTCGCGCGGCGTTGAAGTCGAAGCCGAACTCCTGTCCGTAGCGCCCGACCGAGATGCCCAGATCGCTCGCCTCGCTCTCGAGCTGGGCGACGTTCACCGCGCTCCGTTCCGCTGCAGCGTTCATGAACGCTGCTTCCTCTGCTCGTCGCACCAGATCCGCCAACGGGACCCTGAGTGCGGCGGCGATCGACCAGGTGTTGGTGACGTCGACCGGTCCCTCGCGCTCGATGCGCCCCATGGTCGTGTCTGAGATGCCGACCAGTGCGGCCAGCTGTGCCCGAGACATCTTGCGAATGTTCCGCCAGTGGCGGATCTCCGCGCCGAGGGCCCGCGTCAGGGCCGCGCTCTCGTTATCGGTCATGGCACGAAATCTACCGTTCCCAATACGAAACACGCCATATCTGGTGTGTTAAAACCTTGATCGTGCCAAATCTGACACGTATGGTTCCGGACATGACATCGATCGATCCGAGTTCGGCAGCCATGGGGCAGGCCGTACGTGGAGCACTCGCTCAGGCTGGACTCACCCAGGACGACTCGGCCCCGCTGCTCAACATGGGCCTCAACAGCCTCTCGCGGCGCATCAACGGCCTGCTGCCGTTCAAGTGGCCCGAGCTCGTGCAGGTCTCGACCCTCACCGGAGTCCCGCTCCTCGACCTCGTCACGAACGCCGAGCGGATCGCAGCCAAGGCGGCCGCCTGATGGGCACCGCCACCTCGACCGCAGCGGAGCGGCGCATGTTCCAGCGGAAGCCCGCAGCCAGCTACCTCGGAATCGGGCTCCGATCCCTCGACCAGCTCGCCGCAGACGGACAGATTCCGAAGACGAGGATCGCCGGCCGTGTGCTCTACGACCGAGTCGACCTCGACGCGTTCATCGAGCGCCAGAAGCAGGCGTCATGAGTGGGGAGCATTTGGACCTGGTCGCTCTCGTCGAGCCCACCCATGCGAAGGGCGCGACGCACGCCGAGCGATTCGCCGAGTTCCATCGCCAGAACCCGTGGGTTCTGGCCGCGATCGAGCGGCTCATCGGCGAGTGGATCCGCGCCGGTCACGTTCGCGTGGGGATCGGAGCGGTCTGGGAGCGGATCCGGTGGGAGTACGGCATGACCACCGGGGACACGTTCAAGGCGAACAACAACCACCGGTCGCACTACGCCCGCCTCGTGCTGGAGCGCCACCCCGAATGGGCGTCGGCCATCGAGACTCGAGAACTGAGGGCCGCATGAGCGCCCCGCCACGCGTTGTGCGTGACCCCAAGCCCACCGGAGGCCTTGTATCCGCGAGGGCTGTCGAACTGGCAGCCGATGCGATCCGTCGAGCGGGTCACGTCCCGACGCCGGGCAACATCCGCATGGTGTTGCGCGCCGACCGGGACGCCCGACGCGACGGCGACGACTACCAGCCGAAGTCGGAGGACGACTTCGCGTGGTGGGACCGCCTCGTGTCCGCACTCCCCCACGATCTGCGGCGCCGGCGCCAGGTCGCACGCCACGAGTTCGGGGCGCGGCGATGAAGGCCACGCCATCGACGGTGGCGCGCCTCGGCGCCTTCCTGCAGGCGATCGCGGTCGCGCCGACGCCCGGCGAGCCGACTGGTCTGGCTGCGGTCGTACGCGCAGCGAACGGCGACCTGTACGTCCGGGCGAAGGCCACCACGGTGACTCGTCACTGGACGAACGCCTACGGGATGAACGACCACACGCGGTACCGCTGGGACCAGCTGCCCGGGCCGCTCGAGGTCGTGTTCGCCGGGGTCGAGGTGGAGCCGTGAGCGACTACAAGTACCCGACGACGGATCGGGGTTGGCGCGGGCTGATGGAGCACAACGTGCCTCGCAAGGGGCGGTCGCGTGCTCCGCGTCCGATCTCGGTGAAGCCGCCGAAGTGCAACACCTGCGGCTACTGGCTCGCTCCGGCGTTCGATCACACGGCCTGCAAGAAGGCCTGACGCGTCCCGGTGCGCGCCCTCCCGGCGCCCGGGCCGAAGAAGCGGGTGGCGTGCTGGATGCGGCTGGGAAGGCCGCTCGCACGCCACCCGCGTCCACCTGAACTCCCTGTCGCTGCTGCCTGCCCTTGGAAGGGGCGGGGTCGTCACCAGTAGCGGCAGGGCGAAAACCACGAAGGCCCGCACTCCCCAACCGGGGGTGCGGGCCTTCGTCTTCAACAACCACTGAGGAGTCAACCATGACCACCACGAACGCGGCGACGCGGCATGCGCTCGCTATCCCGACCATCGTCGTTGTGGCGCAGTCGGCCGGGCTGCCGGAGCCGACGGGGTACATCGCCGACGGCGACACCGTGACGCTGGACCTTCCGACGCGTGCAGCTCTCGACGCGTGGGCCGCGTGGCTGGGCGCCGAGGTCGAGACGACGATGAGCCTGGGGTCCATCAACTACCGCGAGGCGTCGGGCACGAAGCTGCACGTGCCGATGACGCTGCGCCACGTCGGCGCTGACCTCGTCGCGGTGACTCAGTGAACGCGGACGAGCGGGTCGGCACGTTCCTGCTCATCGTGTGCGGCGGCGGCCTGATCGTCGCGATCATCGTGTGCGCGCTGGCCGACCAGGCGCCGCGGGCTCGGAGGGTGGCGCACCGGGTGCGGCTGCGTCTGCATGGTCGTCGGGGGCACACGGTGCTCAAGAACCGGGTGTACGTGAACGGTGCCGCGATGTACGTGTGCTCCTGCCGGAAGCGGTGGTGGGCATGAGCCGCCTCACGGTCGACCACGAGCTGCCGCGCCTGGTCATCAACTACCCGACGTGCAGCCACTGCGGCAACGACGTGCAGATCGAGGACGACGCCGCGTGGTGCGACACCTGCCTCGTCCAGTGGGGCTCGATCGAGGACGGCGAGATCTCTACGCCCGACGAGAACCTCGAGGGCTCCGAGGTGCCGTGCGAGATCGTCGAGCCGGACCGACGCGACGGCCACGAGTACGACTACAACGGCGAGCACTGGACCATCCACCCGAAGCAGCCGTGCATCCTCCCGTCTGGCCATGAGGGCGAGCATCTCTGCCCGCACGACATCGAGACGAGCCCGCTGTGAGGCGCCGACGCTCTCGCCTGATCGCGGCGCCGGCGGGCACGGAGTGCCGCCGCTGCTGCCAGCCCATCAATCACACCCGGGACATGGCCCAGGTCCGCGGCCAGTGGATCCACAAGGCGTGTGCCTCGGGTGGTGACGACGAGTGACCACCCGCTGCACGGACTGCCCGCCGACCCATCGGAAGAAGCCGGAGCCCGGGCACGTCCTCGACCGACGACCTGACCTCCGCGACCTCGAATCCATCGGCGCCGTCATCTGGCGCGCCCGACAGGAGAACGCATGACCACGAAAAAGCCGTGGGTCAGCGGGTTCTGCAACACCAGCAACCCGCCTGACTCCCACCAGCGGTGCAAGGGCCACCGCCTCGCACCATCCGGCGCGATCGCCTGCGCGTGCGTCTGCCACACGACGCCCCCGGCGTCGGCTACCCCCGCGACGGAGCCGACGACCGGGGCACCCCGCCTCGGCGTGTACGACGCCCTCGACGAGGCCGCGTACCACTCCGACCCGACGTCGATCTCCGCGTCGGGCATGAAGACGCTCCTCAAGTCGCCAGCCCACTTCAAGCACGGACTCACGCACCCGCAGGAGTCGGCCGCCATGTCCCTCGGGACCGTCGCCCACACGATCATCCTCGGCACAGGCCCGGGGTACGTCGCGATCGAAGGCAACCGGAACCGCAACGACGTCAAGGCCGCGATCGCCGCAGCCGAAGCGCAGGGCAAGGTCGTGCTCAAGCCCGAGCAGCTCAAAGCCGCCGAGCGCATGGCCGACGCCGTCCTCTCCCACAAAAAGGCGGCACGGCTGCTGGCCAGCCCCGGCCGGTCAGAGGTCTCCGTCTTCGCGCGCGACCCCATGCACGACGTCATCCGTCGCTGCCGCTGGGACCGCCTCGGAAACAACGGCATCGGCGTCGACCTCAAGACCGCGCACAACGTCGACCCGGCCGCGCTGCCGAAGCACATCATCGACTTCGGCTACGACCTCTCGGCCGCCTGGTACCTCGACACGTCCGAGTGGGCAGAGCTCGCTGTCGACGCGTTCGCGCTCGTCTTCGTCGAGTCCGCCGAGCCGCACAACGTGGTCGTCGTCGAACTCGACGACGAGTTCCTCGAGCGTGGGGCTGCGCTCGCCGAGAAGGCCCTGCGGCGCCACCGCGAGTGCACCGACTCCGGGCACTGGCCCGGCTACGCCGACGACGACGTACTCCGTCTCGCTCCGCCCCGCTGGTCGGACACCGCCGACCAGATCCTCCTCACCATCCCCGAAGGGACCACAGCAGCATGAACGAGATCGCAACCGTGAGCCACGGCTCAAGCCTGACCCTCACCGGCGACCAGGAGTTCTGGACCGACAAGCAGGTCGCCGCCCTGCGCCAGCTCGGCGTCGACCGCGCTACGAACGGCGACCTCGCGGTGTTCATGCACGTCGCGCAGCGCACCGGCCTCGACCCGTTCGCGAAGCAGATCTACATGGTGGAGCGGCAGGGCAAGCAGACGATCCAGACCGGCATCGACGGGTTCCGGCTCGTCGCCCGCCGTTCGGTCGACGCGTCGGGCGAGTCGCTGTCGATCAGCGGCGGCGAGTGGTGCGGCCCGGATGGGCAGTGGCTCGACGTGTGGCTCGCCTCGCACCCGCCCGCCGCGGCGCGCGTGACCGTCGAGCGCGGCGGGCACACCTTCGTCGGTGTCGCGCTGCTTCAGGAGTACATCCAGCGCAAGCGCGACGGCGACCCGAACGCCCAGTGGTCGCAGCGGCCGGCGCACATGCTCGCGAAGTGCGCGGAGGCGCTCGCGCTGCGCAAGGCGTTTCCGATGGACCTGTCCGGGGTCTACACGGACGACGAGCTCGGCCAGGCCGAGGCCCGGGTGTCGTCTCGGACGCGGTCGTCGGTCGCCGACGTGCTCGCCGACGAGGCGGCTGTCGTCGAGGGCGAGATCGTCCCGGATGGCGTCGCCCCGGAGACGGGCGAGGTGATGTCGTGAGCCGCCATCGGATCTGGCACGCGGCGTTTTGCACCTGGTACGCCCACGATCGTCGCGGGCATCGGGTGCGGGCGAAGGTGTGGGGCGGGATCGCTGACACGATCGCGCTCGCCCTGTGGCCGCTCGGTGGTCCCCGGTGAGCGGGTACAGGACGGAGCCCGACCCGGGCCAGCCGAACCGTTGCCCGTCGATCGACCCGCACGACACGCTGCAGTGTGGTCGCCAGATCCACGACGACGACCGCTGCAGGTTCGGCGGGATCGCGTGGGTCAAGGGCACGCCGCGGCACATCAGCGACCGCGAGCGCGCAGAGGCTGCTGAGGCGCAGGTGGCCGCGCTGACCGCGACAGCCGCTCGGTTGCGGGCGGCCAAGGACGAGCTCGTGGACGACCGCGCGGCTCTTCGTGTGCAGGTCGCCGCGCTCAGCGACGGCATCACGCGGCTTGCAGATGGCGCGAAGTCTGCTCACGACACGGCCAAGATCGGGTTCGACGCGAGCAAGCGCCGCGACGTGACGTTCGCCGGTCAGATGCAGGCGTTCGCCGCGATGGAGCAGGCGGCCCGCGCCCTGCTGGCTCGTGTGGACGCGCCGAAGCCGGACGACGTGAAGGGACAGGCCGATGCCGTGCGAGCGTGCGGCGCTACATGCGGGCCGACGTGCTGGGTGCAGGGAGTCTTCAAGGACCACGAGCACACCTGCACGGACCACCAGCTTGACGACCATCGCTGTCAGTGCGGCGCGTCATGGGGAGCCTGCTGCCGGTCGAAGGAGGCCGACCGTGGCTGACCTCGGCCCAGCCCGGCCCAACTTCATGGGGATGCAGGTCATCACCTCGCCCCATGCCGTCGCGCCACCGTCACACGGCGAATGGGCCCGCCGCTTCGTCCGGCACGGCATGGCCGACATCCTCGACTGGCTCGGCGAACCTGTCGGCCCCGAGCCCCACGAGCCCGTCCCGACCGTGCTCCTCCTCACCGCACAGCAGACGGCCATCGTCCACCCCACGGTGTACGCCGCGCTGCGCGCAAAAGCGACGCAGATCAACCCAGCCTGACAGCACCACCAACAACCACCCTCACGGCCCCGCACCGCTCATCCGGTGCGGGGCCGTTCTGTACCCCCAGGAGCAACCACATGAGCGTCGCCGTCGCAGAGCGCACCATCTCGCAGCAGATCGCCGCCGAGCTCGACATCCGCGTCCGCCGCTACCGCGACGCCTGGACGGGCGGCGAGGTCACCGTCACCGACATCTTCTGCGGCGGCGGTGGCAGCAGCACGGGCATGATCCAGATCCCCGGCGTTCGCGTCACCATGGCCGCGAACCACTGGGACCTCGCCGTCAAGAACCACAGCGCCAACCACCCCGGCGCCGACCACGCAGCCGTCGACCTCCACGAGGAAGACCCCCGCTACTTCCCCACCACGGACATCCTGTGGGCGAGCCCGGAGTGCACGAAGTGGTCGCAGGCGTCCGGCGGCAAGTACATCTCGGTGTCGACCGAGCTCGACCTGCTCGACCTCCTCAACCCCGACCTGGTCGAGGAGGACCCGGAGACCGCGATCGTCCAGCGGTCCCGGCTGCTGATGTTCGACGTCCTCCGGTTCGTCGAGCACCACCGCTACAAGGCCGTCATCGTCGAGAACGTCGTCGACGTCGCCCGCAACCCGAAGTTCGCCGACGCGTGGGCACTGTGGCAGAAGGGCCTGCGCAACCTCGGGTACAAGTACCGCGTCGTCTCCCTCAACTCGATGCACGCCCAGGCGCACGGCGCGCCGGCGCCGCAGTCCCGCGACCGGCTGTACGTCGTAGCGGTCCGCGAGGACATCCCGTTCCCGGACATCGACAAGGTGCTGCGCCCGATGGCGTGGTGCCCGACGTGCGAGGCCGCGGTCGAGTCGCAGCAGGCGTGGAAGAACGGCCGCACGGTCGGGAAGTACCGCTCGCAGTACGTCTACGTGCACGGCGCGTGCGGCACCACGGTCGAGCCGGCGTTCCTCCCGGCCGCCGCCGCGATCGACTGGGGCATCGTCGGGAAGCGGATCGGTGACCGGCCCAAGCCCCTCGCGGACAAGACCCGTCGCCGGATCGCGGCGGGCATCGCGCGGTACTGGTCGCCGTTCCACATGGAGTCCGGCGGCAACCAGTACGACGCGGCCGACCCCAAGCACAAGAGCTTCGGCGACCCGAACGCGTATTACCGGGCCTGGCCGGTCGAGGAGCCGCTGCGGACCCTGCACACGCAGGAGACCAAGGCGCTCGTCGTGCCGCTCGAGGGCCGCGCCGGGGACCGCGTGAAGTCGGTGGGCGACCCGCTGCGCACCCAGACGTCGCGTCACCTCGACGCGTTCGTGACCGACGCGCAGTTCGGCGGCCGCGACTGGTCCGTCGCCGACGTCGCGCCGACCCAGACGACCTACGACACCGCAGCGGTCATCGAGTCGCCGTTCATCGCGGAGCTCCGCGGCGGTGGATCGGACGCCAGGTCCGTCGAGTCGCCTCTGTCGACCGTCACCGCGTCGGGCAACCACCACGGTCTCGTCACGCCGTACTACGGCGCGTCCGAGTCCGCGAAGCCAGTCGACCAGCCCATCGGCACCCTCACGACGGTCGACCGCTACGCGCTCATCACCCGCCACTTCGGCAGCCCTGTCGGCGGCGAGGCCAGCATGACCACGCCCATCAGCGAGGCCCTGCGCACCCTCACCACCACCGCACAGCAGTCCGTTCTCACCCCGGGCGACATCGACGCCGCAGCGGCCACGGTCGACGACTGCCTGTTCCGGATGCTCGAGCCGCACGAGGTCGCCGCGGGCATGGCGTTCCCGTCCGACTACATCTGGCACGGCACCCGACGCGAGCGCGTGAAGCTCGCCGGCAACGCCGTCACGCCGCCCGCCGCCCGTGACCTCATCTCGGCTGTCGTCGAGGTGCTCGGCGGCCTCGACATCGCCGCCTGACCCGTCCCTGATCGGAGACCCCTCATGCACATCACCGCAGACCGCAAGACGCTCACCGACACCGCCACATGGGTGGCCCGAGCTGCCCCGCGCCGCGCCCAGATCGCAGCACTCGCAGGCATCCACGTCACCGCCACCGACGGTGCCGTCCGGCTCCAGGCATTCAGCTACGACGTCGGGCACACCGCACGCATCACGGCCACCACGCCCGTCAACGGCGAGGCCCTCATCCCCGCCGCGTTCCTCACAAGCGTGCTCGCCGGCCTCCGTGCCAACGAAGTAGAGCTCACCGTCGAAGGCCGCCGCCTGACCGTCACGGCCGGGCGCTCCACGTACAGCACGCAACTGCTGTCGCTCGCCGACTGGCCGAACCTCCCCGACATGCCGCCCATCGTCGGCCAGATCCCGGCAGGGCTGCTCGAGGACCTCATCAGCGCCGTCGAGTACCCCATCGACGACGGCACCCCGCACGACCAGGTCCGTGGCCTCCACCTCGAAGGCAGCGCCGACGAACTCGTCGCGGTCGGTGCGGACCGTTCGTTCATCGCCGAGGCCACCGTGGCATGGGCACACGCCGGCGACTTCGCCGCCTCCGTGCCGTCCGTCGGGCTGCTCGGCGCGGTGCGCGGCCTCGGAGACGTCGTCCAGATCGCATGGCGCGACGGCCTCCTCGGGCTCACCGACGGCACCCGCGAGGTCACCATGCGGACCTTCGTCGGCGAGTACGTCCCCTGGCGACGACTCCTCCGCGACGCCGCAGACGACGACGTCTCCATCGTCGTCGACGCCGCCGAGCTCCTCGGCGCAGCCAAGCGCACCAGCGCGCTCCTGCCGAGCGGCACCGGAACCGTCGTCATCGACGCCACCCAGTCCGAGATCGCCGTCTCCAGCCGCAGCGAGGAAGCCGGCGGAACCGAGTACCTCGACGCCACCACCGACATCAGCGACACCCCGTTCACCACGGGCATCGCACCGCGCTACCTCATCGGCCTTCTCGGGTCGTTCCCCGGCGGCCCCGTCCGCATCGGTGCCGTCGCGGGCCGCAAGCCCCTCACGTTCCGCCCGCTCGACCACCCCGGCATCACCTACATCGTCCAGCCCAAGCGCACAGGAGCCTGACCATGACCATCTCCTTCCACGGCACCCTCCTCGGCGTCGAGTACACCGACCCGGCCGAGTTCGAGAAGGCCGCCAAGGCCAACGGCTTCCAGAACGGCCGCAAGGACGACACCTGGAAGCTCGGCACCGACGTCGTCCTGACGATCAACGACGAGAAGATCCGCGGCCAGATCTGGTGCCGCGCGCAGACGCGGGGCTACGTCTGGGTGGCGCTCGACAACGGAAAGTACGTCGCCATCAACACCCGGTACGGCGGCATCTACGAGCGCCCCGGCGGCGACGAGCTCGGCCGATGGGCCGCGTGAGCGGCGGCGACGCACGGTTCCCGCATGGCTTCACCTGGCATCTCGTCGGCGGGGTACGGCAAGCAGTGCCGAACCCCGCCCCGCCACCACCAGCGCCCAAGGTGCTGCCGCCCGACCCGATTGCGTGCCCCACCTGCAAGGCCCGCCGAAGCCAGCGATGCCGGACACCCGGCGGCAACCACGCAGCACAACCGCACGCAGCGCGCCTCATGCCCTACGTGCGCCGCTGCCCCTGCGGCAACGACGTCCCAGACAACCGCCTCGGGTTCTGCACCAACGAATGCCGAACCACGAGCGACCGCAAGCGATGGCGCGACTACGCCAGCAGCGCCTACGCCCGACACAAGGAGACCGCCTGATGGCACTCGGCAAAGTCCGTGCACTCCACCCCGACTTCTTCTCCGACGATGACCTGGCCGAGGCCAGCATCCCGGCCCGCATGCTGTTCGCGGGCCTGTGGTGCTTCGCCTGCGACAACGGCCACGTCGCCGACCGCTCGAAGCAGTTGAAGCGGTGGCTGTTCGCCACCGACGACGTGAACGTGGCCGAGCTGCTGCGCGAGCTCGAGGACGTCGCCGAAGTGATCGAGAGGGCCGGCGATGGATGGATCTTCATCCCCGGCCTCACGAAGCGACAGCGCATCGACTGGCGCTACTTCAAGACGTGCGATCGGCCGGGCTGCGAGAAGCCCCCGAAGCCTGAAAAGTCGAATCCTGAGCGTGAAACCCGCAGGGCCACGTCGGGCACACGACGGGAAGAGGAGCCCCGAGCCCCTAAACCCGTCGGTGATGGTGATGGTGATGGTGATGGTGATGGTGATGGTGATGGTGATGGTGATGGTGATGAACTACTAGTCGCTGATCGCGACCCATCGCCTGCTCCGCAGCCGACGAAGCCACCCCGGCCACGCCCCGACGTCGACCGCCTCTGCAACCACCTCGCCGACCGCATCCACGCCAACGGCTCCAAGCGCCCCGCCATCACCAAGGCATGGCGCGACTCAGCCCGCCTCCTCCTCGACCGCGACGGACGCACCGAAGACGAAGCCCGCCGAGCCATCGACTGGTGTCAGGACGACGAGTTCTGGCGCAGCAACGTCCTGTCGATGCCGACCCTCCGCAAGCAGTACGACCGCCTCCGGCTCGCTGCGACACGCGCCACGTCCCACCAGCCATCGCGCATCCAGCAGAACCTCGCCGTCGTGTCCCAGCTCGCCGCCGAAGAAGCCGCACCCCACCCGATCGGAGAACTCACGTGACCCCCACCGAGGCCGGAACCCTGCTCACGATGGCGTCGGCCTTCGACAACCGCAAGGTGGATCCCGACGCCGCGAAGGCATGGGCCGTCGCTCTCGACGGCCTCCGCTTCGACGACTGTCGAGCCGCGCTGATCCAGCACTACAAGACCTCCACCGACTGGCTGATGCCCGCGTCGCTGCGGACGCTCGTCAAGCGCCTGCGCCGAAACCGCGTCCTCGAATACGGCGTCCTGCCCGACCCGCCCAGCCACCTCGACCCCGACAACGCCGCCGCCTACATCGCCTGGCAGAAGGCCACGACCCGAGCCATCGCAGACGGCAACCCACCAACCAAGCCCGCCGAACTGCCCGCGCGCGACCCCGGCGAGATCCGCGCGCTGCTCAGCGCCGCAACCAAGGAGATCCCCGAGTGACTGACGCCTGCCGCATCCACGCGCCCGCCGACGACCACCACGACACCTGCCCCACCTGCCTCGCCAAGGTCCGCGACAACCTCCACGAGATCGCACGCCTCATCGCCGACCTCCCCGCCGAAGCCATCACCAAGGGCCTCAACTCCGAAGCGATGAACCTCCTCGCCCCGGCAACCGACTACGAACAGGCCGGACACATCGAGGCATCCATCGCCGCCGGCCGCATCAGTCCCGACGACTACGACGCCGCGACAGCCCCGGACCTGCTCCACCCGAGCCACGTCATCGGCTGCTGGGACTCCCTCGTCCGTGACGCACTCGAGCACACCGAACCCGAGACCTGGTCCGTCACCACGGGCATCGACTACCTCGACCTGCAGCTGACGTACCTCGCCGGATACGAACACCTCGCCTTCGACGAACTTGCAGCCGACATCCGCGCCTGCCGCATCCACCTCGAGCACGTCCTCCACGACGGCATCCAGCGCGACACCGGCGCACCATGCCCCGCCTGCTCGACGACGCTGCGCCGCACGTGGGGCACCGAGCCCGCCCTCGACGGCTGGGAGTGCCCGGCCTGCGGGCTCGAGTCCAGCCAGGCCGAGTACGAACACGACGTCGCAGCCACGCACCGTCAGCGCGCCTCGTGGCTGACCGACGAGCAGATGGAGATCAGGGTGGGCGTCAAGGCCGCGACGGTGCGCTCGTGGGGCCGCCGCGGGGGTCCCGTCTCGCGGCGACGGCACTCGGAGCGGACGGAGTACGCCGTGGCCGACGTCGAGGCTGCGGCGTGGCGGAAGGGCCTGGCACACCTCGGATACTTCCCGATCCAGCCACAGACCGAGGCCGAGCACGGAATGATGACGCCGTGATTCGTCCGCAGACTGGCAGCCACATCACCGACGCGATCCTGGCCGCAGCCGTCATCCTCATCCCGCCACTCGCGTTCGGCATGGCCTTCGACACGAGCGCAGCCGCCATCGCCACATGGGTCGGAGCCATGGCAACAACGGGCGCACTCATCGCCGCGATCTACGCCGGCCACCAAGCCGCCAAGATCGTGCAGGTCGAGCGCGAGCGAGACGATCGAATCGAGGACAAGGAGCGTCGAGCGCAGGCAGAACAGATCGCCGGGTGGGTCTCGAACAAGAACCACCTGAACATGGTGAACCTGTCGAACCTCCCGGTCTATGAGGTCCAGGTCCGATACGAACTCGGCGAGCTCGATGCGACTGAGGAGTACGGCGCACTCGTGCCAAGCACGCGCGAGGGCGGCAGTCGGCAGGTCAGATCATTCGACATGATCCTGCGGAACGTCCTCCAGACGCTGCCGCCCACGGAGCGTCCCCGCCCTCGAGTCACTGTCTGGTTCACGGACACTGCCGGAATCCGCTGGGAGCGCGACGGGCACGGAACACTGCGCGAGTGCCCAGAGTCGACCTGACACGCCGACCCCGCCTGCTTGCGCCGGAACTGCCCAGTCCAGCACAATGAGCGCGGATACCTACGCCCCGAGCCAAACGGCCGGGGCGTTCGTCATTCCCGGGGGTGAACCATGGCGCGCTCCGTCTACGACACCGCGTTCCACCGAGCACAACGCAAGGCATGGGCACCCATCGTCGAAGCAGGCGACACCGAATGCACCGAGCTCCGGTGCCTGATGCCCGACCGCACCATCAACCCCGGCACACCCTGGCAACTCGCACACGACCGACGCGTCTGCATCTGGCCACGCCACCACTGCACCAGCGACTGCTACCTCGGCCCAGCCCACCAACGCTGCAACACCAGCGAAGGCGCCACCCACGGCAACACCGGCGGCGTCAAACGATGGCGACTCTGACCCCGCCGCGTTTTTAGAACCCCAAGAGAAATGCGACCCCGCCGGCGAGGTTTTCTCTATCTACCGATCCCCCCTCCCCCTCTGGGGTTGAGCCGTTGGGAGGCGTCGTGGCGAAGGTCGAGGAGCCGGTGGCCCTGCTCGCTGCGGTCGAGTCTGGTGACGTGCTGTCGATGCTCAAGGCGCAGCGTCGGTTGATCGCGGAGTCGTTGACGACGGCGGCGGAGAACACGCGGCCTCAGTTCAACAACGAGCTGAACAAGCTCCACACGCTGATCGCGGCTGAGGAGGAGCGGGTGAGGGCAGCCAAGGAGGCTGCTGCGGAGGAGGCCCGTCGCAATGGTGGTGCAGCCGCTGACGCAGCCTTCGACCCCTCGGCTGTCTGAGGTCGCGAAGCACGTCGTCGTCCCGTCTGGCGTTGTGTCGACGGGCTGGCCGGCTGTCGAGGCGAAGTGCGCCGACATGGGCATCCGGTTCCGGTGGTGGCAGAAGCCGATCGGGCAGATCCTGCTCGGGAAGCGCGCAGACGGGAAGTACGCCGCGACGATCGGCGGCACGGGCCTGGCGATCCCCCGCCAGGTCGGCAAGACGTTCCTGATCGGCGCGATCGTCTTCGCGTTGTGTCTACTGCGGCCGAACCTCACGGTCATCTGGTCTGCCCACCGTCTACGGACGGCTGAGGAGACCTTCAAGAAGATGCAGGCGATGGCCCGCAAGAAGGCCATCAAGCCCTTCGTGAAGAAGGTGACGCTCGGCTCCGGCGAGGAGTGCATCGAGTTCGTCAACGGCTCGCGGATCATGTTCGGTGCGCGCGCGGCCGGCTTCGGTCGAGGCTTCGACGAGGTCGACGTCGTCGTGTACGACGAGGCGCAGATCCTCGACCAGTCCGCGCTGGACGACATGGTCCCGGCGATGAACCAGTCGCGGCAGCCTGATGGTGCGCTGCTGCTGTTCATGGGCACGCCGCCGACGCCGAAGGATCCGTCCGAGGTGTTCCTCGGCCTGCGTGCGGATGCGTTGTCGGGCAAGGACGAGGACACGGGCTGGATCGAGTTCGGCGCCGCGGATGGCTACAAGCCGCCTCCGGTGTCGGAGCCGATGACCGAGGCGGACTGGGTGCAGGTGGCCCGGGCGAACCCGTCGTTCCCGGAGGACACCTCGCGTGAGGCGATCCTGCGGATGCGGAAGCGTCTGGGCTACGACTCGTACTGCCGCGAGGGTCTCGGCATCTTCGACGAGCTAAACAAGCAGTACGCGTTCGGCGCGGGCAAGTACGAGGCGTGTGCGGTCGAGGACCCCGGTCCGGTGGTCGACGCGATCGCCCTGGCGGTGTCGTTCGAGCGCAACTGGGGTTCGATCGGCGCGGCCGGTCAGATCACGGTCACGCACGAGGACAGCGACGGCAACGTCACCGAGGTCGATGCGGTCTTCGGTGCTGCCGTCGAGCGCCGCGAGGGCACTGGCTGGCTGGTTCCTGAGGCGTGGCGGCTCCACAAGAAGTACGCCGTCCCCATCGTGGTGTCGCGGTCGGCGAAGGACCTGATCCCGGCGCTCGAGGCTGTCGGATTCGTCCTCGACAAGACGCTGATCAAGGCGTCGACCGACGACAACCAGAACGCCTGCTCGCAGATCTACGAGCGGGTCCGCGCCGGCACGTTCGCCCACGCGAACCACGACGACCTCGACAACTCGGTGTACGGCGCCCACCGCAAGACGCAAGGCAACGCGTGGGTGTGGGACCCGAAGAACTCCGAGACCGACGTCGCAATGCTCGAGGCCGTCACCCTCGCCGCCTGGCAGGCCGCGCTCGTCTCCCCCGACTACGACGTGTTGGCCAGCGTCCTTTGACCCGCAGGAGGCGTCATGAAGAAGTTCCTTGGCCGTATCGGCGAAACGGCGCGCGGCGGTGCTGCAGGTGTCGCGTCCGCGCAGGGCGCCATCGGCGTCGCGACGGTCTCTGGCGGCTGCTGGGTGCAGTTCGGTAACGGCTGGGCCTTGATCGTGGGCGGCGGCTTCATGCTGCTCGGCGCTTGGGGCAGCCGATGACCTGGCCGTTCTCCCAGCGCACAGCGTCCGTCTCCCCCGGCCAGCTCATCCCTGGCCGCAACGGTCGACGCTCTGGAGTCACTCGGGTGACCCGCGAGCAGGCGCTGCGGAACTCCGCAGTCTGGGCCTGCCAGCATCTCCGGGCCGATCTGACGTCGCTGATGCCGGTGGACGTCTTCCGGCGCGTCGGCGGCGTCCAGATCGAGCAGAACAAGCCGCCCGTGATCGTTGCTCCTGGCGGCGATGACTGCCGCTGGATGGAGTGGTCATACTCCACGACCGTCGATCTGGACTCCAGCGGCAACACCGTTGGCGTCATCGTCGAGCGCGACGGCGCGGGCCTGCCGAAGGTCATCGAGCTGGCGAACATCGACGAGGTGTCGTTCATCGGCAAGGGCTCGAAGATCCACAAGGTCCGCATCGGCCGCACAGAGTACGACCGCTACGACATCTGGCACGAGAAGCAGTTCACGCGCGCCGGACTGCCGGTCGGGCTCTCGCCGATCGCGCACGCGGCCTGGTCGATCGCGGGCTACCTCTCTGCGCAGGAGTTCGCGCAGGACTGGTTCTCGAACTCGACGGTCCCGGGTGGCCACCTCAAGAACATCAACAAGGAGCTCAACAAGGGCGAGGCACTCGTCGTCAAGGAGAACTTCAAGGCGTCGATCCAGTCCGGCGACGTGTGGGTCTCCGGCAACGACTGGGAGTACAAGATGCTCTCGGCCAAGGCCGCCGACAGTGCGTTCATCGAGATGATGGACGCCTCACTCAGCGACATCTGCCGATACCTCAACGTGCCCGGCAACATGATCGACGTTCCCACCAAGGGCTCGTCGGTGACCTACGCGAACCTCACGCAGGACAACCTGCGCCTGCTGACCCTGAACATGGGCGGGTCGCTGCGCCGGCGCGAAGAGGCGATCTCCCACGGGCTGCTCCCAAACCCGCGGTACATCAAGTTCAACCGTGGCGTGCTCCTCGAGATGGACATCGCGGCGCGGTACTCCGCCCACAAGAGCGCGATCGACGCCCGGTGGAAGGTCCCGTCCGAGGTGCGCGAGGACGAGAACCTCCCTCCGCTCACTCCGGAGCAACTGGCCGAGTTCGCCGTCTTCTCGAAGGCGCCCTCGCCTTCGACCGTCAACGTCGTCACCCCGAAGGAGGGGC
This sequence comes from Nocardioides jejuensis, assembly GCF_004337475.1. GTDB lineage: Bacteria > Actinomycetota > Actinomycetes > Propionibacteriales > Nocardioidaceae > Nocardioides > Nocardioides jejuensis. Next base: position 15,823 of record NZ_SJZJ01000019.1, on the reverse strand, counting down.
AGGAATGACCACCACGCTGGAGGCCGCTCAGGCTCGCAGCCAGGGCGTGCGCGCGCTGGCTGATCGTCCCTCGCAGCGGCGCAACGCCGAGGACCCGTCGTCCCGTCCGCACGTCCGCGCGACCGTGCGCGACATGGACGTCCGCGAGCTGCGGGACGCCACGACCAACACCCCGACTGGGATGGTCGAGTTCACCGGCTACGCGTCCGTCACGGACACCTCCTACGAGATGTACGACTTCTACGGGCCGTACCTCGAGATCGTCGCGAACGCGGCGTTCGAGGAGACCCTGAACCGGGCCGACCTCGACGTGCCGTTCGTGCTCGGCCACGACCAGATGCGCCGAATCGCCCGCACGGTCACCGGGACGCTGCGCCTGTCGGTCGACGAGCACGGGCTCCGCGTCGAGGCGACGCTCGACATGAGTGACGTCGACACGGCGTACATCGTGCCGAAGCTGCGGGCGGGCCTGATCGACGAGATGTCGTTCGCCTTCCGCATCACCAAGGGCTCGTGGAACCCGTCGTACGACATCTACACGATCGAGAAGGTCGACATGCATCGCGGCGACGTCGCGATCGTCGGGTGGGGCGCCAATCCCTACACCGACGCCGGCCTTCGCTCGCAGTCCGCCGAGGCTGCCCCCAAGACCCGCAGCCGCGTCTACGACGACGAGCTGCAGGACCGGATCGCCTGATCCACCCCGAGCATCGCGCTCGAGCAACCGCGCCCGCGGCCGTCCCTGGGCCTGGTTCGACTCGCTGCCTGTTGCGGCCAGTCCATCCAGAGCACTCATCCCACGAAAGGGGACGGTCATGACTCTTGACCAGCTCATCGCGGCGAAGTACGCCGAGCGCGCGGCCCGGCTCGCCGAGCGCAACGAGAAGTCCAAGGAGCTCCGCGACCTCCGCTCCGCCGAGGCGCCCGACGAGGCGCGCGAGGGCGAGATCCAGTCCGAGATCCGCTCGCTCGACACCGTCATCGACGGCCTCGTCGCCAAGATCGCCGAGTACGAGGCCGAGCGCGCCGCCGACGTGGTCGCGGACGCCCGCGCCGCCGAGACGACCCCGGGCGCCGAGTCGCCCTCCGAGAACCGCGCGCCGGCCGTCGTGAAGACGGAGGCCCGCACCTACCGCCAGGACCAGGACAAGCGCGGCAAGCTCTTCGCGAGCGACGTCGCCGCCGCGTTCGCGGGCGACTTCAATGCACAGGCGCGCCTCCAGCGCCACATGCAGGAGGAGCGCGTCGAGCGCGGCGCGGAGGAGTTCGACGTCCGTGCCGTCGGCACCGGCGCGTTCTCCGGCATCGTCGTCCCGCAGTACCTCGTGTCCGAGTTCGCGGGCCTGCCCCGCGCGGACCGTCCGCTCGCGGACGCCATGCGGCGCCACGAGCTGCCTGCGACCGGCATGACGGTCAACCTCGGCAAGCTCACCACCGGCACCACTGCCGGCGAGCAGGCGTCCGAGAACGCGGCCGTGTCCGAGCAGGATGCCGACGACACCCTGCTGACCGCCAACGTGCTGACGTCGGCCGGTTCGCAGACCGTCTCCCGTCAGGGCTCCGAGCGCGGCGTCGGCGTCGAGGACACGATCATCGAGGACCTGATCTCCGCCCAGCGGGCCAACCTCGACTCGCTGATCCTCAACCGCGCTACCACCGGCCTCACCAACCTCGCGACCAGCATCGCGTACACCGACGCCACCCCCACGGCGGCCGAGCTGTACCCGAAGCTGCTGCAGGGCCCGGCGCAGGTCGAGGCCGCGATGCTCAACGCCCACCCGGGCGACGTCATCGCCGTCATGCACTCGCGTCGCTGGTACTGGCTGCAGAGCCAGCTCACCTCGACCTGGCCGCTGTTCGGCCAGCCGGGTGCCGCCGCCCAGCAGGCTGGCGTGAACTACGCCGAGCGGTACGGCAACGGCTTCCGCGGCGTGCTGCCGTCCGGCGTCCCGGTCATCGTGGACAACAACATCGCCACGAACCTCGGCGCCGGTACCAACGAGGACGAGGTCTACTTCGTCTCGCAGACCGAGGCGCACCTGTGGGAGGACCCGAACGCCCCGGTCCTCATCCGCGCGGAGCAGCCGAAGGCGAAGAACCTGGGCATCGACCTCGTCGTCTACGCCTACTTCGCCTACATGTTCAACCGCGTGACTCACGCGCAGAAGATCAACGGCACGGGCCTCATCACGCCGACCTTCTGATCCGGGTCTCTGCTGCTCGTCCTGCCCTTCGGGGTGGGTCGAGCAGCGGGGTCTCTGATCACAACCAGTCGACACGAAGGAGGCCGCCATGGCCGAGCAGAACGAGACCGAAGCACAGAAGCTCGCCCGCGAGCAGGCTGCCTGGCGCCGCGCCGACACCATCCGTGCGCTCGAGGAGGAGCGCGTCGGCTACGAGCGGTACGGACGCACCGACCGTGTCGAGCAGGTCGACGCCGCTCTCCGCGCCGCGAAGAGCGAGGTCAAGGAGCGCAAGGCGCCCGAGCCCGCTGAGCAGACGACGACGGCCCCCACCGAGCCGGTGCCGGCGAAGAAGACCGCAGCCCGCAAGGCGACCGCGAAGCGCGCGACCCCCGAGGAGTGATGATCCGTGGCCGACATCCTCACCCTCGATGACGCGCGAAAGGCACTGCGGTTGGCGGTCGCGGACACCTCCAACGACACCGACCTGACCGAGACGTACATCCCCGCGGTCACCCCGATCGTCGAGGACGTCGTCGGCCCAGTCATGTCCCGCACCGGGCTGACGTTCACCACGGACGGCGGAGTCGTGAGCATCGACCTGCCGACTGCGTTCACTGCGATCACCTCGGTGACCGAATCGGGCAGCGCCCTGACCGAGGGCACCGACTTCGTCGCCGACCCGAAGAGCGGCCTGGTGCACAGGGGCTCGGCGGCTGGCCGGTTCCTCTTCGCGGCCGGCGTGCGGAACGTGACCGTGACGTACACCGTCGGCTACGCCGCGGCGGCCGCCAACGTGCTCGCCAACCACCGTCTCGCTGCCCGGATCATCCTGCGGCAGATGTGGCAGGCCGACCAGCAGGGCGCCCGCCCGGGCCTCGGGTCGACCGACACCGAGACGACGCCGTCCGGGTTCCTCATCCCCCGCCGCGCAGCCGAGCTCCTGCGCAGCACGCCCAACCTGCCCGGGTTCGCGTGATGGCCCAGTCGATCAAGGCCACAGTCGCCGGGCTCAAGGCGGCATGCGACGCGATCTACTCCGGCCAGATCGCCCCGGACGGCTCCCCCGTGCTCGTCACCTACGGCCCGCCGGACACGTACATGCCCGCCGCCATGGTCGCGGTCGGCATGGACATCCGGCAGCCGATCACGAGGCCCACGATGGGCTCGGCCCGCTCCCGCGACAAGCAGGCGGAGATCGACGTCGTCATCAACGTCTGGACCGGGTCCGGCACCGAGGAAGGCCAGCCTCTCGTCAGCGAGAAGGCCGACGACCTGGCCGAGCTGCTCGAGGCGTACTTCCGCGCCAGCGGCCAAGAGACCCTCGGCGGCGGCTGCATGGACTCGTGGGTCTCGAACATCACCGGCCCGAAGCCCGACGTCACCTTCGACGAGAACGGCGCCATCGCCGGGCGCGTCGCTGAATCCATCGTCACCGTCACTGCCCGCATCCGCCAGTAGGAGGACACCCCATGGCATCCGTCCAGCTCCGCAACATCAACCCGATCGGTCACGTCGATGTGCCGATCCTGCGTCGTCAGGGCCCGGTCTCCGACGCCTGCCTCGCCGACCCGGACGGCATCTGCCGCTGCGAGCACGGCGTCGGCTGCCTCGCGCCGGGCGAGGTGTTCGACTGCCCGGAGGAGATCGCCGGCCGCGTGCCGTCCGAGACGGACCCCGGCGAGGGGCTTCTCGCGCAGGTCGGCAACTACGAACTCGTCGACCCCGACAACCTCTCCGCTCTCACAGTCGCGGAACTCCGCGACCTGGCGACGGAGCGCGGCATCGACCTCGGTGACGCGACCAAGAAGGCCGACATCGTGGCCGCGATCGAGAAGGGCAACTGACCATGGCGGGCACTCAGGACTGCAGCATCGGCATCGCCGTCGAGTCCACCTACAAGACGTACGTCGCACCGACCCGCTGGTACGAGTTCCTCGACGAGTCGCTCGACTGGAACAAGAACGTGAAGCAGGGCCAGGGCATCCGCGTCGGGTCCCGCGTCGCACGTTCCGGTCGCCGCGTGGTTCCCACCGCCGATGGTGGAGGCGACATCACGCTCGAGTGCTGCTCCAAGGGCATGGGACTGCTGTGGCAGGCCGCGCTCGGCACCGGCGTCTCGACGCTGGTCTCCGGCACGACCTACCAGCAGAACTTCACGCTCGGCGACACCCCTTCGTCCCTGACCGTGCAGAAGGGCCTGGTCGAGGTCGGCGGCACCGTCGACGCGTACTCGTTCCTCGGCGGCATGGTGTCGGGCTTCGAGTTCAATTTCCCGAACGCCGACATCGCCACGCTCAAGCTGTCGGTTGACGCCGGTGACCTGACGACCGCGCAGGCGTACGCCGCGCCGTCGTACCCGTCGGCGCCGGTGAACCTGTTCCAGTTCGCGAACGCGACGCTGTTTACGGGCACTCTCACGGCGCCCACGACCACGGTCCTCGCGTCTGCGATCACGCCGCTCGCGAACGTGCGCGGCGGTTCGGTCGCGGTGAACCACAACATCCGCTCGGACCGCTTCAACGCGACCGGTACGGGCCGCAAGGACAAGCCCACCAAGGGCCTGTCCGAGATCACCGGCAAGCTCGACGTCGAGTACGCCAGCACCACGTTCCGTGACGCGGTGCTCAATGAGACGCCGATGAACCTGCTCGTCACGCTGACGGCCGGATCGCTGTCGACCGGCGTGGAGACGCTGCAGGTCGTGATCCCGGAGATCAAGCTCGACGGCGAACTGCCGAAGGCGAACGGCACGGACCTCATCGTGCAGTCGGTGTCGTTCGCCGGTCTCGACAACCTCACCGCCGCTCAGCCCATCTGGGTTGTGCAGCGCACCGCGGACAACGCGTTGTGAGCCGCCTGGACCGGGCGTCGCAGGTGGGCCTGTTCGTCGACTCGCGCGACTTCCGGACCCTCTTCGCCCGGTCCTCGCTCGTCGAGCAGCAGCTCCGCACCACCCTGCGGCGCAACATCCGCACCGAAGGCAAGCGGATCGTCAGCGAGGTCCAGGCGGAGGCGCAGCGCGGGTCGTACAAGACGAACCGCGGCCTTCGCCGCCGGATCGCAGCCGGCGTGCAGCTGTCGATCTCCACCGAGGCTCGCCGTCCGGGTGTCGCGATCCGCGCGACCCCGAAGGCGATGCAGCCCGGCGAGGGGAACCTCGTCGCCGCCTGGCAGGCCCGTCGCGGCTGGCGGCACCCCGTGCGCGGCAACGCCGAGAAGTGGGTCCCGCAGATCGGCCGACCCGGCTTCTTCTACTCCACCGTCTCCCGGCAACAGCCCGCCCTTACCCGCGTCGTACGCGCGGCGATGGTCGAGGCCGCCGACTCTCTCCGAAAGAGGTAGCCCATCGTGGCGAAGCGTTTCCGCATCAAGGACAAGGTCTACACCTTCGCCACGGCCAGCGACGTCACCCTGCGTGACCTGCTGCTCGTCGAGAAGGAGACCGAGGAGCTCGGGCACAAGATCCACATGGGCGAGATCACCCGGATCGCCGACGAGTTCCAGGCGCTCAAGCCCGGCGAGGCGAAGTACCACCCGGAGGCCGGGTGGATGCTCGCGGTCACCGTGTGGATGGCGATGGTCCGCGACCGCCGCGAGCGCGGCGACCTGTCGCAGGTGCCGTTCGCAGCCGCGATCGACTTCACCCTGAGCGACTTCCACGAGGTCCCCGACGTCAGCGACCACAAGACGAAGGGCGGCTCGAAGCCGGGCCCTACGAAGCCGGCCCGGGCGGCTTCCGCTCAGGCCGAGTCCAAGCCCGAGGGCGAGCAGCCGAAGGGCTGACCGCCGACGACCTCCGCCAGGCCGTCCACGACCGCGTCGTCGTGATCTGCGAAGTCTGGCCCGGCATCACCCCCTGGTCCATCTGGGACCTGACCTACGGCATGTGGATCGGCTTCGCCGCGTCCGCTGATGCCGTCATCGAGGAACGCAGGAAGGCGGCGAAGGCCCGATGAGTGGCGACATCACCCTGCGGTACCTCCTGTTCGGCGAGGACAAGTCGGCGTCGAAGGCGCTCAAGGGCGTCGGCAAGCAGGCCGAGACCACCCTCGGTTCGGTCAAGAAGGGTGCCTCTGGGCTCGGCATGGCGCTCGGGGCTGTGGGCGTTGCGGCGTTCGCGAAGTCGGCGGTCGACGCCTCAGCCACGTTTGGGTCGACGATGTCCCAGATCGCGGCCGCCACGCACGCACCGCAGGCCGAGATGGACCAGCTCAACGATCTGGCCGTCAAGCTCGGCCAGGACACGATCTACTCAGCCAACGACGCCGCGGACGCGATGCTCGAGCTCGCGAAGTCCGGCCTCGACCCGGCAACGATCCGGTCCGGCGCTCTCGAGTCGGCCCTGACCCTCGCAGCCGCGTCGGGCATGGAGCTCGCTGACGCCGGCCACGCGATGTCGAACGCGATGAACATGTTCGGCATCGACGGTCAGCAGTCGGCCAAGGTCGCCAACGCCCTCGCTGGCGCAGCAAACGCGTCGTCGGCAAGCGTCGAAGACCTCTCGCTGGGACTCGCTCAGGTCGGCCCCGGCGCTGCGGCGGCGGGCCAGTCCATCTCCGAGGTGGCCGGCTCGCTCGCGCTGTTCGTAAACCAGGGCCTCAAGGGTTCGGACGCGGGTACATCGCTCAAGCAGATGCTCGCGCGGCTCACGCCGTCTTCGCAGACCGCGGCGACCGCGATGGAGTCGCTCGGCCTCTTCACGAATGACCTCGCGAAGGCGCAGGAGTTCCTCGCGTCGAAGGGCATCAAGGTCGCGGACAACCAGAAGGCCATCAACGAGGGCTTCAACGAGGCGGCGAAGCGCGCTGCGGGCGCGGGCGCCTCGACCGAGCAGGTCGCTGCGGCGTACTCCAAGCTCACCACCGAGGCGGGCGCGAGCCACAACGCCTTCTTCAAGGCCAACGGCGAGATGAAGTCCGCCACGAAGATCGCGCAGATCCTGCAGGACGCGACGAAGAACCTCTCTGACGAGCAGCGCATCGCTGCCCTCAACACCATCTTTGGTTCCGACGCGTCGCGCGCCGCGGGCATGATGGCGAAGTCGGGCGCGGCAGGGCTCCGGGAGTACATCAAGGCCGCCCAGGACCAGTCCTCAGCGCAGGAGATGGCCAACGCCCGGATGTCCGGGCTCAAGGGCGCTCTCGAGCGGGCGTCCGGCGCGATCGACACCTTCAAGCTGCAGCTCGGCAATGCCCTTGCGCCCATCGTGGTGTCGTCGGCGAACCTGCTGTCGGACTACCTCGCGCCGGCGCTCGGTGAGGTTGCTGACTTCCTGTCGGCTCACCCGACCGCGCTGCAGGCAGTTCTCGGCACGCTGGTCGGCGTCTTGGTGGCGGTGAAGGTCGCGCAGCTCGGCATGGCGACGGCCTCCGGCATCGCGGCGCTGGCGATGAAGGCCGACGCCGCTGCGACGTGGCTGGCGACGGCCGCACAGGCTGCTTCGCGGACGACGATCGGCACGTGGATCGGCGTCAAGGCGATCGAGCTGGGTGCGTGGCTGCAGGGCATCGCGGCGAAGACGACCGACCTGATCCTGCTCGGCTCGATCAAGGCCGCGCAGATGGCCGGCGCGGTCGCTACCGGTGTCATGACCGCTGCCCAGTGGGCACTGAACGCGGCAATGTCGGCCAACCCGATCGCCCTGGTGATCATCGCGATCGTGGCGCTGATCGCGGCCATCGTGATCGCGTGGAAGCACTCGGACACGTTCCGTCGGATCGTGACGAAGGCCTTCCACGCTGTCCTTGACGCCGCGTCCTCGGCCTTCGGATGGGTCAAGCGGAACTGGCCGCTGCTGCTCGCGATCATCACCGGCCCGATCGGGCTCGCGGTGCTGGCCGTGGCGAAGAACTGGGACAAGATCAAGGCCGGCGCGAGCGCCGCGAAGAACTGGATCTCGGACAAGTTCGATGCGCTGGTCCGGTTCGTGAGCGGCCTCCCGCGCCGCATCGCGTCTGCGGCGTCGGGCATGTGGTCGTCGATCTCGGGCGGATTCAAGACGGCGCTCAACGACATCATCGGTTGGTGGAACCACCTGTCGTTCTCGCTGCCGTCCGTCGGGATCCCTGGCACAAACAAGAAAATCGGCGGCTTCACGCTGTCGACGCCCGACATCCACTACCTCGCCAGCGGCGGCATCGTCACCCGCCCGACCCTCGCCGTCATCGGCGAGGCCGGGCCCGAAGCCGTCGTCCCGCTCTCCGCGGGCCGGCGCGGTCTCAGCAACACGGAACCGGAGGTGGTCCAGGTGAACCTGTACCTCGACGGGCAGAAGGTCCACCAGTCGCTGCTCAAGCTCAAGCGCGACAAGGGCGGCCTCGCGCTGGGGCTGTCATGACCGGCCTGCCCGCGATCACCGTCCGCCTGGACGACGCATCGAACGGTGGCACGTTCCCCTACGACATCACGCAGTACGTGCGCCTTGCCGATGGCGTGAAGGTGCAGCGAGGCCGTGGTGACGAGTTCTCCGAGGTGCAGCCGTCCACGTTGAATCTGACGCTCGAGAACATCGACGGCCGGTTCACCCTCGGCTCAACGGTCGGCGGCTACGGGGGCGCGCTGAACACCGATCGCCAGATCCAGTTCAAGGCCACCGTCGGCCGCAACCTCTACCCCGACGGGTCGTTCGAGACCTCGGAGTCATGGGTGGCACAGTCCGGGTCCGACAACCCGGCACGTGATACCGCGCAGGCGTACGTCGGCACGTACTCGCTCAAGTGCAGCCGAGGCGCAGGCACAGCCAACACCTACGGGTCGCACACCATCACGTCGCTGTTGACCGCGGGCGCTGGGACCTACTCGGTGAACCTTCGCGTCTGGATCTCCTCGGTGATCACCAACGTGGGCACCGCGGGCATCCGGCTCGGCGGCACGGGCGTGACGGCCGCGAACTTCACCTCGACCGTCCGTGATGGCTGGGCCAACCTGGCCTTCACCTTTGTGTGGAACGGGGTCGGGACCGTGTCGCTGCAGGCGTGGGATTCGCTGATCACGGCGGGCGCGCTCATGTACGTGGACGCGGTCGTCGTCGAGGCGGGGTCGCTGATGACGGCGTGGGAAGACTCGTCGCCGGCGGTGACGACGACGCGCTTCACCGGCTTCGTGCAGAACTGGCCCGTCGAGTGGCCCAACGGCTCGGACCTCTTCGCCCTGGCCCCGATCGGCGCTGTCGACCGAATGGCACGTATGGCCCGGAAGACGCTGCGTTCAGTCATCGAGGAGGAGTTCCTGCTCGATGCCCCGCGGCTGTACTTCACGCTGGGTGACCCGGCGGGCGCCACGACTGCGGGGGAATCGAGCGGCAATGGCCGACCGCCGCTCGCGCTCGCAGGGTCGGGCTCGGCGGTCGTGTTCGGGAACGCAACCGGGCCTGGCACTGACGGTCTCACGGCCGCCCAGTTCACCTCCGGGCAGAAATACCTCGCGGCAACCAACATGTCTGTTCCCCTGGGAGCGGGCCCGATGGCCGTCGCGTTCTATTTCTCGACGACGGCAACCTCTGGCGATCTGGTGTCGATCAACGACGATGCGATCGTCGTGCAGCTCGACGGCGCCGGGCACGTCCGGATGGTGACTTCCGGGGGCACGGTCACGAGCTCAGCGGTCGTCAACGATGGCGCCACGCACTGCGTCGTGGCGAACCTTGTCGGCGGCGGCTCCAGCGGCGTGCTGTACGTGGATGGCGTGAGCTCTGGCGCCCCAGCCCTATCCGGCCTGACGAGCGTCACCTCGGTGCGCGTCGGCGGCGCCGCAGGTTCTGCTGCCGCGACGTTCACGGGAGCGATCGCCCATGTGGCGCTGTTCCCTGCGAGCGTGATTAGCCCGCGGCCGGCCACCTACTACACGGCCGGGCTGACGGGATTCGCGGGCGAGACGAGCACCGCCCGGATTGCCCGCCTCGCGTCGTACTCCGGCGTCGCGTCAGGCGACCAGGTCCTCGAGGCCGCCGTCAGCCTGAGCACCCCGTTCGTTGAGATCAGCGGATCCTCGCCGGTCGCTGCGATCAATGCCGTAGCGCAGGCCGAGGGTGGGGTCTGGTTCATCCGAGGCGACGGCAAGTTCGTCGCGCAGAATCGCCAGCATCGCGCGCTGCAGGTTGTGCCTGATCTGGGGATCTCCAACAACGAGGTCGACCCGTCGTCTCGGGTTGTCGCCGACATGCAGTTGGTGCAGAACGTTGTAACCGCATCCGCGGGAAGCAACGGGGCGACCCAGACGGCGGCCAGCTCGACGAGCCGCGGCATGCACGGCGACTACCCGCAGGACCTGAGCGGGCTGCTTGTCGGAAGCGACCAGGCCGCCCTCGACGCTGCCCAGTGGCGTGTCGCGAAGTACGGGGAGCCCTTCAAGCGGATCCCGGATCTCGGTCTGGACCTGCTCACGCTGACGGCCGCGCAACAGACGAGCGCCATGGCCGTCGAGATCAGTGACCGGCTGCAACTCTCCGGCCTCCCGTCTCAGGTGGGCGGGGTCGTGAACTGGCTGGACCTGATCGTCGAGGGGTGGACGGAGAGCCTCTCGGCCGATTCGTGGGACTGGCAGGCCAACACGTCGAACTTCGCGGCTGCCTCGGCGTGGGTCCTCGAAGACGGCGGATTCGGCTCCCTCGCAGGGTCACTCGGCGTCCTCGATGTCACGACCATCCTCTCCTACTGAAAGCGACAGGACATGAGCCTGAACACCACTCCACGCACGTGGGTTGCTGGCGAGCTTGTCACGGCGGCCGAACTCAACACCGAGATCCGGGATGCGTTCGCCGGGCTGCAGGCAGCGTGGACGGCCTTCACGCCATCATGGACCGGCAGCAGCAGCAACCCCGCCATCGTCAACGGCACCATCGCTGGCGGCTACATGCAGGTCGGGAAGACGGTCCACTTCTGGATCGAGATCACCATGGGAACGAGCACGACCTACGGCACGGGCAACTGGCAATTGACCCTGCCGGTTCCCGAGGCGGCGCACCGCTGGCTGTTCACCGGCAACGCCCGCGACACCTCGGCCGTGGCCACGTTCCCGCTGTTCGCCGAGCGCACGGGTTCCAACCTCCTCACGCTCCGCGCACTCCCGACCACGGCAGGAAACGCCTACGTGCCCGCGACGTCCGCCGTCCCCTTCACGTGGGCCAGCGCGGACGTCCTGACGATCTCTGGCACCTACGAGGCGGCCTGATGACCGACTGGCTGCAGTACGTCATCGGACCGGCAATCCTGCTCGCCCTCGCCGAAGTCATCCGCCGGCTCGGGAAGGTCAACCACCAGGTGTCTGTCAACGGCGGCACCTCGAAGATCAAGACCGTTCCCGATCGGATCAGCAATCTCGACGCGAAGCAGGACGCGAACACCGCGGCGCTGCTCGCGGCAGTCGGCGGCCTGTCTGCAAAGTTCGACGCCCACCTTGAGTGGTCTCAGGCCGAGACCGCCGAGATCTGGCGTGCCATCGGCCGCCGCTAGCCACCCATCCGCTCACAAGCGCCCATGCCGTCACGGCTGGGCGCTTTGTCATTCCCGGGAGAACTCATGACCCGTCGTCTCGGCCGCCGCAAGGTCGGCCACCTGACCCGCCCTGGCTACCGCGCGGGCAACTCTGCCGCCGGCAACGAGCACGCGAAGCGGACCGGCGCGACGTGGGTCGACAACGACTGGCAGAAGACCAAGGACAACGTCGACATCAACTCCCACTGGCCGCAGCCGCGGCACGAGGGGTTCCTGCCGAAGGACGACCACCGCACGTGGGCCGACCTGACGTGGGACGAGGTCAAGGAGCTCGAGACCCCGGACGGCTATCGGGTCCGCACAATGGAGCAGGCGTTCGAGGACGCGAAGGCGCACGGCCAGCGGGTCGAGGCCGAGGCGAAGTTCCAGTGCACCGTCGAAGACTGCCTGCGCCTGGCCCTCCTCGCGCGCAAGGTCTTCGGACGTGGGTGGCGCGCATTCGTCTGGGTTAAGACCCTGACGACCCTGACGGGCGGCTATGCGGCCGCGGTCATGCGGCTCCACGCCGCGTCGTTCGCCGGCTTCGTCACCCTCCTGCTCGTCCGCCTGCGCGCCCGGTTCCGACGCCGGTTCTCGCCGTACATCGACTACGTCCGCGGCTCCCACGTTCCCAACCGCCTCATCCGCAACCCGAAGGAGAAGCGATGACCGCCCTCTGCCAGAACGGCCACCCGGCACTCCCGCCCGACTCGCCCCTACTCCATGACTGGGCCATCCCGACCCGTGACGGCGTCGTGCACCTCAAGATGCACAGCGGCTCCGCCGGCTTCCTGCTCGCGCACTACGCGCTCTGGTACGCCGACAACATCGAGCCGCTCGTCGGCAAGGTGCTCGACGACTGGGCCTACGCCTACCGCATGGTCCGCGGCTCCGAGACCGACCTGTCGAACCACTCCGGCGGCTACGCGATCGACCTCAACGCGACGCAGCACAACCTGGGCGACGACCCCGCGAAGTCGTTCACGCCGCAGGAGATCGCCGCCATCACGAAGCGCCTCGAGATCTACGAAGGCGCGCTGCGCTGGGGCGGCGCATTCACGGGCCGCAAGGACTCGATGCACACCGAGTGCATCGGCACCACGACGGAGTGGGAGCGCGTCGCGCGGAAGTACACGACGTCGCCCCGCGGCAAGCGGATCCTCAAGGCGAACCCGGGCCAGAAGAAGGTGATCTTCTCGTGACGGCTCTCGTGCGCTTCGTGCTCGGCCTGTCGGCGTCCCACCGGCGCTACATCTACGGCGTCGCGATCGCGCTCCTGCCGCTGCTCGTGCTCGCCGGGCTCCTGCCCGCGAAGGCACTGCCGTACATGGCGCCGCTGCTGCTCGCACTGCTCAACGTCAAGGACTGACCGTGAGCGCGCTGCGGAAGGTCGAAGAGCATCCCGCGCTCCGCGTGCTCGTCGCCAGCGCCTGCCAGTACGAGGCCGTCGCGATCGCCACCGGCCTGCTACCGACCATCACCCATGTGCACCGACTCCACCCGGCAGTCGGCTGGACCATCGTCGCCGCGCTCGCGTGGCACTTCCGCCCGCAGCCGTGACACAGCAAAGCGCCCCGTCCACCGTGAGGTGGGTGGGGCGCTTTCGTCGTAGACGCCTCTAGGCTAGGTCCGGCATCTTCACGTCGGGGCACCCAGTCTCGTGCCCAATCTTGATCAGGCTGTCGACCTCGCCGTCGTACGCCTCCTTGTTGATGTAGGCGGCCACCGTGCGGCTCACCAGCTTGTAGGACTGGCCGCCATCGAGGCTGTCGCAGATCGCCTCGAGCAGGGTGCGGTAGTCGCTGACGTCGCCGTACCGCTCCATGTAAGGGACATCGGCGCGAGCCTTCGACTGGAAGTCTCTGACGGCCGCGTCTGAGATCGAGGGGCCGCCGCAGCCGGACAGAATCAGCGCCAGGCCACAGCCGGCAAGGAGAGTGCGCATGCCCTCATCGTGCCGGATCCGTCGGGCGCACGGCGCAGAATCGGGGCATGCCTCGTTCCCGCTCCAGCCGCACCCGGCTCACGGAGTCCACACTCAGCGGCCTGTCGCAGTATCTCGTGACCAACTGCGTGCCGGAGGTCGAGGCGATCGCAGCGATCCGCGCGGAGTCGACTGACGTGCAGCTGCTCTCACGGGTAGCCGGGCATCAGGCAGCGAGCGGGATCCGCGACCCGCGCATGGCTCCGAGGTACGACGCTGCGGCGGCTCTGCTGGTCAAGGTTGGCGGCACCGACGCGGACGCTGGCCGAGCGGAACGCGACGCCGTCCTCGAGCGATCCAGCCATTGGCCGCCGTCGGCGCCGACCTTGCACCAACCGGGCCGTTTCGGCGAGCCCTAGACAGTGTGGGCGTGCTCGTCGGGCGAGAACGCGATCGCGTCGAGTGCGTCGACGGTCAACGAGTCGGACTCGGCGTAGTAGACGGTGCGGAACAGGTGGCCGGTCACCTGCTGCTTGAAGAGGAGGTCGCGCTTCTCGCCGCCGGTGACGTACATGACCTGGATTGCTTCGTGCACTGGGGTGTCGATCATCGAGTTGAGAGGCGACTCGATCTTCGTGTAGTCCGCGAGCAGCTGGGTCATGCGCTGCTTGGAGACGTCGAGGACAACCGCGGCCTCTGCCTGCTTGAGACCGAGCTCGTTAACGAGTCGCCATGCGACGTGGCGCATCTTCGCGGCGGCTAGGTCGCGGAAGGTCTCTGCGACCGAGGCGGCCTGGCGTGCCTCGTCGAGTGCGGCGTCGACAGGGCCGATGAGGCGGACGTCGATGTGGGTGTCCTCGGGGACGTCGCGGTCCTCGACGGCTTCGATGAGACCGCGGATCTGGGCGCGAGCTTCGGTGAGGCGGGCGCACTGGGTGACCCCGACGCCATCGACGTCGAGGACCCACCAGTTGCCTTCGCGCTCGGCGGTGGCGGTGTAGGCGTTCACTGGGGCATCCATCCTTCCGGGAGACACGAGAGTTGCTTGATGAGGCTGCGGCACACTCCGGCGGTGATCTCGCGGTGCCTCGGGACCGGGCCCATGTGCTTGCCGCAGGGGCAGGCGAAGACTTCGTGGTCGCCGCGGTCGCGAAGGCGGGTGCATCCGTTCGCGAGGAGCGCCTTGACCAGTTCGGCTCGCTTCGTGGGCTTGATCATGAGATTAGTCTAGGGTGCCTTTACTTTCAAGTCAAGCCACCCTAGACGTTTTTCGGAAGGATTCCGAAGTTCTGTCGGCAGCCCCTGATCCACTATCCCCATGCTCACCGTCCTCGACCACATGACCCTCCGCTTCGAGGAGCGTCACTGGCGGTTCGCCGGCGCGAAGGCTGAGGCAATTCGGGAGCAGTTCGGCGAGAGCATCACGCGCTACTACCAGCGGCTCGATGCGCTCATCAGGCAGCCCGAGGCCCTTGCCACCTACCCACAGACGGTCCGTCGACTCAACCGACTCCGCGATGCCAGACGTGGAGCGCGCACAGTGGGCGAGGTCTCACCCGCTCGGTAGTGTCGTCCCCATGGTTGCGCACTTCACTCACCCGGCTGTCCCGTCACTCCACAAGAGGCTCGACCGCGAAGCCAGTCACCGTTTCGCAGTGATCGTTTTCGCACAGGGGGACGGCTACGGCTTCGGGGTCGTTGAAGGAGCCACCGGCGAGTGCCTTGCCTGGGACGGCCTCTACTACGACGAGAGCCTGCCGACCACGACGCCGCTCGACCAGATCCAGTGGGACGAGTGGGACGACATGAGTTCGAAGCTCGTGTTCAACACGCAGCGCGACTGGTTCGCCGGCCCCCTCGGAGAGTGGATGATGCCGACCTACAGCCTGGCCAAGGAGGCAGCAGAGCTGGTGAGCCTGTGGGGAAGCGACCCAAAGGAGGACGGCCGGCACCTGGGCGGCTCGAGCCTCCGTTGCTACGTCCCGATCACGGACGAGACGGCATTCACCGAGTACCTCGACGCCGCCGAGAAGCGGCGCGAGGGCATTCGTGCGCGATTCTCCGAGTAGTAGGCCAGGTGGGACTTGAACCCACGCGTGGACGATTATGAGTCGTCTGCTCTAACCGGCTGAGCTACTGGCCCGTGGAGTGTCGGAGCCTACCGCGAAGGCGTGTTGCTCCCCAGTTGCTCCCTGACGGGACGTCCACGCAGGTCAGGGCAGGTGAGTCCAAGGATTATGAGT
>NZ_SJZJ01000018.1 GCF_004337475.1 Nocardioides jejuensis | reverse complement strand
CACTTACACACGACCCACGGATGCCGCCTACGTGCCCGCCGCCGACGGCTCGCGGCAGTCTCACCGACACCGGCGCAATGGGGTTGCACTGCCGACGACACTTGAGTGATGAGACTCTTCGCTGCTGTCGTGCCTCCGGAGGAGGTGATCGCCCACCTCGACGACTTCCTCGACGTACGTCGCGAGGTAGCCGCCTTCCGGTGGACCCGCCCCGACCAGTGGCACCTGACGCTGTCGTTCGCCTCCGAGGCGCCCGAGCGCTCGCTCGACGAGATCAGCGACCGGCTGGACCGCGCGGCTTCTCGCCGCACGCCGTTCGCGCTGCGGCTGGCGGGTGGCGGAGCGTTCCCGAACGCCGCGCAGGCGCGCGTGCTCTACGTGGACGTCCACGCCGCAGACCCGGACGACCTGGCGATGCCGCCCGCACTCGAGGAGCTGGGCCATCTGGCCCGGGGTGCCCGGTCGGCGTTCGCCAAGGCGGGTGCTGCGGTGGACGGCCAGCGCTTCCGCCCGCACCTCACGCTCGGGCGGCTGGGGCATCCGGAGGACGTCAGCAACTGGGTCCGTCTGCTCGATGCCTACCAGGGACCTGCCTGGACCGTCGACGAGATCGAGCTGGTCGCGTCCCACCTCGGCGAGGGCCCTCGTCGTACGCCCCGCTACGAGTCGCTGGAAACGTTCGTCCTCGGTTGACGTCGAGGGGCAGGATGGGCGGCATGGAGATCGCAGTCCTCGGCACCGGCATGGTCGGCAAGACCCTCGCAGCAGGCTTCGTCCGCGTCGGCCACACGGTCACCGTCGGCACCCGCGACCCGGAGGTCACCGCTGCCCGCGAGGAGTGGACCGACGTCCGCCTCGCGACGTACGCCGACGCAGCGCGCGGAGCGGACCTCGTCGTGCTCGCCGTGGGTGGGCAGGTCGCCGAGGAGGCGCTCGCGCAGGCCGACCTGCCCGACGGCGCGATCGTCCTCGACCTGACGAACCCACTCGACTTCAGCAACGGCTTCCCGCCGACCCTGACCGTGAAGGACACCGACTCGCTGGCCGAGATGCTCCAGCGGGCGCACCCGACTGCGCAGGTCGTGAAGGCGCTCAACACGGTCAACTGCGCGCTGATGGTGACCCCGGAGCAGCTCGCCGAGGGCGACCACACGATCTTCATCGCGGGTGATGACGCCGCCGCGCGGGCCCATGTGCACAGTCTCCTGCAGGACCTGGGCTGGGTCGACATCGTCGAGTTCCCGTCGCTCGAGGCGGCGCGCGGGCTCGAGATGTACCTCCCGCTCTGGGTGCGCCTGATGCAGCAGCTCGGCACGGCCCACTTCAACCTCAAGCTCGTGCGCTGAGCCGCCCGGAAACCCCCGAGAAACACCGTCCGGTTAAGGTCGCAGCATGCCCTTCCTGCTTCGAGTCGAGCTCCCCGACGTCCCCGGATCGTTGGGCAAGGTCGCGTCCGCCATCGGTGAGGCGGGTGGCGACATCGAGGCGATCGAGATCGTCGAGCACCGCGCCGACGGCACCGCAGTCGACGATGTGCTGCTCGAGACCACGGCGATGCCCGACACCATCGTGTCGGCGTGCAACGAGCTCGACGGCGTACGCGTCGTCTGGATCAGCCGGTACGCCGCGGGCGGCAACCTGTTCCTCGACCTCGAGGCCGTCGAGGAGCTGACCGCCAACCCGGCTGGCGCGCTCGACCGGCTCGTCGACCTCCTGCCGGCGACGTTCCGCGCCGACTGGGGCGTGCGGCTGCGCCGCAACGGCAACGGCACCACGGCGGTCCTGCACGGCTCGGCCGCTGCGCCCGACTCGCTGGACTGGTTCGACATCGTCCGCCCGGCGCGCGTCGACTCCGCCGACGAGAACAACGTGCTCGCCGCCGCCCCCCTGCTCGAGGACGAGATCATCGTCATCGGCCGGCGTGGCGGGCCGGAGCTCCTCGATTCCGAGGTCGCGCGCCTGGGCCACCTCACCGCTCTCGCGGTGAGCATCGCCAAGAACGCCTGACCCGGCTCGACGGGCCGCGCGTCAGAGCGACGCCGCGGGCATCGCGAGCAGCGGCGGTGAGGTCGGTGCGTCCGAGCCCGCCATCGGCTCCATCGTGATCTGCAGCTCGCCCTCGCGCATCGGGACGACGACGCTCTCGGTTTCCTGGAACATCGCGACCGACGTCGCCCGGCCGTTGGCGGACCACCACACCTCGTAGGCCATGCCCGCGCCCGGATCGGTCAGGGCCCGCCCGTCGACCGCGACCATGTGCAGCTCGTGCGACATCCCCAGCCGCACGGCACCCATCTTGGTGGGCATGTCGTGGGTGCGGACGTCGGCGGCGGCGAAGACATCGGCAGCCGTCATCCTGTCGTCACCGCGCTGCGTCGCGACGATGCCGCCGCCGACGGCGAGGAGCACGGCCGCCGCGACAGCGGCAACCCGGAGACGACGGCGGGGCGATCGGCGTACGGAACGCGTCTCGGCTGCCCGGCTGATGATCTGCTCACGGAGCCCGGCCGGAGGAGGGCTCGGGCGGTCGGAGAGCGCAGCAACGGCCGGCCGCAGCTCGGCGACCTCCTCGCGGCAGCTGGCGCATGCCGTGAGGTGCTCCTCGAACGCCGCGCGCTCGGCCGGCTCGAGGGCGTGCAGCAGGTAGGGACCGAGCAAGGAGTGGACGTCGGGGTCGTGTGCGTTCATCACGCCTCCTCCAGGCAGTCGCGCAGGCGGGCGAGCCCGTCGCGCATCCGCGTCTTGATGGTCGAGAGCGGCCGGCCCATGTGGGCGGCGATCTCCGGGTAGGTGAAGCCGTCGTAGTAGGCGAGGGTCACCGACTCGAGCTGGAGCGGTGTCAGCCCCTCGAGGCAGTGGCGTACGTCGGCCCACTCGGCCGCGGTGACCAGGTCGGCCTCGGGGCCGGGCACCTCGTGGAGCTCGCGGCGGGCCGCCCGCTCCTCGCGGGCCCGGCTCGCCTCGACGGACCGGACGACGTCGATCGCGCGCCGGTGGGCGATGAGCACGAGCCAGGTGCGCAGTCCGCCGCGCTCCGACCGGTACTGCGCGGCCCCGCGCCAGGCCTCCAGGAAGACCTCCTGCGTGACCTCCTCGGCGCGTGCGGGATCGCGCAGGACCTGCAGGGCGGCACCGTGGACGGCGGACGCGAACCGGTCGTAGAGCTCGCCGAAGGCGTCGAGGTCGCCGGCCGCGATGGCGGCCATCAGCTGCTGGGGCTGGGCGTGCACCGGCGGCACGGAGCGGAGGAGTCCACGCCGGGGCATCGGCACGCTCCTCTCGGCTGGCCGGTCTGGTTGGACGTTCACAGTCAGGGTTCGGAGCACGTCGTACGCCGGACGGGCCGTCCGGGGCCCGATCTGCTCCGAACCCGCTACGTGATCACCCTTTCGCACTCTTCCACGTCCTCCCGGCTGGAGGCAGCGTTCGCCGGTCTCGGCGCAGGCGCCCTCGGTCTCGGTGTTGCCCAGGGCCTGGCTGCTGTCTTCCACGCGACCCCGTCGCCGCTGATCGCCCTCGGTGACCGCTTGATCGACCTCACGCCGCGGCCGCTGAAGGAATGGGCCGTCGCGCAGTTCGGCACCGCTGACAAGACGGTCCTGCTCGGCAACATGCTCGTCGTCACGGCCCTCCTGCTGGCCGCGGTCGGGATCGCGGCTCGCTGGCGGCGTCCGCTCGGGATCGTGGGGTTCGTCGTCCTCGGCTCGGTCGACGCCCTGGCGCTCATCAGCGGCCGGGGCGGCTCCGACCTGTCGTCGTACGTCGCCCTCGTGGTCGGCCTCGCGCTCGGGTGCGCCGCGCTCTGGTGGCTGATCGGGCAGGCAGGGGGCGCGCTGGTGTCGGAGGCCGAGGCACCGCCGGGGTTCGACCGGCGACGGTTCCTGCTGCTGGCGACGGTGATGGGCGGCGCGGGGGTCGTCACGGGGGCTGGCGTGCCCCGCCTGGTGCCCGCAGCGACGGGCCGCGGCGGTGTCGTCCTGCCCGCCGCCGCCGACCCTGCGGGCCCTGTGCCGCGCGGCGCGGACTTCCGGCTGCCGGGACTCACCCCCCACCTCACACCGAACGACGACTTCTACCGGATCGACATCGCGCTGATCCCGCCGCGACTCAACGTCGACGACTGGAAGCTGCGCGTGCGTGGCCTCGTCGACGAGCCGTTCGACCTCACCTATCGCGAGCTGCTCGCGATGCCTCTCGTCGAACGCCGGGTGACCATCGCCTGCGTCTCGAATCCCGTCGCGGGCGAGTACATCGGCAACGCCACCTGGCTCGGCGTACGCGTGTCCGACGTGCTCGAGCGGGCCGGCGTACGTGCGGGGGCGGACGCCGTCCAGTCCCGCGGGTCCGACGGCATCACGATCGGTACGCCGCTCGCGGCACTGACCGACGGCCGCGACGCCCTCCTCGCGATCGGGATGAACGGGCAGCCGCTTCCGATCGACCACGGCTTCCCGGTGCGGATGATCGTGCCCGGCCTGTACGGCTACGTGTCCGCGACCAAGTGGATCACCGAGCTGGAGGTGACGCGCTTCGCCGACTTCTCGGCGTACTGGACCGACCGTGGGTGGGCACCCCAGGGACCGATCAAGACCGGGTGCCGGATCGACCTGCCGGGCGATGGCGCGCAGGCGGGCGACGTCACCGTCGCCGGGGTGGCCTGGGCCCAGCACCGCGGCATCGGCAAGGTGGAGGTGCGCGTCGACGACGGGCCCTGGCAGGTGGCGGAGCTGGCTGCCGCCGATGGAATCGACACCTGGCGGCAGTGGCGCTGGACCTGGCCCGCCGAGCCGGGCACGCACCGCCTCCAGGCGCGCGCCACGGACCTCGCCGGCGCGACGCAGACCAGCGCGGTCGCCGACGTCGCCCCGGATGGGGCCACGGGTTACCCGAGCGTCGAGGTCCACATCGGCTGACGTCGCCACCCGTCCGCGGTGCACCCAGCTCCGAACCCGAGATGTCCGTTCCACCGATCGAAGGATCCAGCCATGACTTCCAGCGCACTCCGCCGCCTCCTCGCCATCGCGGCCATCAGCGGCGTACTCCTGACGGGGGCCGCCTGCGGCAGCGACGACACGACGATGACCCCGTCCGACAAGACGAGCCAGATGACTGACGACATGTCGAAGTCGCCGATGACGGAGAAGTCGGACTCGATGATGGATGACAAGTCCGAGTCGCCGATGACCGAGAAGTCCGACGAGATGATGACCGACAAGTGAGGTCGGGTCGTCCGCCTGAGGCCTGCCGCCCGCTAGGCCTCACGCGGACGACTAGCCTGTCGCCCATGAGTGCGATCGAGGGCGTCAGCGAGATCTTCGACCCGGCGGACTGGGACGTCGTCCCGGGATTCGAGGACCTGACGGACCTCACCTACCACCGCGCGAAGGAGCACGGCACCGTCCGGATCGCGTTCGACCGGCCGGACGTGCTCAACGCGTTCCGGCCCAACACCGTCGACGAGCTGCTCCGCACCCTCGACCACGCGCGGATGAGCGCCGACGTCGGCTGCGTGATCCTCACCGGCAACGGGCCGTCCGCGAAGAACGGCAAGTGGGCGTTCTGCACCGGCGGCGACCAGCGGATCCGCGGCAAGGCCGGCTATCAGTACGAGGACACGGAGAGCGGGGCCGGTCACAGTCAGGCAGCCACCGGCGCCGAGGAGCCGTCGGTCATCGACAAGGCCAAGCTCGCGCGTCTGCACATCCTCGAGTGCCAGCGCCTGATCCGCTTCATGCCCAAGGTCGTCATCTGCGTTGTCCCCGGCTGGGCGGCCGGTGGTGGTCACTCGCTGCACGTCGTCTGCGACCTGACGCTCGCGAGCAAGGAGCACGCGCGCTTCAAGCAGACCGACGCGGACGTCGGCTCGTTCGACGGCGGCTACGGGTCGGCGTACCTCGCGCGTCAGGTCGGCCAGAAGTTCGCCCGCGAGATCTTCTTCCTCGCCGACGAGTACGACGCCGAGGAGATGCACCGCATGGGTGCCGTCAACCGCGTCGCCGAGCACAGCCAGCTCGAGAAGGTCGCGCTGGAGTGGGGCCGCAAGATCAACGGCAAGTCCCCGACGGCGCAGCGGATGCTGAAGTACTCCTTCAACCTCCTCGATGACGGCCTCGTCGGCCAGCAGCTCTTCGCCGGCGAAACCACACGGCTGGCGTACATGACCGACGAGGCCCAGGAGGGTCGCGACCAGTTCCTCGAGAAGCGCGAGCCGGACTGGTCGCCGTACCCCTGGTACTACTGAGCCGCCGGGGCGGAGGCGCGCGTCAGAAGCGCACCTCCTCGCAGGTCGCGCCGACCTGGTCGTTGGTGTCGTAGCCGCCGACGAGGATGACCACGTCGTAGCCGCCGCCGCACTGGACGACATCCAGGGCGTCGTCGTTGACGAGCGTGATGGTGTCGTTGCCGGTGCCGCCGTAGGTTTCGTCGGCACCCGGGCCCGGGTCGAGGGTGTTGTCGCCGTTGCCACCGTTGAGGTAGTCAGCGCCCGCGCCGCCGCTGATCGAGTCGTTGCCGTTGCCCCCGTAGAGGGTGTCGACGGCGGCGCCGCCGGAGATGGTGTCGTCACCACCGAGGCCGTCGTACTGGTCGGGGCCGTTGGTGCCGACGTAGACGTCATCGCCCTCCGTGCCGACGTTGGCATCGGCGAAGGCAGGTGCGGCGAGCGTGAGGCTGAGCAGTGCGGCGACGGCCGCGGTGGGGAGCATGCGCATGAGGGGACCTCTCCGTCCGGTACGCCTCCCGAGTGGACGGCGCTGCGCAGATACTGACAGTGGTCTAGACCGCAGCGGAAGACCCCAATTTTGCAGAATGCGCGCATTGTCACCGACCAACTCTGGTGATTTGGGCATCGGTGTCCGGTCTTGCTCGCTACCGTCGCTTCACAGTTCGTGAATCGGTGAGAGGTGGACGTGGCAGCGCAGAGCGAGGTGACCCCGGCGCTCCTGGAGGAGCTGTGGGACCTGGTCGAGGAGTGGTCGTCGGCTGCGATCCAGCGTGCTCGCGAGACAGCCAGTGAGGGGTCGAGCGAGACGGTCGACGCCGAGATCCGTCTGACCATCGCGCATGCCGCCGAGCTGCGCGCGGTGGTCGAGCGCCACCTCGCGACCGACGAGGCGTCCACGCCCGAGGCCGAGCCTGCGCAGGCACGTACGCCGGGCACGCTGCACGAGCCGCCGCAGGCGCAGGTCTGCCCCGAGTGCTTCGTGATGGTCCCGATCGATCAGCTCGACGAGCACGAGCTCACCTGCGAACGGCACCACAAGATCGAGCGCATGGAGCAGGCCGGCCTGGGTGACGTCGAGCCGCTCGCGGACCCCACGCCCGTCGTGGACGCCGAGGACGTCGACGTCCCGGAGGTCGAGCAGGTGGCACCGGCGGCGGAAAAGCCGCCGGCGCCCACCCACATCTGCAACTCGGCCGACTTCGACCGGCCACTCTGCGAGGCCTGCGGCGGACTGCACTGGTACTGCTCGATCTGCGGCGCGCAGCGCGACGAGTGCCGCGCTGCGACCGCCTGATCAGCAGTACGCCGGATCAGCCGGCGTGGCGCCGAAGTGCTGCGCTGCACGCGCCGCAGGTGTCGCGCGCCCCGGGCCGGAACGTCAGCCGCCAGAACTTCGGCCAGGTCAGCGAGGGCTGACCGCACAGCGTCTCGGCCGCACCTTCGACCGCGGCGTGCAGCACGCCCCAGGGCCGGTCGGTCCACGGCGCGCGGTGCTGCGCCGTGGCCAACAGTGGACGGACCGTGGTCGAGGTGGTCACAGCACCAGCCGGCGTACGTCGCTGACGAGGGTGCCCAGGTGCGCGGTGAAGCGCGCCGCGAGGGCCCCGTCGATGACCCGGTGGTCGTAGGAGAGCGACAGCGGCAGCATCAGCCGCGGCTCGAACTCCGTGCCGTTCCAGACCGGCGCCATCTTCGAGCGCACGACACCCAGGATCGCGACCTCGGGGGCGTTGACGATCGGGGTGAACGACGTGCCGCCGATGCCGCCGAGGCTGGAGATCGTGAAGGTGCCACCCTGCATGTCGGTCGCCGCGAGCTTGCCGTCGCGGGCTCGCGCCGACAGGTCCGCGAGGTCGTGCGACAGCTCGGTGATGCCCTTGCGGTCGACGTCCTTGACCACCGGGACGACGAGGCCGTCGGGGGTGTCCACGGCGACGCCGATGTTGATGTAGTCCTTGTAGACCAGGTCGTCGCCGGACAGCGAGCTGTTGAGCTCGGGGTACTTCCGCAGTGCGGACGCCGACGCCTTGAGCAGGAACGCCAGCAGCGTTACGCGGTAGCCCTCGGTCTTCGCGACCGCGTCGAGCTCCTTGCGGTAGGCGTCGAGGTCGGTGATGTCGGCCTCGTCGTTGTGCGTCACGTGCGGGACGTTGAGCCACGAGCGGTGCAGGAACGGACCGGAGATCTTCTTGATCCGCGGCAGCGGCACCGTGCGGACCGGACCGAACTTCGCGAAGTCGACCGGCGGGATCGGCGGGATGCCGGAGCCGCCGGACGCGGCCGCCGCCGGGGCAGATCCGCCGGCGTAGTGGGCCAGCAGGTCCTGCTTGGTCACGCGACCGCTCACGCCGGTGCCCTTGACGACCGCGAGCTCGACCTCGAGCTCGCGCGCCAGGCGGCGTACGAGCGGGGTGGCACGCAGGCCGTCCGAGTCACCGGAAACCGGAGCGGCCGGTGCGCCGGCCGCGGCCGGGACCGGGGCGGCGCCCTCCTCCTCCGCTGGCGGGGTCTGGCGGGCGGGCGCGGCGCTAGCCGCGGCGACGGGTGCGGCGGAGGAGGGTGCCGACTCGGGCACGGCCTCCTCAACCGGCGCGCCGGCCCCATCGGAAGACTCGATCACCGCGATGACGGTGCCTTCGCTGACGGTGTCGCCGTTCTTGACGGAGAGCGCGGTGATGGTGCCGGCGGCGGGCGCCGGGATGTCCATCGTCGCCTTGTCGGTCTCGAGGGTGATCAGCGGCGCCTCGACGTCGACCGTGTCGCCGACGCTCACGAGCACGTCGATGACGGGTACGTCGGTGTACTCACCGATGTCGGGAACCTTGATCTCGATGGTGTTCGGCATGGCTGCCTTCCTTTACGCGAGAGCCGGCGCGGGCCGGTCGGGGTCGATGCCGTACTTGGTGAGCGCCTCGGCGACGACGGAGCGCTCGATCGCGCCCTCGTCCGCCAGGCGCTGGAGGGCCGAGACCGCCACGAAGTAGCGGTCCACCTCGAAGTGACGTCGCAGGTTGACGCGGTAGTCGGAGCGGCCGAAGCCGTCGGTGCCCAGGGAGGTGAACGAGCCGGGCACGAAGGCGCGGATCTGGTCGGCGTACGCCTTCATGTAGTCGGTCGCGGCGATGACCGGGCCGTTGCGCCCGGTGAGTGCCTGTTCGACGTAGGAGACACGCGGCGCCTCGAGCGGGTGCAGCGTGTTCCACCGCTCGACGTCGAGGCCGTCGCGGCGCAGCTCGGTGAAGCTCGGGACGCTCCAGACGTCGGCGGCGATGCCCCAGTCGGCCGCGAGGAGGTCGGCGGCCGCGATGACCTCGCGGAGGATGGTGCCCGAGCCCATCAGCTGCACCTGGGCGGTGGACTTGCCGCGCTTCTTCGCCGCTTCACGGAGCGGGTACATGCCGCGGAGGATGCCCTCCTCGACGCCCTCCGGCATGGCCGGGTGCTCGTAGTTCTCGTTCATCAGCGTGAGGTAGTAGAAGACGTCCTCCTGCTCGGCGTACATGCGCTTGAGGCCGTCGGCGATGATCACCGCGAGCTCGTAGCCGTACGTCGGGTCGTAGGAGACGCAGTTCGGGATGAGCGCCGCCTGGAGGTGCGAATGCCCGTCCTCGTGCTGCAGGCCCTCGCCGTTGAGCGTGGTCCGGCCCGCGGTGCCGCCGAGCAGGAAGCCCCGCGCGCGCATGTCGCCGGCGGCCCAGGCGAGGTCGCCGATCCGCTGGAAGCCGAACATCGAGTAGTAGATGTAGAAGGGGATCATCGGGGCGTCGTTGGATGAGTACGACGTGGCCGCCGCGATCCACGACGAGATCGCGCCCGCCTCGTTGATGCCCTCCTCGAGGATCTGACCGGCCTGGTCCTCCTTGTAGAACATCACCTGCTCGGCGTCCTGCGGCGTGTAGAGCTGGCCCTCCTGGCTGAAGATGCCGATCTGCCGGAAGAGGCCCTCCATGCCGAAGGTGCGGGCCTCGTCCGGGACGATCGGGACGATCCGCTTGCCGATGTTCTTGTCGCGCAGCAGCGTCGTGAGGATCTGGACGAACGCCATGGTCGTGGAGACCTCGCGGCCCTCGGTGCCCGCGATCTGCTTCGCGAACGCCGACGCCTCGGGGACCTCCAGCGCGGCCGACGTACGCCGACGGGCCGGGAGGTAGCCGCCGAGCGCCTCGCGCTGCTTGTGCAGGTAGGTGTGCTCGGGCGAACCCTCGGCGAAGGTGACGTAGGGGTAGTCGAGCAGGTGCTCGTCGTCGACCGGGATGTTGAAGCGGTCGCGGAAGACCTTGAGCGCGGGCTCCGCGACCTTCTTCGCCTGGTGCGCGATGTTCTGCGCCTCGCCGGCCTTGCCGAGGCCGTAGCCCTTGACGGTCTTGGCCAGGATCACGGTCGGGCTGCCGACGTGCGAGGTCGCGGCGGCGTACGCGGCGTACACCTTCTGCGGGTCGTGGCCACCGCGGGTCAGGCGCCAGATCTCGTCGTCGGTCATGTCCTTGACCATCGCGCGCAGCTCCTCGGAGACCCCGAAGAAGTGCTCGCGGACGTAGGCGCCGTCCTTGGCCTTGAAGTTCTGGTACTCGCCGTCGACGCACTCCATCATCCGGCGCTTCAGCGCACCGGTGTGGTCGTTGGCGAGGAGGCGGTCCCAGCCGGAGCCCCAGATCACCTTGAGGACGTTCCAGCCGGCGCCGCGGAAGCTGCCTTCGAGCTCCTGGATGATCTTCGCGTTGCCGCGGACCGGTCCGTCGAGGCGCTGGAGGTTGCAGTTGATGACGAAGATCAGGTTGTCGAGCTTCTCCCGCGAGGCCATCGCGATCGCACCGAGCGACTCGGGCTCGTCACACTCGCCGTCGCCGAGGAAGGCCCAGACCTTGCGCTCGGCGGTGTCGGCGAGGCCGCGCGCGTGGAGGTACTTCAGGAAGCGGGCCTGATAGATCGCCATCAGCGGGCCGAGGCCCATCGACACGGTGGGGAACTGCCAGAAGTCGGGCATCAGCCACGGGTGCGGGTACGACGACAGCCCGTCGCCGCCGGTCTCCTGGCGGAAGTTGTCGAGCTGCTCGGCGGTGAGCCGGCCCTCGAGGAAGGCGCGGGAGTAGATGCCCGGCGCGAGGTGGCCCTGGATGTAGAGCAGGTCGCCGCCGTGGCCGTCGGCCGCGGCGTTGTCGCCGTGCCAGAAGTGCTGGAAGCCGATCTCGTAGAGCGTCGCAGCGGACTGGAAGCTGGCCAGGTGGCCGCCGAGCTCGGTCGAGGTCTTGTTGGCCCGCAGCACCATCATCATCGCGTTCCACCGGATGGCGGAGCGGATCTTCAGCTCGAGGTCGAGGTCGCCGGGGTGCTGCGCCTCCTCATCGATGTGGATCGTGTTGACGTACGGCGTGGTGGCCGGGAACGGGACGCGGGCGCCGAGCCGGTTGGCCTCTTCGACGAGCTGCTCCAGCAGGAACTGGGTGCGGGTCTCGCCCTCGAACTCGACGACGGCGGCGAGTGCGTCGCGCCATTCGCGGGTCTCAGCGGGATCGATGTCGGACATGGATGGCCCTTCGATGATGTGTGAGCGGTGTCACCCATCATTCCGTGGTGCCTGTCATGCGTCCAATGTCATCGAAGCCCACGATTCATGCACCAAGCGTATGAATCAGCCGTCCGGGTCAGCGCCCGAGTCGGGCAGCGATCTGCTTCGACTGCTGCAGCGTGTGCGTGCGGAAGTGCTCGGACGGCGCCGCGAGCTTGCGGCCCTCCAGCCAGGCGAGGCTGATCTCGCGGCTTGCCGCCATGTCGGCGACCCGCAGGTGTGGCGATGCAGGTACGCCGACGTGCGGCTCCGGGATCAGCGCGACGCCCAGGCCGGCGGAGACCAGGCCGCGCAGCGTCTCGACCTCCTCGCCCTCGAAGCCGATCCGCGGCGTGAACCCGGCCTTCGCGCACAGGTCCTCGGTGATCGCCCGCAGGCTGAACCCGGGGCGCAGGGCGATGAAGGTCTCGTTCGCAACCTCCTCCAGTCTGATCATCCGGCGGCGTGCCAGCGGATGGTCCGGCGGTACGACGACCCGCAGCGGCTCGAGCAGCAGCCGACGGCTCTGGATGTTGGGGTGGTCCGGCCGGTCGGCCGTGATCGCCAGGTCGACGACGCCGTCGAGCAGGTCGCTGACCAGGCCCTCGTCGCCGTGCTGGCGGAGGTCGAAGCGGACGTTGGGCCGCTCGACGCGGAAGCCGCGGATCAGCTCGGGGACCAGCCAGGTGCCGAGCGTGTGCAGGAACGCGACCGGCACGAGGCCGCCGTCCGGCCGGGCCATGTCATCGACGGCGCGGACGCCGCGGTCGAAGGCGTCGACGATCTCGCGGGCGTGGGGGACGAGCTCGCGGCCGGCGGGGGTGAGGTTGAGGCCGCGACCGACGCGCTGGAAGAGCTGGGTGCCGACCTCGCGCTCGAGCCGGGCGAGGGCGCGCGACATCGCGGGCTGAGTGCGGTGCGACCGCTCGGCCACCTCCGTCACCGTCCGGCCGTCAGCGACGGCGAGGAATGCACGGATGGTGTCGATCTCCATGGACTGATGTTCTCAGTGCATGGGTCACGCGCCAAGCAGCTCCTGCATGATCGCGTCGCGCACGACGTCCAGCTTGCCGCCGACGCCCGTGGCGATGCCGGCCAGGTCGGAGGCGGCGGCGAGCCGGTCCTCGGGGCTCAGCTCGAGCAGGTCGAGGACGTCATACGGGTCCCAGTGGTCGTAGACGATGCACTGGAACCGTGCGCCTGCCCGCGTGCGCCGCTGGGAGATGCCGACCGCCTTGCGGCCGTCGATGAGCACCTCGCCCGGGCCGAGCGCGGCGAAGCAGACCAGGCGACCCCACGGTGTCTGCTCGAGCCCGCCCTCGTACAGGGAGGCGTCGAAGCCGGACGCCCGCAGTGCCCGCATCCAGGCCTCGCCCAGCCAGTACGTCGACTCCCGGACGTCGTCGCTCCAGCGGGCATCGCTGCGCGGCAGCACGACGTCGAACCACAGGCAGCGCAACGGGTCGACGTAGACGGCCCCGCCGCCACTGCGTCGGCGTACGACGCTCACACCGTAGGCGGACGCGGCATCGGCGCGCGCCGTCGTCGGGTCCTGTGCGCTGCCGAGGACGAGCGACCGCTGGGCGGGCTCGAAGAGCCAGACCTCCGGGGCATCGAGGTCGTCGGGGATCACCCGTTCGTGGAACTCCGCCACCGAGCCGTTGACGTGGATCATGCGCACGCGACGATTCTGCCCGGTCGTTGGCTCCAGCCGCGCGTGGCTAGGGTGAACGCATGAGCAGCGGTCTGATCTACGGCTGCATGGGGCTCGGCCGCTGGGACGGGGAGGCGCTGGGCGCCGCCGATCTCGCGCGGGCCGAGGCCGCCATCGCAGCGGCCCTCGATGCGGGCATCACCCGCTTCGACCACGCCGACATTTACGGCCACGGGTCCGCGGAGTCGATCTTCGGCGAGGTCCTCAAGCGCGCGCCCGAGCTGCGCGCGCGGATCCAGATCCAGAGCAAGTGCGGCATCCGGCTCGCGACCGCCGACAGCCCCCAGATGTACGACCTCCGCGCCGGGACGATCCGGGCGCGCGTGCACGGGATCCTGGAGCGGCTGGGCACCGACAACCTCGACGCGCTGCTGCTGCACCGACCGGACCCGCTCACCCCGCCCGAGGAGATCGGCGCCGCCCTGACCGGGCTCCACGACGAGGGCGTGGTGCGGTCCGTCGGCGTCTCCAACATGAGCGCGGCGCAGATCACCGCGCTCCAGGCGCACACGGCGCCGCGGCTGGTCGTCAACCAGCTCGAGATGGGTCTGCACCGCCGCGCCTGGCTCGAGGGCAGCGTCCTCGTCAACACGCCCGCGTCTGCCGACGTCGGCTTCCCGCACGGGACCGTGGAGTTCTGCCGAGCCGAGGGCATCGAGCTGCAGGCGTGGGGCGCTCTCGCCAACGGCAGGTTCACCGGCCTGCCGAAGGAGCCCGGCGACGACGCCGTCGCGACGTTGCTCGGCGAGCTCGCGCGGGTGCACGACACGACGCCGGAGACCGTGCTCCTGTGGTGGCTCCAGCAGCACCCGGCGGGCATCGTGCCGGTCATCGGCACGACCAACCCGGCGCGCATCGCCGCCTGCCGCGAGGCCGGCGCGGAGCCCTCACGCCTCACCCACGAGGAGTGGTACGCCGTCTGGGCGACCGCGCGCGGAGCCCAGCTGCCCTGAGGGGCGTGCGTCAGGCGGCCACGCGACTTGTCGTCACCGGCAGCGGCCGGGTGGCCCTGACCAGCAGCGCGCTCGGCACCAGCAACAGCGCCACGGCGAGCAGCGCGTGCTGCGGCCCCACGTGCTCCGCGAGTACGCCGAGCAGCGGCGGCCCGGCGAGGAAGGCGCTGTAGGCGATCGTCGAGGCGACGCTGACGCGCGCTGCCGCGTGGACCGGGTCGTCCGAGGCGGCGCTCATCCCGACCGGGAACCCGAGCGCGGCGCCGACGCCCCACAGCACGATGCCGATAGCGGCCATCGATGGGTGGTTGCCCAGCCCCACCATGGCCACGCCCAGCGCCGCGAGCACCGTGGTCGCGGCGAGCAGGGCGACGCGTCCGAAGCGGTCGAGCAGCGTCGTACCGACGAACCGGCTCGCGGTCATGCAGGCCACGAAGAGGCCGAAGCCGGCGACGCCGAGCCAGTGGGGTGCGTCGTACCCGTCGATGAGGCCGAGCGCGAGCCAGTCGTTGGCGCTGCCCTCGGAGACGCCGCAGGCGAAGACCATCAGCCCGATCAGGAGCGTGCGGGGTTCGCGCCAGGCCGCCAGTGTCGAGGTGGTCGACGCGGTCTCGGCTGCTTCGACACTGCGCGGCAGGAAGTTGCCGACGGTCAGGTGGACCAGGACCAGGGCGACGAGGGAGGTCAGGCCCAGGTGCCACGCGACGGGTACGCCGAGGGCCGTGGCCGCCGCGCCCGCACCGGCGCCCGCGACGGTGCCGAGGCTGAACCCGGCGTGGAAGCGCGGCATGATCGCCCGGCCCAGCCGGTGCTCGACCGCGGCGCCCTCAACGTTCATCGCGACGTCCCAGCTGCCGCTGCCCAGGCCGTAGGCCATCAGGCCGGCGACGGTGAGCGGCACCGTGCCGAGCACGCCGACGGACAGCGCGGCGACGACCAGGCCGACCAGGCCGATCGTGACGCCCGCGCGAAGCACCGTCGACGCACCCCAGCGGGTGATCAGCGCGCCGCTGCTCGGCAGGGTCAGCACCGATCCGACGGCGATCGAGAAGAGCAGCAGGCCGAGCTCGCCGTTGCCGAGTCCGAGGGCAGCGCGGGTATCCGGGATGCGTGAGGCCCAGGACGCGAAGACGAAGCCGTTGAGGAAGAAGGCGAGCATCACCGCATCGCGCGAGCGGAGCGCAGGGTGGCGGGTCATCCCGTCATGATGCCGACGGCCCGGTGCCGAGGCGGTAGTCGGAGGTGATCCGGCGGATCGTGCCGGAGCGCGAGCGCATGACGAGCGAGTCGGTCGAGGCGCTGCCCGCGTGGTAGCGGACGCCCTTCATCAGCTCGCCGTCGGTGATGCCGGTCGCCGCGAAGAAGCAGTCGTCCCCGCTGACCAGGTCCTCGGTGTGCAGCACCGTGTCCGGGTCGAGGTCGTGGCCGGCGTCGAGGGCCCGCTGGCGCTCGGCCTCGTCGGTCGGCCACAGCCGCCCCTGGATGGTGCCGCCCAGGCACTTCATGGCACAGGCGGTGATGATGCCCTCCGGCGTACCCCCGATGCCGAGCATCAGGTCGATGCCGGTGTCGGGCCGCGCGGCCATGATCGCGCCGGCCACGTCGCCGTCGGAGATGAACATGATTCGCGCTCCGGCAGCCCGGATCTCCTCGGCCAGCGCGGTGTGCCGCGGCCGGTCGAGCAGGACGACGGTCACGTCCTCGACGGCCATCTTCTTGGCGGCCGCCACCCGGCGTACGTTCTCGGTGGCGGAGAGCCGGATGTCGACGACGTCGGCGGCCTCGGGGCCGGTGACCAGCTTCTCCATGTAGAAGACGGCCGAGGGGTCGAACATCGCGCCCCGGGGAGCGACGGCGAGCACGGCGACGGCGTTGTTCATGCCCTTGGCGGTGAGGGTGGTGCCGTCGACCGGGTCGACCGCGACGTCGCAGGCGGGGCCGTGTCCGGTGCCGACGCGCTCGCCGTTGAAGAGCATCGGGGCGTCGTCCTTCTCGCCCTCGCCGATGATGACGGTGCCGTCCATGTCGACGCTGGAGAGCATCGCGCGCATCGCGTTGACGGCCACGCCGTCCGCACCGTTCTTGTCGCCGCGGCCGACCCAGCGGCCGGCGGCGATGGCGGCCGCCTCGGTGACGCGGACGAGCTCCAGCGCGAGGTTGCGGTCGGGCGCGGACGGATCGGGGGCGAGGGGCATGACGGGCCTTTCGGGGCGGTGCCGACCGGAGTCGGCCGGTGGAGCAGGTCAGAGGGGAGTGGGGTCCTCGTGCGGCGTGATGCCGAGCTGGTGGAGGACCGACTCGAGGGCCGCCTGCACGTCGAGGGTGTCCTGCAGCGGCACGACGGCGCTCTCGGTGAGGCCGGCCGCCAGGCAGCGGTTCACCTCGTCCACCTCGTGGCAGTAGCCACGGCCGGTGGGCGGCAGGACCAGCGTTTCCGCGGCCACGCCGGGGCGGCGGATGACGAGGGTGTCGGGGTGGTGGAAGCGCGGCGCGATCTCGATCGATCCGAGGGTGCCACCGATGACCGCACGGCCCGGGGTCTCGCTCTCGAGGCTGGCCAGAAGGGTGGCCGAGCGGCCGTCGTCGTACGCGAGGAGCATGCTGACGGTCGCGTCCGCGCCGTTCGGGTACGCCGACCCCGCGGCGTGGACGCGCGCCGGGCTGCCGAGGAAGTGCTGGGCGATCGAGACGAGGTAGACCCCGAGGTCGAGGGTCGCGCCGCCGCCGAGGTCGGTGGCGAAGAGCCGGCTGGCGGGGTCGTAGGTGCGATAAGCGCCGAGGTCGGCCTGCACGGTGCGCACCTCGCCGATCTCGCCGCTGTCGACGAGTGCGCGGGCTTGGACCACGGCGGGCTGGAAGCGGGTCCACATCGCCTCCATGCAGAAGACCCCGCGGGCGCGGGCGAGGTCGACCAGGTCCTGTGCACCGGCGAGGGTCGCGGTGAAGGCCTTCTCGACCAGCACCGCCTTGCCCGCCTCGATCGCGGCGCGCGCGATGGCGTGGTGCTGGGGGTGTGGGGTCGCCACGTAGACGACGTCGACGTCCGCGCTCTCGATCAGCGCCCGGTAGGAGCCGTGTGCCGTCGCGATGCCGTGCCGTGCCGCGAAGTCCTCCGCTGACGCGGGGCGGCGCGAGCCGACTGCCGTGATCCTGGCGCCGGAGACGTGCGCGAAGTCGCGCACGAACTCCTCAGCCATCGCGCCGGTGCCGGCAATGCCCCATCGGATCGTCATGTGTCGTCCTCACCGCTCGCGTTCGTGCCAGCTGCGGCCGTCGCGCTCGAGAAGGGTGCTCGCGGCGACCGGCCCGGCCGTCCCTGCAGGGTAGGTCTGGACCCGGCGGCCGCCGTCCTCCCAGGCAGCCAGGATCGGCTCCGCCCAGGCCCATGCGGTCTCGACCTCGTCGCGGCGCATGAAGAGCGTCGGGTTGCCGCGGACGACATCCATCAGCAGCCGCTCGTACGCCTCGGGTGCCCGGCGCTCGAACGCCGAGGCGTAGTCGAGGTCGAGCGAGACCGGCCGCAGCCGGATGCCGCCGGGGCCCGGCTCCTTCGCGGTCAGCTGGAGCTTCATGCCCTCGTCGGGCTGGAGGCCGATGACCAGCCGGTTGGCGCTCGCGGTGCCTTCGGCGTGCGGGAACATCGGGTGCGGGACCGGCTTGAACTGGATCACGATCTCCGAGTAGCGCTCGGGCATCCGCTTGCCGGTGCGCAGGTAGAACGGCACGCCCGCCCAGCGCCAGTTCTGCACCTCGACGCGCAGGGCGGCGAAGGTCTCCGTGCCGCTGCCGGGGCACTCGCTGTCCGCGACGTACGACGGGACGGCAGCGCCGTCGACCAGCCCGGCGGCGTACTGCCCGGCAACGGTGACGTGGGGGACGTCGGCCGCGCCGATCGGCTTGAGGGCGCGCAGCACCTTGAGCTTCTCGTCGCGGACCGTCTCACGGTCGACGGTCGTCGGGGGCTCCATCGCGACCAGGCAGAGCAGCTGGAGCAGGTGGTTCTGCACCATGTCGCGCAGCGCGCCGGAGCGGTCGTAGTAGCCGCCGCGGGTGCCGACACCGAGCGACTCGGCGACGGTGATCTGCACGTGGTCGATGGCGCCGCTGTTCCAGATCGGCTCGAAGATCGAGTTGGCGAAGCGGGTGACCAGCAGGTTCTGGACCGACTCCTTGCCGAGGTAGTGGTCGATCCGGAAGATCTGCGACTCGTCGAAGACGGCGCCGACGGCGTCGTTGATCGCCCGAGCGGAGGCGAGGTCGCGGCCGATCGGCTTCTCCAGGACGACCCGTGAGTGCTCGTTGATCAGGCCATTGCGGTCGAGCGCGGCGGCGATCGGGCCGAACAGCGCCGGCGCGCAGGCGAGGTAGTAGACGCGCACGCGGTCGGGGTCGACACCGTCGCGGGTGATCCGCTCGACGAGCGGCTGCCACTCCTCCTCGATCTCGATGTCGAGGCTGACGTGCTGCAGCCGCGCGACGAACTGGTCGAGGTCGGCGCCCGTCGTGTCGTGGCCGAGGAACGCCGGCAGGTCACCGGCCACCTTGGCGCGGTAGCCGGCGTCGTCGAGGCCGGCACGCGAGCACGCGATCACCGTGGTCCCGGTGGCGAGGTGCCCGTCGCGGAACTGGTGGTAGAGCGCCGGGAGGAGCTTGCGGAGCGCGAGGTCGCCGGTGCCTCCGAAGACGACGATGTCGCAAGGGGCCGGGGTCTGGCTGCCCATGAGGGTTCTCCAGGGTGGGAGTCGTGGCCGTGGTCACACCGACAGTAAGGCACCTTTTGTGTTGTTACAACCCCACTTAGGTCTTGAATATGACAGAACGTGACGACTACCGTTCTGCCATGGAACGAGCCGGCCTGATCGCCCTGCCCACCGACCTCGTCGACGTACCCCGTCTGGTGACGGCGTACTTCAGCGTGCTTCCGGACCCGACCGACCCCGACCAGCGCGTCGCCTTCGGCACGAGCGGCCACCGCGGCTCCTCGCTCAAGGGGTCGTTCAACGAGCAGCACATCGCCGCGATCACGCAGGCGATCTGCGAGTACCGCACGTCCTGCGGCTATGACGGCCCGCTCTTCCTCGGCCGTGACACCCACGCGCTCTCCGAGCCGGCCATGGTGACCGCCCTCGAGGTCCTCATCGCCAACGACGTCACCGTGCTGATCGACTCCGCCGACGGCTACACGCCGACCCCGGCGCTCTCCCATGCCATCCTCAACGCGAACGCCGGCCGGACAAGCGGTCCCGGACTGGCCGACGGCATCGTCGTCACCCCCTCGCACAACCCGCCGGCCGACGGTGGCTTCAAGTACAACCCGCCGCACGGCGGCCCCGCCGACACCGACGCGACGTCGGTGATCGCAGCCCGCGCCAACGAGCTGATCGAGGCCGGCCTGGTCGGCGTACGCCGGGTGCCGTACGCCGCAGCGCTCCCGCGCGCCGGTCGCTACGACTTCCTCGGCTCGTACGTCGACGACCTGCCGTCGGTGCTCAACCTCGACGCGATCCGTGGCGCCGGCGTACGGATCGGTGCGGACCCGCTCGGCGGCGCGAGCGTCGACTACTGGGCGGCGATCGCGGAGCGTCACCGGCTCGACCTGACGGTGGTCAACCCGCTCGTCGACCCGACCTGGCGCTTCATGACGCTCGACTGGGACGGCAAGATCCGGATGGACTGCTCGTCCCCGCACGCGATGGCCAGCCTCGTGCAGCAGGCGTCGGCGTACGACATCGCGACCGGCAACGACGCCGACGCGGACCGCCACGGCATCGTCACGCCGGACGCGGGTCTGATGAACCCGAACCACTACCTCGCCGTTGCCATCGGCTACCTCTTCGGCGGGGCGCGCCCGGGTTGGCCCGCGTCGGCGCGGATCGGCAAGACGCTCGTCTCGTCCTCGATGCTCGACCGCGTTGCGGCGGACGTCGGCGCCCCGCTGGTCGAGGTGCCGGTCGGCTTCAAGTGGTTCGTGCCCGGGCTGGTCGACGGATCGTTCGGCTTCGGCGGCGAGGAGTCGGCCGGTGCGTCGTTCCTCCGCAAGGACGGCACGACCTGGACCACGGACAAGGACGGCATCCTGCTGGCGCTGCTCGCCAGCGAGATCCTCGCCGTCACCGGCTCCACCCCGAGCGCGCTGTACGCCGACCTGACCGCGCGGCACGGGGCGCCGGCGTACGCGCGGATCGATGCGCCCGCCGACCGCACGCAGAAGGCGCGCCTCGCTGCCCTCGCGCCGGCCGATGTCTCTGCGACCGAGCTCGCGGGTGAGCCGATCACCGCCAAGCTCACCGCCGCGCCCGGCAACGGTGCTGCGATCGGTGGCCTCAAGGTGGTCACCGAGTCGGCATGGTTCGCCGCCCGGCCCTCGGGCACCGAGGACGTCTACAAGATCTACGCCGAGTCGTTCCGCGGCCCCGAGCACCTGGCGCAGGTCCAGGCCGAGGCACGCGAGGTCGTCGGCGCCGCGCTGGAGGCGTGACAGCGCGCCCGTCGACGCACACGCGCGGACGGTCCTGCGCCACCGGAGGTGGTCCGTCTGCTGTGTATATGAGGTCAGTTCGTGACCTCATATACACAGCAGACCAAGGGGCTGCGGCCGAGCGATGGTGGCCGCGGCCGCCTCAGACGGCGACGGTGGTCGCCGCGACCTCGCGCGCGGCGAGGTCGGCCACGCCGACCATCCCGGCGTCGTTGCCCAGCGCAGCGGCGATGACCGAGGGGACGGGCGCCGGGCCGCGGGGGCTGACGAGGTCTGCGTAGGACGCGCGCAGGGGGTCGAACACGAGGGCCCCGGCGTCGCCGAGGCCACCGCCGACGACGATCACCGACGGGTCGAGCACGGCCACGAGGCTCGCGATCCCCGCTCCGAGCCAGGCACCAGCCTCGGCGAGGACGCGGCGCGCCAGCGGGTCGCCGGCCACGGCTGCCGCGGTCACCATCGCGCCGTCGAGCGCGTCAGGGTCACCGCCGGCCCGCGCGGCGAGTGCCTCGGAGCCGGGCGCGCCGGCGGCCACGAGGGTCCGGGCGCTCCGCGTCATCGCGGAACCGGAGCCGTAGCTCTCCCAGCAGCCGCGCTTGCCGCAGCCGCACGGGAGCCCGTCGGGCACGACGCGCAGGTGGCCGACCTCGAGGGCCGTGCCCGCCCCGCCCCGATGGAGCTGCCCGCCGAGCACTGCGCCACCGCCGATGCCGGTGCCGGCGGTGATCATGAGGACGTCGTCGTGACCGATCGCCGCGCCGAAGCGGCACTCGGCCCACGTCGCGGCGTTCGCGTCGTTCTCGAGGGTGGTCGGCAGGCCGGTGCCCTCGCGCACGAGGGCGGCCAGCGACCGCGAGGGGAGGGCCAGGTTGGGCGCGGTCAGGATGTCGTCACGCGTCCGGTTGACGAAGCCCGGCACGCCTAGGCCGACTGCCACGACGGCGTGGCGCTGGGCGAGGTCGCGCACGACCGCGATGACGGCGTTCGCCATCGCGTCGCCGTCATGAGCGGGTGTCGGCTGGCGCAGCCGGTCGATGATCGTGCCCGTGCTCGTGTCGATGACGCCGGCGGCAACCTTGGTGCCACCGATGTCGACGCCGATCGCGAGGGTCACTTCTGCCCTCCGAGCAGTGAGGCCGCGCGGGCGAGCGCCTCGATCGCGTCCCAGTCGCCGGCAGCGAGAGCAGCGGCCGGGGTGAGCCACGAGCCGCCGACGCAGCCGACGTTCGGCAGGGCGAGGTAGTCGGGTGCGGACGCCGGGGTGATGCCGCCGGTCGGGCAGAAGCGCACCTGCGGGAGCGGGCCGCCAATGGACTTCAGATAGGCACGGCCGCCCGCCGCCTCGGCGGGGAAGAACTTGAGCTCGGTCAGACCGCGCTCGTACGCAGCAAGCACCTCGCTGACGGTCGCGACGCCGGGCAGGAACGGAACGCCGGTCTCGGTCATCGCGTCCAGGATCGAGGGCGTGCAGCCGGGGGAGACCAGGAAGCCGGCGCCGGCCTCGACCGCGAGGGCGGCCTGCTTCGGCTCGACGATCGTGCCCGCGCCGATGAGCACCTCGGGCACCTCCTCGGCGATCGCCCGGATGGCGTCGAGCGCGACCGGCGTACGCAGCGTCAGCTCGACGACCGGGAGCCCGCCGCGCGCGAGGGCGCGAGCCAGAGGCACGGCGTGCGCGAGGTCCTCGACCACGACGACGGGAACGACCGGGACGCGGTCGAGCAGGGAGGTGGTCATGCGTTCTCCTCGACGAGGGTGGCGGTGCGGGTGGGGCGGGCGGTGATGGGGGAGGGTGTCGCGAAGACGCTGGCGCCCGTGTCGGCCGTCCCCACATGGTGGCGGAACATGCTGAACAGGTCGCGTCCCGTGCCCACCCATTCTGCGTCGGAAAGGGCCCGGCCGGTGGGCTCGCGCAGCGGGAGCTCGGCGCCGTCGACGTGCCAGGTGACCGTGCCGGTGTCGCCGTCGACGGTGATCAGGTCACCGTCGCGGACCAGGCTGATCGGCCCGCCGTCGGCCGCTTCGGGGGTCATGTGGATGGCGGCCGGGACCTTGCCCGAGGCGCCAGACATCCGGCCGTCGGTGACGATCGCGACCCGGTGTCCCTTGTCCTGCAGCGAGCTGAGGACCGGCGTGAGCTTGTGGAGCTCGGGCATGCCGTTGGCGCGCGGGCCCTGGTAACGGACGACCGCCACCATGTCGCCGTGCAGGTGCCCGTCCTGGAACGCCAGCAGCAGGTCGGCCTGGTCGTCGAAGACGCGCGCGGGCGCCGTGACGACGCGGTGCTCGGGGGCCACGGCCGAGGTCTTGATGACGCTGGTGCCGAGGTTGCCGCGCAGGATTCGCAGTCCGCCGTCCGCCGCGAACGGCGCGTCGACCGGCCGGAGCACGTCGAGGTCGAGGCTCGTCTCGGGGCCGTCGACCCAGGCCAGCTCACCGTCGACCAGGCGCGGCTCGGCGGTGTAGCGGCGCAGGCCCGGGCCGGCGATGGTGAGGACGTCCTCGAAGAGCAGACCGTGGTCGAGCAGGGTGCGGATCGTGAACGCCAGGCCGCCCGCGGCCTGGTAGTGGTTCACGTCGGCGGAGCCGTTGGGGTAGATCCGCGCGAGCTGCGGCACGACGGCAGACAGGTCCGAGAGGTCGTCCCAGGTCAGCGTGATGCCGGCCGCTGCGGCGATCGCGACCAGGTGCATCGTGTGGTTGGTCGAGCCGCCGGTGGCGAGCAGCGCGATGCAGGCGTTGAGCACGGCCTTCTCGTCGACGATCTCGCCGATCGGCGTGAACTCATCACCTGCCCAGGTGATCGCGGCGGCGCGCTGCGCGGCGGCGTCGGTGAGCGCCGCACGCAGCGGGGTGCCGGGATTGACGAAGCTCGCGCCGGGCAGGTGCAGGCCGAGCACCTCCATGAGCAGCTGGTTGGAGTTGGCGGTGCCGTAGAAGGTGCACGTGCCCGCCGAGTGGTACGACGCCGCCTCGGCCTCGAGCAGCTCCTCGCGGCCGACCTTGCCCTCGGCGAAGAGCTGCCGGACCCGCGACTTCTCGCCGTTGGGGATGCCGGAGGTCATCGGTCCGGCCGGCACGAAGACGGTGGGAAGCTGGCCGAAGGAGAGCGCGCCGATCAGCAGGCCGGGCACGATCTTGTCGCAGACGCCGAGCATGAGCGCGCCGTCGAACATGTCGTGCGACAGCGCGATCGCCGCCGACATGGCGATGACATCGCGGCTGAAGAGCGAGAGCTGCATGCCGTCGCGGCCCTGGGTCACGCCGTCGCACATGGCCGGTACGCCGCCCGCGAACTGCGCTATGGCGCCAGCCTTCGCCGCTGCCGCCTTGAGCTGGGCGGGGTAGGTCTCGAAGGGCTGGTGTGCCGAGAGCATGTCGTTGTACGCCGACACGATGGCGAGGTTGGGCCGCCGGCTCTTGCGGAGCGCGGTCTTGTCGTCCGGGAGGGCCGCGGCGAAGCCGTGGGCGAGGTTCGCGCAGCCGAGCTGCCCGCGCGCGGGGCCGATGATCGCGGCGTTGCGGATCCGCTCGAGGTAGACCCGACGTCCCTCGCTGCTGCGCTCCACCACACGGGCGAGCACCTGCTCGAGGACGGGGTGCGTGGGCGTATCGGTCGGCGCGGCGCCGGTCATCGGGACTCCTTCAGGGGGCAGTCCTCCGACGGTAGACCGATATATGCGCGCTAGCAACCCTTCTTACGATCTTTTGCGTGCAAAAGTCGGGATCAGGTCGGCGGTGCCGCCGTCGAAGCGCGGATCACCAGTTCGTGCGGTTCGACGACGTCCTTGACGGGCAGGTGGGCGAGCCGACGCAGGATCATCTCCGCAGCCATCTCGCCCTGGGCGGCGACGTCCTGCCGGACCGTCGTGAGTCCCATGACGGCGGCGAGAGGGTGGTCATCGATCCCGACGATCGAGACGTCCTCCGGCACACGGTGGCCGGAGCGGCGCGCCCCCTGCAGGGCGCCGAACGCGATCTCGTCGGAGAAGCAGAGGATCGCGGTGGGTGGCTCCGCCAGCGCGAGCAGCTCTTCGGCGCCGGTTGCTCCGTCGAGAGGCGTGAAGGGCACCGACACGACGTACTCCTCACGGGCGGGGATGCCGGCGTCGGCAAGGCCCTGCAGGTATCCCTCGAGCCGCTGGCTGTCCGGCGCCCAGTGCTCGTCGCCGTAGATCGTCGCGCGGATCATCGCGATGCGCCGGTGGCCGAGGCCGACGAGGTGCTCGACCGCGGTGGCTGCGATGGCCCGGTCGTCCACCTCGACGTGCGCGAAGTCCTTGATCCGTCCGCCGGCCACGACCACTTCGACGCCGAGCAGGTCGAGTCGGTCGACCTCGTGCTGGGGTAGTGGCAGGGCGATGAGCACGACACCGTCGACCTTGCGCCGGGTGGGCAGGTCGCGGAAGAACCGGCCGCGCACCTCGGCGTCGCTGACCTGGTAGAGCAGGACGTCGAGGTCGGCCTCGCGCAGGCGGCGTTCGATCGCGGCCAGCATCTCGCCGTAGAACCACTTCTCCGTCGCGGGAACGACGACCCCGACGCGCCCCGTCTGGCCGCCGGACAGGCGGGAGGCCTCCGGCGAGATGACGTACGCGAGCTCGTCCGCGATCTCGAGGATCCGGGCGCGCGTCGCCTCGCCGACGCCGGGCAGGCCGCGCATCGCGCGGGACACCGTCGCTACGGAGACCCCGGCGCGACGCGCGACGTCGGCCATGTTGATCTCGGAGCGCTCCACCACGCGGCTCAATCTAGACGCCTCCTGCCGAGACTTCGGGCGTTGCCGGTTCGGGTCACTTCGCATCGACCCCTTGACAGTCGAGTGTGACGGCCGCCACGATCTAACGCAAACGTTTACGTGACCGTGATCACGGTCTTCTCATGGAAGGGCGATCCCCTTGCTGCAGTCCACGACCACCGCCTCCGTGACCCTCACCGGGTCTGACGACGTGGCCCCCGAGCGCGGCCCCTGGTGGGCCGACGCGGTCGTCTACCAGGTCTACATCCGCTCGTTCGCGGACGGTGACGGCGACGGTCTCGGCGACATCGCCGGCCTCCGCGCGCGCATCCCGTACCTCGCGGAGCTCGGCATCGACGCGATCTGGATCAACCCCTGGTACCCGTCGCCGCAGGCCGATGCGGGCTACGACGTCGCCGACTACCGCGACATCGAGCCGGCGTACGGGACGCTCGCGGAGGCGGACCTGCTGATCGCCGAGGCCCACGCCGCGGGCATCCGGGTGATCCTCGACATCGTCCCCAACCACACCTCCGACCAGCACGCGTGGTTCCAGGCTGCCCTCGCCGGTGACGAGGCGGCCCGCGACCGCTACCTCTTCCGCCCGGGCAAGGGCGAGGCCGGCGAGCTCCCGCCCAACAACTGGGAGAGCATCTTCGGCGGCCCCGCCTGGCGGCGTACGACGGATGCCGACGGCAACCCTTGTGAGTGGTACCTCCACTTCTTCGCGCCCGAGCAGCCCGACCTGAACTGGGAGAACCCCGAGGTCCGTGCCGAGTTCGAGGACGTCCTGCGGTTCTGGTTCGACCGCGGCGTCGACGGCTTCCGCATCGATGTGGCGCACGCGTTGATCAAGGAGGACGGGCTGCCCGACGCGGGCGACCACGACCCGTCGGCTCCGCATGCCTATGAGCACCCCGGCTTCGACCGCGACGGGGTCCACGAGATCTACCGCGACTGGCGCCGCATCGCCGACTCCTACGACCCGCCCCGGGTCTTCGTCGCCGAGGCCTGGGTGCAGAGCAACGAGCGGCTCGCGCGCTACCTGCGCCCCGACGAGCTGCACACCGCCTTCCAGTTCGACTTCCTGCGCGCGCCGTTCGACGCGGGCTACATGAAGGAGGTCGTCGACGACGCCCGTGCCGCCTCCGCCCTCGCGGGCGGCACGAGCACGTGGGTCCTCTCCAACCACGACGTCGTCCGCCACGTCACCCGCTACGCGCG
The DNA here is from genome assembly GCF_004337475.1 of Nocardioides jejuensis. Taxonomy (GTDB): domain Bacteria; phylum Actinomycetota; class Actinomycetes; order Propionibacteriales; family Nocardioidaceae; genus Nocardioides; species Nocardioides jejuensis. The sequence goes on along the minus strand of NZ_SJZJ01000018.1, from coordinate 29,376 downwards.
CAGCCAGCCGGACGCGATGGTCGAGTCCTCGTGGGACCGCCTGCGCTGGCCGCACGAAGAGGCCGACCTGGATCTCGGCGTACGCCGGGCGCGCGCGGCCGCCCTCTTCATCCTCGGCCTGCCCGGCACGGCTTACGTCTATCAGGGCGAGGAGCTCGGCCTCCCCGAGGTCGAGGACGTCCCGGATGCAGCGCGCCAGGACCCGACGTTCCTGCAGGCCGACAACGGCGACGTCGGTCGCGACGGCTGCCGCATCCCGCTCCCGTGGGGTGGCGAGGGCGCCGCGCACGGCTTCAGCCCTGCCGGTGCCACCGCGGAGCCCTGGCTCCCGCAGCCCGCGAACTGGTCCCACTTCAACGCCGCAGACCAGGAGTCCGACCCGGGCTCCGTGCTCCACCTGTACCGCCGCGCGCTCCGGCTGCGGCGGGCCCACCTGGCCGGTGCCACCGGCTTCGCGTGGGTACCCACGTCCGACGACGTCGCCGCGTTCCGGCACGGCGACGTCGAGGTCTGGCTCAACACCGGCTCCACCCCGGTCGCGCTGCCCGCTGGCGAGGTCCTCCTCGCCTCCAGCCCGGGAGCCCCTGCCGGCTTCCTGGCCCCCGACAGCGCCGCCTGGCTCCGTCGTTCCTGATCGACCCGCACACAAAGGAAGTACCCATGCGTCACGCCCGCATTGCAGCCTCCGTCGCTGCGCTCAGCACTCTCGCGCTTCCCCTCGCCGCCTGTGGCGGTGGTGGTGGCTCGTCCTCCAACGACGCGTTCGCCGCGCACCTGAAGGACCGCGGTCCGATCACGTACGTCCAGGGCAAGGTCAACGACAACGCGACCCACGAGGTCATCGCCCGGTGGAACGCCGAGCACCCCGACGAGAAGGTCACGCTCAAGGAGCAGACGGCCGCGGCCGACCAGCAGCACGACGACCTGGTCCGCAACTTCGACGCGAAGAACGCCGACTACGACGTCGTCTCCGTCGACCTGGTGTGGACCGCGGAGTTCGCGGCCAAGGGCTACCTCCAGCCGCTCAAGGGCGACCTCGCCATCGACACCAACGGTCTGCTCGACTCGGCGGTCAAGGGCGCGCAGTACAACGGCACCCAGTACGCGGCGCCGATGACCAGCGACGGCGGCATGCTCTACTACCGCTCCGACCTCGTGAAGACCCCGCCGAAGACCTGGGACGAGCTCTTCGCTGACTGCGCGATCGCGAAGCAGGCGCACATCGACTGCTACGCCGGTCAGTTCAACAAGTACGAGGGCCTCACGGTCAACGCCTCCGAGGCGATCAACGGCGCCGGCGGCTCGATCGTCGGCACGGACGGCAAGACGCCGACGGTCGACAGCCCCGAGGCGACCAAGGGCCTCGAGGTGCTCGCCAAGGCCTACCAGGACGGGGACATCCCCAAGCAGGCGATCACCTACCAGGAGGAGGAGGGCCGACAGTCCTTCGAGTCGGGCAAGCTGCTCTTCCTGCGCAACTGGCCCTACGTCTACAGCCTGGCGTCGGGCGAGGCCAGCTCGAAGGTCAAGGGCAAGTTCGACGTCGCTCCGCTCCCCGGCTTCGATGGCGTGGGTGCCTCGACGCTCGGCGGTCACAACGCCGCGATCAGCGCCTACTCCGACCACAAGGCGACCGCGATCGACTTCCTGAAGTACCTCGAGTCCGAGGAGGCGCAGTCGCTCTTCCTCGGCAAGGGCTCGCTCGCCCCGATCCGGACCGAGGTCTACAAGGACCCGGCGCTGGTGAAGAAGTACCCGTACCTGCCGACGCTGCTCACCTCGATCGAGAACGCCGTCCCGCGCCCGATCACGCCGTTCTACCAGGCCGTCACCAAGGCGGTCCAGGACAACGCGTACGCCGCGATCAAGGGCGACAAGACGTCTGCCCAGGCGGTCAAGGACATGGCCGCCGCGATCAAGGCTGCGTCGTCGGGTCAGTGACCCGACCGCACTCCGGAGAACTGCGATGACACGCAAGGAATCCGGGTCCACGGCGCCTGCCCCGGCCCGGCGACGCCTCTCGCGTCGCCGGGCCCGGGGGAACTCCCTGGACCCGCACGAGACCAGGCGCGCCCTGCTGCTGGTGGCGCCCGCCCTGGCCGTCCTCGCCCTGGTGATCGGCTACCCGGTCGCTCGCGCGATCTGGATGTCGTTCCAGGCCGACCAGCACGTCGAGAACGGCTTCTTCGTCCAGGGCGGCTTCGCCGGCCTGGATAACTACAAGCACTGGCTTCTGCAGCGCTGCGGCGACGTCGCCTGTCCGCCGGGCAACACCGGGTCGTCGTTCTGGGAGGTCGTGGGCATCACGCTCTTCTTCACCGTGGTCACGGTGACGATCGAGCTGGTCCTCGGCTTCTGGTTCGCGACGATCATGAACGGCAAATTCCGCGGGCGCAGCCTCGTGCGCGCGGCAGTCCTGATCCCGTGGGCGATCCCGACCGCCGTGACCGCCAAGCTCTGGTACTTCATCTTCAGCTACGACGGCATCGCCAACACGCTGTTTGGCGCCCACGTGGTCTGGTTCGGCGACAAGTGGGCAGCGCGGAGCGCGATCATCGTCTCCGACGTCTGGAAGACGACGCCGTTCATGGCGCTGCTCATCCTGGCCGGCCTGCAATTGATCTCCGAGGACGTCTACGAGGCCGCGAAGGTCGACGGAGCCAGTGCCTGGCAGCGGTTCTGGGCGATCACCGTCCCGCTGGTCAAGCCCGCGGTCGTCGTCGCGCTGCTCTTCCGCACGCTCGACGTGCTCCGGATGTTCGACCTGCCGTACATCATGACCGGCGGTGGAGCCGGCGACGGCAACGACACCACGACCCTGTCGATCCTGGTGATCAACGAGTCGCGCAACGGCTTCAACAGTGCTGCGGCGCTCTCGACGCTGACCTTCCTGCTGGTCTTCGGCGTCGCGTTCCTGTTCGTCAAGTTCCTCGGCGCCAACGCGACCGGGGCCGAGCCGAAGGTGAAGGCGAAGCGATGACCACCACCTCCCGCTGGCGCAGCGCGCGCACGTACCTCGGCGTCGCCCTCATCGTGGTCTGGGGCCTCGCCCCGTTCTACTGGATGGTCGTCACCGCGTTCCGCGACCTGCAGTTCACGTTCGACCCCACCCCGTGGCCGACCCACGTGACCCTGGACAACTTCCGCACGGTCTTCGACACCAGCCGCAACCACTTCGGCCGGTCCCTGCTCAACAGCGTCTTCATCGGCGGCGTCGTGACGGCGATCGGTCTGGTCGTCGGTGTCTTCACGGCGTACGCCATGGCGCGCCTGCGCTTCCCGGGCAAGAACGCGATCCTCGCCGTGATCCTCGCGGCCTCGATGTTCCCCGGCGTCGCGCTGGTGACCCCGCTCTTCCAGCTGTTCCGCAACATCGGCTGGTACGGCAGCTACCAGGCGATGATCATCCCCGACATCTCCTTCGTGCTCCCGCTGACGATCTACACGTTGACCGCGTTCTTCCGTGAGATGCCATGGGAGCTCGAGGAAGCAGCCCGCATCGACGGCGCGACCAAGCGCCAGGCGTTCACCAAGATCATGCTGCCGCTCGCCGCACCCGGCGTGGTGACCACGGCGATCCTCGCCTTCATCGCGGCGTGGAACGAGTTCCTGATCGCCAGCCAGCTGAGCAACGACAAGTCGCAGCCGGTCACGGTGGCGATCGCGAGCTTCAACGGCACGCAGCCCCACGTCGAGCCCTACACCGCGGTCATGGCTGCGGGCACGGTCGTCACCATCCCCCTCATCCTCATGGTCCTCGCCTTCCAGCGGCGGATCGTCGACGGCCTGACGGCCGGCGGCGTCAAGGGCTGACCCGCACCACGTTCGAAGGAGAAATTTCCATGGCACGAGTGACCTTCACCGGCACCCAGCGGTGGTACCCCGGCACGGATTCGCCCGCTGTTCCCGGCATCGACCTCGAGATCGAGGACGGCGAGTTCATGGTCCTGGTCGGCCCGTCGGGGTGTGGCAAGTCCACGACCCTGCGGATGCTGGCCGGTCTGGAGGAGGTGAACGCGGGCACGATCCACATCGGTGACCGTGACGTCTCCGCGATGGCCCCCAAGGACCGTGACATCGCGATGGTCTTCCAGTCCTACGCGCTGTATCCGCACATGACGGTGGCGGAGAACATGGGCTTCGCCCTGAAGATGGCGAAGGTCGGCAAGGAGGAGCGCGAGCGGCGGGTCAAGGAGGCGGCCGCGATGCTGTCGCTGACCGAGTACCTGGACCGCAAGCCGAAGGCCCTGTCCGGTGGTCAGCGCCAGCGTGTGGCGATGGGTCGGGCGATCGTCCGCAAGCCGCAGGTCTTCTGCATGGACGAGCCGCTGTCCAACCTGGACGCGAAGATGCGCGTGCAGACCCGCACCGACATCGCCAAGCTCCAGCGCGAGCTCGGCGTCACGACCGTCTACGTCACCCACGACCAGGTCGAGGCGATGACGATGGGCGACCGTGTCGCGGTGATGAAGGACGGCGTCATCCAGCAGTGCGACACCCCGCTGGCCCTCTACGACAAGCCGGCCAACCTCTTCGTCGCCGGCTTCATCGGATCGCCGCAGATGAACCTGCTCGAGGGGATCGCGGTCAACGGACAGGTGACCGTTGGTGGCTACCCGATTCCGGTCGACCCGGTGGCGGCCAAGCGGATGGACGGCGCGGTCGTGGTCGGCGTTCGCCCGGAGAACTGGCGCCTGGTCGGCGCCGGTGAGGGTCTGCCGGTCACGGTGAACGTGATCGAGGAGCTCGGCGCCGACGCGTTCGTCTACGGCACGTGTGAGGCACAGGGGACCCCGCACGACATCATCGTGCGTGCCCACGGGCGCGACGCGACGAGCAAGGGCGACGTCCTGCACGTCACCACCGATCCGGCGCACGTGCACGTCTTCGACAAGGAGACCGGTGTCCGCCTCTCTGCCTGATCAGACGCGGCCTGACCAGGTGCGGCCGGAGCGGCAGGTGTCCGGGCCGGTCCTGGTCATCGGCGAGGCGCTGGTCGACCTGATCCGCCGTCCCGGGCAGCCAACGGTTGCCCGGGTCGGCGGGAGCCCGCTGAACGTCGCGGTCGGCCTGAGCCGGCTCGACGTACCGGCGGCGCTGCACACGTCGATCGGCGCAGACGACGACTACGGCGCGATGATCGAGGTCCACCTGGCGGAGAACGACGTCACGCTGGTCGTTCCCCCCTCGGCCCGCCGTACGTCGACGGCGACCGCGATCATCGACGCACACGGTGCCGCGACGTACGAGTTCGACCTCGAGTGGTCCCTCGAGCCCGCGGTCCTCGACCGCCCGCGACTCGTGCACACCGGCTCGATCGGGGCGCTGCTCGCCCCGGGTGCAGCGGTGGCCGCGCAGACGGTCCGCCGGCACTGCACGTCGGCCACGATCTCGTACGACCCGAACGTGCGCCCCGCGCTGATGGGTGACCGCGACTCGGCTCGCGCCCGGATCGAGGAGCTCGTCGGCCTGGCCGACGTGGTCAAGGCCAGCAGCGAGGACCTGGAGTGGCTCTACCCGGACGACGACCTCGACGAGGTCGCCGGGCGCTGGCTCGCCCTCGGCCCCGCACTCGTGGTCGTCACCCACGGTGCCGACGGGTCGTACGCCGTCAGCCCGGGCGCCACGGCCCGGGTGCCTGTTCCCGCTGTCGACCTGGTCGACACGATCGGCGCAGGTGACTCGTTCATGGCGGGCCTGCTCGCTGCGCTCTCCGACGCGGACCTGCTGGGTCGCCGGCACGAGGCGCGGCTGCGTTCTCTCGACGAGGCCGCCCTCCGGGGCCTGCTCGAATTCGCGGCAGCCTGCGCCGCCGTCACCGTTTCCCGCCCTGGCGCCGACCCGCCCCGACGGGACGCGCTCGCTCCGACAGGAAAGGTCAACCCCCTTGCTGCACAGTGACTCCGCCGCTCCCTGGTGGGCCGACGCAGCGGTCTACCAGGTCTACATCCGCTCCTTCGCAGATGGAGACGGCGATGGCGTCGGCGACCTCGCCGGCCTGCGAGCCCGGATCCCGTACCTCGCCGAGCTCGGCGTCGACGCGATCTGGATCAACCCCTGGTATCCCTCGCCGCAGGCCGACGGTGGCTACGACGTCGCCGACTTCCGCGACATCGAGCCGGCGTACGGCACGCTTGCCGAGGCAGACCTGCTGATCGCGGAGGCACACGCTGCGGGGCTCCGGGTGATCCTGGACATCGTCCCGAACCACACGTCCGACCAGCACGCATGGTTCCAGGCGGCGCTGGCGGGCGATGCCGCAGCGCGTGCCCGCTACCTCTTCCGCCCCGGCAAGGGTGAGCACGGCGAGCTGCCGCCCACCAACTGGAAGAGCGTCTTCGGAGGCCCGGCCTGGACGCGGCTAGTTCACCCGGACGGCACCCCCGGCGAGTGGTACCTCCACCTCTTCGCGCCCGCGCAGCCCGATCTCGACTGGGAGAACGCCGAGGTCCGCGCCGAGTTCGAGGAGATCCTGCGGTTCTGGTTCGACCGGGGTGTCGACGGCTTCCGGGTCGACGTGGCGCACGGCCTGGTCAAGGACCAGAGCTTCGCCGACGCCGACGGCCCGATGGGGCTCCTGCGCAACGACCACACGCACCCCGCCTGGGACAACGACGGGGTCCACGAGATCTACCGCGGCTGGCGGCGGGTAGCCGACTCCTACGACCCGCCGCGCATCTTCGTCGCCGAGGCCTGGGTCTCCGGCAACGAGCGGCTGGCGCGCTACCTGCGACCCGACGAGCTCCACACGGCGTTCCAGTTCGACTTCCTCGGGGTTCCTTTCTCGGCTGCCGCGATGGCTCCCGTCGTCGACAGCGCGCGGGACGCCGTCGCGGTCGCCGGCGGCACGACGACCTGGGTGCTCTCCAACCACGACGTCGTCCGCCACGTCACGCGCTATGCCCGCAGCCAGCCGGAGCACTACATCGACTCCGCGTGGGACCGCCGTCGGTGGGCCGACGAGAAGGCCGACCTGGATCTCGGCGTACGCCGGGCGCGCGCGGCCACCCTGTTCGTGCTCGCCCTGCCGGGCACCGTCTACCTCTACCAGGGCGAGGAGCTCGGCCTGCCGGAGGTCGAGGAGATCCCGGACGAGGCGCGCCGGGACCCGGTCTTCCAGATGAGCACCGACGGTGACGTCGGTCGCGACGGCTGCCGGATCCCGCTCCCGTGGGGCGGCGACGGTGCAGCGTCCGGCTTCTCGCCAGCGGGTGCCCACGCCGCGCCGTGGCTCCCGCAGCCGGCCGGTTGGGAGCGGTTCAGCGTCACCGCTCAGGAGGACGATCCGGCATCGGTCCTCAGCCTCTATCGCGCGGCGCTGCGGTTGCGGCGTACGTACCTCAGGGGCGCTACAGACTTCGCCTGGGTGCATCGCTCCGACGACGTGGTCGCCTTCCGCGTCGGCCCCGTCGAGGTGTGGACGAACACGGGCGGATCGCCGGTCCCGCTGCCTGCCGGCGAGGTGCTCCTCGCCTCGGCAGGCGGGGCCCCCGACGGGTTCCTGCCCGGGGCCGCGACGGCCTGGCTGCACCGGTCATGACCCGCCGAGCAGGCGGGCAGGTGGAGCCGTGAGGTTCATCTTCAGCCCGCCTGCGGACGGCGCAGCCGGGCTGCTCGACCTGCCCTGGGAGCGACCGCTCGCGACCTGGCAGGACGAGCGCCTGGTCGAGATGCCGACCGCCGGCATCCATCGCCACGTCGTGCGCTTCGTCGACACCCCCGAGGGGACGTTCGTCCTCAAGGAGCTCCCCGACGACCTTGCACGCCGCGAGTACCGGTCACTCCGTGAGCTCGCCGACGTGAGCATCCCCGCCGTCGAGGTGGTGGGCGCCTGCCTGGATCGCGAGGGCCAGGACTCGATCCTGGTGACCCGCTTCCTCGGCTACTCCGCGACGTACCGCCGTCTGCTCAGCACGATGCAGGCCGGGCCGCAGCTCGACGCCCTGATCGGCGGGATGGTCGAGCTCCTGGTGCGGCTGCACCTGGCCGGCTTCCTGTGGGGCGACTGCTCGCTGTCCAACACCCTGTTCAAGCTCGATGCCGGTGACCTCGAGGCCTACCTCGTCGACGCCGAGACGATGGAGCACCACGCGACCCTGAGCGTCGGTCAGCGGTGCCTGGACCTGGACTGCGCCTACGAGCGGATCGGCGGCGAGCTGATGGACCTCGAGGCGGGTGGCCTCCTCGCCGAGGACGTCGACCCCGTCGACACCGCAGAGAGCGTGCGCGAGCGCTATCACGCCCTCTGGAACGAGGTGAACCGCGAGGACGTCGTCGCCAAGGACGAGCAGCGCTACCTCATCGGCGAACGGATGCGACGCATCGAGGAGCTGGGGTTCGATGTCGACGAGGTCGAGCTCCTGCCCGCGGAGGACGGCTCGACGGTGCGCGTGCGCACCCGCGTCGCCGACCCCGGGCGCTGGCGCCGTCTCCTGATGCGCCGGACCGGACTCGACGTCCAGGATCAGCAGGCGCGTCGGCTGCTGGCTGACATCGCGAGCTTCCGTGCGTGGCTCGAGCAGGAATCGGGCCGGCCGGTCTCCGAGGCCGCTGCCGCGAGCCGGTGGGTGCTGGAGTGCTACAGCCCGATCGTGTCCGCGATCCCGCCCGAGCTGGGTGGCAAGCGGGATGAGGCGGAGGTCTTCCACGAGGTGCTCGAGCAGCGCTGGCTGCTCTCCGAGCGCGCCGGCCGTGACGTCAGCACGTCCGAGGCGGCCCGTCACTACTTCGAGGTGGTGCTCCCCGAGCTGCCCACGGGTTCGCTGCCCGCGATTCCCGACGACGACTGACCGGTCATCGGTGGGTGCTGCCTCGGAGGAAGCACCCGCCGAACGGTCAGAGCAGAGAGCGGTACAGCGCGGCCGTCTGCTCGGCGATCGGCCCCCAGCCGAACTCGTCGCGGGCCCGGTTCATGCCGGCGATGCCCAGCCGGGCCGCGAGCGTGGGGTCGGCGACCAGCCGGTTGGCGGCGTCCGCGATGCCCCGCTCGAAGCCGTCCGGGTCGTCGGCGTCATACGCCACGAGAATCCCGGTCTCGCCGTCGACGACGACGTCCGGGATGCCACCGACACGGCTCGCGACCACCGCTGCACCGCACGCCATCGCCTCGAGGTTGACGATGCCGAGCGGCTCGTAGACCGACGGGCAGCAGAAGAAGAGCGCGTGACTCAGCACCTGCCGGACGTCCTCGGGCGGCAACATCTCGGAGACCACGAACACGCCCGTACGCCGCGCGTGCAGCTCGGTGATCGCCACGTCCGTCTCGGCCTTGAGCTCAGGGGTGTCGGCCGCGCCGGCCAGTAGCACGAGCTGCAGGTCCGGGTCGAAGTCGAGTGCGGCCCGGAGCAGGTGCGCGACGCCCTTCTGCCGGGTGATCCGGCCGACGAACGCGGCGTACGGCCGGGACGGGTCGACGCCGATCCGGTCCAGCACGTCGCGTGCCGGATCGGGGTAGTAGAGGTCCGCGTCGATGCCGTTGTGGATCACGTGGATCTTCGCCGGGTCGACGGCCGGGTAGGCGCGCTGGATGTCGCCGACCATCGCCCTGCTGACAGCGACGACCGCATCTGCCGACTCGTACGCCGTCCGCTCGGCCCACGAGGACAGCGCGTAGCCGCCGCCGAGCTGCTCGGCCTTCCACGGGCGGTCGGGCTCGAGGGAGTGGGCGGTGATGACGTGGGGGACGCCGTAGAGCAGCTTCGCCCAGTGGCCGGCCATGGCGGCGTACCAGGTGTGGGAGTGGACCAGGTCGGAGCCCTCCACCGCAGCGGTCATCGAGAGGTCGGTGGAGAGCACGCGCAGTGCAGAGTTCGCCGCCGCGAGCCGCTCGTCCTCCTCGGAGTGCGCGGTGGCGCCCGGGCGGGGCGCCCCCATGCACTGCACGTCGACGTCGACGAGCTTCGCGAGCTCACGGGCCAGGAACGTGACGTGGACACCGGCGCCGCCGTAGACGTCGGGCGGGAACTCGCGGGTCAGGATGCTCGCGCGCAGGTCGCTCATACGAGCTGCCCCTTCCCGATCACCACGACACCGCCGGGGCTGACGTGGAAGCCGCGACGGCGGTCCTCGTCGTGGTCGATGCCGATCAGCGTGCCCGGCGGGACCACGACGTTCTTGTCGATGATCGCGTTGCGGATGATCGCACCCTTGCCGATCTGCACGTTGTCCATGAGGACCGAACGCTGCACCGTCGCGCCGTCGTCGATCCGGGTGTTCGTCGCGAAGACCGACCTCTCGGTCGTGGCGCCGGAGATGATCGACCCGGCACTCACGATGGAGTCGCGGACCGTCGCGCCGTGCACGAACTTCGGGCCGGGCAGCTGTGCCTGGTACGAGTAGATCGGCCACCGGTCGTTGTACAGGTTGAAGATCGGCTCCGCGGAGACGAGGTCCAGGTGGGCCTCGTGGTACGAGTCGATCGTGCCGACGTCGCGCCAGTAGCCGCGGTCGCGCTCGTTGGAGCCCGGCACGTCGTTGTCCTTGAAGTCGTAGACGGCGGCCCTGCCCTTGGCGACCAGCGCGGGGACGATGTCGCCGCCCATGTCGTGCCTGGAGGTCGGGTCGAGGGCGTCGGCCTCGAGCACCTCGATCAGCGCGTCGGCACTGAAGACGTAGTTGCCCATCGAGGCGAGGACCTCGTCGGGGGAGTCGGGCAGGCCCGGCGGGTCGGTCGGCTTCTCGAGGAACTCGGCGATCGTCTCGCCGTCCTCGGCCACCGTCATCACGCCGAACTGGTCAGCCTGGCTCCGCGGCACCCGGATGCCGGCGACGGTGACCGCGGCGCCGGAGGCGATGTGCGCGTCGACCATCTGGCGGGCGTTCATCCGGTACACGTGGTCGGCGCCGAAGACGACGATGATGTCGGGCTTCTCGTCCACGATCAGGTTCATCGACTGGTAGATCGCGTCGGCGCTGCCCTGGTACCACTGCTTGCCGCGCCGCTGCTGCGCCGGCACCGGCGTCACGTAGTTGCCGAGCATGCTCGACATCCGCCAGGTCAGCGAGATGTGGCGGTCCAGCGAGTGCGACTTGTACTGGGTCAGGACGGCGCACTTGAGGAAGCCCGAGTTGATCAGGTTCGACAGCGCGAAGTCGACCAGCCGATAGCTGCCTGCGAACGGCACGGCGGGCTTCGCACGGTCCTCCGTGAGCGGCATCAGCCGCTTGCCCTCGCCGCCGGCGAGGACGATGCCCAGCACCTTCATCGCAGTTCTCCTTCGTTCGTTTCCGTGGGGATGTCAGTGGTGGTGGTCGCCGACGGGGCAGCGGGGGTCAGCCAGACCACGCCGAGGGGAGGTACGACGAGCTCGGCCGAGGCCGGCTGGCCGTGCCAGGGGTGGTCGGTGGCCTCGACGGAGCCGAGGTTGCCCATCCCGCTCCCGCCGTACGCCGAGGCGTCGGTGTTGAGCACCTCGAGCCAGGTCCCGGCCGATGGCAGCCCGATCCGGTGGCTGGTGAGCGGCACGGGGGAGAGGTTCGCGACGACCGCGACGGGCTCGCCGGAGGCCGACCAGCGCAGGAACGCGATGACGTTGCGCTCGGCATCGTGGGCCTCGAGCCAGGCGAAGGCGGCAGGGTCGTGGTCGGACTCCCACAGCGCGGACGACGAGCGGTAGGTCGCGTTGAGGTCGGTGACCAGCCGGCGTACTCCCTCGTGGTCGGGGCGGTCGAGCAGCCACCAGTCGAGCTCGCGGGGCTCGGACCACTCGCCCTCCTGGGCGATCTCGCAGCCCATGAAGAGCAGCTGCTTGCCCGGGTGGGACCACTGCAGGGCAAGGAGGGTGCGCAGGTTGGCCAGCTGCTGCCAGCGGTCGCCCGGCATCTTGCCGAGCAGCGACCCCTTGCCGTGCACGACCTCGTCGTGGCTCAGCGGAAGGGTGAAGTTCTCGGAGAACGCGTAGACGAGGCTGAAGGTCAGCTCGTCATGGTGGTGGCTGCGGTGCACCGGGTCACGCTGGAAGTACTCCAGGGTGTCGTGCATCCAGCCCATGTTCCACTTGAAGCCGAAGCCGAGGCCGCCTGCGTCGGTGGGCCGGGTGACGCCGGGCCAGGAGGTCGACTCCTCGGCGACCATGAAGGCGCCGGGCACGGACCGGTAGACCGTGGCGTTGAGCTCCTGGAGGAACTGCACGGCCTCGAGGTTCTCCCGGCCGCCGTGGATGTTGGGCGCCCACTGGCCGTCCTCGCGGGAGTAGTCGAGGTAGAGCATCGAGGCAACGGCGTCGACCCGGAGCCCGTCGACGTGGAACTCGCGCAGCCAGTAGAGGGCGTTGGCGACCAGGAAGTTGCGGACCTCCGGGCGGCCGAAGTCGAAGACGTAGGTGCCCCAGTCCGGGTGCTCGCCGCGGCGCGGGTCGGGGTGCTCGTAGAGCGGCGTCCCGTCGAAACGGGCGAGGGCGAAGGCGTCCTTCGGGAAGTGCGCCGGCACCCAGTCGAGGATCACGCCGATGCCGGCGTTGTGGAGCGCGTCGATGAGGCGGCGCAGCCCGTCGGGATCACCGAAGCGTGCGGTCGGCGCGTAGTAGGAGGTGACCTGGTAGCCCCACGAGCCACCGAACGGGTGCTCCATCACCGGGAGCAGCTCGACGTGCGTGAACCCCATCTCCACGACGTACGCCGTCAGGTGCTCGGCCAACTCGTCATAGCTGTACGACGTGCCGTCGGGGTGGCGCCGCCAGGAGCCGAGGTGCACCTCGTAGACCGACATCGGCGCGAGGTCGGGGCGGCTGGTGCGTCCCTCCATCCAGGCGTCGTCGGTCCACGCGTGGGCGCTCTCGAACGCGACCGATGCGGTCAGCGGCGGCACCTCCGTACGCCGCGCCAGCGGGTCCGCCTTCTCGGCCCAGACGTTGTCGCGTCCGAGGATCGCGAACTTGTAGGCGAAGCCGGGCTCCAGGCCGGGCACGAAGAGCTCCCACACACCCGCGTCGCCGAGGCGGCGCATCGGGTGCTCGCGCCCGTCCCAGCCGTTGAAGTCGCCCGTGACCCGGACTCCGCGGGCGGCCGGGGCCCAGACCGCGAACGCCGTCCCGGCGACGCCGTCGACGGTCGCTCGGCGCGCACCGAGCACCTCCCAGAGCCGCTCGTGGCGACCCTCCCCGACCAGGTGCAGGTCGAGCTCGCCGATGGTCGGCCAGTGCCGCCACGGCTCGTCGAGGACGTGGACGACGCCGTCGCCCCAGGTGACCTCGAGGCGGTAGTCGGTGACCGGTGCGTCGAGCGGGGCCTCCCACACGCCGGCGTGCACGTGGGTGAGCGGCACCCGCAGGTCGTCGGTGGTCAGCGTGACGCTGGCGGCCAGTTGCTTGAAGGCGCGGATGACGACGCCCGCGTCCGTGGTCTGCACGCCGAGGACCCGGTGCGGGTCGTCATGGTGGCCGGCGACGAGCGCGTCCAGCTCGGCGACGAGTGCGGTGCTCATGCCGCGCCTCCCTGGTCAGCGGTGGTACGCCGCACGCGCAGGATGTGCGCCGGTTCGACGCCGGGGTCGAGGCGGACGTAGTTCGCCGCGCCCCAGGTCCAGGTCTGGTCGGTGAGCAGGTCGGTGACCTCGAAGGAGCCGTCCGCTGGTAGACCGAGGGCGGCCAGGTCGAGGTGGACGACGGTCTCCCGGGTGTGGTCGGGGTCGAGGTTGACGACCACGATCACCGCATCGCCCGTGGGGTCCGCGAGGTCGGCCTTGCTGAAGCAGAGGACCGCGTCGTCCTCCGCGGAGTGGATGACCACGTTGCGCAGCTGCCGCAGCGCGGCGTGCTCGCGGCGGATCCGATTGAGCAGGGTCAGGTACGGCGCCAGGGTCTGCCCGGACGCCTCGGCAGCGGCCCAGTCGCGCGGGCGCAGCTGGAACTTCTCGGAGTCGAGGTACTCCTCGGCCCCCGGGCGCAGTGCCTGGTGCTCGCACAGCTCGAACCCGGCGTACACACCCCAGCTCGGGGAGCCCGTCGCGGCGAGCACCGCGCGGATCTTGAACGCCGCCGGCGTACCGCTCTGGAGGTGGAAGGGGTTGATGTCCGGGGTGTTGACCCAGAAGCTCGGCCGCAGTGCCGCGCTGGTCTCGTGCGAGACCTCGGTCAGGTAGGCCTCCAGCTCGCTCCGCGTGGTGCGCCACGTGAAGTACGTGTACGACTGGTGGAAGCCGACGGTGGCCAGCGCCCGCATCATCGGGGGTGCCGTGAAGGCCTCGGACAGGAAGACGACGTCGGGGTCGGTGGCCCGGATCCGGGCGAAGAGGTCGGCCCAGAAGTGCACCGGCTTGGTGTGCGGGTTGTCGACGCGGAAGATCCGGATGCCGTGCGCCATCCAGTGCCGCAGCACGTGCTCCGACTCGGCGAGGATGCCGGCGTAGTCGTTGTCGAAGTTGATCGGGTAGATGTCCTGGTACTTCTTCGGCGGGTTCTCGGCGTAGGCGATCGAGCCATCGGCGCGGGTCGTGAACCACTCAGGGTGGGCCTCGACCCACGGGTGGTCCGGTGCTGCCTGGAGGGCGAAGTCGAGGGCCACCTCCAGCCCGACCTCCGTCGCCGCGGCGACGAACGCGTCGAAGTCCTCGAGCGTGCCGAGGTCGGGGTGCACCGCGTCGTGTCCGCCGTGGCGCGATCCGATCGCCCAGGGTGACCCGACCCAGTCCGCGGGGTGGGGACCGGCGGGCTCCAGGACCACGTTGTTGGGGCCCTTGCGGTTGACCTCGCCGATCGGGTGGATCGGCGGGAGATAGAGCACGTCGAAGCCCATCGCGGCGACGGCGGCGAGGCGATCGGCCGCGGTCCGGAACGTGCCGGAGACGAGTGCGCCGTCCGCGCCGGGCCGGGCGCCCTCGGAGCGCGGAAAGAACTCGTACCAGCTCGTGACCAGTGCGCGTTCGCGGTCGACGAAGAAGGGGTGCTGCTCGTCGCTGCTGAGCAGGTCGCGCAGCGGGAAGGCGTCGATCGCGTGACGGATCTCCGCCGACTCCGCAGCGGCAAGCCGGATGCCGGGGGCGACGTCGGTCTGGGCGAGCAGCTTGCGCACCTTGCGCACGGCGGCACGGGTAGCGGCGTCCGCGCGGACCTCCTTCTCCCAGCGCTCGAGCAGCAGCACGCCCTCGACGAACATCAGCTCGACGTCGACACCCGCGGGGACCTTCACCGAGGTGGCGTGCAGCCACGTGGCGAGCGGGTCGCTCCACGACTGCACCGCGAAGGTCCAGTCACCGACGAGGTCCGGGACGACGACGGCGGCGAGCCGGGCGGCGTCGTACCCCTCGGCGCGCATGCGGACCGGGGGCCGCCGCTTGCCTTTCGGGTCGGTGAGAACGACGTCCGCGCCGTAGCGGTCATGGCCCTCGCGGAAGACGAGTGCCGAGACCTCGAACGGCTCGCCGACCGCGGCCTTGGCGGGGAAGCGACCGCCGCCGATGACGGGTGCGACGTCCATGACCGGGATCCGGCCCACCGCCCGTCCGTTGCCGGCGGCTGGGGCGACGTCCTTGCGCACGCGGCGTCCGCTGGTGACCGGGGTGTTGCTCATGAGCTGTGCTCCGCATCTGCTTGAAGGAGGACCAGGGAGTGCGACGCGAGCGCGATCGTCTCCCCGGCGAAGACCTGGGTGCCGGACGGCAGCAGCGGGTCCGTCGAGAGGACGACGGAGCCCGACTGGATCCACTTGTTGCGGGGCAGCTGGCACGTGCTGCTCTGCTCCGAGCCGTTGAGCCAGAGCAGGAACGACGCGTCGTGCTGCGCCTCGCCGTGGGGCCCGGGGGAGCGCAGGGGCGATCCGGAGACGAACATGCCGATCACTCGCAGCAGGTCGTCGTGCCAGTCGTCCGTGCTCATCTCACGCCCGGTGGGGTGGATCCACGAGAGATCGGGTGGCGCGCCGGGCGCGGTCGGCCGTCCCTCGAACCAGTGCCGCTGGCGCAGGGCCGGGTGCTCCCGACGGATCCGCAGCGCAGCCCGGGTGATCTCGAAGAGGTCCAGCCAGGCGTCCTTGGCCGACCAGTCGACCCACGAGATCTCGTTGTCCTGGCAGAACGGGTTGTTGTTGCCGCCCTGGGTGCGCCCGCGCTCGTCGCCAGCGGTCAGCATCGGCACGCCGTTGGAGAGGCAGAGGCTGGCCAGCAGGTTGGCCGCCACCCGGTGCCGGGTGGTCAGCACTGCCTCGTCGTCGGTCTCTCCCTCGACGCCGCAGTTCCATGACCGGTTGTTGTCGGTGCCGTCGCGGTTTTCCTCGCCGTTGGCCTCGTTGTGCTTCGCGTCGTAGCTGACCAGGTCGCGCAGCGTGAAGCCGTCGTGGGCGGTGATGAAGTTGACCGAGGCGTACGGCGAGCGGCCGTCGTCGGCGTACAGGTCCGCGGAGCCGGCCAGCCGGGTCGCGACCGTGCGGATGCCGTCGGAGCGCCCGCGCCAGAAGTCCCGCATGGTGTCGCGGTACTGGTCGTTCCACTCCACCCACGGTGGCGGGTACTGCCCGACCCGGTAGCCGTCCATCGAGGCGTCCCAGGGCTCGGCGATGAGCTTCACGTGGCGCAGGACGGGGTCCTGGCTGATCGTGGTCAGCAGGTGGCCGTGCATGTCGACGTCGTAGCCCGAGCGGGTGATCGCGGACATCAGGTCGAAGCGGAAGCCGTCGACGTGCATCTCCGTCACCCAGTAGCGGAGGGAGTCGAGGATCAGGCGCAGGGCGTTGGGGTCGCCGCTGTTGACGGTGTTGCCGCACCCCGTGACGTCCCAGTAGGTGTCGTCGAACGCGTCGTCCTCCGCGGCGACCCGGCGGTAGAAGCCGCGGTCGTCGAGGCCGCGCCACGAGAGGGTCGGGCCCGTGGGGCCGCCCTCGGCGGTGTGGTTGTAGACCACGTCGAGGATGACCTCGATGCCCGCGGCGTGGAAGTTGCGGACCATCTGCTTGAACTCGGTCACCTGCTGGCCGCGGTCGCCTCCCGCGGCGTACCCGTTGTGCGGAGCGAAGAAGCCGAGCGAGTTGTAGCCCCAGTAGTTGGTCGTGCCCCGCTCGAGCAGGCCGGTCTCCGGCACGAACTGGTGGACCGGCAGCAGCTCGACGGCCGTGACGCCGAGGTCGTTGAGGTACGACGTCACGACCTCGTGGCCCAGGCCGGCGTACGTCCCGCGGAGCTCCGCCGGGATCCGGTCGTGCAGCTTGGTGAACCCCCGCGTGTGGAGCTCGTAGATGACGGTGTCGCGCCAGCGTCGGCGCAGGAGGGCGTCGCCGCCCCAGTCGAAGTCGTCGTGGACGACGACACCGAGCGGCACGGAGCCGGCGGAGTCGAGGCCCGAGCGCACGGTCGGGTCATCGAGGTCGTGGCTGAAGATCGCCGGCCCTGCCTCGAGAACGCCGGAGACGGCGCGCGCGTAGGGGTCGAGCAGCAGCTTCTCCGGGTTGAACCGCAGGCCCCCGGCGGGATCCCAGGGACCATCGGCGCGGAAGCCGTAGCGCGTGCCGGGCGGGACCCCGGGCACCGCACCGTGCCAGATGCCGAGGCGGTGCTCGGTCAGCTGGAGCCGGGTCTCGACGCCCTCGTCGTCGACCAGGCAGATCCAGACGGCGGTGGCGGCGGGCGCATGGACGGCGAAGTTGGTCGACTCCTCGCTCCACGTCGCGCCCAGGGGCCAGTGGCGGCCGGGCCAGGTGGGTGCGTTCATGCAGTCGAGGTCCTCCCGTAGTGACGCGCGTCACGTTGTGTCTCCACGGTACAGACTTATGCATTGTTTGACTACCTAAGTGGGACAAGATCCGTTATTGATCGTGCGGCTTGTGTAATCTCCGCTCATGACTCAGCGTGTGGCGACTCCGACCGCGGGGGCGATCTTCGAGCTCATCCGGCGCGGTGAGGTGACGACGCGGGCCGAGGTTGCCGCGGCCACCGGGCTCTCCCGCACGGCCGTGACCGCGCGCCTCACCGCGCTGCTCGCCTCCGGTCTCGTGGTCGAGGGCTCGGAGGCTCCGTCGACGGGTGGTCGCCCGCCGGTCCAGCTGCAGTTCAACGCCGCAGCCGGCGCCGTGCTGGCCGCAGCCCTCGGTCGCAGCCGCACCCAGATGGCGGTGTGTGACCTCGAGGGGCGCGTGCTCGCCTCCTCGGAGTTCGACCACGAGGACGGCCACGCCCCCGACGAGCTGATGCCGCGCGTGCGGACGGCGCTCGACGCCCTGATGGCGGACGCCGGGATCCCGGCCGACCGCGTGCGCGGTGTGGGCCTCAGCCTGCCCTGCACGATCGACCCCGCGACCGGGATGAGCCTCTCGTCGCCGGTGATGCGCGGCTGGGACGGCGTTCCGCTCGGACGCTGGTTCGAGGACCTCGACTGCGTCGTCCACGTCGAGAACGACGCCAACGCCCTCGCGCTCGCGGAGACGCACGGGCACGCCCTGCGCTGGCCGGATCTGGTCGTCCTCAAGGCCTCCACCGGCCTCGGTGCGGGCGTCCTCATCAACGGCGCACTCGTCCGCGGATTCCGCGGCGCCGCCGGCGAGCTCGGCCACACCAAGGTGGCTGCGGCCGACGGACGGATCTGCCGGTGCGGTGACGTGGGGTGCCTCGACACCGTCGCCGGCGGCTGGGCGATCGTCCAGGACAGTGCCGCCGACGGCGACCCGCCGGCCCACATCCGCGACCTCGTCAGCCGCGCCCTCGACGGTGACGCCGCGGCCCGCCGCCGGATCCGCGAGAGCGGGCGCCGTGTGGGTGAGGTGCTCGCCGGCGTCGTCAACCTGCTCAACCCGGGCGCGCTCGTCATCGGCGGAGACATCGCTGCGGCGTACGACATCTTCGTCGCCGGCCTCCGCGAGACGCTGTACGCCGGCGCCACCGCCGCCGCCTCCAACGCCCTCGAGATCGTGCCCTCGACGCACGGCGCCGACGCGGGGATCGTGGGCTGCGCGCAGGCGGCGGTCAGCGACGTGCTCAGCCCGGCGACCGTCGACGCGATGCTGCGCCGCCAGGCCTGACCTACCGGTCCGGCGGCCTCAGCCGAGCAGGCTCCGCAGCGTCGCCAGGCCGGCGTCCGGGTCGGTCAGGTGCAGCCGCAGGACGGGCCGTCCCTGCGCGGCGAGCACGGCACCGTCGCCGGCGGCCTGGGCGTGGATGTACTGCCCGAACGTGAACGGCCGGTCCGGGATCTCGACGTCGACCGCTGGCGCGGCCGTGATCTGCAGGAAGACACCGACCGGCGCTCCGCCCTTGTGGAACTGCCCGGTCGAGTGCAGGAACCGCGGTCCCCAGCCGAACGTCGTCGGCCGGCCCGTGCGCGCCGCGAGAGAGTCGCGGATCTCGGCGAGCTCGGGGTTGCCGAGGCGGTCGAGGTACGCCATCACGGCCAGGTAGCCGGTCGTCGGGTCGACCTGCGCCAGGAGCGCGGCGACCGCACCGGCGGCGTCGGAGGCGCTGCCGAGCAGCTCCGGGTCGGCGTACACCTCGATCGGGCCGTCGCGGAAAGCCGGCTCGGGGGCCGTGCCCTGGTCCTCCAGCAGCGCGCGCGATGCCTGCTTGGCGATCTCGACGTCCGGCTGGTCGAAGGGGTTGATGCCGATCAGGCGGCCGGCGACGCTCACGGCGTACTCCCACAGGAGGAAGGCCGCGCCGAGCGGTGCCTGGACGGCGGCCGCCAGTCCGGATCGGGTGCTGGCAGGGGTGGAGCCGCCGTTGACGACGACGGCGTCAGCGCTGGTGGCTTCCTCGGTGCTGCTGCGGGGTGCCGGGATGACGATCGGGAGCAGTCCGCGGCCGTCCTTGCCGGTCGACTCGGCGATCAGCTGCTCGGCCCAGTCGCCGAAGCCCGGAGCGTCGGACAGGTCGCCCTCGAGGACCAGCTTGTCGACGCCCTGTGAGGCAGCGACACCGAGCAGGGCGCCCAGCTGGAGGCCGGGGTTGGCCGTGTCGTCGGCGCCGAGTCGGGGGCTGACCGATGCGGCGTCGTCGAGAAGGGTCGCGATGTCGGCCCCGGCCAGGCCGCTCGGCACCAGGCCATACGCGCTGAGCACCGAGAAGCGGCCGCCGACGTCGGGATTGCCGTTGATGACCGTGTAGCCCGCAGCGCGGGCCTCGAGGTCGAGGGCTGTGCCGGGGTCGGTCACGACGACGACGTGGTCGCGCGGGTCGAGGTCGGCGCGACGCATCGCCCGGCGGAACGCCCGGTGCTGGCTGTCGGTCTCCAGCGTGCCGCCGGACTTGCTGGAGACGACCACGATGGTGCGCTCGAGGTCGCTGGCGAGGGCGGCAGCGACCTGGCCGGGGTCGGAGCTGTCGACGACCGTGAGGTCGACGCCGGCAGCCGCGCACACGACCTCGGGTCCGAGCGAGGAGCCGCCCATCCCGCAGAGGACGACGCGATCGAGGCCGCGTCGGGCGAAGTCGGCGCGGAGCTCCTGGATCGTCGCGACGAGCGGGCGGGAGGACTCCGCGAGGTGCACCCACGCGAGTCGCCTGCTGGCCTCGGACTCGGCGGCGGGGCCCCAGACGGTGGCGTCCTGGGCGGCGATCCGGGAGGCGATCCGGTTGCTGACGAGGTCGTCGAGGGCGGGAGCGAGGGACGGACCGGGAGCGGCGATCGTGACTGCCATCACATTCTTCATGTCTCTAGGGTACAGACTTTTGCTTTTAACGTGTATAAAAGTAGATGCGTCGGTGTTGCGCCGATCACACCCACCCGTCACTCCCGAGGAGCACCGCACATGACCGTCCGCGTAGGCATCAACGGATTCGGCCGCATCGGTCGGAACTTCTTCCGCGCCGTCCGCGCCTCCGGCGCCGACATCGAGATCGTCGGCATCAACGACTTGACGGACAACGCCGTCCTCGCGCACCTGCTGCAGTACGACACGATCCTCGGCCGCCTCGACGAGGAGGTCACCGCGACCGCCGACTCGATCCGCATCGGCGACCAGGAGATCCGCTGCTTCGCCGAGCGCGAGCCCGCGGCGCTCAAGTGGGGAGACCTCGACGTCGACGTCGTGATCGAGTCCACCGGCTTCTTCACCGACGCGACGCGGGCGCGCGAGCACATCACCGGCGGCGGCGCGAAGAAGGTCATCATCTCGGCCCCCGCGACCAACGAGGACGCCACCATCGTGATGGGCGTCAACGACCACCTCTACGACCCCGAGCTCCACACCGTGGTCTCCAACGCCTCCTGCACGACCAACTGCCTGGCCCCGATGGCCAAGGCGCTCAACGACGCCCTCGGCATCGAGAGCGGCCTGATGACGACGGTCCACGCCTACACGGCTGACCAGAACCTCCAGGACAACATCCACAAGGACCTGCGCCGCGCCCGCGCCGCCGCCCTCAACCTGGTCCCGACGTCGACCGGCGCCGCCAAGGCGATCGGCCTCGTCCTGCCGGAGCTCAAGGGCAAGCTCGACGGGTTCGCCGTCCGGGTGCCGACCCCCACGGGCTCGCTCACCGACCTGACTTTCATCGCCTCGCGGGAGACCACCGTCGAGGAGGTCAACGCGATCGTCGCGGCGGCCGCCGCCGGGCCGCTTGCCGGCTACCTGAAGTACTCGACGGCGCCGATCGTCTCCTCCGACATCGTCACCGACCCGGCGTCCTGCATCTTCGACGCGCCGCTGACCAAGGTCATCGGCAACCAGGTCAAGGTCGTCGGCTGGTACGACAACGAGTGGGGCTACTCCAACCGCCTCGTCGACCTCGTCACGCTGCTCGGCGCCTGACTCCGACTCACTGCGGCTGCGTGAAGAACTGGTGCGGGTCGTAGCTCGCCCGCACCTGCTGTAGACGCGGCCAGTTGTCACCGAAGTACGCCGTCCCGGCATCGTGCAGCGAAGCGTCGGCGTAGTTGACGTAGGCGTGATCGCCGAGGTGTGGCGTCATGCCAGCACGGAGGCCGTGGACGAAGCGGTCGGCAGTGGCAGCAAGGCTGCTGCCGGACTCGTTGCCGGTCTGGTTGCCGGTCCAGGTGGCGGTGTACTGCAGCGTCGCCCGCGCCTCCCGATGGACGAAGGCGGTCGCGTCCGCGGCGACCTCGGCCACCGCGCCCCCCAGCGCGTCGATGGAGACGCCGCCCTCGTGGATCGTCCGCGGACAGGCTTCGACGAGCTGGACCAGGTCGCTGATCGCCGTGGCGTCCGGCGCGGCGTACGCGGCGTACGCGATGTGCGACGTGGCAGCGAAGGGCTGCGGCGCCGAGCCGCCGCCGGCGTACGCGCGCATCGCCTCGAGGAACCCGCGGTGGTGGTCGTAGCGCCCTGTCGGTCCGGTCCGGAGGATCGGAGCGAGCACGGTGTCGAAGCGCGAGGCATCGCCGACCCAGGTGACGGTCGCGCCGACCGACATGCCGTCGGGGTGGCTCGCGCCGTCGAGCAGCTTGAGGGTCGACCACAGCTCGGGCGGAGCTGCGCCCATCCAGGCGAACCACGCCGGCACCACCTCCTCGGCGCGGGCCGACGGCCAGGTGAGGTAGGTCGTGGTGAGCATCGGTGCCGGCACGGTCGAGAACGTCATGGATGTGGTGACGCCGAGGTGGCCGCCCCCACCACCGCGGAGCGCCCAGAAGAGGTCCGGCTCGTCGTGCTCGTCCGTCGTGAGGATGCGGCCGTCGGGCAGGACGACCTCGGCCGCGGTCAGGTGGTCACAGGTCAGGCCGTACGCACGGGTCACAACACCGACTCCGCCACCGAGCGTCAGGCCACCGAGGCCCACCGTCGGGCAGGAGCCGCCCGGGAGTGCCCGCCCGCGCCCGGCCACGCCGGCGTACACGTCGGCGAGCAGGCGGCCGGGCCCCATCGTGGTGCTGGTGCCCTGCCAGGTGAGCCCGTCGAGGCCACGGCAGTCGAGGACGAGCTTGCCGTCGCCCGCGGACCAGCCGGGGTAGGAGTGCCCGCCCGAGCGGATGGCGACCTCGAGAGCGTTGTCCTGGGCGAACCGGAGCGCTGTCGCCACATCGGCCGCGCTGGCAACCCGGGCGACGGCGAGCGGGCGGGCCTGCCAGCGCGGGTTCTCGACCGCGCGGGCCGCGTCGTACGCCGCGTCGTTCGGCCGGACGAGGGTGCCGTCGAGGTGCCGCCCGAGCTGGGCCCAGGGGACGCGGCCGGCGGACGAGCCGGTCGGGGTCAGTGTCGCCGGCGCCGTCGGTGGCGGGGCGTTGCGGTCCCGCGGACCGCAGGCGCTGAGCGCCGTGGCGGCACCGGCCGCGAGCAGCGCACGACGACTGATTTCGCTCACCGGGCCATTGTGCGAGGGGGTTCCTCGTCTGCTGTGTATCTGAGGCCGGAAACTGGCCTCAGATACACAGCAGAGCAGAGGTCACCCGGAGCGGCGCTCCACGCCGTGTCGGGTCAGTGCCGGTCGATGCGGCACGCGTCGGTGGCGCCGGGCAGGCGGTACCGGTTGCGTGCGACCCAGCCGTAGACGACGGCCGCGACGAGCCGGATCACCGGCAGGGTCATCAGCCACCCCGCCACCCGGTACGGCGCCGCGCAGGTGCGCAGTGCGGCTGCGATCGCCTGTGCTCCGGAGGCCGTCGCACGCCCGGAACCGTCGAGCCACCACGCCGCCGTGGTCACGTCGTGCTCGGTCAGGTGCAGTGCATCGAGATCCTGCGACTGCCACGGCGCAACCGAGCAGCTGGCGTGCCGTTCGAGCCAGTGCGCGCACGTGGTGCAGAAGCCGCAGTCGGCGTCGTACAGGACCGTGCCGGAGAGGCGCGCGAGCGGCGGGATCATGCTGCGAGCCTACGTGCGGCTTAGAGTGCCCGTCATGCGCATCGTGGTCCTGACCGGCGCCGGCGTCTCCGCGGAGAGCGGCGTGCCGACCTTCCGTGACGCCGACGGCCTGTGGGAGGGCCACCGCGTCGAGGACGTCGCCACCCCCGAGGGGTACGACGCCGACCCGGCCCTCGTCCATGCGTTCTACGACGCCCGGCGTGCCGCCCTCCGCGAGGTCGCACCCAACCCGGCGCACCTGGCGCTCGGTCGCCTGGAGTCGGTGCTCGGCGACGACCTGACGATCGTGACGCAGAACGTCGACGACCTGCACGAGCGCGGCGGCGCCCAGCACGTCGTTCACATGCATGGCGAGCTGCTTTCGGCGCTGTGTCGTGCCTGCGGCCACCGGTATCGGTGGAGTGGCGACCTCGGCGACCGGCCCGCCTGTCCGGGCTGTGGGGTGAGCGAGCTCCGACCGGACATCGTCTGGTTCGGCGAGATGCCCTACGAGATGGACCGCATCTCGCAGGCCCTGGCGGCGGCCGACCTCTTCGTCTCCATCGGCACCTCCGGTGCGGTCTACCCGGCGGCAGGCTTCGTCATCGAGGCCCGCGCGCGAGGCATCCGCAGTCTCGAGCTCAACCTCGAGCCGTCCGAGGGCACGCACTGGTTCGACGAGGCACGCCACGGCAAGGCGGGCGACCTCGTGCCGCGCTGGGTGGATCAGGTGCTGGAGTCGATCGGGCACTGACCTGGCGTCAGTGGGGCCCTGTGTCAGTGGGGCCCGCGTCGGCGGGGTCCGGCGTAGCAGCGACCGCGGTGACCACCGCGTTGCCGAGGGGGTCGCCCTTGTGCAGCGGTCCGCCGGTGCTGATCAGGCGCAGCTCCGGCACCCTCGTCTGGGGGAAGACCTTCGCGGCCGGGAACGTGCCCTTGGCGTAGTAGTCGACGCCGGTCACCCGGTACGAGATCTGTTTGCTGTCCTTGCGGTCGACCGTGATGACGTCCCCGTCCTTCAGCTTGTCGATCGACTGCAGGGCGCCGGGCTGCTTCGCCGTACGCGAGATGTAGCCGGTGATGACCGTGATCCCGGCCTGGCCGGGGGTGACCGACGTCGAGTCCCAGCCGGTCTGCCGCAGCGGTGGCAGGGCCAGGGTCCGCCCGTCCGCGGAGGCGCGGAGGTCGACCACCCCGACGGCCATGCCGAGCCGCTGGATGGTGATCCTGGTCGGCATGGACGGTCCGAGGGACTCGGCGACGGGCGACGGGTCAGCGGGCCGGCCGGCAGCGTTGCCGTGGGGCGAGGTGGCACCAGCGCCGAAGGCCATCGTGGCCGCTCCCGCGGCCAGGCAGGCGGCGAATCCGGCGGTGGCGTAGCGACGCCCGCGGCTGATGTGTGATGTGGACATGGGGGCCTCCGAGCAGGCGAGGGACGTCGGGTCGTTGCAGGGTCAGGACGGCGAGAGCCGGACGAGGTGGGCGTAGACGACGACGTTCGAGAGGTAGTGACCGGTGTCGTCGTCGAACGTGCCGCCGCAGGTGATCAGCCGGAGCTCCGGATCCGCGGTGGCCCCGTAGACCCGCTTGGTGGGGAACGCCGACTTGGTGACCAGGTCGACGCGGTCCACTTCGAACGACGCGGTCCGACCGTCCGTGCGGTCGATCGCGACACGGTCGCCCTCGTGGAGGTCGCGGAGGCGGTAGAAGACCGCCGGCCCGGTCTTCGTGTCGACGTGGCCGGCCAGGATCGAGGGCCCGACCTCGCCGGGCACGGGGGAGCGGTCGTACCAGCCGGCGACCTGCGCCTTGGAGTACGGCGGCACCTCGAGCTCGCGCGTGGCCGTGAGCCCGAGGTTCATGAGGCGGGTGTCCACGTCGATGCTCGGGATGCGCAGCCGCTCCGGCCGCTCGCCGGAGACGAGCTGCACGGTCGCGGTGGGGTGGCTGGTTGGTGCGATGGCACGGGGTGAGCCGCCGCGCTGGTGATCGGTCCCGCTGGCCAGCCAGGCGCCACCCGCGACCAGCCCGATGAGTCCCCACATCATGATCGCGAGGACGCCGAGACCGATGGCTCCCGACGGATGGGGCGGTGGGGTGTCCGTGCGGACCGGCTGGTTCGTGGTCATCGCTCAGCCCTCCGTCGGGCTCTTCCGCAGCGACACGGCGTGGGCGAAGACGATGGTGTTGCGACCCGATGCCGCGTCGTAGCCGACGAGGCGGAGCAGTGGCCGGGGGGAGGCGCCGTACACCTTCTGGGTGGGGAACGACGCAGCGTCGACGGTGTCCACGCTGTCCACGACGAACGTCACCGTGCTGTGGTCCTTGCGGGCAACCTGGAGGCGCTGTCCCCGGTGGGCGTCGCGGAGTCCCTTGAAGACCGCGTCGCTCGAGCCGATCACGACCGCGGGTCCGCGCTGGCCGGGAGCGGCGCCCTGTCCGTACCACGCTGCGTGCTGCTCGTCGGGCGTCACCAGGACCCCGTCCGGCTTCATGAGGGTCATGGTCAGCGTGGTCGCCAGATCAGCGCCGTGGAAGACGATCGACGACGGGAGGACACGGCGCGAGGTGTCCCAGTCGGTGCTCGTGGCGCCGGACCGATCGTTCTTGTCCGCCCGATCCATGGCTGCGCCGCTCTTCGTCATCAGGGCGTCCGCGGACATGGGGCCGGCGTGGTGGTTGTCGAGGAGCGGCGCCAGGAGCACCACGGCCCCGACGATGCCGAAGAAGAGCGCCAGCGTGGCCAGACGTCCGTTGCCGGGCTGCGGCTTCAGCCCCATCAGGCTGAAGCCACGGGCACGCGAGTGCTGCGGTCCGGTCTGCTCGACGCTGTCAGCCACCGGCAGCGGGTCGTCCGACGTGGATCCTCGTACGCCGCGGAGTCGCTGCCCCTCGTGCCGCGACCGGGGGAGGAGCACCGGCAGCACCATCGCGCGCACCGCCAGGGCGGCGAGCCAGAGTGCCGTGAAGAAGGCGAGGTGCGTGCCCAGCGGCGCGGCCCGGTCGAGGAGGTGGAGCACCAGCCAGGACCCGAAGGCCTCCGGGATCCACGACAGGAGCGTGAACGGCCGGGGCCAGTCGCGGTCCCACCGCCGGTCCTGGATCGCCTGGTACGCCGCGTCCCAGCCGAGGCCGACGACGGTGATCGCCACCAGGCCGACGAGCGCGTCGGCCGGGGTGAGCTTGTCGAGCATCGCCGCGGAGAACGCGGTCACGGGCAGGCCGGGGACGACCGCAAGCGCGATCCGCGTCTGCAGTCGCCCGGCGAGGGTGGGGGTCACAGCGACTTCCCTCCGATCCAGTGGAGCCAGCTGCGGGCCGAGCGCAGCGGTGTGAGCGGTGCGCCGAAGCCGGCTGCCGCCAGCGTGTCGGCGATGGCGAGGGCTGCCTGCTGCAGCCCGAGGAAGGAGTCGACCGGGCCGTAGTGGCCACCGCGCGCGGTCCGCCCGGTCGCGAACAACAGACCGTCGCCGCTGTCGCCTCCGTCGACGGTCCAGTCCGTGCCCGTACGCAGCCCGCCCAGGCGGTTGGTCGAGACCGG
Source organism: Nocardioides jejuensis (assembly GCF_004337475.1). Taxonomy (GTDB): domain Bacteria; phylum Actinomycetota; class Actinomycetes; order Propionibacteriales; family Nocardioidaceae; genus Nocardioides; species Nocardioides jejuensis. Next base: position 2,186 of record NZ_SJZJ01000018.1, on the reverse strand, counting down.
GCTGAAGGCGAGGAGGTCGGCCACGAGAGGGTGCTCGCCGGCATCGGATTCCAGGCCCGAGGCGTCGAACACGTGGTCCGCCGTGACGGTCATCCGCTCGCCGTTCTGCAGGAGGACGACGGTGTCGATCTGACCGTTTCGCTCGGCGAACGTGTCGACCTCGCCGACCACGGCGTCGTACCAGCCGGCCTCGCGGGCCTGGGCAAGGACGTCGTCGACCGCCTTGCGACGCGGGGTGCTCGGCGCGCCGAGCCGTTCGATCGCCTCGAGGCGGTCGTCCTCGTCCACACCCCGGAGCTCCTCGCGGAGCGTCCCGGTGTACGCCGAGCGCGGGAACTCGAGGCGCTGGTGGCGGAAGCCGAGGCCCTCGTCCCTGCCGCTCGAGCCGTCCGGCCAGCTCCGGAGAACGTGCCAGATGTGCAGGTCGCGCCCGTGACGCGCACGAGCGGCGGCGAGCTGCTCGAGGAGGTGTACGGCCGCCGGTCCCGCGCCGCGTACGACGACCTGGCCGCCACGGTTCGCGAGGCGGCTCAGCGTGGCCGCGTTGTCGTCGTACGGGCTGGTGAGCAGGGTGCTCGTCGGGAACGCCTCGCGGAAGGCGGCGACGTCTGCGGGCTGGCGCGCACCGGTTGCGCCGAGCGCGAGGTGGGCGTGGTCGCTCTGGATCGCGACCAGCTTCCCCTTCTCCCGGCAGATCACGAAGTAGCCGCCGTCGACGCGCTTGAAGAGGTGGTCGGCCGGCGTGCCGCTGGTCATGCGGTGCCAGCCGATCCGGCGCGCTTCCTTGTCGAGGCCGTCGCGGACCGCGGCGACGGTCGGGCTGTACGCCTCGCCGCCCACGCCGTCGAGCAGGTCACGCAGAAGCGGCCGGGGACTCCGCGTACGGCGGGCCTCCTGGCTGGCGTAGCCGGGGAAGCCCCAGAGGTTGTCGATGCGGGCCGAGGACTCGCTGCGGAGGCGGCTGTCTCCGGTGAGTCCCAGGGCGGTGCATCGCTGGAAGAAGGTGGTGCCGGGGGAGTGGTGGGCTCCGATCACGGCGATGTCCTCGGCTGGCACGCCCGCGATCCGGAGACGGTTCACGAGTGCGAACGACCCGAGGCCACCGCCGATGGTGGCGAAGCCGACCTTGGTCACCGGGATCCGCGACGCCTCGAGCTGGTCGTCGCTGACGAGCCGCTCGGTCGCGCTCGTGGCCTGGTCAGGGGTGATCGTCATCAGGGCCTCTCAAGGGGCTGGGAGGTGGCTCATGGGTGGTGCTGACGGGGTGCGACTCGTGGGCCGCACCCCGTCAGCGAGGTGCTCGTGCTTGTCAGCGCGAGCGGGAGGTGCGCACGCGCTGGGCCGAAACGGCACCCGCGCCTGCGAGGAGGAGCAGCCAGGCGTACACGTCGTGGTCGCCGTCCTGCTCGTGGTTGCCGATCCGCACGTCGGCCATGCCGCCGCCACCGGTACCGACGCCGCCGAGCGGCATCGGGTACGCACCGGCAGCCGGGTCGATGACCTGCTGCAGACCCGTCGGCGCCGGAACGCCTCCGAGGATGACGCTGGCCACGCCCGCCTTGGCGCCGCCCGTGGACGGCATCGAGGTGTGCCCGCCAACCGCAACTGCCGGAGCCTGAGCCGCCGGAGCCTGGGCGACCGGAGCTGCGACGCCCTTGACCGCGACGCCCGACAGGTAGACCGGACGGCTGGCGGTGGTGCGAGCCCCGTCCGCGGTCGTCGCCGACACCGAGACGGGCGTCGACTGGGCGCCCTCCTCCGGAACGATCCGCCCCGTGCAGGTGGCGGTCTCCCCGGGAGCAAGCTCGGTGTCCGAGCAGGTCACGGAGCCGTTGTCGGTCTGGCCGCTGACGTCGGTCACGTCCTGCTGGCTCGTGTTGGTGACAGTGAACGCCACCCGAGCCGGCCGGTGTGCCTCGGCCTTTGCCGAACCGGGCGCGTCAGCGGACTTGCCGTTGACGGTCGGTTCGCTGATCGCCAGCGGCTGCTCCGTGCCGTCGGTCGAGCCCGGCGTGGTGCTGCTGCCGCCATCGGTGGGCGTGGAGCTGCCGTCCGTCGTTCCCGGGGTGGTGCTGCCGGGAGTGGTGGAGCCGCCGTCGGTGGTGCCAGGCGTGACCGGGTAGGTCGTGCCGTTGACGGTGACGGTTCCGTCGGTGACGGGGTAGTCGACGCCGTTGATGGTCACC
>NZ_SJZJ01000017.1 GCF_004337475.1 Nocardioides jejuensis | reverse complement strand
GAAAAACCTCTAGCGAGCTATGCGCCGCCCGTACCCCAAACCGACTCAGGTGATCAGGTAGAGAATACCAAGGCGATCGAGTGAACCATGGTTAAGGAACTCGGCAAAATGCCCCCGTAACTTCGGGAGAAGGGGGGCCGGATTCGTGAGTGGACTTGCTCCACAAAGCGTTGATGGCCGCAGAGACCAGGCCCAAGCGACTGTTTACTAAAAACACAGGTCCGTGCTAAGTCGTAAGACGATGTATACGGACTGACTCCTGCCCGGTGCTGGAAGGTTAAGGGGACCGGTTAGACGTAAGTCGAAGCTGAGAACTTAAGCCCCAGTAAACGGCGGTGGTAACTATAACCATCCTAAGGTAGCGAAATTCCTTGTCGGGTAAGTTCCGACCTGCACGAATGGAGTAACGACTTGGGCGCTGTCTCAACCGTGGACTCGGCGAAATTGCACTACGAGTAAAGATGCTCGTTACGCGCGGCAGGACGGAAAGACCCCGGGACCTTTACTATAGTTTGGTATTGGTGTTTGGTTCGGCTTGTGTAGGATAGGTGGGAGACTGTGAAGCATTAACGCCAGTTAGTGTGGAGTCAACGTTGAAATACCACTCTGGTCGTACTAGATGTCTAACCTAGGTCCATTATCTGGATCAGGGACAGTGCCTGATGGGTAGTTTAACTGGGGCGGTTGCCTCCTAAAATGTAACGGAGGCGCTCAAAGGTTCCCTCAGCCTGGTTGGCAATCAGGTTTCGAGTGTAAGTGCACAAGGGAGCTTGACTGTGAGAGTGACAGCTCGAGCAGGGACGAAAGTCGGAACTAGTGATCCGGCGCTGGCATGTGGAAGCGGCGTCGCTCAACGGATAAAAGGTACCCCGGGGATAACAGGCTGATCTTCCCCAAGAGTCCATATCGACGGGATGGTTTGGCACCTCGATGTCGGCTCGTCGCATCCTGGGGCTGGAGTAGGTCCCAAGGGTTGGGCTGTTCGCCCATTAAAGCGGCACGCGAGCTGGGTTTAGAACGTCGTGAGACAGTTCGGTCCCTATCCGCCGCGCGCGCAGGAAACTTGAGAAAGGCTGTCCCTAGTACGAGAGGACCGGGATGGACGAACCTCTGGTGTGCCAGTTGTTCCGCCAGGAGCACGGCTGGTTGGCTACGTTCGGAAGTGATAACCGCTGAATGCATCTAAGCGGGAAGCACGTTTCAAGATGAGGTTTCCCACCGGGTTAACCGGGTAAGGCCCCCAGTAGATGACTGGGTTGATAGGCCGGAGGTGTACAGCAGTAATGCCCAGCCGACCGGTACTAATAGGCCGAGGGCTTGTCCCTCAAAGATGTTGCGCGTCCACTGTGTGGTTCCCGAGTTACGGTCGGGAACCAAGTCCAAAGCCCAGAAGCTTTGCGAGTTGGTGATCTAACTCCATAGAGTTTCGGCGGCCATAGCGTCAGGGAAACACCCGGCTCCATTCCGAACCCGGAAGTTAAGCCTGACAGCGCCGATGGTACTGCAACCGGGAGGTTGTGGGAGAGTAGGACGTCGCCGGACAAATTTTCACTAGGGGCCTCCGCCTTCGCGGGGGCCCCTAGTCTTTTGTCCACCACCTGTGCACACGGAGCGCCGTGAGCACGCCGCCGTTGTTGAAAGGTTGCCCCCATGGCTGACCAGTCCCGTCCCCGTCGTTCTGACGCCCCGCGTGGTGGGCGTCCCCAGGGTGGCGGTCGCCCCGCGAGCGGTGGCGGCAAGCCGGCTGCGCGTGGTGGCAGCGGCAAGTCTGACTTCCGGGCTGCCGGTCGTGGCGAAGGCCGCGATGGTGGGTCCGACGAGCGTGGTGGCAAGAGCTACAGCGATCGCGGCGGCAAGCCCGATTCGCGCGGTGGCCGCTCCGGAGGCCGTGACGGCAAGCCGGCGTACGGCGACCGGAAGCCGGGCTCGCGCCCGGGGCGGAAGGACGACTGGAAGCGTCCCGCGGACGACGACCGTCCCCGCACCGAGCAGCAGGCTCGCTACGACGGTCCGGAGATCCCCGAGGAGATCACCGGCAAGGAGCTCGACCGCTCTGTCCAGGCGCAGCTCAAGGGCCTGCCGGAGAAGCTGGCGGCGCGCGTTGCTCGTCACCTCGCTGCTGCCGGCATGATCATCGACGAGGACCCGGCCACGGCGTACAAGCACACGCTCGCTGCGCGGGCGCGCGCGGCGCGTCTCGCGGTCGTGCGCGAGGCGTGCGGCGAGGCTGCCTACGCAGCGGGGGAGTACGCCGAGGCGCTCTCCGAGCTGCGCGCCGCCAAGCGGATGAACGGCAACTCGGCGTACCTGCCGATCATGGCTGACTGCGAGCGCGCCCTGGGTCGCCCCGACCGGGCGCTGGCCCTGGCGAAGAACACCGCCGTCGCCAACTTCGACGCCGACGCGAAGGCTGAGATGACCATCGTCGAGGCCGGCGCGCGTCGGGACCTCGGTGAGATCGACGCCGCGCTGCGCACCCTCGAGTTCGCTCCGCTGATGTCCCGCTCGCGGGCGTCGTGGGTGGTGCGTCTTCGCTACGCGTACGCCGACACGCTCGAGGCCGCTGGTCGCCTCGACGAGGCGCTGACCTGGTTCCACCGCACGGCCGGCATCGATGGTGAGGAGATCACCGACGCGATGGAGCGCTCGGAGGCGCTGGAGAAGAAGCTGCGCTGACCCGCTTTCGCTGCACAGGGCGTGCCCTGTCGTTGCTTTCAACAGGCCCGGACCTCATGGTCCGGGCCTGTTGGCATTTCAGGGTCTGATCGGGACCGGAGGTGGAGTGATGACCAACGAGGTGCATCTTGCGGGCAGAGTAACCCGCGATCCGGAGGAGCGGGTTCTTCCGAGCGGCGACAAGGTGGTGTCGTTCCGGCTGTCGGTGCCGCGGCCCGCGGACAGCCCGCGGCCCGGTGCGGACTGGGTCGACTGCGCCGTGTGGACCGCCCGGCTCCGCCGTTCGGTGGCGCGGTGGGTGACGGGGGACGAGGTCGAGGTGTCGGGTGCGCTCAGGCGACGGGTCTTCCGCACGGGCGCCGGGGTGGTGCCTCTCGTGGAGATCGAGGTGTCTGCGTGTCGCCGCTCGGTCAGGTCCGAAGGTCCCGCATGAGTGCGCCGAGATGCGGCTTGGGCTGGAACGACGTGGCCTTCTGCGGGAAGGGTCGTCCGGCGCGGGCGGCTGTTGCCACCTGCTCGAACGAGGGCGCGGGGAGCAGGATGGCCACGCCGTCGCGGGCGCGTGCCAGCGCCTGGCCGGCGGTGTGGTGATGGCGCACCTGGTCCTGGTCGACACCCCACGCCGGCAGCAGCTCCTCGTGGAGCGCGAAGACGGGCAGCTGCAGTCCGTGGGGGTGCAACGTCGCCCACGACTCACCGTCGTGCAGGACCATGGCGTGCTCGAGTCCGGCGAGGGCCTCGCGCCTGTTCGGGTGCGGCCGGTAGTCGTCGCCCCGTCGGATCGCCGCGCTGGCGATCGTCTCGAGGGTGAGCCCGGTGACCGTCCGGTGGATCGCTCCCAGCTGCAGCGGCGTGTCCGCCTGGTCGACCAGCATGACGAGGGTCTGCTCCCACTCGGTGCCCGGACGCTGCTCGGCGAGCTCGAGCGCCGCGGCGTACCTGTGATGGCCGTCGGCGATGACAGCGCGGCTCGGCGCGACGAGGGTGCCGAGCAGCTGCACGTCGTCCGGGTCCTGGATCCGCCACATGCGGTGATGCTGCCCACCGGGGTCCGAGAAGGCGACGTCGGGGCGACGCTCGGTGAGGAGGTCGACCGCGGTGCGGAGGGCCGCAGTGCCCCGGTGCATCAGCAGGATCGGAGCCGGGTTGAGCGCGATGGTCTCCATGCGCTCGGCCAGCTCGGCGACCTGCTCCAGGCGGACAGCCTCGTGGGGGAGCACAGCGCTGCCGGCGCGCGTGACGTCCAGCTCGCCGACGAGGCCCCGCACGCTCACGCCCGACGAGGTGTACTCGTGGATGTAGAGGGCCGGCGCGTCGTCGAGCCGGATGTGTCGCTGGCGCTGCCAGTCCTGCAGGCGGCGTGCCGCCGACCGATAGGGTCGAGCGAAGATCCTGTTGGCCACCGGGGCGCCCACGAAGCTCTCGCGGAGCCTGAGCGCACGGAAGGGCCGCAGCACCAACTGCGGTCCGGGTTCCGGCAGGGTCTCCATTCGGTGCATCGTAGGGGGAAACAGCAAGTGCTTCGCGCCAGTGATGCACCTCTGGTCGACACGTACGACCTGGCCATGCTCGACCTGGACGGCGTCGTCTACATCGGGGAGCAGGCCGTGCCGGGGGCGGCGCACGCCATTGCGGACGTGCGGTCTCGCGGCACGTCCGTCGCCTTCGTCACCAACAACGCGGCCCGCCCGCCCGGCGTCGTGGCCCGGCATCTGAGCGATCTCGGCGTGGCAGCCACCGCCGAGGACGTCGTGACCTCGGCACAGGCAGCAGCCAGGCTGCTCCGCGAGCGGTGGGGTGCCGGTGCGCGGATCTTCCTGTGTGGCGGCGAGGGGGTCGACGCTGCCCTCCGCGAGGCAGGCCTCGTGCCCACCGAGTCGTCGTCCGAAGCAGTCGCGGTCGTGACGGGCTACGGGCCCGACCTGCCGTGGCGGCGCATCCTCGAGGCGTCGATCCTGGTGCGCGGAGGCATGCCGTGGGTCGCGACCAACGCCGATCTGACCATTCCGACTTCTGCGGGGATCGGTCCCGGGCATGGTGCGGTCGTGCGGCTGATCGAGGAGTTCAGCGGGGTCCGCGCAGTCGTCGCCGGCAAGCCGGATCGCCCCCTGCTCGACGAGACCGTGCGTCGAGTCGGTGGTCACCGACCACTGATGGTCGGCGACCGGCTCGACACCGACATCGAGGGCGCCCGCAATGCGGGGATCGACTCGCTGCTCGTCCTCACGGGTGTGAGCGGCCTCGACGACCTGGTTGGAGCACCGCCCGCGCTTCGGCCGACGTACCTCGCCTCGGACCTGCACGGCCTGCTGGTTGCCCACCCTGTTCCGTCGTACGACGGAGGGGTGGCGCTGTGCGGTGGATGGGCGGCACGCGCAGTGGACGGCGCCTTGGTGCTCTCCGGTGAAGGCACACGTGACGACTGGTGGCGAGCCGTCGCCGGTGTCGCCTGGCAGCACCTGGACGCCACGGGACAACCGCTGCACGTGCCGGAGGCCCTGCGTTCGGTAGCGTTGGGTCCATGAGCGAGGAGCAGGCCGGGATCGAGCCCGGGTCGGCGGAGCCGGTGGCCCCGGCGCCCGAGACCGGTCACGGTGCGGTCGACGGCGTGATCGCGAGCCTGGCGGGCCTCGCAGAGCTGCCCGTCGACGAGCACGTCGCCGTCTTCGAGCACGCCCACGCGCAGCTGCGGGGAGCACTCGACGCGCCGTCCGGGCCCCGTCCTCCGACCAGCGCGGGCCCTGTCGGCTGATGCCGCCCCGCCGTCTCCGCCTGGACGCTGAACTCGTCCGGCGTGGCCTTGCCACCTCCCGTTCGCACGCCTCCGAGCTTCTCGGCGCCGGCCGTGTGAAGGTCGGTGGCGCCGTGGCGACGAAGCCCGCCACGCAGGTGACGACCGACGCCGACATCTACGTCATCGACGACCCGGACGACCCCGGCTACGCCTCGCGCGGTGCGCACAAGCTGGCGGGGGCGCTCGAGGCCTTTGGCCCCCTCGGCCTCGCGGTCGAGGGCCGACGGTGCCTCGACGCCGGCGCCTCCACCGGAGGCTTCACGGACGTCCTCCTGCGGGCCGGGGCGCGCGAGGTCGTCGCCGTCGACGTGGGTTACGGCCAGCTGATCTGGCGCCTGCAGAACGACGAGCGCGTGCAGGTGCACGACCGCACCAACATCCGTGACATCACCACCGAGATGCTCGGCGGAGAGGTGGACGTCGTCGTCGGCGACCTGTCCTTCATCAGCCTTGAGCTCGTCCTGGATGCGCTGATCGGAGTCTGCGCTCCCGACGCCGACCTGGCGCTCATGGTCAAGCCGCAGTTCGAGGTGGGCAAGGATCGTCTGGGCAAGGGCGGCGTCGTCCGGAGCGCGGCGCTGCGGGCCGAGACGGTCACGGCGATTGCCGACGCGGCGGCGCGACGTGGCTGGGGTGCGCGGGCCGTGTCGACGAGCAAGCTCCCCGGCCCCTCCGGCAACGTGGAGTTCTTCCTGTGGTTGCGTCGCGGTGAGGCGACCATCGGCGCCGACGAGATCGCCGCGGAAGCCGGAGCCGCGAGGTCCGCACCACTGTCGGCGCAGGGTGAGAAGGTGGACCCGTGACGATTCCGGACCCCTCACGCGACGCCCGTTCGCTGCGGCGCGTCCTGGTCGTGGCCAACACGACGCGCGACGCCGCGTGCGAGATCGCGCACTCCTTCGTGAAGTCGCTGAGCGCCCACGGCATCGTCGTACGCCTGCTCGCAGCCGAGGCAGCCGAGCTCGGCCTGCGGCCCGATGGTGCGCTCGTCGAGGTCGTGCCGGACGACGGGTCAGCCGCGGTGCACTGCGAGCTGGCTGTGGTCATCGGTGGCGACGGCACCATCCTGCGCGCCGCCGAGATCACGCATCGTTCGGGCACCCCGCTGCTGGGCGTCAACCTGGGCCACGTCGGGTTCCTCGCCGAGGCCGAGCCGGATGACGTCGAGCACACGATCAGCGCGATCGTCGATCGCCGCTGGACCACCGAGGAGCGCCTGACCGTCGACGTCACGGTGCTCCAGGGAGCCGAGGTCGTCGCCAACACCTTCGCCCTCAACGAGGCATCGGTGGAGAAGGCGGCGCGCGAGCGCATGCTCGAGCTGGTCGTCGAGATCGACGGCCGCCCGCTGTCCCGCTGGGGCGCGGACGGCGTCGTGTGCGCCACGCCGACCGGCTCGACGGCGTACAACTTCAGCGCGGGCGGGCCCGTGGTCTGGCCGGTCGTCGAGGCCCTGCTGATCGTGCCGCTGAGTGCGCACGCCCTGTTTGCGCGACCGATGGTCGTCGCCCCGAGCTCTGTCATCGCCGTCGAGGTGATGTCCACCAACGAAGGCGCCGGCGTCCTGTGGTGCGACGGTCGGCGCACCGTCGACCTGCCGCCCGGCGCCCGCATCGAGGTACGCCGCGGCGCCCCGGTGCCGCTCGTCCGCCTGCACGACTCGCCGTTCACCGACCGTCTGGTCGCGAAGTTCGGTCTGTCGGTGGAGGGCTGGCGGGGCGCTGCCGAGAGGCGCATGCGCGAGAACGGAAACGACTGATGTTTGAAGAAATCCGGATCCAGTCGCTTGGAGTGATCGAGTCCTCCACGCTGGAGCTCGGTCCGGGGCTGACCGCGATCACCGGCGAGACCGGCGCGGGCAAGACCATGATCGTCACGGCACTCGGCCTCCTCATGGGCGGCCGTGCGGACTCCGGGGCGGTCCGTCGCGGCGCGAAGGCCGCGCGCGTCGAAGGTGTCGTGCACGCCGAGGGCCTGGCCGACTTCGCCGCTGCGGTCGACGAGCTCGGGGGCGAGGCGGAGGACGGACGCGTCCTGCTGGCCCGCAACATCTCGAGCGAGGGCCGCTCGCGCGCCTTCGTCGGTGGCGCCTCGGTGCCGGCGTCACAGCTCGCCGACCTGTCGGACTCGCTCGTCGCGGTCCACGGCCAGTCCGACCAGCACCGCCTGCTCAAGGCCAGCGCGCAGCGTGAGGCGCTCGACCGGTTCGGCGGCGAGGAGATCACCTCCCTGCTCGAGGCGTATCGCGCGATCCACAAGGAGCTCGGCGCTACCGAGCGCGAGCTCGCGGATGTCGTGGCGCACGCACGCGAGCGCGCCCGCGAGGCGGACCTGCTCCGGTTCGGACTCGAGGAGGTCGGGGCCGTCGAGCCGCTGTCCGGCGAGGACGTCGCACTGGCCGCCGAGGAGGCCCGGCTCGGGTTCGCCGACACCTTGCGCGGTGCCGCCGAGCAGGCGCGCGAGGCACTCTCGTCCGAGCACGACCGACCCGACGCCCTGGGCGCCGTGTCGGCTGCCCGACGGCTTCTCGACGGGGTGCGGGAGCACGACGACGAAGCCGCCGCACTCGCCGATCGCCTGGCCGAGGTCAGCTACCTGCTGGCCGACGTCGCAGCCGACGTCGCGTCGTACGCCACCGGGCTGGACACCGATCCTGCGCGTCTCGCCGTCGTCTCCGAGCGTCGGGCCGCGCTGGGTGCGCTGACCCGCAAGTACGGCGAGACGATCGACGAGGTGCTGGCCTGGTCGCAGCAGGCATCCATCCGCCTGCTCGAGCTCGACGGCACCGACGACCAGATCGCGGAGCTGCGGGCCAAGCGTGCCGACCTGCGGACGCGGCTCGCAGTCGCTGCCGCGGCGTTGAGCGAGGCCCGCCAGACCTGCGCGCTGCGCCTCGCCGACGAGATCACGGCGGAGCTCGGCCTGCTCGCCATGCCCCACGCGCGCGTGTCGCTGGCCGTGTCGCAGGTCGACGAGGCCGCGCCCGACGCCGATGCGCCGACCCTGCCGTTGCAGGTGGGGGAGCGCTGGCTGCGCTATGCGTCGCACGGCATCGACGAGGTCGAGTTCCTGCTGGCGGCCAACACCGGTTCGGATGCGCGACCGCTCCACAAGGGTGCGTCGGGCGGTGAGCTGTCGCGCGTCATGCTGGCCCTCGAGGTGGCCCTCGCGGGCACCAGCCCGGTGCCGACGTTCGTCTTCGACGAGGTCGACTCCGGCGTGGGCGGCAAGGCGGCCGTCGAGATCGGCCGGCGCCTCGCGCAGCTTGCCCGCACCGCCCAGGTGCTGGTCGTGACCCACCTCCCGCAGGTCGCGGCGTACGCCGACCGGCACGTCGTGATCGCCAAGTCGACCGACGGCGTCGTGACCACGTCCGGCCTCACGGTGCTCAGCGAGGACGAGCGTGCGCGCGAGCTCTCGCGGATGCTCGCCGGCATGGATGAGTCCGACACGGCGCTCGCCCACGCCGAGGAGCTGCTCGAAGCCGCCCGCGCGGCGCGAGCCTGACACCAACCGGCTCCAATCGTCCGGTAGGATGGAACCCCGTAGCCGATAGAGATTCGACAACGGGAGTTCCCTTGGCCAGTGCCTCGCAGACCAAGCACGTCTTCGTCACCGGAGGCGTCGCGTCGTCCCTCGGCAAGGGCCTCACCGCCTCGAGCCTGGGTGCTCTTCTCAAGGCTCGCGGTCTGCGGGTCACGATGCAGAAGCTCGACCCGTACCTCAACGTGGACCCGGGCACGATGAACCCGTTCCAGCACGGCGAGGTCTTCGTGACCGAGGACGGCGCCGAGACCGACCTCGACATCGGTCACTACGAGCGCTTCCTCGACACCGACCTCGTGGGCAACGCCAACGTGACCACGGGTCAGGTCTACTCCAACGTGATCGCCAAGGAGCGCCGTGGCGAGTACCTCGGTGAGACGGTGCAGGTCATCCCGCACATCACCAACGAGATCGTCGACCGCATCCTGGCGATGCACGCGCCCGAGATCGACGTGGTCATCACGGAGATCGGTGGCACGGTCGGCGACATCGAGTCGCTGCCGTTCCTCGAGGCCGCGCGTCAGGTCCGCCAGAAGATCGGGCGCGACAACGTCTTCTTCATCCACGTCTCCCTCGTGCCGTACATCGGCCCGTCGAAGGAGCTGAAGACCAAGCCGACGCAGCACTCCGTCGCCGCGCTGCGCACCATCGGTCTGCAGCCCGACGCCGTCGTCTGCCGCGCTGACCGTGAGCTCCCGCAGAGCATCAAGTCCAAGATCGCGCTGATGTGCGACGTCGACGAGGACGCGGTCGTCACCGCGGCCGATGCCCCGTCGATCTACGACATCCCGAAGGTGCTCCACCGCGAGCGCCTCGACGCCCTCGTCGTACGCAAGCTGGACCTGCCGTTCCGCGACGTCGACTGGTCGCTCTGGAACGACCTGCTCAAGCGCGTCCACCACCCGAAGGAGGAGGTCACCGTCGCGCTCGTCGGCAAGTACATCGACCTCCCCGACGCCTACCTCTCCGTGGCCGAGGCGCTGCGCGCCGGTGGCTTCGCCAACGAGGCGAAGGTCAACGTCGAGTGGATCGCCTCCGACGAGTGCGAGACGCCCGCCGGTGCCGCGAAGCACCTCGGCGACGTCGACGCCGTCCTCGTCCCCGGTGGCTTCGGCATCCGCGGCCTCGAGGGCAAGCTCGGCGCGCTGCAGTACGCCCGTACCCACGGCATCCCCACGCTCGGCATCTGCCTCGGCCTGCAGTCGATGGTGATCGAGTACTCCCGCAACGTGCTCGGTCTCGACAAGGCCGCGTCCACGGAGTTCGACCCGGAGACGCCCGAGCCGGTCATCGCGACCATGGAGGAGCAGAAGGCGATCGTCGACGGGGCAGGCGACCTGGGCGGCACGATGCGCCTCGGGTCCTACCCGGCGAAGCTCGGCAAGGGCACCCTGGCGCGTGAGGTCTACGGCGAGGAGCTCATCACCGAGCGTCACCGCCACCGCTACGAGGTCAACAACGCCTACCGCGCGCAGCTCGAGGACGCGGGTCTGGTCTTCTCCGGCATCAACCCCGACCTCGACGTCGTCGAGTTCGTGGAGCTGCCGAAGGACGTCCACCCGTACTACATCTCGACGCAGGCGCACCCGGAGCTGAAGTCGCGCCCGACGCGGCCGCACCCGCTCTTCGCCGGCCTGGTGAAGGCGGCGATCGAGCGCCAGCGTGAGCTGCGGATCCCGATCGACGAGTCGCAGCTGCACAAGGTCGAGGACTCGGCCGACGACCGCATCGAGGACTGACCCGCACCTGATGACGATCGCTGACCGTCCCGAGTCGTGGCCGGTGGTGTCCTCCGAGGACATCCACCGGGACGGCTGGGTGGTCGCGCTCCGCTCCGACCAGGTACGCCGCCCCGGCGACGACGGCACGGGCGAGGGGGAGCCGTTCCGCCGGCTGGTCCTCGAGCACCCGGGTGCCGCGATCGTCCTGGCGGTGGATGCCGACGGGCAGGTGCTCTGCCTCCAGCAGTACCGCCACCCGGCGAACATCGCCTTCGTCGAGCTGCCTGCCGGCATCTGTGACGTCCCGGGGGAGGACCCGCTCGAGGTCGCGAAGCGCGAGCTCCGCGAAGAGGTTGAGCTGGCCGCCGACGAGTGGGTGCACCTCGCGTCGGTCTGGGCGAGCCCGGGCATCACCGCGGAGCGGCACCACCTCTACGTCGCGACCGGCCTGACGCCGGTCAGCCGTGGAGACTTCGAGCTGCACGGCGAGGAAGCGGAGATGCAGGTCTTCCGCGCCCCCTTCGACGACCTGTACGCCGCGGTGCTCGACGGCCGCATCTCCGACGCCCCGATCGCGCTGGCCCTGCTGCTGGCGCGCGCCAAGGGCCTCGCGTGAGTGTGGGCCCGGTCGAGCGCGCGATCCGCACCTGGCTGGACCACCTCGCCGTTGAGCGCGGCCTCGCCGCCAACACGCTGAGCTCCTACCGTCGCGACCTTCGTCGGTACGCCGCGTACCTGGCTGCCGCTGGCGTGACGGAGATGGACGCGATCACCGAGGCCACCGTGACCGGGTTCCTGGTCAAGCTGCGCGAAGGCGACGCGGACCACCCGCCGCTCGGATCGACGAGCGCGGCGCGGACGATCGTCGCGGTCCGGGGCTTCCACAAGTTCGCGGTGCTCGACGGCCTGGCCACGCACGACCCTGCCGCTGCGGTGAAGCCGCCTGCGCCGGCGAAGCGGCTGCCCAAGGCGCTCCCGCTGTCGGAGGTCGAGGCGATCCTCGAGGCCGCCGGGGCTTCGGGCACGCGGCTCGCGCTCCGCGACCGCGCGCTGCTCGAGGTGCTCTACGGCACCGGGGCGCGGATCTCCGAGGCCGTCGGTCTCGATGTCGATGACATCGACCTGGAGCTCGGCCAGGTGCTGCTGAAGGGCAAGGGCTCGAAGGAGCGGATCGTGCCGATCGGCTCCTATGCCCGCGACGCGCTGGCGGCGTACCTCCGCGATGCCCGTCCCGACCTGATGAGCACGACGACACCCGCAGGCGCGATCTTCCTCAACTCCCGCGGAGGGCGTCTGAGTCGCCAGTCGGCATGGGCCGTGCTGGTCAAGGCGGCCGGTCTTGCCGGGGTCACCAAGGACGTCTCGCCGCACACGCTGCGCCACTCGTTCGCCACCCACCTGCTCGACGGCGGCGCCGACGTACGTGTGGTGCAGGAGCTGCTCGGGCACGCGAGCGTGACGACGACGCAGGTCTACACGCTCGTCACTGTCGACAACCTGCGTGAGGTCTTCGCGACCGCGCACCCGAGGGCCCGATGAGCGCGAGCGAGCAGGGATACGAGGCCTTCTCGACCTGGGCCGACGGCGAGGGGATCAGCCTCTATCCGCACCAGGAGGAGGCGGTCCTCGAGATCTTCGCCGGCAACAACGTCGTGCTGGCGACGCCGACGGGCTCGGGCAAGTCGCTGGTCGCCATCGCCGCCCACTTCGCGGCGCTCGCCGATGACCGGGTGAGCTTCTACACCGCGCCCATCAAGGCGCTGGTGAGCGAGAAGTTCTTTGCCCTGTGTGAGGTCTTCGGGCCGGACGACGTCGGCATGCTGACCGGCGACGCGAGCGTCAACCCGGACGCCCCGATCATCTGCTGCACCGCCGAGGTGCTGGCCAACATCGCGCTGCGTGAGGGCAAGGCCGCCGACGTCGGCCTCGTCGTCATGGACGAGTTCCACTACTACGCCGAGCCCGACCGTGGCTGGGCCTGGCAGGTGCCGCTGCTCGAGCTGCCGCAGGCTCAGTTCCTGCTGATGAGCGCCACGCTCGGCGACATCACGGAGATCAGCGCCGACCTGACCCGGCGTACGGGCAGGGAGACGGCGCTGGTCGACGGCGCGGAGCGTCCCATTCCGCTCCACTTCACCTGGTCGCTGGAGCCCCTCGCGGACACGCTCGAGGACCTCGTCTCGACGAAGCAGGCACCGGTCTACGTCGTCCACTTCACGCAGAAGGACGCCGTCGAGCACGCGACGTCGCTGCTCAAGGCGAAGCTCTCGGTGCCTGCCGAGAACAAGCAGAGAATCGCCGACAAGATCGCCACCGTGCGCTTCGGCGCCGGCTTCGGCAAGACGCTCAGCCAGCTGCTCAAGGCCGGCATCGGGGTTCACCACGCGGGAATGCTGCCCCGCTACCGCCGGCTCGTGGAGCAGCTCGCACAGCAGGGCTTGCTGACCGTCATCTGCGGCACGGACACGCTCGGTGTGGGCATCAACGTGCCGATCCGCACCGTGCTCTTCACGGGCCTGGCGAAGTTCGACGGCAATCGGTCGCGCGTGCTGCGCGTGCGGGAGTTCCTGCAGATCGCCGGTCGCGCGGGTCGTGCCGGCTACGACACCGCCGGCTTCGTCGTCGTCCAGGCGCCGGAGCACGTCATCGAGAACGAGAAGGCCAAGGCCAAGGCGGAGGAACGCCGCGCTGCGGGGAAGAAGAACTCCAAGGCGCAGCTGCGGAAGGCGCCCGAGGGCGCCGTCGTGTGGACCGAGGCGACCTTCAGCAAGCTCGTCGACGGCATCCCGGAGTCGCTGCAAAGCCGGATGAAGGTCGACAACTCGATGCTCCTCAACGTGGCGGCGCGCACCGAGGACACCGCGGAGGCGATGCGCCGGCTCCTCCAGGAGAACCACGAGGACCGCCGCTCGCAGCTGCGGCTCACCCGTCGCGCGATCCGGCTGGTGCGGTCACTGGTCGCCAGCGGAGTGCTCACCCGGCTCGACGAGGTCGACGGCTTCGGCCGCCGCTACGTACTGACCGACACGCTGCCGGCCGACTTCGCCCTCAATCAGCCGCTGGCCCACTTTGCAGTCGAGGTGCTCGATCTGCTCGACCCCGCGTCCGAGACCGTGATGCTCGACACGGTCTCGGTCATCGAGTCCGTGCTCGAGGCACCGCGGCAGATCCTCTTCGCCCAGCAGTACGCCGCGCGCGGCGCCGCGGTGCAGGAGATGAAGGCCGACGGCGTCGAGTACGACGAGCGGATGGCCCTCCTCGAGGCAGTGACCTGGCCGCAGCCGCTCGCCGAGCTGCTGGGAGCGGCGTACGAGATGTATCGCTCGAAGCACCCGTGGCTGCCCGAGGACGCCCTCAGCCCCAAGAGCATCGTCCGGGAGATGTGGGAGAGCGCGATGTCGTTCACCGACTTCGTCTTCCGCTACCAGCTGGCGCGCTCCGAGGGCCTGGTGCTGCGCTACCTCACCGATGCCTACCGCACACTGCGGCAGACGGTGCCGGACGCACACCGCACGGCAGAGCTCGAGGAGCTCGTGGAGTGGCTGGGGGAGACCGTCCGCCAGACCGACTCGAGCCTCCTCGACGAGTGGGAGGCGCTGGCCCACCCGGACCACGTCGCTCCCGAGGTGAGCCACCACGAGCCGCCGAAGCCGCCCCGCGCGTTGACTGACACGCCGGCGTTCCTGGTGATGATCCGCAACGCGATGTGGCGCCGGCTCGACCTGGCGGCCCGCGACAACCTCGACGGGCTCATGCGGCTCGAGCGCGACGCCGCCGACCGCACCGAGCCCCCGGCCGAGGTCGTCATGACCCGCAGCCGATGGGACGAGGCACTGGAGGCGTACTTCGCCGAGCACGACGACATGGTGCTCGAGGGGGATGCGCGCGGACCGAAGTTCCTCACGATCGAGCGCAATGGCCGCGTCTGGAAGGCGATCCAGACGATCGCCGACCCTGAAGGCAACAACGACTGGGTCATCGAGGCCGAGGTCGACCTCGACGCCACGGACGCCTGCGGTGAGGCAGTCGTCCGTGGCATCGCGATGCGCTGCCTCTGACGGGCTGCGAGTCGGCAGCCTCAGGCGTCGATGTGCGACATGTCGCCGTACCGGGCGCCCGCGACGGCGTCCCGCGGCACTGCCCGCTCGAGATCTGCGAGGTCCGTTGCCGTCAGGTCCACGGTGAGTGCGCCGACGTTCTCCTCGAGGTAGCGGACCCGCTTGGTGCCCGGGATGGGCGCGATGTCGTCGCCCTGTGCGAGCACCCAGGCCAGCGCGATCTGGCCGGGCGTTGCGCCCTTCGCCTCGGCGATGGCCCGGACGTTGTCGACGAGGGTCAGGTTCTGCGCCAGCGCGTCACCCTGGAAGCGCGGGAAGTACGCCGAGCGCCGGAAGTCAGCGGTGCCGTCGGCCCCGCTCGCCGTCGTGATGGCGCCGGTCAGCAGGCCGCGTCCGAGGGGCGAGTAGGGCACCAGCCCGATCCCGAGCTCGCGGAGCACCGGCCGGATCTCGTCCTCGATGTCGCGCGTGAAGAGTGAGTACTCGGTCTGGAGCGCGGTGATCGGGTGCACCGCGTGTGCCCGGCGGATGGTGACGGCCGATGCCTCGGAGAGCCCGAGGTGGCGCACCTTGCCGGCGGTCACGAGCTCCGCCATGGCGCCGACGGTCTCCTCGATCGGCACGGTCTTGTCGACGCGGTGCTGGTAGTAGAGGTCGATGTGGTCGACGCCGAGCCGCTGGAGGGAGGCATCGCAGGCGGCGCGGACGTACTCGGGACGGCCGTTGATGCCGACGCGCGTGCCGTCAGGCAGGCGCTCGTTGCCGAACTTGGTGGCGAGCTGGACCTGGTCGCGGCGGTCCGCGATCGCGCGGCCGACGAGCAGCTCGTTGGTGAAGGGGCCATACATGTCCGCCGTGTCGAGGAAGGTGACCCCGAGGTCGAGCGCGCGGTGGATGGTTGCAATGCCGCCGTCTTCGTCAGGTGTGCCGTAGAACTCCGACATCCCCATGCAGCCCAGGCCGAGGGCGGAGACGTCGAGCGGGGAAGCAGTGCCGAGAGTGCGTCGTGGAGTGCTCATGCCCTCTACTCAACGGCTTCGAGTGCGCTCGAAGTCAAGGCCTGCTCGACCTTTCCCTCGTAGATCCCGATCTTGTGGTCGACGGCACGCAGGTGGCCGGTGATCTCGGCGAGCTGGGCCTCCACGCGCGCCCGATGGGCGAGCAGCAGGTCGAGGCGCTCGGACTCGTTGCCGTCACCTGCGCGGACCAGGGCGGCGTACCGCTTCACGTCGCGGATCGGCATGCCCGTCGCGCGGAGCCGGGTGATCAGGGTGATCCACGCCAGATCCTGTGCCGAGTAGCGACGGTGCCCGGAGGTCGCTCGATCGACGGCGCCGAGCAGCAGGCCGTCGCGCTCGTAGTAGCGCAGGGTGTGCGGGGTGAGCCCGGTCTGTTCGGCCATCTCGGCGATCGTGAAGGACATCGGCCCAGTTTGCGCCTTCGAGTGCACTCGAGGTCAAGCGGGGGCGGCGAGCTCCTCGATCAGGCGCCGCGCGAGCTCGACGGAGGCGTCGATCTCCACCTTGCGGATGGAGACGCTCTCGACGTTGAGCCCGAACGGCACGCCGAGTCGCTCGCAGTACGCGATCAGGTCGGTCGCTGTGGCCAGTGCCTGGTCGTACGACGCCTGGAGGGTGTCCTCGGCGTGGCGCAGGTCGTTCTCGATCCAGCGCGGGACGTCGACGCCGAGCCACCGCAGGAACTCGAGGGTCTTCATCGAGCCGCAGACCGAGAACGTGAAGACGATCGGGACCGGATCGATGCCGGCGGCCTGACAGGCGTAGGCATAGTCCGAGACGAGGCTCTTGGCGGCGTTGACGTCGTAGACGACCTGGGTGACGAAGAACCGGCAGCCGGCGGCCTGCTTCGCGAGCAGGCGCTCGTGCTCGTTGCCGCGGCGGGTGTGCCGCTCGGGGATGGCCACGCCACCCACGAGCAGGTCGGGGTTGCTCGACCGGGCGAGGTCCTGGGCTGCACTCAGTGACAGGGGAGCGGCTGCTCCGCTGGAGGCAGCACCGACGAGCACGGTCAGGGCGCGCGCGGCGTCCTGCGTTGCGGCCCACGCCTCGAGCGCGGTGGGCTCGTACTTGCCGACGGCGCGGTAGACGACGACCGGCGTCGGCCAGTCGCTGAGCTCGTCGGCGAGGTACGTCGCCGGGTCGAGGGTCGGCGTGAACGGGAACGGGCGCTCGGACGGGTTGCGTGCGCTCTCGTCGTCGATGTCGTAGAGGACCAGCCCGTCCAGTCCGAGCGGCCGCAAGCGCGCGCTCGTGGCGGCGGCGATCTCCGCAACGCGCTCCGGAGCGGTCGACTGGCGAGGCGGCGTCAGGGCGAAGAGCACGAAGCCACCCTGGCGATCGCGGATGCGTGCGGCGAGGTCCATGGCAGGACCCTAGGGGTACGCCGGGTCCTCACGCAGGTCGCCCTCGTGCGCCAGTGATCGCCCGGCGTTTCCTCCACAGATTGCTCCACAGGCGACGGCGTCCTGTGCACTCAAGCGGGGGCGATTCCACATGTCGTACACAGATTTCCGTACACCCGGTGGACAACCGTTGGCCGCCTTGTGACCTGTCAGAAGGCCCCCCTAGAGTCCGGTCCACACGGCGAGTTGTCGCCGAGTCGACAAACGGACCAACGATCTCGAGGAGAGCTGGCAGATGAGCGGATTCACCCCGACGGGCACCACCGCGACGGAGATGCCGCCCCTCGTGCGCACGCCGACCCCGACCGATGCAGGAGCGACCGTGAGCGCCTTCCCGACCCCGGCTGTCGTCACGCCGGAGCTGACCGGCGAGATCGGCCCGACCGGCCGCCCGCTGCCCGTCTTCCCCGAGCCCCAGCCGCTCGCGGTCCACGGCAACGCCCGCGTCATCGCCATGTGCAACCAGAAGGGTGGCGTCGGCAAGACCACGACGACGATCAACCTCGGTGCCTCCCTGGCGGAGTACGGCCGCAAGGTGCTCCTGGTCGACTTCGACCCGCAGGGTTCGCTCTCGGTGGGCCTCGGCCTCAACCCCAACGAGATCGAGACCGGCACCTACCAGCTGCTCATGGACCCGGGCACCACCTTCGACGACGTCGTCGTCGAGACGGGCGTCGAGGGCATGGACCTGCTGCCCGCCAACATCGACCTGTCGGCCGCCGAGATCCAGCTCGTGCACGAGGTGGGTCGCGAGCAGGTGCTCGCGAGCAAGCTCGCCGCCGTCCGCGACCGCTACGACGTCATCCTGATCGACTGCCAGCCGTCGCTCGGCCTGCTCACGGTCAACGCCCTGACGGCCGCCCACGGCGTCATCATCCCGCTCGAGTGCGAGTACTTCGCCCTGCGTGGCGTGGCGCTGCTCAAGGACACGATCGACAAGGTCAAGAGCCGCCTGAACCCCGGCCTGCAGATCGACGGCCTCCTCGGCACGATGTTCGACGGCCGCACGCTGCACAGCCGCGAGGTCATGGAGACCCTGGTCAAGGGCTGGAGTGACATCGTCTTCCACACGGTCATCCGTCGCACCGTGAAGTTCTCCGACTCCACCGTGGCCGGCGAGCCGATCACGACGTACGCCGCGACCTCGTCGGGTGCCGACCAGTACCGCCAGCTCGCGCGGGAGGTGGCGGCCCGGTGGCTCGACGCGTGAGCATGCCCGCGGCGGACGACCTGTTCCGCCCGACGGCCGCGTCCCTGCAGGCCGTCCCTGACCCCGCGCCATCGGCGGCCCCTGCGGCCACGCGCACGTCCTCGTCGGGCCGGGTCCGGCACGACGAGAAGATGACGGTCTACATCACCTCCGACGAGCTGATGGACATCGAGCACACGCGCCTGGTGCTACGCCGCGAGCACGGCATCGCGGCCGACCGTGGCCGCGTCGTGCGCGAGGCCGTGGCGCTGGTCCTCGCCGAGTTCGAGGCGCACGGCGACGACTCCGCACTGGTACGCCGCCTGAGGGCACGGTGACCGCAGCCCCCGAGGCTCGGACCGCCGAGATCGAGGGCGCTGCGGAGTCCGGCGGCTTCGAGGTGCGGCTCGACAACTTCGAGGGTCCGTTCGACCTGCTGCTGTCGCTGATCTCCAAGCACAAGCTGGCCATCACCGAGGTGGCCCTGTCGAAGGTCACCGACGAGTTCATCGCTCACGTGAAGGCGGCGGGCGAGGCCTGGGACCTCGAGCAGACGACGTCGTTCCTGCTCGTGGCCAGCACGCTGCTCGACCTCAAGGCCGCGCGGCTGCTGCCGCAGGGCGACGTCGAGGACGAGGAGGACCTCGCCCTCCTCGACGCCCGTGACCTGCTGTTCGCACGCCTGCTGCAGTACAAGGCGTTCAAGCAGGTGGCGTCCGTGTTCGAGGCCCGGATGGTGGGGGAGGAGAAGCGTCACCCCCGGGCCGTCGGGCTCGAGGAGCGCTTCGCCTCGCTCCTGCCCGAGGTGCTGATCGGCATCGGCCTGGAGCAGTTCGCAGCGCTGGCAGCGAAGGCGATGGCGCCCAAGCCGGTGCTCGCGCTGCCGACGCACCACATCCACCAGAACACCGTCTCCGTGCGCGAGCAGGCCGGCATCGTGGTCGACCGGCTCAAGCGGAGCGGCACCCTGACCTTCCGCGCGCTCTGCGGCGACGCGCCGGACACGCTGACCCGGGTCGCGCGCTTCCTCAGCCTGCTGGAGCTCTACCGCGAGGGCGCGATCGCGTTCGACCAGGTCTCGCCGCTGGGCGACCTGTCGGTGCGCTGGACCGGCGACGACGACACTGACTTCGAGATCGACGAGTTCGACGGCGCGCCCGTCGACCCGACCGACGACGTACCCCTCCCGGAGGAGAGCGATGACTGACCAGCCCGCCGAGGCAGCGGCCGACGAGACGACGCTCGCCGTTGCGGTCGCCGACCTCAACCCGGCGCTCGAGGCGATCCTGATGATCGCCGACCAGCCGCTCGACTCCGTGACCCTCGCCTCGGCCGTGGGCTATCCGGTCGAGGAGGTGGTCGGCGCGCTGCAGACGCTCGCCGAGGAGTACACCGAGCAGGGGCGCGGCTTCGAGCTGCGCAACGTCGCCGGTGGCTGGCGCTTCTACACCCGCGACGAGTACGCCGCCGTGGTCGAGGCGTTCGTCCTCGACGGGCAGCAGGCGCGGCTCACCCAGGCTGCGCTCGAGACGCTCGCGGTGGTCGCCTACAAGCAGCCGGTGTCCCGTGCACGGGTCTCCGCGATCCGCGGCGTCAACGTCGACGGAGTCATGCGCACGCTGCTCTCCCGTGGCCTGGTCGAGGAGGCGGGCAGCGACGAGCAGACCGGCGCGAACCTCTACCGGACCACCAACTACTTCCTCGAGCGCATCGGCGTCACCTCCCTGGAGGAGCTGCCCGAGCTCGCCCCGTTCCTGCCCGACATGGACGACCTCGAGGACGAGCTCGCCGCGGCGTTCGCGGAGGGCTCGGCATGACGGATGACATCACGAAGCCCGCGAAGACGACGCGCCACACGCGCGCGCTGGTCGAGACCGACGAGGACGGCCAGGTCCGCCTGCAGAAGTTCCTTGCGCAGTCGGGTGTGGCCTCGCGCCGCAAGTGCGAGGAGCTCATGCTCGACGGCCTGGTCGAGGTCGACGGTGAGGTGATCACCAAGCTCGGCACCAAGGTCGACCCGCACACCGCGGTCATCCACGTGGATGGCAAGCGGCTCCCGCCGGTCTCCGCGCACGTCTACCTCGTGCTCAACAAGCCGCGCGGGGTCGTCTCGACCATGAGCGATCCGGAGGGTCGGCAGACGCTCACCGACTTCGTCGAGGACCGCCCCGAGCGGCTCTTCCACGTGGGCCGCCTGGACACCGACACGTCGGGCCTGATCCTGCTCACCAACGACGGTGAGTTCGCGCACCGCATGGCGCACCCGTCGTACGAGGTGGACAAGACGTACGTCGCGGAGGTCGACGGCGACGTCTGGCCCTCCACGCTGAAGACGCTGCGCGGGGGAGTAAGCCTCGACGACGGCCCGGTGCTGCCGACCAAGGTCAAGCTGATCGCGGGTCCGAAGGGCAACCCGACCGGCCGCTCGATCGTCGAGCTCACCATCCACGAGGGCCGCAACCGGATCGTCCGGCGCCTGATGGACGAGGTCGGTCACCCGGTACGCCGGCTGACCCGCACGTCGTTCGGCCCGGTGCTGTTGATGGGGCTGGGCCTGGGCAAGGTCCGCGAGCTGACGGACGACGAGCTCGGCGCGCTGCTCGACATCGTCGGCCTCTGACGCCTCCTGCGGTCCCTGACGACCACACCCGCCGCCCGCCGGCGCTCGTGTGGTCGTCGGGTGCCCGGCGAGGGCGCATACTGGACGTGATGACAGACATGTCCGCACGCGGACGGCGACACCTCGCCTCGAGCCCCTTTGCACCCGCCCCCGAGATCGTGGTCGAGTGCTACGCCCTCGACGACCGGGTCTCCCACGACGTCTACGGCCTCGGGCGGGTGGTGGGCATGGAGGCCAGCGCGGTCACCGTCGACTTCGGCTCCCGCAGGGTCCGGATCGCGAGTCCGTTCCCGAGGATGGAGCGCCTCTAGCGCTGGCCCTCGCGGCGTTCGTGCAGGCGCTGCTGTGCCGCGCCGAGGTAGGCCAGGCACGGCGCCTCGGTGTCGCGGTGGTTCTCGTGGAGGTGGAAGATCCACCGGTCCATGGCCGCCATGTAACCGTTGTCCGACCCCGGTCGGTACGTCGACCACGGCCGGTCGTCGCGGGCACTGCAGGCCGTGCAGCTGATCGTGTAGACGAACTGCTGGGCTGCGTCGAGGGTGATCCGCACGCGTGCGAGCGTCCCCGCTTCGCTCGCCGCCTTGCGCTCGCGGGCGGCCTTGCTGGCAACCATGTCGCCCTCCCTCAGAGCAGGAACTGCGTCGGGTCGAACTCGTGGATCGGGATGATCCGGATGCGGGGGAGCGGCTCCGTGAACGCCTGGACGTCGTACTCGAGGTCGAAGGTCTCCAGACCGGCGCTGACCAGCTGCTGGAAGGCGCTGTTGCGGAACTCCACGAAGCCCGCGACGCCGACGCGGCGACCGTCGAGCAGCTCGTCGATCTCGTCGACGAAGTCGCCGTCGTTGCTGACCAGGATGACGTCGTCGTCGCGGTCACGCAGCGCGTCGAGGGTGCGCTGGATGGCGATGTCGACGACCTTCTCGCCCGGTGCTCCCGACAGCGGGATGGGGCGATAGCCGATCGCGAGCAACGCCTGGACGAACGCCATCGGGAGGTTCTCGTTGGCGGCGAGGAAGAAGAGGCCGGTCGCGGGCTGGCGCCAGTGCTCCTCGGCGAACTGCAGGACCCGGTCCCAGCGGGGGCGCTCGTCGGCGCGAGGGCGCCTGCCGAGGATGTTGCCACCGAGCGTGGCGTCGATGTTCTCGCCGTCGACGAGGACGAAGGTCGTGCGCGGTGCCTCAGCCATGACGGGGACCTTACTGCGCCCGGACTGTCCGCGCCGTCGTCCGCGCCCGGGCCGCTAGGGTTGGCCCCGCCGGAACGACCCGAGGAGGACCCGTGGCAGTGCGCGCGGTGCGAGGCGCCACCCAGCTCGACAGCGACACCCGCGAGCAGATGCTCGACCGGGTGGCCGAGATGGTGCGCGACGTGATGGAGAGCAACGACATCACCGTCGACGACTTCATCTCGATCATCTTCACCTCCACGTCGGACCTGACCAGCGAGTTCCCCGCGTACGCCGCCCGCGTCCTCGGCTTCCACGACGTGCCGCTCGTGTGTGCCCGCGAGCTGGAGATCGAGGGCTCCATGCCGCGTGTCGTGCGGATGATGGCGCACGTCGAGACCGACCTGGCTCGCGCCGACATCACCCACGTCTACCTCCACGGCGCCGCCAACCTGCGTCGCGACCTGAGCAAGGTGCGCGAGGTCCCGGACGACGCAACCCCGCCGACGGATGCCTGACGTCGACCGCCGCCCGGTCGCGCTCGTCGGTCCGGTCCGCATCGTCGGTGCTGGCCTGCTGGGCGCGTCGATCGGGCTCGCGCTGCGTGCCCGCGGGATCGACGTCCAGCTGGAGGACCTCGACCCGGCCAACTTGCGTACGGCGAGCGGCCTCGGCGCCGGCGTTCCGGTCACGGGCTCGGAGCCGGAGCCTCAGCTCGTCGTCGTCGCCGTCCCGCCTGACCACCTCGCCCGGGTCATCGAGGGCGCTCTCGAAGCCCACCCGCAGGCGTTCGTCACCGATGTCGGCAGCGTGAAGTCGGGGCCGCTCGCGACGGTTGCGGAGCACGCGGACGTCGCGCGCTACTGCGGCAGCCACCCGATGGCGGGCACGCAGCACACCGGCCCCCTGACTGCCTCCGCGACGCTGTTCGAAGGACGCCCGTGGGCCGTGACGCCGCACGCGACGACGTCGCCGGTCGCGACGCAGGTCGTCACGGAGCTCGCCGAGCTCACGGGCGCAATGCCGCTCGCGTTCGGGCCGGACGAGCACGACCTCGCCGTCGCGCGCACCAGCCATGTTCCGCACCTGATGGCCGCTCTGGTGGCGGGCCGCCTGGCGGACGCGCCCGAGGGTCACCTGGCCCTCTCGGGTCCCGGCGTCCGCGACGTCACCCGTGTGGCCGGCACCGACCCCGGCATGTGGCTGCAGATCGTGCCCGCCAACGCCTCGGCGATCCTCGCCCTCCTCGGGCAGATCAGGGCGGACCTCGACCGTCTCGAGTCCGCGATCGAGTCCGGGGACCGCGACGCGCTCCGCGGCGTACTCGCCAACGGCGTCGCCGGCACCCGGGCGATCCCGGGCAAGCACGGAGGCCCGGTCCGGCCGACCTCCTCGGTCTTCGTCCATGTGCCCGACCAGCCCGGCAACCTGGCGCGCCTGTTCGCCGACGTCGACGCGGTCGGCGTCAACGTAGAGGACGTCCGGATCGACCACGATCCGGCGCGTGCAGGCGGTCAGGTCGAGCTCGTCGTCGACGAGACCCGCGTCGAGGAGCTCGCCTCCTCGCTCGACGCGCGCGGATGGGCCGTCCACCAGTAGGCTCCCGCCTCATGAGCAGCGCGCCCACCCTCGCCACCATCGTCATCGCCATGGACGGGCCGTCGGGCTCCGGCAAGTCGAGCACGTCGCGCGGCGTGGCGGACCGGCTCGGGCTCCGCTACCTCGACACGGGCGCGATGTTCCGGGCGATGACCTGGTTCATGCTCGAGCAGGGCGTCGACCTGACCGACCCCGCGGCCATCGCCGCTCTCGCGGGCAAGCCGCTCATCGCCTCGGGCACGGATCCGCTCGCCCCGACGATCACCGTCGACGGCACCGACGTCGCCGAGGCAATCCGAGGAGAGGCCGTCACGGGCGCGGTCAGCCCGGTCTCCGCGGTCCCCGAGGTGCGGGCGCGTCTGCTGCAGCTGCAGCGCGAGATCATCGGCGCAGGAGGCATCGTCGTCGAGGGGCGTGACATCGGCTCCGTCGTGGCGCCCGATGCACCCGTGAAGGTCTACATGACCGCCGACGCTGCGGCCCGCGCCGCGCGCCGTGCCCTCGAGGAGGGCGGCACGGACGCCGCCGCCGTCGAGGCCTCGCTGCTCGCCCGCGACAAGATCGACTCCAGCCGCGCCACCGCGCCGCTGACGATGCCCGAGGGCGCGCACCACATCGACACGACGCCGTACACGCTCGACGAGGTGATCGCGCAGGTCGTCGCGCTGGTCGAGGCCGCAACCGTCTGATGGCCGGGGACGCCGTCGCACCACGGACGGCGTTGCTGCGCCGTGGCCGTCCGGGCGCCCGCTGGCTCCTGCGCCGGCGGTACGACGTCAGGCTGCACCACGCTGGGAGGGTGCCGGCGACGGGCCCGGTGATCCTGGCCAGCAACCACGTCGGCTTCCTCGACGGGCCGCTGCTCGCGACGTTCGCCCCGCGGCCGGTGCACGCGCTGGCCAAGCGGGAGCTCTTCGCGGGCCCGATGTCGCCGTTCCTCCGCGCGGCGGGGCAGATCCCGGTGGACCGCACGCACCCTGACCCGACCGCCGTCCGCTCGTGCCTGGCCGTGCTCGAGCGCGGGGGAGTCGTCGGCATCTTTCCCGAGGGTGCGCGCGGCGCCGGCGAGTTCGAGGCGATCCACGGGGGTGCGGCGTACCTCGCGCTGGTGACGGGTGCCCCCGTGGTTCCGGTCACGCTCTTCGGCACCCGTGAGCGCGGTGCGGGCTCGGAGAGCCTGCCTCCACGGGGCTCGCGAATCGACATGGTCTTCGGCGCCCCGTACCGTTTGCAGGCGGTGTCGTGGCCGCGGACCCAGGAACAGGTCGGGTCGGCCACGGTGTCGCTGCGCAGCCATCTGCTGGCCGCGCTCGAGGACGCGAAGGTCCTCACCGGGCGGGAACTTCCCGGCACCCTTCCAGCTGAACAGGACGACCACGCATGAGCGACGACTACACCGGAGCGACCCTCCCCGCCGGATTCGGCGACGACGAGGAGAACGGCCCGGTCCCCGTGCTGGCGGTCGTGGGCCGCCCCAACGTGGGCAAGTCCACCCTCGTCAACCGCATCATCGGCCGCCGCGAGGCCGTCGTCGAGGACCGCCCGGGCGTCACCCGCGACCGCGTGCCGTACGACGCCAGCTGGAACGGCCGCGCCTTCACCGTCGTCGACACCGGTGGCTGGATCCCGGATGCCGAAGGCCTCGCGCTCAACATCGCCGCGCAGGCCGAGGTCGCCGTCAAGCTGGCCGACGCCGTGCTCTTCGTGGTCGACGCGACGGTCGGCATCACCGATGACGACGAGGCGGTCGTCAAGATCCTGCGCAAGGCGAAGAAGCCGGTCATCCTGACCGCCAACAAGGTCGACAACCAGCAGCTCGAGGCAGAGGCGTACTCGCTGTGGAACCTCGGCTTGGGCGAGCCCTACCCGATCTCGGCTGCGCACGGTCGCGGCACCGGCGACCTGCTGGACGCCGTCCTCGCCGTCCTTCCCGAGCCGCCGCCGATGGCCGAGGGCAAGGAGATCGGCGGTCCGCGCCGCATCGCCATCGTCGGTCGCCCGAACGTCGGCAAGTCCTCGCTCCTCAACAAGCTGGCCGGTGAGAACCGCGTCGTCGTGGACAACGTCGCCGGCACGACCGTCGACCCGGTCGACGAGTTGGTGGAGTTCGGTGGCCGCGAATGGCGCTTCATCGACACCGCGGGCATCCGCAAGCGGGTCAAGGAGGCCTCGGGCCACGAGTACTACGCCAGCCTGCGCACCGCCACGGCGATCGAGCGCGCCGAGGTCGCCATCCTGGTCCTCGACGCCGAGCAGAACATCGCCGAGCAGGACGTCCGGATCCTGCAGATGGTCCGCGAGATGGGCAAGGCCCTGATCATCGCGTTCAACAAGTGGGACCTCGTCGACGAGGAGCGTCGCTACTACCTCGACCGCGAGATCGAGCGCGAGCTCGTCCAGGTCCAGTGGGCGCCGCGGATCAACATCACGGCCCGCACCGGCTGGCACATCGACCGCATCGTGCCCGCGCTCGACAAGGCGCTCGAGGGCTGGGAGACCCGCATCTCGACGGGCACGTTCAACGGCTTCCTCGGCCGCCTGGTCCAGGAGCACCCGCACCCGGTCCGCGGTGGCAAGCAGCCGCGCATCCTCTTCGGCTCGCAGGTGTCTGTCGCCCACCCGACGTTCAAGCTCTTCACGACCGGCAAGCTGGACGCCGGCTACGAGCGCTTCATCGAGCGTCGTCTGCGCGAGGAGTTCGGCTTCGTCGGCACCCCGATCGAGATCAAGGTGCAGGCGCGCGAGAAGCGGAAGCCGTCCGGCAAGCGGTGATCGATGCTGCGCCGTCAGGCGCAGCATGGCCGACCTCCCCACGTCACGCGTCCGGGACCGGTAGCCTCGCCGCGTGCCTCGTTACACGGACCTCGCGCTCGGCGCCGGTGCAGTTCTCGCTGTCGGTCTCGGACTCCTCGCCCTCCAGCCCGACTCACTGCCGAAGCCGGACGACGCTGCGCGGTCGATGACGACGAAGCTGCCCGATCCGCTGAAGACGAAGCCGTCCAAGCCGGCTGCGTCGGACTCCGCGAAGCCGACCGGCTCCAAGCCCGCCGCCACGACGGCCGACGCATGGGTCGTCGGCGCGGGCTACGGCCTCGCCGTACGCACGGAGGAGCGCGGCTGCGACGCCGACGGATCGGCGTCGATCACCGTGATCGGCTCGGCGGGTGGCTCCATCGAGCGCACCGTCGACGGGCTCCGCGCTGTGGGCGGGATCAACGTCCAGTCGGAGGAGAAGGCCGAGCTGGTCGGCGTCGACGGCGCCTGCGAGCGCGTCGGCTTCGCCACCGACGACGCCGGACGCACCTGGACGAAGCTCGACACCGTGCCGACGATGTGGTCGCTCGTCCCCGATGACACCGGCGCCGTCCACGCGCCGTCGGGTCAGGTGGACGTGCCGTGCGAGCCCCTGTCGCTCACCGGCCTCGACGACAAGGTCGCGCGCCTGGCCTGCACGGACGGGCGTCTGCTCGGCACCGTGTCCGGCGGCGACGAGTGGTCGATCCTGGGCAACAACAGCGACATGAAGACGGTCGGCTTCGTCTCCGCGACGACCGCCCTGGCCCTCGCCGACAAGGACGGCTGCGACGGCATCTCGGTCCAGCGCTCGACCGACGGCGGCACCGACTTCACCACGGCGTACTGCGTCGAGGGGACCGGCCCGTGGGGCCTCTTCACCGACTCCGACACGGCCGTCGTCGTGGGCGGCGACGCGGTCGCGCGCAGCACTGACGGCGGCGAGAAGTGGGATGTGACGACGATCCGGAGCTGAGCGCGTCCGGTGTGTCCGGAGCATCCCCTCCGACCCCGTAAAATTGGGGGGTGCAGAACCCCGACGTGATCGCGTACTTCGCCGACGACCCGGCCCGTGTCTACCAGCTGCTGCAGTGGCTGCCGGTGCTGGAGCGCCTCGACGCGACCCATCCGACGGGCATCGTGACCCGCAACGAGGAGACCGCCGCGATCGTCCGGGAGCACACGCGGCTCCGTGTCTTCGATGCGCCGGGCTTCAACGACCTCGCCGAGCTGTACGCCGAGATCGACCCCAAGGTCGCCGTCTACTGCAACAACAGCATGTTCAACTTCAACTCGCTGCTCCAGAGCCGGATGCTGCACGTGCACATCAACCACGGCGAGAGCGACAAGCAGTCGATGGTGAGCAACAACGCCAAGGCCTACGACCGGGTCTTCGTCGCCGGAGAGGCCGCGGTGCAGCGCCAGCGCGCTGCCGTGATGGAGCTCGACGAGTCGCGGCTGATCCGCATCGGCCGGCCGCAGCTCGACCTGCGACCGGAGCCGATCATCGCTGCCTCCGAGCGCCGCACCGTGCTCTACGCGCCCACCTGGGAGGGCGACGCGGAGTACAACGACTACACCTCGGTCGACCTCTTCGGCCCCGAGATCGTGCGCTCCCTGCTGGCGGTCCCCGACACGCGCGTGGTCTACAAGCCGCACCCGCGTGTGGGCACGAGCGAGACGCCGGACATTCGCGACAACCACCTCGCCATCATCGAGATGCTCGCGGACGCGGCCCGACGTGATCCTTCGTCCGGGCACGAGTCCGTGCTCACCGGTGACATCCTCGCGGTCTTCCCGCGCTGCGACGCGATGGTCACCGATGTCTCGTCGGTGGGCCTGGACTGGCTCTACCTGCAGACCGACAAGCCGATCATGATCACCGATCGCCACCACGACGCGGACCGCCTGCGCCTCGAGGTGCCGGTCAGCCGCTGCGCCGACGTGCTCGACTCCGACAACCTCCACGACCTGACGTCCCTGGTGACCGATCGTCTGGAGCACGACACCCACCACCTCGCGCGCGTGGCGATGCGTCACCACTACTTCGACGACAACGCCGTGGGTGACAGCACCCGGCGCTTCGTCGAGACGGTCGGCGACCTCGTCGTACGCCGCGACGCGTTGCTGGGCGACCTCGGCCTGCTCGACGTGGCCGAGTCCGTCATCGCCTGAGGTCAGGCCTCGCCGGAGAGCAGCCGCTCGACGTCCTCGTGGCGCCAGATCGGCCGCACCTCGCCCTCGCCGCTCGCGGGAGCCCAGCCGAGGCCGGGCTCGAACCGCCGCAGCACCCGGGCAGGTACGCCGCCGATGACGGCGTGGTCGGGGAACTCTCCGCGGACGACGCTGCCGGCCGCGACGACGGTGTTGCGCCCCAGTCGCGTGCCCGGGAGCAGGATCGCGCCGTGGCCCACCCAGGATCCCGCGCCGATGAGGACGGGGGAGCGCTCGCCCCACTGGACGCCGATCGGGGTCTCCGGGTCCTGGTAGCCGTGGCCGGAGTCGGAGACGAAGACGTCCTGGCCGAACCAGACGTCGTCGCCGATCTCGATCGACTCGTGGGCGGTGATGGTGGCGCGCTGGCCGATCACGCACCGGTCGCCGATCACGAGGCCACGCTGGGGGAGTGACGGGTCGTCGTCGCCGTAGCCCACGGACAGGGAGCAGTGCCGCCCGATGAGGGTGTCCTCCCCGAGATGGATCTCCGCGCAGCCGAAGAGTGCGGCGTACGGGAAGGTGATCATCGACCGGCGACCGAAGGTGCCGAACTCGTCGGCCTTGTCGGTGCCGGGCGCCACCGAACCCCAGAACTCGAGGCGACGCCACACCGCGTGGATTGCGCGGGCGGTCAGGCGGTGGGAGATCAGCACTCCTGAACGGTATCGCGCATCGTCGTTTGTCTGGGATCCCAGACCGTTGGGCCGGTGGGGGGATTCTCGATCGGGGCGAGGGGTCCTGTAATTGACCCATGACCGCCATGATCAACGTCGCCCGTCCCGCCGCCACCGTCTCCGTGGGCACCGGCCCGGTCTCGTTCGAGGACGTGGTCGCCGTCGCACGCCACGGCGCCGCCGTGACCCTCTCCGACGACGCGCTGACCGCACTCGGCGCCGCGCGCCTGGTGATCGACGAGCTGGCCGGCGCCACCGTGCCGGCGTACGGCGTCTCCACCGGCTTCGGCGCCCTTGCCACGCGTCACATCGCTCCCGAGCTCCGCGCACAGCTGCAGCGTTCGCTCGTCCGGTCGCACGCGGCCGGCTCCGGTCCGGAGGTCGAGCGGGAGGTGGTCCGTGCCCTCATGCTGCTGCGCCTCTCCACCCTCGCCACCGGCCACACCGGCGTACGTCCGCAGACCGCGCAGCTCCTCGCCGACCTGCTCACCCACGGCATCACGCCCGTCGTCCGCGAGTACGGCTCGCTCGGCTGCTCCGGCGACCTCGCTCCGCTCTCGCACTGCGCGCTGGCGCTGATGGGCGAGGGCGAGGTCCGCGACGCAGCCGGCACCCTGATGCCCGCCGCCGAGGCGCTCAGCGCAGCCGGACTTGCGCCCGTCGAGTTCGTCGAGAAGGAGGGCCTGGCGCTCATCAACGGCACCGACGGCATGCTCGGCATGCTGGTGCTCGCCCTCGAGGACCTCCGGATGCTGCTGGCCACCGCCGACATCGCCGCCGCGATGAGCGTCGAGGGCCAGCTCGGCACCGACCGCGTGTTCGCCCCGGAGCTCCAGGCGATCCGTCCGCACCCCGGCCAGGCGCTCAGCGCGGCCAATCTCGTCACCCTGCTGCGGGACTCCGGCGTTGTCGCCTCGCACCGCGGTCCCGACTGCAACCGGGTCCAGGACGCCTACTCGCTGCGCTGCTCGCCGCAGGTGCACGGTGCCGCGCGCGACACCATGGCCCACGCCGCCACGGTGGCCGGCCGCGAGCTCGCCAGCGCGGTCGACAACCCGGTCGTCATCGACGGCCGGGTGGAGTCCAACGGCAACTTCCACGGCGCTCCGGTGGCCTACGTCCTCGACTTCCTCGCGATCATCGCGGCCGACGTCGCGTCCATCTCCGAACGACGCACGGACCGGTTCCTCGACAAGGCCCGCAACCACGGCCTGCCGCCGTTCCTCGCCGACGACCCGGGTGTCGACAGCGGCCACATGATCGCCCAGTACACGCAGGCGGCGATCGTCTCCGAGCTGAAGCGCCTCGCAGCCCCCGCGTCGGTGGACTCCATCCCGTCCAGCGCCATGCAGGAGGACCACGTCTCGATGGGCTGGTCCGCTGCCCGCAAGCTGCGGAAGTCGGTCGACGGCCTGACCCGGGTCCTCGCGATCGAGGTGCTCACGGCTGCCCGCGCCCTCGACCTGCGCGCGCCGCTGGAGCCGTCGCCGGCGACGGGCGCAGTCATCCGCCGCCTGCGCGAGGCAGGTATCCAGGGGCCTGGCGTGGACCGCTGGCTCTCGCCCGAGATCGAGGCTGCCGTCGCGCTCGTCGCCGAGGGCGCTGTCCTCGCCGCGGCGGAGTCGGTCGTCGGTACGCTGGCCTGAGTCCTGGGAGAGGTGGGTCCATGGCCGTTCCTGCGGCCGAGCAGACGCTCGGCATCCTGCGCTACCTCTCCAGCCAGGCCAGCCCGGTCCAGGCGACTGCGATCGCGCGCTCCCTCCAGCTGCCGCGCTCGACGACGTACCACCTCCTCAACACGCTGATCGAGTTCGGCTTCGTCGTGCACTACCCCGACCAGCGGGTCTACGGCCTCGGCGTCGCCGCACACGAGCTCGGCAGCGGCTATGCCCGGCAGGAGCCGTTGCAGCGCCTGGCCCGCCGTCCACTGGCAGCGCTTGCCGACCGGTGCCGCAACAGTGCGCACCTGTCGGTGCTGCTCGGTCGCGATGTCGTCTACGTCATCGAGGAGCGCGCCGCCGGGCGGCCGCTGCTGATCACCGACGTGGGCGTCCGGCTCCCGGCGTTCACCACGGCGTCGGGGCGCGCCATGCTCGCGGCCCTGCCGCAACCCCAGGTCAAGGCGCTGTACGCCGACCGCGACGCGTTCGCCGCCGGGGTCGCCGGTGCGCCGTCGTCGCTGTCCAACCTGCGCCGCCTTCTGGTGGACGTCCGCGCGCAGGGCTGGGCGAGCGAGGACGGCGAGGTCTCCGAGGGCCTGGCGTCCATCGCGGTCCCCGTGCTGGACGCCGCGCGCTATCCCGTGGCCGCCGTGACGGTGACCTACCCGGTCGCCGAACAGACCCGCGATCTGGTGCAGCGGCTCGTCGTCGACGTCACCGCGACCGCTCGTCTGCTCTCGCGCCGCCTCGGCGGCGGCTGATCCCGACACCGACAGGGCCCGTCCACCTCACGGTGGACGGGCCCTTTCGTCTGCGGTCAGGCGGCGCTGCGGGCCAGAGCCCGGAGCTGCTGTGCGGCGACGGTCAGCATGGCCAGGTCGACGGCGGGCGCGGCCCGGAGCTCGGTGACGAGTGCGTCGACCCTGCCGACTGCCTGACGGTGCCGGGCAGCCCAGGCGGCCACGACGCCGTCCGCAGCCGCTGAGGCGACCGCGTCGCAGCGGTGGTCCTGGTGATCGCAGGGAGCACCGCTGCCGGCGCACCCGTCGGCGGGCCGGAGCAGGGCGGCGACGGTCAGCTCTCCCTG
Organism: Nocardioides jejuensis; assembly: GCF_004337475.1. GTDB lineage: Bacteria > Actinomycetota > Actinomycetes > Propionibacteriales > Nocardioidaceae > Nocardioides > Nocardioides jejuensis. The sequence continues at coordinate 90,058 of NZ_SJZJ01000017.1, read as the reverse complement.
GAGCGAGAGCAGGTCGTCGGCGACGGCGGACCAGGCGTGCGCGACCCAGTGCGGATTGCCCGGCGTGGCGACTGCGCGCGAGCGGAGCCAGTCGAGCTGCAGCAGCCGGCCGACCTCGAAGAACGCCGCGGTCGCCTGCAGGGGCAGGGCGTCCGCCCGGGTCGCTGCTTCCACGACGTCGAGCGCGGCGGCGAGGGGGCCGCAGAGCGCCAGCCGCTGCGCCGTTGCCTCGGGCAGGCCCGCCTCGACGAACCGCACCCTCTCCTCGTCGACCAGTGCCTGCTGGCTCTCGTCGAGGGCGTCGACGAGCGCGTCCCGGACCTGACTGATCTGACGGGCCAGACGGGTGACCTCAGCGGCCAGCCCGCCGCCTACGCGGTCGTGGCGGAGCAGCCAGGTCGACGCCTGCTCGGTGAGGTCCTGCACCCGGGCCAGGGCATCGAAGACGGTCTCGACCTCGGCGGTTTCCAGATGTGCGACCACCTCGTGCCAGAGCTCCCGCAGGCCGAGGGCCTCACGCGCGATGAAGAACGCCGCCGCGGCTTCGGGCAGGCGGGCACCGGTGCGCTCCTCGAGTCGGCAGAAGAAGCCGGGCCCGGCCTGGTTGACCAGGTCGTTGGCCAGCACCGTGCCGGCGATCTCGCGGACCAGGGGATGAGCCGCGATCAGTGCGGCGTCGCGCACCGGCGGCGGGAAGTAGCCGTCGAGCATCGCCTGGACCGCACCATCGTCCGGCAGGTCGGAGGCGAGCAGGTCAGCGCGGACACTGCCCTTCGACCAGGCCAGCAACGTGGCCACCTCGGGTCGGCTCAGCGCCTCGCCCCGGGCGCGGCGGCGGGCCAGCTCCTCGTCGTCCGGAAGGTTCTCGAGGCTGCGGACCAGACGACCGTCGCGCTCGAGCATGGCGATCAGACGCGAGTGGCGGTCCAGGCCCAGCGCCCCGCGGCGTACGGCGAGGCTGATCGCGAGCGCCTGGTCCCGGTTGTCGGCAAGGACCGCGGCGGCGACGTCGTCCTGCATCGAGGCGAGCAGGTCATCGCGCTCCGCCGGCGTGAACCGGCCGCGGGCAACGCCCGCGTCGATGAGGACCTTGAGGTTCACCTCGTGGTCGGAGGTGTCGACGCCCGCGGAGTTGTCGACGAAGTCCGCGTTGACCCGTCCGCCGTGCTGCGCGAACTCGATGCGTGCCCGCTGCGTCAGGCCGAGGTTGCCCCCTTCGCCGACGATCCGGGCGCGGAGGCGACTGGCGTCGATCCGCACTGCCTCGTTGGTCGTGTCGCCCGCCTGGGCGTGCGTCTCGTCGGTCGCCTTGACGTAGGTGCCGACGCCCCCGTTCCACAGGAGGGCAACCGGTGCCGCGAGGAGCGCGGCGATCAGCTCGTCCGGCGTCATCGACGCGCGATCCTCGGTGATGCCGAGACGTTCGCGGACGCGCGGCGTGAGCGGGATCTGCTTGGCCTGCCGGGAGTGCACTCCACCGCCCGCCGACAGCAGCGACGCGTCGTACGACGCCCAGGTCGAGCCGGGTAGGTCGAAGAGCCGCTGCCGCTCGGCGTGCGACGCGGTGGGGTCGGGGTCGGGGTCCAGGAAGATGTGCCGGTGGTCGAAGGCGGCCACGAGGCGGATCCGGTCGGAGAGCAGCATGCCGTTGCCGAAGACGTCGCCGGACATGTCTCCGATGCCGACGACGGTCAGCTCGTCGCGGGTCGGATCCAGGCCGATCTCCCGCAGGTGGGCCTCGACCGAGACCCACGCGCCGCGGGCGGTGATGCCCATGCCCTTGTGGTCGTAGCCCGCCGAGCCGCCCGAGGCGAACGCGTCGCCGAGCCAGAAGTCGTACTCCGCGGCCACCGAGTTCGCGAGGTCGGAGAAGGTCGCCGTGCCTTTGTCGGCAGCGACGACGAGGTAGGAGTCGGTCCCGTCGTGGCGGCGTACGCCGACAGGGGGCTGCTCCGCGCCGCCGACGAGGTTGTCCGTGACGTCGAGGAGACCCCGTACGAACGTCGCGTACGCCGCGCGCACCGCGTCGCGTGCGGCGTCCGCAGCGAGGCCGTCGAGGGGCGCACGCACGACGAAGGCGCCCTTCGCCCCGGCCGGGACAATGACGGAGTTCTTCACCGCCTGGGCCTTCATCAGGCTGAGCACCTCGGTGCGGAAGTCCTCCGGGCGCTCGGACCAGCGGAGCCCGCCGCGGGCCACGCGCGCGGTCCGGAGGTGGAGGCCCTCGACCTCCGGCGAGTAGACCCAGGTCTCGACCAGCGGAAGGGGAGCCGGCACGAACGAGAGGCGCCCGGGCTCGATCTTCAGCGTGATCCGGGGGAGCGGGTCGCCGGCCGCATCGCGGCACCAGTAGCTGGTCCGCTGCGTCGCGCGGACGACCTCGGCGATGCTGCGCAGCACGCGGTCCTCGTCCAGGGTGGCGACGCCGTCGAGGGCGGCGACGAGCTCGGCCTCCGCGACCTCTTCGGCCGACTCCTCCGCGTCCGGGTCGAAGCGCGCCTCGAAGAGCGTCACGATCGCCCGCACGGCGTTCGTGTTGCGCACCAGGGTCTGCTCGACGTAGTCGAGACCGAGGGCACTGCCGGCCTGGCGGAGGTAGCGACACAGAGCGCGGACCAGGCTGACCTGGCGCCAGTCGAGCGCTGCCGAGGTGACCAGGCGGTTCAGGCCGTCCTGCTCGGCGTGACCACGGTGGATGGCCGCGAGCGCGTCGGCGAAGCGGTCCTCGTCGCCCACGGAGCCGACGAGGTCGAATACGTCGCTGTCACGGTCGGTGCCGTGGCGGGCGACCCGGAGGCCGAGGCTGTCGAAGAGCGCAACGGCGTCCGCGACGAGCGGAGGCTCGGCGGGCCAGGTCACGGTGCAGGCAACGTGACCCGGCTGGTCGTGAGGTGCGATCCGGACACGCGGGGCGGCGGCCGGGGCGGAGGCCGTGGAGGCGGGAGCGGAGGCGGGAGCGGGCGAGAGCTGGGTGGTGGTCACGAGTCCATTGAGCGCCTGGGCAATGGCCGTGTGCGACTGGTGGAGCCGCACCTCTGTCCGGGATTCCAGACAGGCGCCAGGCCGTGTGCGGCGGTCCGGCGACTGTCTGTCATCCCAGACCGGTTGCGTTCTTCATGCCTTCCCGGCGGCCCGGCCGGCTGCGTGAATGGAGATGGGCCACGAGCCCCCAAGACCACCTGAGAATGAGGAGAAGCCCATGGAAGGCGCGCGCCCCGTCCGCAGCCCCCGCGGCACCGAGCTCACTGCCAAGTCGTGGCAGACCGAAGCCCCGCTGCGCATGCTGATGAACAACCTCGACCCGGAGAACGCCGAGCGCCCCGACGACCTGGTCGTCTACGGCGGCACCGGCAAGGCTGCGCGCAGCTGGGAGGCGTACGACGCCCTGGTGCGCACGCTGACCGACCTCGAGGACGACGAGACCATGCTGGTCCAGAGCGGCAAGCCGGTCGGTGTCTGGAAGACGAACACGTGGGCTCCGCGCGTCCTGATCGCCAACTCCAACCTGGTCGGCGACTGGGCCAACTGGGAGGAGTTCCGCCGGCTCGAGGAGCTCGGCCTGACCATGTACGGCCAGATGACGGCCGGCTCGTGGATCTACATCGGCACCCAGGGCATCCTGCAGGGCACCTTCGAGACCTTTGCGGCCGTGGCCGACAAGCGTTTCGGCGGCACCCTGGCCGGCACGATCACCCTCACCGCCGGCCTCGGCGGCATGGGTGGCGCGCAGCCGCTGGCCGTCACGATGAACGATGGTGTCGCGATCTGCGTCGATGTGGACGACTCGCGGATCAAGCGCCGGATCGAGCACCGCTACCTCGATGTCCAGGCCGACAACCTCGAGCACGCGCTCGAGCTGGCCATCGCGGCGCGCGACGCCCGCAAGGGCCTGAGCATCGGCCTGCTCGGCAACGCCGCAGAGATCTTCCCGCAGCTGCTGGAGATGAAGGCGCCGATCGACATCGTCACCGACCAGACCTCCGCGCACGATCCGCTGTCGTACCTCCCGATCGGCATCGCCTTCGAGGACTGGCAGGCGTCCGCCGAGCGCGACCCGGCCGGCTTCACCAAGGAGGCGCAGGCCTCGATGGCCGCGCACGTGCGCGCCATGGTGGAGTTCCAGGACGCCGGCGCCGAGGTCTTCGACTACGGCAACTCGATCCGCGACGAGGCACGCAAGGGCGGCTACGACCGCGCCTTCGAGTTCCCCGGCTTCGTGCCGGCGTACATCCGGCCGCTGTTCTGCGAGGGCAAGGGCCCGTTCCGCTGGGCTGCGCTCTCCGGCGACCCGGAGGACATCCGCAAGACCGACGAGGCGATCCTCGAGCTCTTCCCGGACAACGAGCGCCTGCACAAGTGGATCCGCATGGCGCAGGAGAAGGTGCACTACCAGGGCCTCCCGGCGCGCATCTGCTGGCTCGGCTACGGCGAGCGCCACCTGGCCGGCCTGAAGTTCAACGAGATGGTGAAGAACGGCGAGCTGTCGGCGCCGATCGTCATCGGCCGTGACCACCTCGACTGCGGCTCCGTCGCCTCGCCCTACCGCGAGACCGAGGCCATGAAGGACGGCTCCGACGCGATCGCCGACTGGCCGCTGCTCAACGCGCTGACCGCGACCGCGTCGGGCGCGACCTGGGTGTCGCTGCACCACGGTGGCGGCGTCGGCATGGGTCGTTCGATCCACTCGGGCCAGGTCACCGTCGCCGACGGCACCGACCTCGCTGCGGAGAAGCTCGAGCGGGTCCTGACCAACGATCCGGGCATGGGCGTGATCCGGCACGTCGACGCCGGGTACGACGAGGCCGCCGAGGTTGCTGCTGAGCGTGGGGTCCGCATCCCCATGCAGGAAAAGGCATGACGGCGTACCTCGCCGAGCACGCCTGGCTCGGTGGCGAGCAGACCCACGCCGACGTCCTCATCGAGGTCGACGGCGACCGGGTCCGGTCCGTCACGCCGGGCATCGAGGCTGCCCCCGCAGGCGCTGTGCGCCTGCGGGGGCTCACCATCCCCGGGATGGCCAATGCCCACTCGCACGCCTTCCACCGGGCACTACGCGGCCGCACCCACCGCGGCGGTGGCACGTTCTGGACCTGGCGCGAGGACATGTACGCCGTCGCGTCGCGCCTCACGCCGGAGTCCTACTTCGACCTCGCCCGGGCGACGTACGCCGAGATGGCGCTGGCCGGCATCACGTCGGTGGGGGAGTTCCACTACCTGCACCACGCCGCGGCCGGTCGTGCCTACCTCGACGCGAACGCCATGGGCGAGGCCCTGATCGCGGCTGCGGGCGAGGCCGGAATCCGGATCACCCTGCTCGACGCCTGCTACCTCACCGGCGGCCCGGGCCAGCCGCTCGCGGGCACGCAGCTGCGGTTCACCGACGGTGATGCGGATGCCTGGGCCCGCCGCGTGTCGGCGCTGTCCGGCAGCGACCATGCGCGGGTCGGCGCCGCCATCCATTCCGTGCGGGCTGTGCCCGCCGACCAGCTGGCAACCGTCGCCGACTGGGCCCGTGACCGGGAGGCGCCGCTGCACTTCCACCTCTCCGAGCAGCGCGCAGAGAACGCCGCCTGCCAGGAGCACCACGGCTGTACGCCGACGGAGCTGCTCGGTCGACACGGCGCGCTCGGCGCGCGGTCGTCCGCGGTGCACGCCACGCACCTGACCGAGGGCGACATCGCCCTGCTGTCCGGCACGCGCACGACGATCTGCATGACGCCCACCACCGAGCGCGACCTCGCTGACGGCATCGGCCCGGCCCGCGATCTGACCAGCGCCGGGTCGCGGATCTCCCTGGGCAGCGACAGCAACGCGATCATCGACCTCTTCGAGGAAGCCCGCGGGCTGGAGATGGACGAACGCCTGCGCACCGAACGCCGGGGCCACTGGACGGCCGCCGAGCTGCTCCGCGCGGCGACCGCTGATGGCCACGCCTCGCTGGGCTGGGCCGACGCCGGGCGCCTCGAGGCAGGCGCGCTCGCCGACTTCACCGCGATCGCCCTCGACTCCGTGCGGCTCGCGGGCTGGGGCACGGACACGTTGCTGGAGTCCGCCGTCTTCGCCGGGTCCGCGCCCGACGTCACCGACGTCGTCGTGGGCGGCAGGCAGATCGTCCGCGGCCGGCAGCACGTCACCCTCGAAGACGTGCCCGGCGAGCTCCACCGCGCGATCGTCGGACTCGGACAATGACGTTCGAGCTCCGTCGTTCGGCCGAGCACGTCCGGCGCCCGTGGCGCAACGGCGGGGGCATGACCGCCGAGGTCGCTGCGTGGCCGCCGGATGCGGACGCCGCGTCGGCGTTCGACTGGCGGGTGAGCTTCGCGGACGTCGACGGCTCCGGCGACTTCTCGCTCTTTCCCGGTGTCGACCGGGTGATCACCTTGCTGGACGGACCGGCGATGACGCTCCGCTTTCCCCGGGTGACCGAGGTGCTCGAGCGGTTCCAGCCCTTCGCCTTCGACGGTGGCCTCAGCGTTGCCTGCACCGTCGCCGGTCCCACCCGCGACCTCAACGTGATGACGCGGCGGGGTCGCGTCCGCGCGGACGTCGAGATCCTCGAGCTGACCGGCGCCGGGGCAGTGCACGACCTGGACGCCGGCGAGCCGCTCCTGCTGATCGGCCTGACGGGCAGCATCGACGCGGCGGCCGGTCAGGAAGCTGCACCCCTCCTTCCGGGGGACGTCCTGGTCACCGACCGCCCGCTCACGGCAGCTGGCTCGGGCCGCTGTGCCGTCGTGCGGATTGCCCCGGTCGATCGTCTGGAATCCCAGACGCGACCCGGCTGACGGACCTGTCGGCCGTCGGCTCCAGCCCTGTGCAATGAGGGGCAGGTCACACGACCCGCTACCGTCCAGCCGGTCCCGAGCCGGCCAGATCCGAGGAGTCATCATGGCGAGTCCCGAGGGCGCCGCCCGCATGGAGAGCCGCACGATCGACGTCGTGCCGGAGTCCGAACGCCACGGCACGCCGCGCAGCCAGTTCACGCTGTGGTTCGGCGCGAACATGCAGATCACCGCGATCGTCGACGGCGCCCTTGCAGTGGTGTTCGGCGCCGACGCGCTCTGGGCGATCATCGGCCTGGTCCTCGGCAACATCCTCGGTGGCGCCGTGATGGCGCTGCACTCGGCCCAGGGCCCGCGTCTCGGTCTGCCGCAGATGATCAGCAGCCGCGCGCAGTTCGGCGTCTACAGTGCGGCGATTCCGCTCGTCCTCGTCGTCACGATGTACCTCGGGTTCGCTGCCACCGGCACGGTGCTGGCAGGCCAGGCGATCAACGAGACGGTCGGCGTCGACGCCCGGTGGTTCGGCATCGTCGTCTTCGGTGCGCTGACCGCCGTCTTCGCGACCCTGGGCTACCGCTACATCCACACGATCGGGCGGGTCTCGACCGTCGTCGGCATCATCGGCTTCTCCTACCTCGGCATCCGCCTGGCGACGCAGCACGACATCAGCAGCCTGCTGGGCGCGAAGCCGTTCGACATCGTCACGTTCCTGCTCGCGATCTCGCTCGGCGCCGGCTGGCAGCTCACCTTCGGCCCGTACGTCGCGGACTACTCGCGCTACCTGCCGTCCGACACCCCGGCGCCCGCGACGTTCTGGGCGACGTTCGCCGGCAGCGTCCTCGGCTCGCAGTGGTCCATGACGCTCGGTGCCCTCGTGGCAGCGATCCCGGCCTCGCAGGGTGGCATCGGCTTCTTGGGCAACCAGGTCGGCTTCCTCGGCGACCTCGCCGGTGGCGGTGCCGTGGCGCTGGCGATCTACCTCGTCATCGTCGTCGGCAAGCTCACGGTCAACTGCCTCAACGCCTACGGCGGCTTCATGACCATGCTGACCACGGTGTCGGCGTTCCGGCGTACGAACCAGGTCGGGCAGGTCGTCCGTGCGCTCTACATCGGCGGCTTCATCGCGGCATCCGTCGCTGTGGCGATCTTCGCCTCGGCCGACTTCCTGACCAGCTTCCGCAACTTCGTGCTGGTGCTGCTCATGGTCTTCACGCCGTGGAGCGCCATCAACCTCGTCGACTACTACCTGATCTCGCACGAGCAGATCGACCGTGACGCGCTCTACGACCCCGACGGCCGCTACGGACGGTGGAATCTCGTCGCCCTCACGTCGTACGCCGTGGGCGTGGTCGCGCAGATCCCGTTCCTCGCCCAGACCCTCTACACCGGTCCGGCGACGAAGGCCCTCGGTGGCGCAGACATCTCCTGGCTGGTCGGCCTCGTGGTGACCTCGGCGCTGTACTACGCCTGGGCCCGTCGTACGACGTCGTCCGTGGCCGTGGCGGAGCCTGTCTGGGATGCCGGACAGCACGCCCGCTGATGACCTTGCTGGACAATCGCGCAACGGATGGACTTCGAGCATGACGTTCGAGCAGATGTGGGCCGACATCGCGCCCGTGGGCCGGTCGGCCTCCACGCAGGGGTACTTCCGCCAGCCGTACACCGCGGCCGAGATGGAGATGCGGGCGTGGTTCAGCGAGGAGTGCACGCGCCGCGGCCTCGAGCTCGAGGCTGACGGCAACGGCAACCTCGTGGCCTGGTGGGGGAGCGGCGATGACGCCGTCCTGACCGGGTCCCACCTGGACAGCGTCCTCGACGGCGGCGCGTACGACGGCCCGCTCGGCGTTGCCTCGTCCCTCGCTGCGGTCGACGTGCTGCGCGATCGCGGCTTCACGCCGCGGCGTCCGATCGCGATCGGCGTCTTCGCCGACGAGGAGGGCTCACGCTTCGGCATCGGGTGCCTCGGCTCGCAGCTCGCGACCGGTCTGGTCAGCGTCGAGGACGCGCGGCTGATGCGCGACCGCGACGGCCTGCTGCTCGAGGACGTGATGGCGAACGCCGGGCTTGAGCCGGCGCTCGGTCGCTCGGCCTGGCTGGACCGGGTCGGGTGCTACGTCGAGCTCCACGTCGAGCAGGGCCGCAACCTCGTCGACCTCGAGGCGCCGGTCGGTGTCGCGAGCGGGATCTGGCCGCACGGGCGGTGGCGCTTCGACTTCGACGGTGAGGCCAACCACGCGGGTGCGACCCGCATGGAGGACCGCCGCGACCCGATGCTGACCTTCGCGCAGACGGCGCTTGTCGCCAGTACGGAGGCTCGCCGCACCGGTCAGCGCGCGACGTTCGGACGGATCGAGGCGACCCCGAACGGCACGAACGCCGTGCCGTCGCGGGTTGCTGCGTGGCTCGACGCCCGGTGCGAGAGTGAGGCCATGCTGTCCGACCTCGTGGCGTCGCTGGAGAAGGCAGCCGCCGAGCGCGCCGGCATCGACGGCACGACCGTCGCGGTGACGGCCGAATCACTGTCGACCGCCGTCGACTTCGACGCCGACCTCGCGGCCCGGATCGCGGCTCCCGGCGGCTGGCCGGTCATCCCGACCCAGGCCGGTCACGACGCCGGCATCCTCTCGACGGCGGGTATCCCCACCGCGATGCTCTTCGTCCGCAACCCGACCGGCATCTCCCACTCGCCCGACGAGCAGGCCGGGATGGCTGACTGCGTTGCGGGCGTCGACGCCCTGGCTGACACGCTGCAGGAGCTGACCCGATGACCGGCTCGCTGCTCGTCACCGGCATCGGCGAGCTGGTCACCGGCGATGCGGAGCAGCCGGTGCTCACGCAGGCCGCCTTCGTCGTCGACGACGGGGCCGTTGCGTGGGTCGGCGCCGCAGCCGAGGCACCCGCTGCTGACGCGGCGTACGACATGGGTGGGCGCGCGGTCATCCCCGGCTTCGTCGACTCGCACAGCCACCTGGTCTTCGCGGGTGACCGGTCGGCGGAGTTCGCTGCACGGATGGCGGGGGAGTCCTACGCCGCCGGCGGCATCCGTACGACGGTGCGCGCGACGCGGTCCGCGAGCGACGAGGAGCTGACGGCGCACGTCCGCCGGCTCGTGGACGAGATGCAGCGGCAGGGCACGACCACGCTCGAGATCAAGAGCGGTTACGGCCTCTCCGTCGCCGACGAGGCGCGCAGCCTGGCCATCGCCCGGCAGTTCACCGACGAGACGACCTTTCTCGGCGCCCATGTCGTTCCGGAGGGCATCACGCCCGAGGAGTACGTCGCCCTGGTCACCGGTCCGATGCTCGAGGCGGCTCGGCCCCACGCCCGCTGGATCGACGTCTTCTGCGAGAAGGGAGCGTTCGACGCCGACCAGGCCCGGGCGATCCTCACTGCTGGTGCGGCTGTCGGCCTGCGCGGTCGCCTGCACGCCAACCAGCTCAACTACGGCTCCGGCGTCCAGCTGGCGTGCGAGCTCGGGCTGGTCGCCGTTGACCACTGCACCTATCTCTCGGATGCGGACGTCGACGCACTCGCGCAGTCCGGCACGGTCGCGACACTGCTGCCCGGTGTCGAGTTCTCGACCCGCCACCCGTACATCGACGCACGGCGGCTCATCGATGCCGGAGTCCGTGTCGCACTGGCGAGCGACTGCAACCCGGGCTCGTGCTTCACCAGCTCGCTGCCGTTCTGCATCGCGATCGCGGTCCGCGACATGGGCATGACGCCGACCGAGGCCGTGCTCGCGGCGACCGCCGGGGGAGCGGCCGCCCTCGACCGCACCGACGTCGGCCGCCTGACCGTCGGTGCCCGCGCCGACTTCGCCGTCCTCGACGCACCGTCACACGTCCACCTGGCCTACCGCCCCGGCGTACCGCTCGTCGCGGAGACGTGGCGCGGAGGGGTTCGCGCCTGAGCGATCGGCCCCATCAACGACAAACCGCCTCTGACCTGCGTGAAGCAGGTCAGAGGCGGTTTTCTGTCGGGCTGACAGGATTTGAACCTGCGACCCCTTGACCCCCAGTCAAGTGCGCTACCAAACTGCGCCACAGCCCGATGCCCCCGGCTGGCGGGAGCGGTTGAACCCTACAGCAGGTGAGCGGCTGCTTCTGCATCAGGGTCGTGGTGTGGCGGCGGGTCGTCCGGCAGCAGCCGGTCGACCAGTTCCGGCCACGTGTCATCGACCAGCTGGAGCAGGTCGACGCGCATGATCCGCTGGATGTGGGGCTTGGCGAACTCCTTCTCCATGACGCGGGTCATGAAGCGTCGCAGCTCGTTCTCCAGACCCGCGACGCGCTGCAGCACAGCGGACCGGCGCTTGTCCGTGTCGACCTGGAGCGAGACCTCGTCCTCCTCCGGGAGGGCGACGTCGACCAGCAGGTAGAGCGGGGGCTCGAGACGGAGCCGCACGGTGATCGGCACGAGCAGACGCGCCCGGAAGCGGTTGACGTCGCGGGCGATCTCGATCTCGAAGTCGACGTCGACCGGGACGATGATCCGGAACCCGATGTCCGGGCCGGGGATCTCGACACCGGAGACCGGCTGGAACCAGCCGGTGGCGCGCACCTTGGCGAACTTGCGGCCGGGGCCGGCGCCGATCGGGCCGAGCTCGATCTTCTCGCCCAGGACGCGCTCGATCACCTCGAGAACGCGGCGGCGGTGGATGACCTTGCGCAGGAACGCCTCGCCGAAGTCGGCGTACGTCATGGCAGCGGGAGCCGGCGGAGTCGGCTCGAGAGCCTGCTCTTCGGTCACGGTCACCGGTCCTCCTTCCTGGCGGTTTGCAGTGCCTTCCAATCTAGCGGTCACCGGCACTTTCTGGCTCAACTGAGCCAGATTCGGGACCCTAGTTCGGACGGACCGGGGTCCAGTCGACCGACCACAACTGGTGGTGGCCGGGGATCCCCTTGAGGCTGGCCGCAGGCATGCGCAGGCGGAAGTGCTGGTCCGGCACGGAGTCGCGGACGCCCTCGGTCGCCAGGATCTCCCCGCCGACGGCGAGTCCGGCAACACGGGCGGCCATCGCGACGTTGAGGCCGAAGTAGTCGCCCTCGCGGTGCACCACGTGCCCGGCGTGGACGCCGATGCGCACCCGGATCGGCGTACGACGGAGCGCGCGGCGCCGCGAGACGGTGAGCGCCCGCTGCATCGCGATCGCCACGCCGACCGCGGCAGCCGGGTCGCCGAACGCGAGCATGAAGCCGTCGCCCTGGGACTTCACGACGTGCCCGCCGGCCTTGGCGACAAGCTTGCGGATGACCTGGTCGTGCGCGTCGAGCAGCGCGACCCAGGCGTCGTCACCGAGGCGCTCGTTGAGGACGGTCGAGTCCTCGATGTCGGAGAAGACGATGGTGACGGTGCCGTCGTCGCCGATCACGCGGTCGATCGCCTGCTTGTCCTCGACCGCGAAGCCGGTGAGCTCCTCGATGGAGGAGCGGAGCATGCCGCCGACGCCCTGCTCACGGATCCGGACGGCGGTGCCGACGACCCCACGGACCGCCCAGCCGGCCGCCTTGGCCGCCTGGTTGGTGAGCGGCTCGGCGGCGTTCTCGACGGCGGCCAGGCGGCGCCGCGTACGCCGCAGCTGCACGCGGCTGACGAGGAGGAGCACGACCGACACGGCCAGCGCACAGGCGAGCGCTGCCGTCAGCAGGGAGGCGCCGGGGGAGAGGTCCATCGCGGAGTGACGCTAGCGCAGGCCAGTAGGGTGCGGGGTGTGAAGTGCGACCCAGGGCCTGTGCAACCACCCCGTGCCCCGGAGGTCCGCCCGTGACCGCGTGGATCCTGCTCGTCGTCTCGCTCCTGCTGATCGTGGCCGCCGGCGCCTTCGTGGCCGCCGAGTTCGCGTTCCTCACCGTCGACCGCGGGCAGGTCGACCGGCTCGCAGCCGAGGGTGACGGCGGAGCGAGGGGAGTGCAGACCGCGCTCAAGTCGCTCTCGACGCAGCTCTCGGGCGCCCAGGTGGGCATCACCGTGACCAACCTCGCGATCGGTTTCCTCGCCGAGCCCGCGATCTCGGAGATCGTGGACGCGCCGCTGAAGGCCGCGGGTCTCCCGCACGGAGCCGTCGGGCCGGTCGCGCTCGGCATCGGCCTGACGCTGAGCACGCTGCTCACGATGGTCTTCGGCGAGCTGGTCCCCAAGAACCTCGCCGTCGCTCGCCCAATGGCCGTTGCTCGGTCCACCCAGCGCTTCCAGCGGACCTTCACGAGCGTCAACCGGTTCCCGATCTGGCTCCTCAACGGCTCCGCCAACGCGGTCGTACGCCGCCTCGGCATGGAGCCTCAGGAGGAGCTGCGTTCTGCACGCAGCCCCGCGGAGCTCCAGTCGCTGATCCAGCGCTCCGCCGACCAGGGCACGCTCGATGCCGACACCGCCGAGCTGATGGACCGCTCCGTGGAGTTCGGCGCCCGCACAGCCGGCGAGATCATGACGCCGCGCGTGCGTGTGCACAGCCTCGACTCGACGGACCGCGCCATCGCGGTCATCGAGCTGGCGCGCCAGACCGGCCACTCGCGCTTTCCCGTCTACGGCGAAGGCGACGAGGTCGTCGGCACGGTCCACGTGAAGCACGCCGTGGCCCTGCCCGTGCACGAGCGCACGACGACCCGCGTGCGCCACATCATGGTGCCGCCGATCGTGGTGCCTGACTCGCTGCGCCTCGACCCGCTTCTTGCCCTGCTGCGCGGCGAGGGCTTCCAGCTCGCTGTCGTCCTCGACGAGTACGGCGGCCACGCCGGCATCGTCACTCTGGAGGACGTGGTCGAGGAGATCGTCGGCGACATCTCCGACGAGCACGACCGTCTGGGTGCCCGTGTGCACCAGCGTCGCGACGGCTCCTGGTCGCTCTCCGGTCTGCTGCGGCCCGACGAGGTCGACGACGAGACCGGTGTCGAGCTGCCCGAGCACGACGACTACGACACGATCGCCGGACTGGTCCTGCGCACCCTCGGCCGCGTTCCCATGGCCGGCGACGTCGCCGTCGTCGACCTCGCCGCAGACCCCGAGCACCCGGCCCTCCGGCGTACGGCGCGGCTGCACGTCGAGCGCATGGACGGACGACGGATCGACCGGATCCGGCTCAGCGTCGAGGAGTCCGAGCCCGAGGCCGAGGGGGATGACGCATGACCGCGGTCCTTCTCGCCGTCGCGCTGCTGCTCGGCAACGCGTTCTTCGTGGGCGCCGAGTTCGCGCTCGTCGCGGCCCGGCGTACCCAGATCGAGCCGAAGGCCGAGGCGGGCTCCGCCCTGGCCCGCACGACGCTCAAGGCCATGGAGAACATCTCCCTCGTCATCGGTGTCAACCAGCTCGGCATCACCGTCTGCTCGCTGGTCCTCGGTGCGGTGGGCGAGCCCGCCGTCGCGCGCCTGCTCGAGCCGGTGATGCACGCCCTGCACGTGCCGGGGCACCTGGAGCACCCGATCTCGTTCGTCGTGGCGCTGATGGTGGTCGTCTACCTCCACGTCGTCCTCGGCGAGATGATCCCCAAGAACATCGCGCTCGCCGGCCCTGACCGCGCGGCGCTGATCCTCGGTCCCGCGGTCTGGGGCTTCGTGGTCGTGCTGCGCCCCGTCATCGTGGTGGTCAACGCCTTCGCCGCCGGCATCCTGCGGCTCGTGGGTGTCGAGCTGCAGTCGGAGGTCTCCTCGACCTACACCCGCGACGAGGTCGCTGCGCTGGTGGAGGAGTCGCGCGGCGAGGGCCTGCTCGAGGATGACGAGTACGGCCGCCTGGCCGGTGCCCTTGGCTTCACCGAGCGGACGGTCACGTCCGTCGTGCTGGACCCCGCCGGCGTCACGACGCTTCCGCGCGGGGCTGCTGCGTCGGTCGTCGAGGAGCTGTGTGCCGCGACGGGCTTCTCGCGTTTCCCGGTCACCGGCGACGACGGCGACTGGCTCGGCTACGTGCACATCAAGGACGTGCTCGAGACCGACGAGGCCCGTCGGCTGCGTCCGATCGACGACAAGTGGATCCGCCCCTTCGCGAGCGTGCAGCCGGACGACGTCCTGCACGACGCGCTGGAGACCCTGCAGCGCCGCGGTGCGCACATGGCGCGGGTAGTCAGCGATGCCGGCGAGGTCATCGGTCTGGTAACCCTCGAGGACGTGCTCGAGGAGCTTGTCGGCGAGATTCGCGACGCGGCTCACCACGACGAGGACTGAGCCCGACTAGGGTTCAACGCAACGCGCCACGACGATCAGGACCGGCAGGGGAGACGTGCAGGCAGTACGACGCAGCAACCGGGTGCTCACGCTGCCCAACGCACTGAGCTTCGTGCGGCTGGCCGGCGTACCCCTCTTCCTGTGGCTCCTGCTCGGCCCGCACGCGGACTGGTGGGCGCTCGGCGTCCTCGCGGTCGCGGGAGTCACCGACTGGGCCGACGGATTCGCGGCGCGCAGGCTCGACCAGCGCTCGGCGCTCGGGGAGATCCTCGACCCGGTCGCCGACCGTCTCTACATCCTGGCCGTGGTGATCGGCTTCGCGATGCGCGACGTGATCCCGTGGTGGGTCGCGGTCCTGCTGCCCGCTCGCGACCTCTTCCTGTGGTGCCTGGTGCCGTTCCTCCGCAAGCGCGGCTACAGCGCGCTGCCGGTGCACTTCCTCGGCAAGGCTGCGACGTTCAACCTGCTCTATGCGTTCCCGCTGCTGCTCCTCGGGCAGGGCGAGTCCGTCGGCGCGACGATGGCCAACGTCTTCGGCTGGGCCTTCGCCTGGTGGGGCATCACGCTCTACTGGTGGGCCGGCCTGCTCTATGCATGGCAGGTGCGCAAGCTCCTCGCGGCGCCCGACCCGAGGGCGGCGCGTACGGATGCCTGAGCGCGCTCCGCTGCCGGCACACGTCACGATGCCGCTGCTCGACGTCGTCATCCGCAACTCGCTGGATGTCGACTACCAGCACGTCGCGGAGGTGCGGAAGGCCGCGGGCGAGCCCGCCTCCGAGGGAGTACGCCGCTGGCCCGCCGCCGCGATCGTCGCCGTGTTCGGGCTGCTCCTCGTGGTGGCTGCCGTCCAGACCAAGGCCTCCGCGGGCGCTGACGCCCTGGCGCGCGACGAGCTGGTGCACCAGATCGGCCTCAAGCGCGACGGCCTGCGCGACGCCAACCGCGAGATCGGCGACCTCCAGGACGAGATCACCTCGCTGACCACACGCCAGCAGTCGCTCACCCGCACCGAGAACTCCCTGGCCGCCCACAACGACGACGTCGGTGCGGTCGCGGGCTACCACGCGGTGCGCGGCGGGGGCGTGAAGGCAAGCCTCGACAACTCCGCCGACGGATCCGCCGACGGCGTGGTCCGCGACGAGGACCTCGCGACGCTGGTCGACGGGCTCTGGGCCGCCGGTGCTGAGGCGATCTCGATCAACGGCATCCGGCTCACGGTGACCACCGGCATCCGCACGGCCGGCAGCGCGATCCTGGTCCACGACCGCGCCCTCCGCCCGCCGTACGTCGTGCTGGCGGTCGGTGACGTCAACTCCCTGCAGAGCCGTTTCGTCGAGACCTCGTCGGGTGTCGACTTCCTGGGGCTCCGCTCCCGGTTCGGCTTCGTCTTCAGCATGAACAACCAGACCAATCTGCGTCTGCCCGCAGCCGCGCGCCCCGACCTGGTGCGTGCGAAGCCGGCGGACGCCAAGACCGAGGAGGTCGCCCCGTGATCGCAGTGCTGGGACTCCTGGCCGGCGTCGTCGTCGGACTGCTGCTCAAGCCCGACGTGCCGACGCCGTTCGTGCCGTACCTGCCGATCGCCGTCGTCGCCGCGCTCGATGCGGTCTTCGGCGCGCTCCGTGCATTCCTCGACGGGATCTTCGACGACAAGGTCTTCGTGGTCTCGTTCGTGAGCAACGTGCTCATCGCGGCGGCGATCGTCTTCCTCGGCGACAAGCTCGGCGTCGGCGGCCAGCTGACGACCGGCGTCATCGTCGTCCTCGGCATCCGGATCTTCTCCAACGCCGCTGCCATCCGGAGGCACGTCTTCCATGCCTGAGGAGCAGCAGGACAACGCCCGCGAGCGGATCAGGGCCTCGTTCTTCGGCCGACCCGGCCGGGGCCACTGGATCGTGGCGGGGTTGCTCTTCGTGCTCGGCTTCGGTGCCGCGACGCAGGTGGCCCGCCAGTCCAACGATGACCTGAGCGGCCTGCGCCAGGCGGACCTGGTCCGCGCCTTCGACGGTCTCGCATCGAGCACAGAGCGGGCCGAGAAGGAGATCGACCGGCTGCGCACCGACCGTGACCGGCTCAAGACCAGCACCAGCAGTCGCGAGACCGCGGTGAAGCTGGCCAAGCAGGAGGAGATCGCGCTCGGCATCCTCTCCGGCACGGTGGCCGCCCACGGCCCCGGCGTACGCATCACGATCACGGATCCCGATTCCAAGGTGAGTGCCGCGATCCTGCTCGACATGGTGCAGGAGCTGCGTGCCACGGGTGCCGAGGCGATGGAGTTCAACGACCGGGTGCGCGTCGCCGCGCAGACGTCGTTCGAGGACTCCGCTGAGGGCATCCGTGTCGGTGGCGAGATCGTGACGGCGCCGTACGTCATCGACGTGATCGGAGAGTCCTCGGCCCTCGAGGGAGCTCTCGACTTCCCGTTCGGACCCATCGAGCGGGTCGAGGACGCGGGTGGCGAGCTGACCACGACCAAGGACGACGACATCGTCGTCGATGCGGTCGTGCCGGTCGGCGAGCCCCAGTTCGCACAGCCCGATTCCGACCGCTAACCTGCCCGTGAAACCCGCCCCGCATGCTGTTGCGGACAACTCCTGAGGAGTCGCAGTGATCCCCGACGACCTGAAGTACACCAGCGAGCACGAGTGGGTCCGCACCCCGGGCGAGGCTGCCGGTTCGGTGCGCGTCGGCATCACGGACTTCGCGCAGGACGCGCTGGGCGACATCGTCTACGTCTCCCTCCCGGAGGTCGGTGACACGGTCGGCGCGGGCGCGGCGATCGGCGAGCTCGAGTCGACCAAGTCGGTCTCCGACGTCTACTGCCCGGTGGCCGGCGAGATCGTCGCCCGCAACGAGGCGCTCGAGGCGACGCCGGAGCTCGTCAACTCCGACCCGTACGGCGAGGGCTGGCTCTTCGAGGTCGTCCCTTCGGACGCCTCGCACGTCGACGGTTTGCTGGACGCCGCGGCCTACGAAGCATCACTCCAGGGCTGATACGTTGAAGGCAGCACCCTCGACCTCCCGTTGAGGGTGATGCCGGATCAGGGAGGGTGGCAGAAATGCCCTATTGCACGAACTGTGGTCACCAGAACCCCGCTGAGGCGCGGTTCTGCTCCCAGTGCGGCACCCGTCTGGCGCCCACGGCGGCTCCGGTTGGCGAGAGCGAGAGCGAGACGACCGCCACGATCACGTTCGATGCCGCTGAGCGCGGCATCGGCTCGGCGGAGTCGGCTGCGGTCGACGCGCTGCCCGAGGGCCAGGCCCTGCTCGTCGTCCAGCGGGGTCCGAGCGCGGGTTCGCGATTCCTCCTGAACGCCGAGGTCGTCACCGCCGGTCGCCACCCCGACAGCGAGATCTTCCTCGACGACGTCACCGTCTCGCGCCGCCACGCGGAGTTCCGCCGCGACGGCGCGGCCTACACCGTCTCGGACGTCGGGTCGCTCAACGGCACCTACGTCAACCGCGATCGCATCGACTCGGTGACGCTGCAGGACGGCGACGAGGTCCAGATCGGCAAGTACCGCCTGGTCTTCTTCGCCGGTCACGCCGAGGCCTGAGCATGGGGGCAATGCCGGGAGCATCCGCGGCGGCGCGGATGAACATCGGGCAGGTCATGGACCTGCTGCGTGAGGACTTCCAGGTCACGATCCCCAAGATCCGGTTCCTCGAGGCGGAGGGGCTGATCAAGCCCGAGCGGACGGCCTCCGGCTACCGCAAGTTCTCCTCGGTCGACGTCGAGCGGCTGCGCTACATCCTGCGGATGCAGCGCGACCACTACCTCCCGCTCAAGGTGATCGGCGAGCACCTCGACGCCATCGACCGGGGTCTCGAGCCGCCGCCCATCGCTGCCGTGGTGCCGACGGTCCCGACCGTCGCCCTGGCCCCCGACGGCATGCCCAGTGCCGAGTCCTTCCAGCAGCGCGGTGACGTGCGGATGTCGCGCAAGGAGCTGGTCAAGATCGCCGGCATCTCCGAGGAGCAGCTCGCCGAGCTCGAGCAGTTCGGCCTGGTGCGTCCACGCACCGGCACCAGCCTGTACGACGAGGACGCGCTGCTCATCGCGCGCACCGCAGCCGAGCTCGCCGAGTTCGGCATCGAGCCGCGCCACCTGCGCGCCTTCAAGGCTGCCGCTGACCGTGAGGTCGGGCTGGTCGAGCAGGTCACGGCTCCGCTGCGCAACGGTCGCGACGCCGCTGCCTCAGCGCGGGCCGAGGAGGCTGCCGCGTCGGTTGCCGCGCTCTCGGTCCGGCTGCACGCCACGCTGGTCAAGAGCGGCCTGCGCCGTAGCCGCTGAGCCATCTCCGGTGCGCGAGTAGGGTGGTTGACGTGCACGAGGTGGACGTCATCGGAGTCAGGGTCGAGATGCCCTCCAACCAGCCGATCGTGCTGTTGCGCGAGGTTGCTGGTGACCGCTATGTGCCCATCTGGATCGGGGCGGTCGAGGCGACGGCGATCGCCTTCGCCCAGCAGGGCGTCGTGCCGCCGCGCCCGCTGACGCACGACCTGCTCCGCGACGTCATCTCCAGCACGGGCAACACGCTGACCGAGGTCCGCATCACCGAGATGCGCGACGGGGTCTTCTACGCCCAGCTCGCCTTCGAGTCGGGTGTCGAGGTCAGTGCGCGCCCGTCCGACTCCATCGCGCTGGCGCTGCGTACGGGTGCCCGGATCGTCTGTGCCGAAGAGGTGCTCGCCGAGGCAGGCCTGGCAGTCCCGGAGGAGCAGGAGGACGAGGTCGAGCGGTTCCGTGAGTTCCTCGACCACGTGACGCCCGAGGACTTCGAGCCCTGATCGGACAGACCCTCACGTTCAACTTGAGGGTGAGACACGCCGGGGTGTCGCGTTGACCCGGTCCATGACCCGCCTTACCTTTGAGTGTCTTCGTTGTAACTCCACCGCTGTGGTCCTCCACCTGCGGACCTTCCCCCGGGAGTTGCACTGAACGGAGCGAGACGACGGAGGTCGACGTGGAGCTGAACGAAGGTGTGAAGGACACCGCCGCTGCCGAGATGGCAGCAGGCGAGGCTGAGGAGCAGGGTCTGCTCTTCACCGACGACGTGTCCCCGCTGCCCAGCGACCAGGGCTACCGCGGTCCGACCGCGTGCAATGCCGCCGGCATCACGTACCGCCAGCTCGACTACTGGGCGCGCACGGGCCTCATCGAGCCGAGCGTCCGGGGCGCGACCGGCTCTGGCACCCAGCGTCTCTACTCGTTCCGCGACATCCTCGTCCTCAAGGTCATCAAGCGCCTTCTCGACGCCGGCATCTCGCTGCAGCAGATCCGCACGGCCGTCACGCAGCTGCGTGAGCGCGGCACCGAGGACCTGACCCGCGTGACGCTCATGAGCGACGGCGCGTCGGTCTACTACTGCACCAGCAACGACGAGGTCATCGACCTCCTCCAGGGCGGTCAGGGCGTCTTCGGCATCGCGATCGGTGGCGTCTGGCGCGAGATCGAGGGCACCCTCGCCGAGCTCCCGAGCGAGCGCGCCGAGGACTCGGCTTCGGCCAGCAGCGCGAGCGACGAGCTCGCCGCGCGTCGCGCCGCCCGCAAGATCGGCTGACCTCCGCCGATCCCGACATCGTCTCTGGCCGACGGCCCGCACCCCGACAGGGGAGCGGGCCGTTAGTCTTTGGCGCCATGGAGCGCACCGAAGAACACCAGTCGGCGACACCCCTCGAGCTCTTCTTCGACCTCGTCTTCGTCTTCGCGCTGACCCAGGTCACCGCGTTCATGGCGCACAACGATCCGTTGCGCTGGCTGGCCATTGCTCAGGGGATGCTCGTGCTGGCCCTCTTCTGGTGGGGCTGGGTGGGCTACTCGTGGCTCTGCAACCTCGTGCGCGCGGATGAGGGCGAGATCCGGCTGATCCTGATGCTCGCCATGTCGGTGATGTTCCTGGTGGCGCTGGCGATCCCGGAGTCTTTCCACGACCTCGACGGCGGGCTGTCGGGGCCCTACGTCATCGCGGCCGGCTACTTCGCCTTCCGGATCACGCATCTGCTGCTCTTCTGGGCCTACGCGCGTGATGACCAGGGCCTGCGTCGTCAGCTGATCAGGTTCTTCCCGACCATCCTGCTCAGCACGGGCTTCCTCGTCCTCGGCGCTGTCACCCACGACGAGGTGCACCGCACGTTCTTCTGGCTCGGGGCCGTGGTGTCGGACTACGGCGGCACGTTCCTCGGCGGTGCCCGGGGCTGGCGGCTGCGCTCCGCGGGGCACTTCGCCGAACGCCACGGCCTGATGGTGATCATCGCCCTCGGCGAGTCGATCGTGGCGATCGGCGTGGGCACCAACGACCTGCCGATCTCGTGGCCGATCGTCGGCGCCGCGCTCGCGGGCATCGCCCTCGCCGCGGGCCTGTGGTGGATCTACTTCGACATCAGTGCGATCAAGGGTGAGGAGGCGCTCGCGGCGGTCCTGCGCGAGGGCCGGTCGGTCTCGCTGGCACGCGACGCGTACTCGCTCCTGCACCTCCCGATGATCGCGGGCATCGCCCTGCTGGCCCTCGGTCTGAAGAAGGCGATGGCGTACGTCGGCGACCCGGCGCACCACGATCTCTCCGAGCCGCTCGGCACGATCGCGGCGGCGGCACTCTTCGGCGGCGTGATCCTGTATCTGCTCGCGCACATCGGGTTCAAGCTGCGCACCCTCCGGATCTTCAGCAAGCCGCGTGCGGGGCTCGTCGTCCTGGTGGCGATCGGTTGGGCTGTCTCGGGCGACGTTCCGGCTCTCGCGCAGGTGGTGCTCCTCGCCGTCCTCGTCTGGCTGCTCGCCGGCTTCGAGACCGTCAGGTACGCCGAGGAGCGGGCGCGTGTCCGGCACGCCGGTCACGACCACTCCTGACGCCGGCCTGAGGTAATCTTTCCCCGCTGCTGACACCGCGCGGGAGAGTCTCCGCGTCAGCGGAGCGCCGAAGGGGCAATTCCTCCCCGGAACCTCTCAGGCGCCAGGGACCGTGCGGACTGAGGCAACTCTGGAGCGCTGTGCACCGGCGTGACAGAGGGGGAGGCGAGACCGACCCGTCCCGTGGGGACGCTTCCGATGGAGATCGCCTTGCCCAAGCCTGACGGTGGCCAGCCCACCCTGCACGACCTCGACGCCGCCCTGCCGTTCGTCGACCGCCACATCGGTCTGAGCCCGTCCGACATCGAGTCGATGCTCGCGACCCTCGGCCACGAGTCGCTCGAGGGCCTGATGGACGCCGCCGTGCCGGTGGGCATCCGACCGGCCGCGGACCTCTCGCTGCCCCCGGCGATGACCGAGTCCCAGGTGGGCGCACTCGCCCGCGAGCTGGCCGGACAGAACTTCCCGGGCGAGCCGCTCATCGGTCTGGGCTACCACGCCACGATCACGCCGCCCGTGATCCGCCGCAACGTGCTCGAGGACCCGTCCTGGTACACGGCGTACACGCCGTACCAGCCGGAGATCTCGCAGGGCCGCCTCGAGGCGCTCATCAACTTCCAGACGATGATCGGCGACCTCGCCGGTCTTCCGGTCGCGAACTCGTCGCTGCTCGACGAGGGCACCGCGGCCGCCGAGGCGATGACGCTGGTGCGTCGTGCCAACCGCAAGGCCGAGGGCCCGTTCGTGGTCGATGCCGATGCGCTCCCGCAGACCATCGACGTCGTGCGCACGCGCGCCGAGGCGATGGGTATCGAGGTCGTTGTCGCCGATCTGTCGCAGGGCATGCCGGCCGAGCTCGTCGGTGTCACCATCTGCGGCACGCTCATCCAGTACCCGGGTGCGTCGGGCCGTGTGCTTGACCCGCGCGCCGTCATCGAGGCGACGCACGCCCAGGGCGGTCTCGCCGTCGTGGCCGCCGACCTCCTGGCGCTGACCCTGCTCGAGGCGCCGGGTGCGCTCGGCGCAGATGTCGTGGTCGGCTCGTCGCAGCGCTTCGGCGTCCCGCTCTTCTACGGCGGCCCGCACGCGGGCTACATGGCCGTCGCCAAGGGCCTCGAGCGCCACATGCCCGGCCGACTCGTCGGTGTGTCGATCGACAGCGAGGGCCGTCCGGCGTACCGCCTGGCGCTCGGCACGCGCGAGCAGCACATCCGCCGTGAGAAGGCCACGTCCAACATCTGCACCGCGCAGGTCCTGCTCGCGATCACCGCATCGATGTACGCCGTCTACCACGGCCCCGCCGGCCTGACCGCGATCGCGACGCGCACCCACCGGTACGCCGCCGTCATCGCCGCAGGTCTCAAGGCGCTCGGCTACACCCTCGGTTCGGAGTCGTTCTTCGACACGCTCACGGTGGCGGCCCCCGGCCGCGCTGCGGCGATCGTCGCCAGCGCCCGCGCCGCGGGTCTGCACCTGCGTCTGGTCGACGCCGACACGGTCGGTCTGTCGACGTCGGAGACCACGACGCACGAGACGGTCGAGAAGGTGCTCGCCTCGTTCGGCCCGACCGTCGAGGGGACGACGTCGCTCGACCTGGACGAGCTCGACCGGATCACGCCCGACGCGCTGCCCGCCGAGCTGGGCCGCGCCACGGCGTTCCTGACGCACGAGGTCTTCCACACGCACCGCAGCGAGACGCAGATGCTGCGCTACCTGGCGCGCCTCTCGGGCCGCGACTACGCCCTCGACAAGGGCATGATCCCGCTCGGCTCGTGCACGATGAAGCTCAACGCCACCACGGAGATGGAGCCGATCTCGCTGCCCGGCTTCGCCGACCTGCACCCCTTCGTGCCGGCTGAGGATGCCGCGGGCTACCACCAGCTCGTCGCCGAGCTCGAGGGCTGGCTCGCCGAGGTGACCGGCTACGCCGCCGTATCGATCCAGCCGAACGCCGGCTCCCAGGGCGAGCTTGCCGGTCTGCTGGCGATTCGCGCGTACCACCTCGCCAACGGCGACACCCACCGCGATGTCTGCCTGATGCCCGCCTCGGCGCACGGCACCAACGCCGCGTCCGCGGTGATGGCCGGCATGCGGGTCGTGGTCGTGAAGTCCAACGACGACGGCACGGTGGACCTCGACGACCTGCAGGCGCAGTGCGACGCTCACTCCAACGACCTCGCCGCGATCATGGTGACCTACCCGTCGACGCACGGCGTCTACGAGGAGGGCATCACGCAGCTCTGCAAGATCGTCCACTCCCACGGTGGCCAGGTGTATGTCGACGGTGCCAACCTCAACGCGCTGCTCGGCCACGCGCGTCCGGGTGAGTTCGGCGGCGACGTCTCGCACCTCAACCTGCACAAGACCTTCTGCATCCCGCACGGCGGCGGCGGCCCGGGCGTCGGTCCGGTCGCGGTCGGCGCGCACCTCGCGCCGTACCTGCCGACGCACGCGCAGCACCCGCTCCCCGAGAAGCGCTCGGGCATCGGCCCGATCAGCGCTGCGCCGTACGGGTCGGCCGGCATCCTGCCGATCTCCTGGGCGTACGTGCGGCTCATGGGTGCGGCCGGTCTCACCAAGGCGACCGCTGCAGCGGTCCTCTCGGCCAACTACGTCGCCGCGCGCCTCGAGGAGCACTACCCGGTGCTCTACAAGGGCGAGAACGGCCTGGTCGCCCACGAGTGCATCCTCGACCTGCGCGGGATCTCCAAGGAGAGCGGCGTGACCGTCGACGACGTGGCCAAGCGCCTCATCGACTACGGCTTCCACGCCCCGACGATGTCGTTCCCGGTGGCCGGCACGCTGATGGTGGAGCCGACCGAGTCCGAGGACCTGGCTGAGCTCGAGCGCTTCATCGACGCGATGATCGCCATCCGTGGCGAGATCGCGAAGGTGCAGGCGGGGGAGTGGAGCCACGACGACAGCCCGCTGGCGCGCGCCCCGCACACGTCGCGTTCGATCGTGGGGGAGTGGGACCGCGGTTACTCCCGCGAGACGGGCGTCTTCCCCGCCGGCATCGACCCGGACAAGTACTGGCCGCCGGTCGGTCGCATCGACAACGCCTACGGCGACCGCAACCTGGTCTGTGCTTGCCCGCCGCCGGAGGCGTTCGCCGACTGACTCCGCCGAGACGGGGCTCGTGCCCCGGCGACACGGGCCTTGTGCCCACGTGAGACGGGCCTTGTGCCGGGAATTTCCCGTGCACAAGGCCCGTCTCGGCGTGGGGCGGTATCAGTTCAGCGACATGTTCGGCTCGCCGTATGCGTTGAGGCCGTTGGCGCCCCGCACGCAGGTGCCGCCCCGCGGGGTGCCTGCGTTGTACGCCTGGGCGACGCAGTTGGAGAGTGCTCCCTGTCCCCAGTAGTTCGGGTGCAGGGACTCCTGGATGTAGTAGTTGCCTGTCGCGGTGGCGGTGCGGATGGTGTTGATCCACTCGGTCTGGTCGACGGCTCCCGCCGACTGCCAGCTGCTCAGGCCCTTCTCCTCGAGGAGACCGACGGTGCTCTCGCAGAGCCGGCGGCCGTTGAACGCACTGCTCAGGTTGAGCGTCTTCACGTTGGTCAGCCCGGCATCGGTGGCGGCTCCGAAGACGGCGTTGTTGATGGTCGGGAGCAGGGTCGCGTTCGCGTAGTCGGCGTCGGCATTCCAGAAGCCGCAGCCGCCGGTGTTCTGCCGGGAGTAGCCGCTCTCGGAGTAACGGATGCCCGAGCCGTTGGGGAGCGGCGACATGTAGTTCTGGACGAGGAGCGTCCAGCTGTTGTCGGCGTACCCCGCGTTGCGCATGGCCGTGCGGATGTTGAGGAACGCGTTCTTGATGTCGGCCCGCCGCGCGCTCACGTTGGACGAGGACATCGCGTTGGTCACGATCGAGTCGTCCTTGCAGTAGTCCTTGAACCAGGTCGGCGAACCCAGGAAGTCGGTCACGCACTGCTGGACGATGCCGGCGAAGTTGAAGTCGTTGCCGCCGATGGAGACGGCGACCATCTTCACGTTGTGCGTGCTGGCGAAGTTCTGGAGCATGAGCGCCTGGCCCTGACCGGCGGACCCGTTGTAGAAGTCGAGGCCGGGCTTGAAGTTGCCGCTGCCGTCCGAGGCAACCGTGGCGGTCTTCGCTCCGGAGCAGGCCAGGTTGGTGGAGTTCACCCCACGGCCGATGTTGATCTCCGCGGTCCACGCGCGGTGGCAGCGGTTGATCACCTCCGCGGTGTGGTTGGCATTGTCGAAGTACGTCGCGCTGCCGCCGGCGTCGTGGAGCGTCTCGCCATTGTTGGTGTTGCCGGCCCAGCGGCCAGCCTCGCCCGAGATGTACGAATCGCCGACGGAGACGATCCAGGGCGACCCGACACCTGGACCGTCAGCCAGGGCAGGGGAGGGGACCGCCGTCAGGCCGGCCACGACGATGGTGGCGGTGCCGCAGGCACTGGCCATTGCTCGGGTAAGACGCATCAACAACTCCTGAGATGTGACGAGGATTACATCCGCAAGATACTGGCGAGTAGCCCCGGTGCATAGAGGTTGGACATCCAAGGTTCTGGTGGTGGGTTTCGCCCGGAAACGGCACAACTGGGGTGGCAGATCCGTCTATTCTTCAGCTGGGCAAATCATGGGAGGAGCGACGACAACCGTGGACGAGAAGCGCTGCGAGTGGTGCGGCACGTTGTCGCCGGCGGACGCCGTGAAGTGCACCCTGTGCCGGATTCCCTTCGGCGCTCCCGTGCCGCCGCCCCAGGACTGGAGCCACCTCACGGGCAACATCCCCGTGATCACGGCGCCGCTTCTGGAGACGCCTGCTCCGTCCGCTGTCACGGTGCCGGCACCTGCTGCGGCGCCTGTCCAGGTTGCTGTCCCGGTGAGCGTGCCGGCATCCCCCGACGTCTCGGCGCCTGCCGCGATGGAGGCGCCGGTTGCGCCCGCAGCGCCCGTGGCGCCCGCTCCTGCCGCGTCGGCAGCGCCGACTGCCCCTTCCGCTCCTGCTGCCTTCGTGCAGCACCCTGCGCCGACCCTGCCGACGCAGCGCGTCGCCGCCGAAGCAGTCCTGAGTGCGGTCGCTCTTGCGCCGCCGGAGGGTGAGGCACTCCCGGGTTGGCGTGCTCC
Organism: Nocardioides jejuensis; assembly: GCF_004337475.1. Classification (GTDB taxonomy): domain Bacteria; phylum Actinomycetota; class Actinomycetes; order Propionibacteriales; family Nocardioidaceae; genus Nocardioides; species Nocardioides jejuensis. The sequence continues at coordinate 63,176 of NZ_SJZJ01000017.1, read as the reverse complement.
GGACGACCCGACGCTGCGTGTCTTCGCCGACAAGCTCGAGGAGCGTGAGCTCCGGCGCCGCGGCGCCGCACGCATGTCGGCGCGGCGTGGTCGTGGTCGTCGACGTTTCGCGCGGCTGCTGGTGTGGCTGCTCGGAATCGGCCTGATCACGGCCTTCCTGCTGCTCGCCCCGGCTCACTTCCCGGTCTTCTGACCCCCTGCCGGCTAGCCGGCCGCTGAGGTGTCGTCGACGATCTCGGCCTCGACCGCGTCCTCGAGGTGGAGCGGAAGCTCGTCGCGGGACACCTCGCGCAGCGCCTCGAAGTCGGTCGCGACGATCCGCTTCGGCGTCTTGTCGATGAGCGTGGGGGAGGGGAGGAGCTTCCCCTCGTCGACCTGGTCGAGCTTGCGAGCAGTCACCAGGACGCGGGTCTCGAGCGAGCTCGCGAACGCGTTGTAGTGGCCCACGGCGCTCTCCAGCGAGCTACGCATCTTCTCGGCGTGGCCAGCGAGCGTGCAGATCCGGCGGTAGAGCTCCTGGCCGAGGTCGAAGAGGCGCTTGGCATCCTCGGTGAGGACGTCCTGACGCCAGGTGTAGGCGACGGTCTTGAGCACGGCCCAGAGGTTGGCGGGGGTGGCCAGCACGACGCCCTTGGCAAACGCATACTCGAGCAGGGAAGGGTCGACCTCGAGGGCAGAGCTGAGCAGCTGCTCGTTGGGGATGAAGGCGACCGTGAACTCCGGACTGGCCTCGAGGCCGGTCCAGTAGGTCTTGCCGGACAGGGCGTCGACATGACCGCGGATCTTCTTCGCGTGGTCCACGAGGAGTCGCTGGCGCTCGCCGGGGTCGACCGACTCGCGGAACGCCTCGACGAAGGACGAGTACGGCGCCTTGGCGTCGACGGCCATCTGCTTGCCACCCGGCAGGTTGACCACCATGTCCGGGCGGCGGGCGCCGGAATCCGCGGTGATCGATGCCTGCGTCGTGAAGTCGACGCGGGGGAGGAGCCCCGCAGACTCGACGAGCGTCTTGAGCTGCGTCTCTCCCCAGTAGCCACGGGTCGCGTTGTTGCCCAGCGCCGAGGCCAGGGTGTCGGCCGCCTTGCGTGACTCCTCGGCCGAACGCCGGGTGGTGCGGATCTGCTCGGCAAGCTCGCCGTGCTGCAGCGAGCGCTGCTTCTCCAGATCGTTGACCTGCTGCTGCATCGCTCGCAGCTGCTGAGCAACGGGGGCGACTGTCTTGAGGACCTGAGCCTGCGCGCTCTCGGCACGCTCACGCTCCAGCTGGTCACGGCGCTGCGTCTCGAGGAGCGCGCGGTGGTCGTCGCGAGCAGTGCTCAGGGCCTGCTGGAGCCCGGCCACCGTGTCGCGCAGGCCGCTGACCGTCGCCTCCGCGTGCGCGACATCGGCCTGGAGCGTTGCGCGGGCCTCGGACTCCTCCTGGCGGATCGCGGCAACGTCAGCCCGGTGACGGGCGGCGGCGATCTCCGGGTCCTCGACGACAGTGCCCGGCGCGGAGACAGAGAGCACGCGAGCCGCGAGCCAGCCCAGGGCTGCGCCGACGAGAAGGCCGAGGAGGAGACCGATCAGGAGCATGCTGCCATCCAAACAGTGACCACCGACAGAACTCCGCGCACACGCCGGGGTGCGGGGGAGAGGGCGGGGTAGGGTCGGCCCCGCTGGGCCGGCGTGCATCGGGTGCGTCGGCCGCTCTCGAGGAAGCGAGCAGGGACCATGGGCCTCTGGGACAAGATCAAGGACGGGCTGACCAACTCCAAGGGCGAGATCGCCGATGCGGCGCGTGACGCCGCGGCGAAGGCGCAGGAGCAGGCGGATGCCGCACGTCAGAAGGCGGACGACGCCGCACACGACGCCGGGCAGAGCACTCCGGAGCAGCCGCAGGCAGCGCCGGCGCCGCACATCGAGCCGAAGGCCGACGAGCCCAAGGCAGCTCCGCACGTCGACGAGCCGGTGAAGCCGAAGAAGCGGTTCAAGGAGTACACCGTCGTCTCCGGCGACACCCTGTCCGAGATCGGCGCCCGCTTCGGCGCCGACTGGCACGAGATCGCGCGGATCAACCACATCGAGAATCCGGACCTCATCTTCCCGGGCCAGGTCTTCAAGATCCCGGTCGACTGACCACACCGCACCGACGACGTACGACGGCCGCGACTCCCGCCTGGGGGCCGCGGCCGTCCGCGTACTGTCGCCTCATGAGTGACACGCATCGTGAGGTCGAGCTGGAGAAGATCGGGCCGGCGCGCTTTCGCGCCACCAACGCGCGCGGGGGAGTCGTCACCCTCGGCGGCGGTGATGACCCGGACTTCACGCCGGTCGAGCTGCTGCTTGCGGCACTTGCGGGGTGTGCGGCTGTGACCGTCGACCCCATCACGGCGCGGCGCGCGACGGCGACGACGTTCCGCGTGAAGGCCGAGGGGGAGAAGGTGCGTGACGAGACCGGCACCCGGATGACCGAGCTGACGGTCACCTTCGAGGTCGAGTTCCCCGAGGGGCCCGACGGCGACGCGGCCCGCGCCGTACTGCCGTCAGCGATCCAGCGGACGCACGACCGGCTCTGCACCGTCAGCCGCACTGTGGAGACGGGAGAGCCGGTCGTGATGCGCTGAGACGGGCTTCGCCCAGCCTGCTGCGCGTGTCAGCTGACGACGACGTCCGTGATGGTGACCGGCTGGTTCGGCTTGCCGCCGCCGTACGGGTTGGAGCCGTCGTCGCCCTTCGCGCCAACGCCCTTGAGGATCTTGATCGCGGCAGCGTCGAGGTGGCCGAAGACCGTGTAGTCGGGGGTCAGGCTGCTGTCGGCGAAGACGAGGAAGAACTGCGAGCCACCGGAGTCGGGCTGGCCGGTGTTGGCCATCGCGATGGTGCCCGCGGGGTAGGTCTCCTTGCCGGTGATCTCGTCCGGAATCGTGTAGCCCGGGCCGCCACTCGTCGTGCCGGTCGGGTCGCCGCACTGGAGCATGCCGAAGCCCGGGGTGTTCGCGAGTCGCGGACACGACGTGTCGTCGTAGAAGCCCTGCTTCGCGAGAGACAGGAACGAGTTGACCGTGCAGGGCGTCGCCTTGCCGTCGAGGGTGATGCCCAGGTCGCCGACGTTCGTCTTGATGGTGGCAGAGACGGCGTTGTCGACGGTCGGCTCCGAGCTGGGGGCCTTGACGTCGCGCGCAGCCTGTCCGGACGACGGGTACGAGCACGTCGCATCGCCAGCCGACGTCGGCGCCTTCTGGGCGTCGGTGTCGCTGCCGCACGCAGTGAGTGCAGCAGCCGGAATCAGGACGAGCGAAGCGGCGGCCAGCGCCGTACGGGTCAGCATGCCGGTGACTGTAGCGGGGAGGGGTTCGGCGTACGACGAGGCTCTTCCACGTATGCGTAATGACATAATGTCCATTATCGGAACAATCATGATGTGCGTCGGGAGGGGCTGTTGTCGGACCCCGCTGTCAGAATCGCTCTCATGGAACGCGTACTCGGCATCGGTGGTTTCTTCGTGCGCGCTGAGGATCCTGACGCGCTGACAGCGTGGTACCGCGACGTGCTGGGCATCGACATGGCGGCGTACGGCGTCTGGACGCAGGAATCCGGGCCGACCGTCGTGGCGGCGTTCCCCGCTGACACGGATTACTTCGGTGCGCGCGCCCAGCAGGTCATGCTCAACTTCCGGGTCGCCGATCTGGACGCGATGCTCGCGCAGTTGGCTCAGAACGGCTCTCACAGAATCGGCGAGATCCAGGAGATGGACGGAGTGGGCCGCTTCGCCTGGATCAACGACCCTGCGGGCAATCGACTCGAGCTGTGGCAGCCAGCCTGACGACAGGTTGACGTAACGTCTAGTCGTCACGCTAGACAGGCATCAGTACCAGCCGAACTTCTCCGAGTGCGCCCAGGCGGCGTGCGGGCTGCCGTACCTGGCGCCGATGTACGCCAGGCCCCAGCGGATCTGCGTCTCCGGATTGGTCTTCCAGTCAGCTCCGACCGCCGCCATCTTGCTGGCCGGCAGTGATTGCGGGATGCCGTAGGCGCCGGACGAGCGGTTCTCGGCGACCTGGCTCCAGCCGGACTCTCGCTGCCAGAGGGCGTCGAGCGCGGGCCATTCCGAGGCAGGCCAGCCGAAGTCGAGCAGCAGGTGATAGCCGAGTGCCCGGTTGGTGCCCGGCTGGACGCTCGTGGGCTGGGGTGCGGATCCGCCGCCGGCGGCAAGGTTCTGCGCGATCCGCTCGGCCGTGTTGGCCAGCTGCCGCATGATGTCGCCGTCGCTCACGCTCATCCGCGCCTGTGTCATCGCCGAGAGCTGCGCCTGCGACAGCGTCCGGTCGCGGTTGCGTGACACCTCTTCGTGCTGGACTGGCGGGGTAGCGGACGAGGTGGCGGAGGGGCTGCCACTCCCCTGCGCCGGGGCCCGGTCCGCCGCGGACACGCCAGGAGACGGCGCCAGCAGCGGCTCGCAGGCGGAGAGCGCGAGGACGCTGAGCGCGGCCGCAACGCCGAGCGCCCTGCGCCCGGGCGCGACGCCGCGCCGACTCACCCCGTCCTGTGCCATGCCGGGACGCTAACCCACACCCGCGCCCGAGTGGGAGGCTTCACTCGCTATCGTCGCCGACATGCCGCACATCCACGTCGTCGCCACGGGCGGCACGATCGACAAGATCTACTCCCGGGCGGGCGAGCTCGAGATCGGTGAGCCGTCGGTCGACGCGCTGCTCGCGCCCGTCCTGACCGACCTGACGTACGACGTCTCCCCCGTGCTCGCCGTGGACAGTCTCGACATGACTGACGCCGACCGCGTGGTGCTGTGCCAGGCGATCGACGCCCTGCCGGGGCGTCATGTGGTGGTCACGCACGGCACGGACACGATGCCCGAGACCGCGGCGTTCCTCGACGCCCATCTGGCGGCGGCAGACCAGACGGTGGTGCTGACCGGTGCGATGCAGCCGGCCGCCATGGGGCGCAGCGACGCAGCGTTCAACCTCGGGGCGGCAATGACCGCCGTGCAGCTCCTGCCCGCCGGTGTGCACATCGTGATGAGCGGCCGCGTCTTCCCCGCCGGGAAGGTGGCCAAGGACCGCGGGCGTGGCGTGTTCGTCGACGCTCCCTGAAAAAGTTCGGACAACTGGTCAGAAATCGCCGTCACGCACTCCCCCGTGCCCCGTCTCACCTGTGTCGAGCACGTCAGAGGAGAGCAAGCCATGTGGGACACCGTCGAGGAGAGCACCGTCCACCTCGCACACGATCTTCCGTGTACGGCGTGTGGTCACGCCGTCCACGTCTACCTGCCCTGCGATCGCTGCAGCTGCACGCCGCCTGACGCACCCGGCGTCGCGCACGCCTGACCTCTCGGCGCCCGATGCGCCACCGGTTCACGAATTCGTCATGAACCGGACCGCTCGCCTCCGTACGCTCGCGAGGGTGGACCGACGTACCCGCCTCCTGTACGCCGGCGCAGGCCTTGCCTCGATCGCTGCAGCAGCGGCCCGGCTGCCCTTCGTCGACGACGTCGCCACCCATGATGAAGCCGGCTTCCTCGTCCTGGCCCGCCAGTGGCACCCCGGCAGCAGCCTCTACGGCGACTACTGGGTCGACCGGCCACCCCTTCTCCTGCTCCCCTACCGGCTCGCTGACGCCGCGGCGAGCGTTGTCTTCCCCGTGACCGCCCTGCGGTTGATCGCCTGCGTCGCCGTGATGGTCACGGTGCTCCTCGCGGCAGCAACCGCGTACCGCGTGGCTGGCCGTCGTGCTGTCCTCCCCGCTGCGTTGGTCACCGCGGCCCTGCTGGCCAACCCGCGTGACGGCTCCCAGGTCGTCGACGGCGAGCTGCTGGCTGCGCCGTTCGTCGCGCTCGGCCTGTGGGCGTGGACCGGCGCCCTCCAGACCCGTCCCGTACGCCGTGGCCTGCTGGCCGGCGCAGCGGCGGCCTGCGCGGTGCTGGTCAAGCAGAACATGATCGACGTGGGCGTCTACGCCGTCGTCCTGCTGGTCGTGCTGGCACTGCGCCGCGACCTTCCACGTGATCGCTGGCGGGATCTCGTCCGCGCCGTCGCGGCCGCAATCGTCGGCGCAGCGGTCGCCATGGGCGCGGTGCTCGGTCATGCCGTCTGGGCCGGCACCGACCTCCCGGCGCTCAATGACGCGATGTTCCCGTTCCGGGTCCAGGCGCACGCTGCGGCCGCACGGATGTCACAGGCCAACGGGCGGCCGACCGAGCTGGTCCGGGTCGCGCTGGTGTGTGGGCTGCTCCCGGTCCTGGCCTGGTCGCTGGTCGTTCTGCGACGTCGCGTGCTCGACCCCGCTGTGCTGGCGCTGCTCGTCGTCCTTGTCTGGGACGTCACGTCGATCGTCGCCGGCGGTGGCTCCTGGACCCACTACCTGGTCCAGCTGATGGTGCCGCTCGGGGTTCTGGCCGGCATCGCCGCAGCGACTCCCACGCACGGGTGGCTCACGCATCGCGTGACCGCTGCCGTCGCTGCCGTCGCGCTGGTGGCCTCGGTCGTCCCGGGGATCGCCTGGGAGATGCGCCACCCGGTCCACTCCCCCGAGATGCGGCTCGGCCGCTCGATCGCCGCGGTGGCGTCGCCCGGCGACACCATCGTCAGCCTCTACGGCAGTCCGGAGGTCGAGTTCGGATCCGGGCTCGAGTCGCCGTACCCCTATCTCTGGATCCTTCCGCTGCGCGTCAAGGACCCAGACCTCGCCGATCTGTCCGCCCTGCTCACCAGTGATCGGGCACCGACGTGGGTCGTGGTCACCAGCGAGCCGGGCCGGGTCCGCCCCCTCCTGGAGGCCCGCTATCGCGATCTCGGAGAGGTCTGCGGCGTCGACGTACGCGTGCTGGCCTCGGTGGAGCGGCCGCCACTGGTGTGTGTCAGCCCTCGCGGGTCATGAACACGGAGTTCGGGTCCGGCCGGTAGCCGCCGAACGGCTCGCACACCACGAAGCCGTGGCGCTCGTAGAGCCTTCTCGCCGGCGCGAAGTAGTCCTCGACGCCGGTCTCGAGCGAGATGCGTACGGCGCCACGACGCGTCGCCGCGCCGAGCAGGTGCAGCAGGATCGCGGCACCGGTGCCGCGGCCGCGGTGCGCACGCGCAGCCCGCATCGACTTGATCTCGAGGTGGCCGTCCCCGAGATCGCGCAGCGCGCCGCACCCGAGCAGCGTCTGCTCGTCCCACGCGCTGTAGAACGTGATGTCGGGGGCACGCAGGGCATCGAGGTCCAGCGCGTGCACCGACTCGGCCGGCGACGTGGCGTACATGTCCGCGAGGTGCTCGGCCAGCAGGGCCTGCACCTCGCCGCCGCTCAGGTCGTCGTGGCGGATCTCGAGCCGGTCGTTCACGGCTGCAGCATCACCTTGATCGCACGACGCTCGTCCATCGCCTGGTAGCCCTCCGCGACGCCCTCCAGCGGAAGCGTCATGTCGAAGACCCGGCCGGGGTCGATGGTGCCGTCGAGGACCAGGCCGAGCAGCTCGGGGAGGTACTTCCGCACCGGCGCCATGCCGCCTGCCAGACCGACGTTGCGCCCGAACATCGTGCCGACCGGCAGCACCACACCGTGCGGGACTCCGACGAACCCGACCATCGAGCCGGGCCGGGCGGCGTGGAAGGCGGTCTTCATCGAGTCGTCGGTGCCGACGCACTCGAGTACGGCGTCGGCGCCTGCTCCGCCCGTGAGCTCGAGCACCGCCGCGGTCGCCTCCTTGCCGCGGACAGCGACGATGTCGGTCGCGCCGAACGCCTTCGCGATCTGCTGGCGGGGCTCGTGGCGGGACATCGCGATGATCCGCTCTGCGCCGAGCTGCTTCGCGGCGAGGACGCCGCAGAGGCCGACGGCTCCGTCGCCGACGACGACCGCCGTCCCACCCGGGCGTACGCCGGCGGCGACAGCAGCGTGCCAGCCTGTCGGCATGACGTCGGCCAGGGCCAGCAGCGACGGGATCAGCGAGGCATCCGGCGTGCCGGGCACTGCCACCAGCGAGCCGTCCGCCTGCGTCACGCGGGCGTACTCGGCCTGGCCGCTGACGGTGAAGCCGAGGTTCACGCAGGCGGACTGCATCCCGGCGGCGCAGTGCACGCAGGTGTTGTCACAGTGGTCGAACGGGACCACGACGAAGTCGCCGACCTTGATGTCGCGGACGTCGGCGCCGACCTCCTCGACGACCCCGATGCACTCGTGGCCGATCGTGTTGCCGGCAACGACCGGGTTCTCGCCCCGGTAGGGCCAGAGGTCCGAGCCGCAGATGCAGCCCGCGACGACCTTCACGATCGCGTCCGTGGGCTTCTCGATGCGGGGGTCGGGCACCTCGGAGAGGCGGATGTCGCGGGTGCCGTGGATCGTTGTTGCGCGCATGGGAACGATCCTTGCACTTTCACGGAAATCTGACTCACCGACGTTCTGACCGGCACCTGGTGGCGCCGCTCCCCCGGCGCGCCTGACGCGTCGTTCCATTGACGTATCTCATATCTGAGATACCTTGGAGGCATGACCGAGGACTACCTGGGACGCATCGGCAACCTGATCCGCGACGCCCGCAAGCACCGTGGCCTGACCCAGCAGCAGCTCGCTGATCTGCTCGGCACCAGCCAGTCTGCGGTCAACCGGATCGAGAAGGGCCACCAGAACCTCTCGCTCGAGATGCTGGCCCGCATCGGTGCTGCCCTCGACTCCGAGATCGTCTCGCTCGGCGCCGGCCCCACGCACCTGCGGATCACCGGCCCCACGAAGCTCTCCGGCACCATCGCCGTCAAGACCTCGAAGAACGCCGGCGTCGCGCTGCTGTGCGCCTCCCTCCTCAACAAGGGCCGTACGACGCTGCGCAAGGTCGCCCGGATCGAGGAGGTCAACCGGCTGATCGAGGTCCTCGAGAGCCTCGGTGTGCAGACCCGCTGGCTCAACGACGACAACGACCTCGAGATCATCCCGCCGGCGGTGCTCGACCTGTCGAACATCGACGAGGCCGCGGCCCGTCGTACGCGCTCGGTGATCATGTTCCTCGGCCCGCTGCTGCACCGTGAGGAGGAGTTCGCCCTCCCCTACGCGGGCGGCTGCAACCTCGGAGAGCGCACGGTCGAGCCGCACCTCTCGGCACTGCGTCCGTTCGGCCTCACGGTCAAGACGACCGACGGGTCCTACAACGCGTCGGTCAACCGGACGGTCGAGCCGGGCAAGCCGATCGTCCTCACCGAGCGTGGCGACACCGTGACCGAGAACGCGCTCATGGCGGCCGCGCTCCACCCGGGCACCACCGTCATCCGCAACGCCTCGTCCAACTACATGGTCCAGGACCTCTGCTTCTACCTGCAGAAGCTCGGCGTCACGGTCGAGGGTGTCGGCACCACGACCCTGACCGTCACGGGTCTCGCCGAGATCGACGTCGACGTCGACTACGCGCCGTCCGAGGACCCGATCGAGGCGATGTCGCTGCTCGCCGCCGCGATCGTGACCGAGTCCGAGATCACCATCCAGCGGGTGCCGATCGAGTTCATGGAGATCGAGCTCGCGACCCTCGAGGAGATGGGCCTGCGCTACGCCATCTCGGAGGAGTACCTCGCCGAGAACGGCCACACGCGCCTCGTCGACCTGACGCCGAAGCCGTCCAAGCTCCGCGCGCCGCTCGACAAGATCCACCCGCTGCCGTTCCCGGGCCTCAACATCGACAACCTGCCGTTCTTCGCGGTGATCGCGGCCGTCGCGGAGGGCCAGACCCTGCTGCACGACTGGGTCTACGAGAACCGCGCGATCTACCTGACCGAGCTCACCAAGCTCGGCGGCAACGTCAAGCTGCTCGACCCGCACCGCGTGCTCGTCGAGGGTCCGACGCACTTCTCCGGCACCGAGATCGTCTGCCCGCCGGCGCTGCGTCCGGCCGTCGTCATCCTGCTCGCGATGCTCGCGTCGAAGGGCACCAGCGTGCTCCGCTCGACGTACGTCATCCACCGTGGTTACGAGGACCTGGCCGAGCGGCTCAACGAGCTCGGCGCCAACATCGTGACGTTCCGCGACATCTGACACAGACGTACGACGAGCCCGCCGCGACCTGGTCGCGGCGGGCTCGTGTGCGTGTGGGGGTCAGTCGAAGAGGGTGGCGATCCAGGCGAGTGGACGCGGCGGCTTGGGCGGCGGGGCGGTCATGTCGGCGGTGATCCGCGGGATCGCCATGGTGTGACGCCCGTCGGACTCGTGCCAAGCGCGCTCGGCGTCGATCAGCTCGGCCAGCTCGACCCGCGGCAGGAAGACACCGTGCCCATCGGGGCACTGCTGGACCACCACGCGGCCGACGCCGCGCTCCACCATCCCTGCGCCGCACCGGGGGCAGGCCATCGACTCCGCATCCATGGGGTGAACCTACTCCCCTGATGCCCCGTTGTGAGCAGGTCGCTCCATGTGGCGTCGCAGGTTCTTTGCCACGATGGCTGCATGACCCCCTTCGCCCACCGCGGCGGCGCCCGGCACCCTGATCTCGAGGGCCTGGAGAACACCCTGGCGGCGTTCCGCCATGCGGTGGCGCTCGGCTACCGGCACCTCGAGACCGACGTCCACGTGACCCGCGACGGCGTGCTGCTCGCCTTCCACGACGCACGGCTGGACCGCGTCACCGACCTGACCGGGGCCATCGCCGACCTGACGTACGACGAGGTGCGCGCGGCGCGGGTGGGCGGCAGCGAGCCGGTGCCCACGCTGGAGGAGCTGGTTGCGGCTTTTCCCGGGGCGAGCTTCAACATCGACATCAAGTCGCGTCGTGCAGCGGCCCCGCTCGCGCGGTTCATCGTCGAGCGCGGTCTCCAGGAGCGTGTGATGGTCGGTTCCTTCTCCCCCGCCGCGCTCCGCGAGTTCCGGCGGGTGGCGGGGCCGGAGGTGCCCACGTCGGCGCACCCCGTCGAGGTCGCGGCCTTTCTCCTGGCGCCCACGGGTCACCTGGCACGTCGGCTGACCGGAGGCCGCCCGCAGGCGCTGCAGGTGCCGGTGCGCCACGGCCGGGTGCTCGTGGTGACCCGCCGCTTCGTCGAGAAGGCGCACGAGGCGGGTGTCGAGGTGCACGTCTGGACGGTCGACGACGCCGAGGAGATCCGCCGGCTGCACCACCTTGGCGTCGACGGCATCTTCACAGACCGCACCGACGTCCTGCGTGACACCCTGACCGAGCTGGGCCTGTGGACGACCGAGGAGGACTCATGAGCGGGATCGCCGACCTCCGCCCCCTTGCACGCCGTCGCGAGCAGCGCGCCTGGTACTGGTACGACTGGGCCAACAGTGCCTTCGTCACGACGGTGCAGACGGTGCTCTTCGCGCCGTACCTCATCGCGGTGGCGGAGAAGGCCGCTTGTGGCTACACGAGTGACGACGGGCGTGACTGCGCGCGGGACCTCGCGGTGCTCGGGCTGCACATCGCTCCGGGCGCGCTGCCGTCGTACATCGTCACGTTCTCCACGCTCCTCGGCGCGGTCCTGCTCCCGCTGATCGGCGCGATCGCCGACAGGACCGCCCGGAAGAAGCGCCTGCTCGGAGGATTCACCTGGGTCGGGTCGGCGGCCGGTGCACTGCTCTTCTTCGTCGAGGGCACGGACTGGCAGATCGGTGCGCTCGCCATGATCGTGGCGAACATCTGCCTCGGTGCGGCGATCACGGTCAACGACGCCTTCCTCCCCCTGATCGCCGAGGAGGACGACCGCGACCGGGTGAGCTCACGCGGCTGGGCGTGGGGATATCTCGGTGGTGGGCTCCTGCTCGCCGTGAACCTCGCCATGGTCCTGCTGCACGACACGTTCGGGCTCTCGGAGTCCATGGCCGTCCGGCTCTCGATGCTCTCCGCGGCGGTGTGGTGGGCGGCGTTCACGATCATCCCGATGCGGGGCCTGAGCGATCATCCGCCCGTGCACGAGGTCGCTGCCGGTGGCGGCGTCATCCAGGCGAGCTTCGGCCAGCTCTGGGTCACCCTGAAGGAGCTGCGCCGCTATCCGATGGCGCTGCTGTTCCTGATTGCCTACCTGTTCTTCAACGACGGCATCCAGACGGTCGTGTACGCCGCCTCGACGTACGGCCAGGAGGAGCTCGGCTTCGCCACCTCGGTGCTCATCGGCACGATCCTGATGGTGCAGTTCGTTGCGTTCTTCGGCGCGTTGCTCTTCGGACGACTGGCCGCGTCGATGGGCGCGAAGAAGGTCATCCTCGGCGGGCTCGTGGTCTGGATGGTGATCGTGACGGTCGCGCTGGTGCTGCCCGAGAAGGCGCTGGTTCCCTTCCTGGCGCTCGGTGTGGCGATCGGGCTCGTGCTCGGAGGCACGCAGGCGCTGGCGCGCTCCTACTTCTCGTTGCTGATCCCCCGCGGCCGCGAGGGTGAGTTCTTCAGCTTCTATCACGCGATGGACCGCGGCACGTCGTGGTTCGGCACGCTCACCTTCGGTCTGGTCTACCAGCTGACCGGTTCCTACCGGCCCGCGATCTTTGCGCTCATCGCGTTCTTCGTGCTCGGCGGCGCCCTCCTGGCCCGGGTCGACACGGCGCGCGGGATGCGGGACGCTGGCAACGTCTGAACCGTCGCGCAGGGGCGGGAATCCTTGCCCCTGCCCGTACGTTTGATGACAGCGACACCAACTGGTGTCCGTTGCTCGCGTCATGGTGACCACACCCGTCCGTCCCATCTGCGAGAGACACCAATCCACCCGACGTCATCCGGAGGTAGCAATGGCAGAGCGCACACTGCGTGGGGCTCGTCTCGGAGGCCAGAGCTTCGAGGACGAGCGCGGGATCGAGTTCGCTGCGCGGCAGCAGGTCGGTTACAACTGCCCGCAGGGGCACTTCTTCGAGATCACCATGTCGGTCGAGGCGGACATCCCGGCCCAGTGGGAGTGCCCGCGCTGCGGCACCGTCGCGCTGAGCGCCGCCGGCATCCTGCCCGAGGCGAAGGCCGAGAAGCCGGTCCGCACGCACTGGGACATGCTGCTCGAGCGCCGCTCCGTCGAGGAGCTCGAGGACATCCTCACCGAGCGCCTCGAGCTGCTGCGCGGTGGCGAGATCGGCCCGGCCCACCTGCACCGCCCGAGCAAGGCCAAGAAGAAGGCCAACGCCTGACGCTGGCTGACTCAGTCGTCGACGACCTCGCCCTGGACCACATCACCGTGGCCCTCGGGGCGGGGTCGTCGCTCATTTCCGCCGAAGGCGGGTCCACCGGTCAGCGGACCAGCGGGCATGGCGACAAGTCGTGCGGCAACGAAGCGGGTCAGGGCGCCCCGCGCGATCGGACGGGTGAACGGCAGGATGCAGAGGAAGCCGAGGATGTCGGAGAGGAAGCCCGGCGTCAGCATGAGCACCCCGCCGACCAGGATCAGCATGCCGTCGGCGATCTCGCGCGCCGGCATGCGCCCCGAGGAGAACGCCGTGCCGAGGGCGGCCAGCGCGCGACGGCCCTCACGCTTGAGCAACCACGCGCCGAAGACGCTGTCGGCGATCAGCAGCAGGATCGTCCAGCCGACTCCGATGGTCTGACCGACCTTGACGATGACGATCAGCTCGAGCAGGGGTACGCCGATGAACAGGACGGCGAGGAACCAGCCGGGGACGCGGCGTACGGAGGTGGTCACTCCCTCAGCGTCGCATGCCGCGCAAGGCGCGGAAGAACTGGGCCCGGCGCTGCTTCAGGCCCCACCAGGTGATCCGCTGCAGCGACTCGATCGCGACGGCGCGGCTCATCTTGGAGTCACCGCGCTCGCGCTCGATGAACTCGATCGGCACCTCGCGCACCGTGAGGCCGGACTGGATGGTCCGCCAGGCCATGTCGGTCTGGAAGACGTAGCCCGTCACGTTGACGGTCGCGATGTCGATCTTCTCCAGCGTCGTACGCCGGAAGAGGCGGAAGCCCGCTGTCGAGTCGTGCACCTTGATGCCCAGGAGAAGGCGGACGTAGAGGTTGCCGAAGGCTGAGAGCAGGCGCCGGAAGAGCGGCCAGTTCACGACCGAGCCGCCCGGGATGTAGCGCGAGCCGATGACGAGATCTGCGTCGAGCAGCGCCGAGCGGAGGCGATAGAGCTGCTCCGGCTGGTGCGACCCGTCGGCGTCCATCTCGCCGATGACGTCGTAGCCCTGCGCGAGCGCGACCTGGAAACCATGCAGGTACGCCGCACCGAGGCCGGCCTTCTCCGTGCGGTGCACGACCTGGATCTGCCGGTCCTCCGCCGCGAGAGCGTCGGCGAGGGCGCCGGTGCCGTCGGGTGAGCCGTCGTCGACGATCATCACGTCGACCTCCGGCTCGGCGGCGCGGAGCCGGCCCACGATCCAGGCGATGTTCTCCGCCTCGTTGTACGTGGGAACGACCATGACGGTACCGCCGAGTCCGTCGTTCACGTCACTGCGTCCTTCGCTGTTCACGCCTTCGAAGATACGCGCGAGACGTGAACACGAGCCCAAGCAACGTCAACGCCACGGCGACAGGTCCGAGGACAGGTCCCACCCACACCGACGGTGGCCGGCTGTCGTACAGGCGGACCGGGCGGACCAGCACGTCCTTGGTGCGGGTCTGGGCGGTGTCGACCACGTTGCCGTCGGCGTCGATGAAGCCGGTACGCCCGTTGGTCGAGGCGACCGCGATGCTGCGACCGAGCTCCTTGGCTCGCACGCGCGTCATCGCGAACTGCTGGTCGATCTGCCGCGTGTTGATGAAGGTTGCGTTGGAGGTCTGGACGACGACGAGCTGCGCGCCGTTGCGCACCTCCGCCGCGAGGGGCTCCGTGAAGGCGATGTCGAAGCAGATCGCGTCCGCGACCTTGGTGCCGGCGATCGCCAGCGGCGTCGTGCGCGTCCCCGCCTCCATGTCGCGGCGGACCAGGCCGATGTCCTCCGTGAAGCGCTTGCCGAACAGGCCGCGCCACGGCACGAACTCACCGAACGGGACGGGGTGCGCCTTGACGTAGGTCTCCCCCGCGCCGGACAAGGGGTCCATCACGATGCCCTGGTTGATCACGCGTGAGCTGTCGCGGGGGTCGTCGGAGATGGCACCGATCAGCACCGGACGTCCGATGTGGGCCACCGCCCGGGTGACGTCGCGGCGGACCCGCGGGTCGATCGCCGGGTCGACGGCGGTGGAGTTCTCGGGCCACACGACGAAGTCCGGCGCGGGCTCGCGACCGTCCGCGACGTCGTGGGCGAGTCGAACGGTCAGGTCGGAGTGCGACCGCGTCACCTGGTAGTGGTACGTCGCCACGAGCGTGCCGTCGCCCGGCACATCGCCCTGGACCAGCGCCACGGTCGTGCTGCCTGTGCTGTGGCGAGGCGGCTGCACCCACGCAGGTACGGCGAGCAGCACCACGAAGCCGACCACGACCAGGGTGGCGGTGCGTCCCCGTCCCTCGGTGAGCAGCCAGGCCAGACCGGCACCCAGCCCGGCGACCACGAGGCTCGCACCGGGAACGCCGACCCACGGAAGCCACGCCGCCACGGGGGTGTCGATCACGCCGAGGCCGAGGTCGCCCCACGTGAACCCGCCGAACGGCAGGTGACCGCGGACCGTCTCCCCCGCGAGCCACGCGACGGCGTACCAGAGCGGCCAGCGGCGCAGCTCACCGAGCCGCGCCAGGACGACGCCGAGCACGACCAGGAACGCCGTCTGGAGCACGGTGATGGAGATCCACGCGTCGGTGCCCAGCGTGCGCATCCAGATCAGGTGCATCCCGAAGAAGCCCAGACCGTAGGCGCCGCCAGCGGCCGCGGCGCGAATCGGGGTCGCGCCGCGGACCGCGAGGAAGTAGGCGGCAAGCCCGACCGGCATCAGCCAGGCCCATGTCACCGGCTCGAAGGCCAGTGCGGTGATCACACCAGCCGTCGTGGCGACGAGGAGGCGGGTGGGCACGGCGGCTAGGTTACCGGCGTGCCCGCACCCCTCCCTCCGCAGGCGAAGGAATGGGCCGACCCTTCGGGCCCACCCGGAGCGCCGCTGGCTGCTGTGCCCGGGAAGTTGTCTAGGGAGTCGGGTTCCTGCGCGTCTGCCCCCGAAGCGGGTCCCCGACTGGCGGACAACGCACTCGTTCGGAACTGGTGGGACCCGAGGAGTACGGCGCCTTCCGGCCGGTTCGACCGCGACGGCTGCGCGGGCGGACTGCCCGAATGTGCTGGTTTCCGGCGCTGATGTCAACCCTCATCTGACCAGCGACAACGCCCGTTCCTGCAGGTCAGGGACGGGTCCTCGTCACCGTTCATTTCCCGGGATTTTCCCGGGCTCCGGCGTGTCGGTGGACGACACGCCGCCGCCGTCCGCGGGGTCCTCAGGCGGTCGCTGCCGCGGCTCCGGCGTTGCTGGACCAGACGCGTTCTGCCCATGCCGCCATCGCGCCCACAGCCTCGATGGCCTCCGGCACGACCGAGGCCGCCTGGAAGACATGGACCTGGCCGGGCCAGACGTGCAGGTCCGTCGGGACGCCGGCGTCCTCGAGCAGGTCGGCGAACCGGGCGACCTGGCGATACAGGGCCTCGCTCGAGCTCACCTGCAGCAGGACGGGCGGGAGTGTCGCGAGGTCGCAGTCGACGGGCGTGTGGACGGAGCCCGGCGCTCCCCCGACCACGCGGCCGAAGGTCCTCAACGCGCGGGGACCGAACACGTGGTCACCGCGGCGCGTGCGGCCGATCGGCGTACGGATGAAGTCGAAGTCGATGAGCGGGGACATGGCGACGAGTGCGCGCGGCATCGGGAGCCCGGCTTCGCGGGCTGCGTCGGCGACGGTGAATGTCAGGAACCCACCGGCGGAGTCGCCCATGAAGACGATCTCGTCGGGGGCGACGCCCTGGCCGAGCAGGTGCCGGTACGCCGCGAGGCCGTCCGCCGTGGACTGGGTGACGGAGTGCTTGGGGTACTGGCGGTACTCGACTGAGGTCAGCGTCGCTCCGGTTGCGGCGGCGATGCGCGACAGCAGACCGCCGTGGAGGTGCCAGCCGCCGACGAGGAACGCCCCGCCGTGGAAGTACAGGATGTGCCGACCGGGGCGGGCCGAGGAGTGGCGCACGACGCGGGCGCGGATCGCGCCGATCCGGGTCTGGCCGAACGACGTGCCGGGCGCCTTGCGCTGCAGCTGGCCGAGCTGGTCGACGACCCCATAGGGCCACGGGAGCGACGGCGCCGTGGCCCAGGCCTCGATCACCAGGCGCGCGCTGCTGCGCAGCACCAGGCCGAGGACCTGGGACTGGACGGAACCGCCGCCGAAATCGGTGCGCATGGGTGTGACGGTATACACACGGGAGACCGGAGGTCGCCATTTCGGCATGATTCTCTGGACAGATGGTTAGAAGTAGCCATGTCGGCGCCGTCCGGCAGAATCATCCGGGTGACCCAGCGCCTGATGCTCCTTGACACCGCGTCGCTCTACTTCCGTGCCTACTTCGGCGTTCCGGACTCCATGCGGGCGCCCGACGGCACGCCCGTCAACGCGGTCCGCGGCCTGCTCGACTACATCAGCCGCCTCGTGGAGGAGTACTCCCCCACCCATCTGGTCTGCTGCTGGGACAACGACTGGCGGCCGCAGTGGCGGGTCGACCTGATCCCTTCGTACAAGGGACACCGGGTCGTCGAGGAGCGCGATCTCGGACCGGACGTGGAGGAGGTCCCGGACCCGCTCCAGGTCCAGGTGCCGGTGATCCGCGACGTCCTCGCGGCCTACGGCATCGCAGTGGTCGGTGCCGACGGCTACGAGGCCGATGACGTCATCGGCACCCTCGCGACGGGCGCCGGCATGCCCGTCGACATCGTCACCGGCGACCGTGACCTGTTCCAGCTCGTCGACGACGCGGCTGGCGTCCGGGTGCTCTACGTGGGTCGCGGGGTCAGCCGTCACGACCGCGTCGACGAGGCCTGGGTGCGGGAGAAGTACGCCGTCGAGGCCCGCCAGTACGCCGACTTCGCCACGCTGCGCGGCGACGCGTCGGACGGACTTCCGGGAGTCAAGGGGGTCGGCGAGAAGACGGCGGCCACGCTGCTGCAGCGCTTCGCGGACATCCCTGCGCTCGTGGCGGCGGTCGACGACCCGACCAGCGACCTCGCGCCCGGCCCGCGTGCGAAGCTCCGTGACGCGGAGGCCTATCTGGCCGTCGCGCCGACGGTCGTGGCGGTCGCGCGCGACATCGACCTCGGGCTGCCGGACACCGCGCTTCCCGCCGGCCCCCTGCATCCGGACGTGCTCGACGGGCTGGTTGCCCAGTGGGGCCTGGGCACCTCCACGACCCGGCTCAGCGAGACGCTGGCCCGCGTTACAGGGATTTAATTCCATTCGGTAATAACCGAAACGCCGGGTTCCTACGGTCAGGGCCACGAGAGCACATCCGTGCTTCACCGAGTGGTCCTACCGAGAGGTCTTACCAAGGTGTTCAAATCCCGCAACCGCATGCTGTCCGTGACGGCTGCCGCGCTGACGACGGGGCTCATCCTGTCCAGCTGCGGTGGCGCCACCACCAAGGACGCGGCTCCCACCGCCGCGCCCAAGTCTTGTGTCGACACCTCGGGCGACACCGTCAAGCTCGGCTTCCTCAACTCACTCACCGGCGGCATGGCGATCTCGGAGAAGACCGTCTCCAAGACGCTGCACATGGCAGCCGACGAGATCAATGCTTCGGGCGGCATCCTCGGCAAGAAGATCGTCCCGATCCAGGAGGACGGCGCCACGGACTGGCCGACCTTCGCCGAGAAGGAGGAAAAGCTCCTCACGAAGGACTGCGTCGCGGCCACCTTCGGCGGCTGGACGTCCTCCTCCCGCAAGGCCGTCAAGCCGGTCGTCGAGAAGTACAACGGCCTCTTCTTCTACCCGGTGCAGTACGAGGGCCTGGAGTCGTCGAAGAACATCTACTACACGGGCGCCACGACCAACCAGCAGATCATCCCGGCCATGGACTTCCTCAAGGCCCAGGGTGTCAAGACGCTGTTCCTCGCCGGCTCCGACTACGTGTTCCCGCGCACCGCCAACGCGATCATCAAGCTGTACGCCGCCAAGCTCGGCATCAAGATCGTCGGCGAGGAGTACGTCCCGCTCGACAAGGCCGACTGGACCACGCAGGTGGCGAAGATCGTCAAGGCCAAGCCTGACTTCGTCTTCAACACCATCAACGGCTCGTCGAACGTCGGCTTCGTCAAGGCCTACTACGACGCCGGCCTGTCCCCGAAGACGACGCCCATCATCTCGGTCTCGATCGCCGAGGAGGAGGCGCCCGCCATGGGCCACGACGTCTCGGGCAACTACGCCTCGTGGAACTACTTCGAGTCGATCAAGTCGCCCGCCAACGCGAAGTTCATCGCGGACTGGAAGAAGTACCCGGGCAACTCCGGTGTCACGTCCGACCCGATGGAGGCGGCGTACGACTCGCTGTACCTCTACAAGGAGCTCGTGGAGAAGGCGGGTTCGTTCGACGTCGACAAGATCAACGCGGCGGCGAAGAAGTACAAGATCACCTTCAACGCCCCCGAGGGTCTGATCACCCTCGACGGCGAGAACCACCACATCTCCAAGGTCGCCAACATCGGTCAGATCCAGCCCGACAACCAGTTCAAGATCGTCTGGTCCTCGGGTACGCCGATTGCTCCGGACCCGTACCTCAAGGGCTACGACTGGTTCCCGGCCGCGACGCGCGACGCGCTCGTCAAGGCTGCCGGCTGATCCTGCACCACCCCGGAGGGGGCCCCGCGTCTTCAGGCGCGGGGCCCCGCTCCCCCGGCTCTCATCACGCACCACATCGACGCTCTGAACGAACGTCACGGAAGGTCCCCGCGTGGATTCCTTGATCGCTCCCTTTCTCAACGGCACCGCAGACGGTGCGCTCCTGCTCATTGCGGCGCTGGGCCTGGCCCTGACCTTCGGGCAGATGGGCGTCATCAACATGGCGCACGGCGAGTTCCTGCTCGCCGGGGCCCTGACGGCGTACGTCACGCAGCAGGTGATCGCCAGCACCGATCTCTCGATCCTCCTCGCGCTCCCGATCGCATTCGTCGTCGCAGGGGCGCTCGGCGTGGTCCTGGAGGCGACCGTCATCCGCTGGATGTACGAGCGGCCGCTCGACACGCTGCTCGCGACCGTCGGTGTCGCGATGATCCTGCGCCAGTTCGTGCTGGACGCCTTCCCGAGCCAGGGAGTCGGCGTGGTGACCCCTGACTGGCTCGACCACCAGATCGACGTGTTCGGCTACGCGTGGCCGCTGCGCCAGCTCTTCACGATCCTCCTTGCCGGCGCCTGCCTCAGCGCACTCGCGGCACTCCTGAAGTTCACGTCCTTCGGACGTCAGATCCGGGCGACGGTGCAGAACCGGGCGCTGGCCGAGACGCTCGGCGTCTCCACCCGCATGGTCGACCGGATCACCTTCTTCGTCGGTTCGGGGCTCGCGGGCGTTGCTGGTGTGGCCATCTCGCTGATCGCCGCGACCGACTCGACCCTCGGCACGAAGTACATCGTCGCGGCGTTCCTCGTCGTCGTGGCCGGCGGTCTCGGCCAGCTCAAGGGCACGATCATCGCCGCGTGGGTGGTCGGCGTGTCGACTGCCTTCTTCACCGACTGGACGACCGGCAGCATCGCCCAGGTGATCGTCTTCGTCCTGGTCGTGATCTTCCTGCAGGTCCGCCCGCAGGGCCTGTTCACCGTCCGGACCCGGGGGCTCGCATGACCACCAAGCTGAAGTCGTTCCTGCCGCTCCTCGGCATCGCCGCCCTGGCGATCGCGCTGCTCGTGGTGGCCCCCGCGGTCCTCAGCGACCTGCGTCTGAACAACCTGGCCAAGTACTGCTGCTGGGCCATGGTGGCTGTCGGCATCGGCCTGGCCTGGGGGCGCGGCGGCATGCTGGTCATGGGCCAGGGCGTGTTCTTCGCGCTCGGCGCCTACGCCATGGGCATGCACATGCAGCTCGAGTCCGTGGGTGACGGCGGCATCCCGACGTTCATGATCCTGTACGACCCGCTCGCCCCGCTCCCTGCCTTCTGGGAGCCGTTCCGCAGCGGCGCATTCACCATCGCGATGATCGTCGTGGCGCCCGTGGTGGTGGCGAGCATCCTCGGCTTCGCCATCTTCAAGCGCCGGGTCAAGGGCGCGTACTTCGCGATCCTGACCCAGGCACTGGCCGTCGCGCTGGCGACGCTGATCAGCGGCACCATCAAGTACACCGGTGGCGACACCGGGCTCTCCGGCTTCACCTCATTCTTCGGCTACACCCTCGACGACCCGCTCAACCGCAGGCTGATCTTCACGATCACCGCCACCTTGCTGGTCGGCTGCCTGGTGGTCGCCTGGCAGCTCTACCGGAGCCGCTTCGGCGAGCTGCTCGTTGCGACGCGTGACGCCGAGGAGCGGGTTCGCTTCCTCGGCTACGACCCGGCCAACATCAAGCTCGTCGCCTTCGTGGTCGCAGCGGTGATGGCGAGCATCGGCGGCGCGATGTTCGTGCCGATCGTCGGCATCATGGCGCCGAAGTCGATGGACGCCGCGGCGTCGATCTTCTTCATCGCCGGTGTCGCGCTGGGGGGTCGCGCTGCACTGTTCGGCCCGGTCCTCGGGGCGCTCGCGGTCGGCTACGGCCAGTCGACGTTGTCGGAGCAGTGGCCGGGCACGTGGATCTACGTGCTCGGGCTCCTCTTCATTGTCGTGACGATCGCTCTTCCCGGCGGGATCGCCTCCCTCGCCACGCGTGGTGCCGGGCTGCTGGCCCGGTTGCGCTCCTCCGACCGGAAGGCGGCCTCGGCATGACCGAACGACACCTGCACCCCGATGCACTCCTCGTGCGCGACCTCAGCGTCAGCTTCGACGGCTTCAAGGCGGTCTCCGGCGTCGACGTCTCGTTCGCGCCGGGCGAGCTGCACTTCCTGATCGGGCCCAACGGAGCCGGCAAGACCACGCTCGTCGACGCCCTGACCGGACTGGTCAAGGGCACCGGCTCCGCGTCGTACGGCGGCAAGGAGCTGCTCGGCCTGCGCTCGCACAAGATCGTGCGCGCCGGGGTCGGTCGCACGTTCCAGACCGCGACGGTGTTCGACCAGCTCACCGTGCTGCAGAACCTCGACATCGCTGCGGGTCTGCACCGGCCGGCGTGGCGGCTGGCATTCGCCCGACACGGCGTTCCCGCGGCAGTCGATGAGGCACTCGAGAAGATCGGCCTGTCCGACCTGCGGCACAAGCCCGCCGGCGTACTGGCCCACGGGCAGAAGCAGTGGCTGGAGATCGGCATGCTGCTGGTGCAGGACGCCCGGGTGATGTTCCTCGACGAGACGGTCGCGGGCATGAGCGCCGACGAGCGTGCCGAGACCGGTGAGCTGCTGAGGCGCATCGGGCGTGAGCGGACCATCGTGGTGATCGAGCACGACATGGACTTCGTGCGCAACCACGCGGACGTCGTGACGGTGATGCACGCAGGCAAGGTGCTCGCCGAGGGCAGCGTCGCGGAGATCCAGGCCAACGAGGCGGTCCAGGAGGTCTATCTGGGCCGGACGGCGAAGGGAAACGTCCATGCTTGAGCTGAAGTCGGTGACGGCCGGTTACGGCCGCACGATGGTGCTGGACGACGTCAGCATCACCATCCCCACGGGCAAGGCCGCATCGATCATGGGCCACAACGGCGCAGGCAAGACCACGCTGCTCCGGGTCGCCTGCGGGCTGCTCCCGGTCAAGCGGGGTCAGGTGCTGCTCGACGGCGAGGACGTGACAAAGCTGCGCCCGAGCGCCCGCGTACGCCGAGGACTGGGCTACGTGCCCCAGGGCCAGCTCTGCTTCCCGCAGATGACCACGCTCGAGAATCTCCACCTCGTCAGCACCGAGCGCGGCGCGGTGGACGGCGTACTGGACACGTTCCCGGCCCTGCGTGCCCAGCTCGGCCGGCGTGCCGGCCTGCTGTCCGGTGGGCAGCGCCAGCAGCTGTCGATCGCGCGCACGCTGCTGACCAGGCCGCGCCTGCTGATCCTCGACGAGCCCACCGAGGGGATCCAGCCCAACGTGGTGGAGGAGATCGAACAGGTGATCACCCGCCTCGCCGAACGCGGCGACCTGTCGGTGCTGCTCGTGGAGCAGCACGTGGGGTTCGCCCTGCGTGCCACGGACACGTACTACGTCCTCGAATCGGGCCGGATCACCTCCAGCGGCGAGGGTGGCGACGGTGCCGAGAGTGCGGTCCGCGCGGCGATGGCGGTCTGACGTGCACCTGACTCCGAGCGACACCGAGAAGCTGCTCCTCTCCGTGGCGGGCATGGTTGCCCGCGACCGGCTGGCGCGCGGCGTACGCCTCAACTACCCCGAAGCGGTGGCGTACCTGTCCACGTGGGTGATCGAGCGGGCCCGCGACGGACTGAAGGTCACCGATCTGATGGTCCTCGGGCGCGACGTCCTGACGCGCGACCAGGTGATGCCTGAGGTCGCCTCGATGCTGCGTGAGGTCCAGGTGGAAGCGACCTTCCCGGACGGCCGCAAGCTCGTGACGATCCACCAGCCGATCGCCTGAGGAGGCCCACATGTCCATCTCCACCACCGGGCCCGGAGCCCTTCGCATCGCCCACGGCAGGGTCGAGCTGAACGCCGGGCGTCCCCGGCGAACCCTCGTCCTGCTGAACACAGGTGACCGGCCGATCCAGATCGGCTCCCACCTGCACCTGCCCGACGCGAACAGCGCCCTCGAGTTCGACCGGGTCGCAGCCCAGGGGTTCCGCCTCGACATCCCGTCGGGCACGTCGCGGCGTTTCGAGCCGGGTGCATCGCGGGAGGTCGACATCGTCGCCCTCGGCGGGCCGGGGATCGTCCCGGGCATCCAGATCAAGGAGTCCTGAGTGGTTTTCGTGACCCGCGAGCAGTACGCCGCGCTCTATGGCCCGTCGGTCGGCGACCAGGTCCGGCTCGGTGACACCGACCTCTGGATCGAGGTCGAACAGGACCTCACGTTCGGCGGTGACGAGGCGGTCTTCGGCGGCGGGAAGTCGATCCGCGAGTCGATGGCCCAGGGCACGACGACCCGCGCCCAGGGCGCGCCAGACACGGTCATCACGAACGCATTGGTGCTCGACCACAGCGGCATCTTCAAGGCCGATGTCGGCATCCGTGACGGGCGGATCGTGGCGCTCGGGCGTGCCGGCAACCCGGACATCAGTGACGGCGTGCACCCGGACCTGAGGATCGGTCCGTCGACCGACGTGATCTCCGGCGAGGGTCGGATCCTGACGGCCGGGGCGATCGACGTGCACGTCCACTTCCTCTCGCGCTCCCAGCTCGTCGAAGCACTGGCAACGGGCGTCACGACCGTGGGTGGAGGAGGCACGGGGCCGTCGGAGGGGTCCAAGGCCACGACGGTGACACCGGGTGCATGGCACCTGCAGTCGGTGCACCGCGCCCTCGACTCGCTGCCCCTCAACATCCTGCTGATGGGAAAGGGCAACACGGTCTCCGCAGCTGGTCTTGCCGAGCAGGCGCTGGCGGGAGCGGCGGCGTACAAGGTGCACGAGGACTGGGGGTCGACGCCGGCAGCGATCGATGCGGCGCTCCGCGCCGCGGACGAGCACGGGCTGCAGGTCGCGCTCCACTCCGACAGCCTCAACGAGGCCGGCTACCTGGAGTCGACCGTGCGTGCGATCGGTGGGCGCTCGATCCACGCGTTCCACGCTGAAGGTGCCGGCGGTGGACACGCCCCGGACATCCTCGAGGTGGCCTCGCTTCCGCATGTCATCCCGGGATCGACGAACCCGACACTCCCCCACACCGTCAACACGGTCGCCGAACACCTCGACATGCTCATGGTCTGTCATCACCTCAACCCGCGGGTGCCCGAGGACCTCGCCTTCGCCGAGTCACGGATCCGTGCCACGACGATCGCGGCCGAGGACCTCCTCCACGACATGGGCGCACTCTCGATCACCTCCTCCGACGCCCAGGCGATGGGCCGGATCGGCGAGGTCGTGTGCCGCACCTGGCAGGTCGCGCACGTGATGAAGCATCGCCTCGGCCCCCTCGGTGGGCCCGCGGACAACCTCCGTGCCAAGCGGTACGTCGCGAAGTACACGATCAACCCGGCGATCGCCCACGGCATCTCCCACGAGGTCGGCTCCGTCGAGCAGGGCAAGCTGGCGGACCTGGTGCTGTGGGACCCGCGGTTCTTCGGCATCCGGCCCGAGGTCGTCATCAAGGGCGGCATGCTGGTCTGGGGTGCGCTCGGCGACCCGAACGCCTCGATCCCGACGCCGCAGCCCCAACTGATGCGGCACACACTCGTGGATCCCGCGGATGGTGCGGGGGCCGACCACGCGGTCACGTTCGTCGCCCCGTCGGCCCTTGAGGACGGTCTGGCCGACCGATTGGGGCTGCGGCGCCGTCTGGTCG
This sequence comes from Nocardioides jejuensis, assembly GCF_004337475.1. Lineage (GTDB taxonomy): Bacteria > Actinomycetota > Actinomycetes > Propionibacteriales > Nocardioidaceae > Nocardioides > Nocardioides jejuensis. Next base: position 37,899 of record NZ_SJZJ01000017.1, on the reverse strand, counting down.
GGGTCACGCCCACCCGAGACATCGGCAAGGCCGACATGGTCCACAACGACGCCCTGCCGCGTATCGACGTCGCCCCCGAGACCTTCGCGATCTCGATCGACGGCCAGCGTGTCGAGCCCCTGCCCGCCGAACGGCTGCCCCTCGCGCAGCTCTACACGATGTTCTGAGTCCGATGGCTACCTCGGGATCCAGCGAGCTGCTGTTGATGCTGCTCGCGGACGCGCGCCTTCCGGTCGCCGGCCACACCCAGTCCGGTGGGCTGGAGCCGGCGGTGGCGGACGGCCTGCGGGACGTGCCGGGATACGTCCGCACCCGGCTGACCACGGTCACGCGGGTCGATGCTGCGGCCGGAGTCGTGGCGCTGCACCACCTGCGCCAGGCGCTGCCGCTCGGCGCGGTGGAGGCGGCCTGGGCAGCCCGCACGCCGAGCCTGGCCATGCGGCGTACCTCGCGGGCACAGGGGAAGGCGCTGCTGCGTCTCGCCGTACGGCTCTGGCCGGACGCTCCCGCGGTAGCGGCAGTCGCTGCGCTGGACAGCCCCTCTCGTCCCGCCGTCCTCGCATCCTGTGCAGCGGTGACCGGCCTGGGGCCGCGCTCCCTCGCCCGACTGGTCGGTTACGACGACGTGCAGACCGTGGCCTCTGCCGCGCTGAAGCTGCTCCCGCTCGATCCGGCCGACGTTGCCTGCTGGGTGCACGACGCACTGCCGGAGGTGGAGGCCATGGCCGAGGGCGTGGCCGGCCTGACCAGCCCCGACGACATCCCCGCTGCGGGGGCTCCGCAGCTCGAAGCGTGGGCTGAGGCCCACGCCCGCACCACGAGGAGACTGTTCAGTGCGTGATCCGTTTGCTTCCTCCCTCGGCTGCGCTCCGCGCGCCCTCCGGGTCGGCGTCTGTGGTCCGGTCGGCACCGGCAAGAGCAGCCTGATCGCGCTGCTCTGTCGCGAGCTCGCCGCCGATCTCGAGCTGGCCGTGGTGACCAACGACATCTACACCGACGAGGATGCCCGGATGCTTCGTGCAGCGGGTGTGCTCGACCCCGACCGGATCCGCGCGGTGGAGACCGGGGCGTGTCCGCACACCGCCATCCGGGACGACATCACCGCGAACCTGATCGCCGCGGAGGAGCTCGAGGCCGACTACGAGGACCTCGACGTCGTGATGATCGAGTCGGGTGGAGACAACCTGACCGCGACCTTCTCCCCCGCGCTGGTGGACGTGCAGATCTTCGTTCTCGACATCGCCGGTGGCGGCGACGTGGCCCGCAAGGGCGGCCCCGGCATCGAGCGCGCCGACCTGCTGATCGTCAACAAGACCGACCTCGCGCCGTACGTCGGCGTCGACCGGGACCAGATGGTCACCGATGCCCGCGCGGCGCGCTCGGGACGCCCGGTGATCGCGCTCTCCCGGACGGATCGCGCGTCGATCGACGAGCTCACCGCATGGGTCCGCCACCAGCTGGTGCACCACCGTGACGGTGTGCTCGTGCCCCAGGACCCGGGGCCGATGGCGCCCCACAGTCATGGGGACCATGTCCACGTCCACTGACCTGGTCAGCACCACCCTGGTCCGGGTGGCGTGCGACGGGGAGCGGGTCCGGGTCGAGCTCTCCTCGCACGCGCCCTCGGCGGCGCCTCAGGTCCGACCGATGCTGCTCGCGAGCGATGCCGCAGGAGCACGGGTCGCGCTCGTGCCGGACGGGGCCCTGCTGCTTGCCGACGACCACGTGAGGATCGTGGTCGAGGTCGGTGCCGGTGCGGCGCTGGAGCTCGTCGAGCCTGGCGGCACCGTCGCGTACGACATGGACGGGCGGTCGGCCCGCTGGGACGTTCACGCGACCGTCTCCGAGGGCGCGAGCCTCCTCTGGCACGGCGAGCCCTTCGTGGTCAGCGCCGGTGCCCGGGTCCGGCGTACGACGCGCGTGGTGGCTGCTGAGGAGGCACGGGTCGCGATCCGTGAGGTGCTCGTCCTGGGACGTCACGGTGAGGTGCCGGGCCTGCTGGAGCAGCACACCGCGTGTGTGCGACCGGACGGTCACCCGGTGCTGATCGAGGCCCTGGAGGTTGACGCGGCGCGCTGCCAGGCATGGCTCGGCGGTCGTCCGGTCGTGGCATCCGTGATGACGCTCGGACTGGATCCGCAGGAGCCGGCGTCATCCACCGTGCGGTTCGACCTTGAGGAGGGCGGTCACGTCTATCGAGCGTGCGCCGGCTCGGCACACGAGGCCGCGGATCATGGCCTCTGGGATCAGGTGGCCCGGGCGATCCGCTCCCGGACCTCGAACTCCATGCCCACGGCCTCGGCGAGGTAGACGTCCTGATCGACCAGGTTGCCGTCGAGGCGCAGCAGACCCCGTGGGCTCGCGTAGGCATGGCCCGTCTGCATCGCCTCGACCGCCGTGACGTCGAGGCTCCCGCACACGTCGGCGACGCGCTCGAGGAAGTGGATCGCCTCGTAGCAGGACTCGCCGACCGCGTTGAGGACCGGTGCCCACGCGCCGAAGCGTGCGTAGTACGCCGAAGCGAGGTTCGAGCCTGCAGCGGTCGGGTGCCCGTCGAAGTACGCCGCGGCGGCGAACAGGCCGCGGTGGGAGTCGGCGCCGCCCGCGAGCAGGGTGTTCTCCTCCACTGCCGGGCTCAGCCGTACCAGTCGATCGTCCAGACCGGAGCGCGCGAACTGCCGGTTGAAGTGCACCGCGTCCTGGCCCATCAGCAGCATCATGACTCCGTCGACGGCGCCGCCCTCGAGTTCGCGCAGCACACTGCGGAAGTCGCGCGTCCCGAGTGGCACATAGGTCTCGCTGACGATCGAGGACGGTCCGCCGTCGAGTGCGAGGCGCGCCGTCGCGCCCGTGACGCGCGGGAAGACGTAGTCGTTGCCGATCACGGCCCAGCGCCCAGCCCCGAGTTGCTCACGCATCCAGTGCGCTGCCGGCAGCAACTGGTTGATCGGTCGCTCGCCGAGCATGAAGACGCCCGGTGTGTCGTCACGGCCCTCGTGCATCGCGGCGTACGCATAGACGACCCGGCCACCGATCTTGCGGGTGATCGCCTGGCGTACGGCGGAGATGTGCCAGCCAGCGACCGCCTCGACGTGCCCTCCAACGACAAGGCGCTCGACCTCGGCGGCGACGATCTCGGGATCGCGGCCACCGTCGACGATGGTCAGCTCCACCTGACGACCGAGGATCCCGCGGCCCGCATTGAGCTGCTCGACAGCCAGCTGGCCGGCGGCAAGGCACGAGGGGCCGTAGATGCCGGTCGGCCCCTGGAGTGGCACGACGAACGCGATGGGCAGCGTCGTGCGACGGTGTGTCGCGCGCGATGACTCGGTCGTCATGGTGCCTCCGGAACTGGGGCCGTGGCGCCTAGGATATCGGCATGAGTGACCTGTCGACCGGGTTCGGGCCCGGGCTGGACACCGACGCCCCGGCGCGGGGCGCCGGGCTGTCACTCCTGCTGAAGCACGCGGAGCAGGCCGTACGGCTGCGCCTGCAGCCCGTCCTCGACGAGCACGGCCTCACCTACGACCACTGGCGAATCCTCGCCGTCCTCGAGCTGCACCCTGGGCTGACGATGAGCACGATCGCGGATGCCGCCGTCGTGCCGGCAGCCACGCTGACCCGCCTCGTGGATCGGCTGACCGAGATCGCTCTCGTCGTCCGCCGGATCGATCGTGCAGACAAGCGCCGTGCCCTGGTGGCGCTCTCGCCCCGGGGCACGGATGTCGCGGCTGCGCTGCGGGTCGTCGAGGACAGGGTGTCTGCGGAGGTGGCCGCCGCGCTCGGTGCCGACCGCGCGGAGGCACTGCACCGTGACCTCGCAGTGCTGGCGCACGTCGTCGACGCCTGACCGCAACCAGCGTCGAGACCCGGGGTTCGGGCGGGTCAGTCGTCCTCGCCGAGCGTCGAGAACGCCACCACACCCCGGCGCATCCGGGCGCCGGCCTCGCGGGCAACCGTCCGCATCGCGCCGTCCCCCGTGGCGGCGGCGACCTGGTCGGTGAGGTCGAGGAGCTGCTTGGTCCAGCGCACGAAGTCGCCGGCAGCGAGGCCGGTATCGCGGAGGACGTCGTCAAGCTCGTCTCCCTCGGCCCAGCGCCAGGTAGCCCAGGCGAACCCGAGATCGGGCTCGCGCAGGAAGTCCAGGCGGTGCTCCTTCTCCACGACGTCGAGCTTCGCCCAGAGGTGGACCATCTCGCCCACGACGTCCTTCACGATGCCGCCCGGCAGGCGGGGCGCTGCGGAGTCGTCGGCCCGTCGGCCCTCGAAGACGAGGATCGACAGGACCGCTGCGAGCTCGGATGCGTCGAGCTCGTCCCACAGGCCTGCGCGGAGGCACTCGGCCGCCACGAGGTCCATCTCGGTGTGGATGCGCATCAGGTGCCGGCCCTCGTCGGTGACGACGGTGGTGCCGTCCTGCTCGGCGAGGTAGCCCAGGCTCGACAGCACGTCACAGACGCGGTCGAACTGGCGCGCGATCGTGTTGGTCCGCGACTCGATCCGTCGCTGCAGGGTGTCGGAGTCGCGCTGCAGCTTGAACCACCGCTCCGCCCAGCGGGCGTGGTCCTCGCGGTCGTCACAGCCGTGGCACGGGTGCTGCTTCAGCTGACGTCGCAGCGCGTCGGCCTCGTCCAGCGCGCCACCGCGCTGCTGCCCGCCCCGGGCCCGCGGACCGGGGTGCTCCCGGTGCTCGTCAGGGAACCCGAAGACGGTCTTCTCACGCAGCGCCGAGGCCAGGTCTCGCCGCTGCTGCGGGTTGCGCCCGCTGAACCCCTTGGGGATCCGCAGCTTCGCCAGGGGTGCCACCGGGACCTGGAAGTCGATCAGCGCCAGGCGACGCGCCTGGCGGTCGAGCGTCACGACGTACGGCCGCGGGCCTTCGGGAGACATGCCGGGGTCGATGATCACGGCGTAGCCGGCGAACTTGCCGTTGGGCACCCGGATGACGTCGCCGGGGCGGAGCTTCCCGAGCGCGGCGACGACCTCGTCGCGGCGGTCACTGCGCCGGTCACGAGCCGCCGACTTCTCGACGTCAGAGATGCGGCGGCGGAGGGCGGCGTACTCCATGAAGTCGCCGAGGTGGCAGGTCGCCGCCTCCTTGTAGCCCTCCAGCGCGTCCTCGGCCTTGCGGTGCTGGCGGGCCAGGCCCACGACCGCCTTGTCGGCCTGGAACTGCGCGAACGACGCCTCGAGCAGCTCGCGGGCCCGCTCGCGACCGACCTGGTTCACCAGGTTGACGGCCATGTTGTAGCTGGGCCGGAACGACGACCGGAGCGGGTAGGTGCGGGTCGAGGCGAGGCCGGCGAGCTCCTTGGGGTTGGTGCCCGGCTGCCACAGCACCACGCCGTGGCCCTCGACGTCGAGGCCGCGACGACCGGCACGACCGGTCAGCTGGGTGTACTCCCCCGGCGTGATGTCGGCGTGCGTCTCGCCGTTCCACTTGGTGAGCTTCTCGATGACGACGGTGCGGGCCGGCATGTTGATGCCAAGCGCCAGCGTCTCCGTCGCGAAGACCACCTTGCAGAGGCCCCGCTGGAAGAGCTCCTCCACACACTCCTTGAACGTCGGCAGCATGCCGGCGTGGTGCGCGGCGACGCCACGCGTCAGGCCGTCGAGGAACTCGTGATAGCCCAGCACCTGGAGGTCGTCAGCAGGCAGGTGGCGGACCTTGCCCTCGACGTACGCGAAGATCTCGTCGCGCTCCTCGGGGCTGGTCAGCCGCAGGTTGGCATCCAGGCACTGCTGCACGGCCGCGTCGCAGCCGACCCGGCTGAAGATGAACGTGATCGCGGGCAGCAGGCCGTCGCGGTCGAGGCGCTCGATGACCTCGACGCGGCTCGGGATCCAGACGCGGCGGCCGTTGCCGACGTTCTTCTGGCCGGGCCTGCCCTGGTTGCCCTGCCGCTTGTCGCGCGGCGTACGCCGGTCGCGGGTGCGGCTCGAGGCCCAGTCGTCACGCGCGACCCTCATCAGCTGCGGGTTGACCGGCGCGCCCTCGCGGACGAAACCGGCCTTGGCGTCGACGTCGGAGTCGGCGAAGAGGTCGTGCAGGTGGCGGCCGACCATGACGTGCTGGAAGAGCGGCACGGGCCGCCTCTCCTCGACGATCGTGGTGACCTCGTCGCGCACCGTGTTGAGCCACTCGCCGAACTCCTCGGCGTTGGAGACCGTCGCGGAGAGCGCCACCAGCGCCACCGAATCCGGCAGGTGGATGATCACCTCTTCCCACACGGCGCCACGCGAGCGGTCCGCCAGGTAGTGGACCTCGTCCATGACGACGTGGCTGAGACCCATGAGCGTGCGGGACCCGGCGTACAGCATGTTGCGGAGGACCTCGGTCGTCATGACGACGATCGGCGCCTCGCTGTTGACGCTGTTGTCGCCCGTGAGCAGGCCGACCTTGTCGGGCCCGTAGCGCTCGACGAGGTCGTGGAACTTCTGGTTGCTCAGCGCCTTGATCGGGGCGGTGTAGAAGCACTTGCGGCCCTGCGTCAGCGCGAGGTGGATCGCGAACTCGCCGACGATGGTCTTGCCGGACCCCGTCGGCGCCGCCACGAGCACACCACGACCCTGCTCGAGCTCGTGGGCAGCCCGGACCTGGAAGTCGTCCAGCGGGAAGTCGTAGAGCGAGGCGAACTCCGCGAAGACCGGGAACTCCTGGCGCTGGCGGAAGGCGGCGTACTGCTCGGACGGAGAGGTCACACGACGACCCTAGTCCGCAGCAGGATCAGATGATCGACGCCTCGTCGGGCGAAAGGTTCGCGTTCGGCCGACGAGCCGCGCGCCGGTTGTCGTTGATCCGGGCGATCACCTCGGAGATGAGGAAGAGGATCACCATCGGCACGGCCATGGCGGTCATCGTGAACGGGTCCGTCGACGGCGTTGCGACCGCGGCGAACACGAAGACGCCCACGATCATCCACCGTCGGTAGGCGCCGAGGGTCTTGCCCTTCACGACGCCGGCAAGGTTCAGCAGTACGACGAAGACGGGAATGTCGAACGAGATGCCGAACAGCATCAGGGTCCGGCTGAAGAACGTGATGTAGTCGTTGAACTCGAGAAGGTTCGTCACGCCGTGTGGGTTGAAACCGATCAGCACCTCGAGGCCCTTCGGCAGCGTGAGGTAGCCGAGGACGACACCGGCGAGGAACAGCGGGCCGGCGACGACGACGAAGACGGCCGTCCACTTCTTCTCGTGACGGTGCAGACCGGGGAGAACGAAGGCCCAGACCTGGTAGAGCCAGAGCGGGCTGGTGAAGAGGCTCGTCGCGATGCTGCTGAGCTTCAGGTAGAGCATCAGACCCGCGCCGGGGCCCTGGGTGATCGGGATCGTTCGCTTCTGTCCGAGTGCGACGCGGGCCTGCTGATACGGGTCGTTGATCAGCGCGTAGATCTGGTCGAAGAAGAACAACGAGATCGCGAAGCCGACGATCCAGATGAGAGCGATCTTCAGTACGCGCGCGCGGAACTCACGGAAGTGGTCCGACAGATGCATCCGGCCGTCAGCACCGACCGGGTGCATGGGCGCACCCGACAGCAGCCGGACGAATCCGGAACCGATCATGGGTGGGCCTCAGCGGGTCTCTTCGGGCTTGTCGTCGTTGACGACCTCGCCCTCGACCGTGCTCTTGCCCTTGTCGCCGTCACGCAGGCCCTTGGTCTCGGACTTGAAGATGCGGAGCGCCTGACCACTGCTGCGCGCGAGGTCCGGGAGCTTGGCCGCACCGAACACGAGAATGACGATCGCCAGAATGACGAGCCATTCGGCGCCCTCAGGCATACCGAGCAGGGGGTTGAGCATGATCACCTCTTGGAGAAGTACGGGTGTCCCGAGCAAGTGCCTGAATCGTACGCCTCAGGTGTACAGCGCCCGGACGTCGGCCACGCTGGAGCGGTACGCCGCGGCGTACGCGTCGGGGCCGAGGACGCTCACGTGCGGTGTGAGCCGGAGCAGCAAACGGCGCAGCCATGCCTCGTCGGCAACCCGCAGGGTCACCTCGAGCGAGCCGTCGGGTCCTTCGGCACGGGACTCGACCGGGTAGTACTCGGCAGCCCACCGGGCCGGCGGAGCGAGCCTGAGTGAGACCAGCGGCAGGTCGGCAGCCGGCCGGAAGATGCCCTCCGAGAGGTCAAGCGGGTCGAGGTCGTGCACGCCCGCAGGAGCGTCGAGCACCTCGATCTCGAGCATCCGGTCCAGTCGGAAGGAGCGTCGGTCATCCGCACGGTGGCACCAGGCGTCGAGGTAGTCGACTCCCCCACCGGTGACGACGCCGAGCGGGTCGACGACGCGCTCGGTGACCTCGTCACGCGACGCGACCAGGTAGCGCAGTCGTACCTGGCGGCCCGCAGCGACAGCGCCTTCGAGGGTGGACCGCGTGGCGGACCTCGGGCCCGGCTGCACGGAGACCGACGCCACGGGAGCGGCGCCGACGGCTTCCTCGATCTTCGCGACGGCGCGGTCGATGGAGGGCAGCACCTCCTCGCCGGCGCTGCTCCGCAGCGTCTGGAGCGCCACCAGTAGCGCGGACGCCTCGGCGCGGCTGAGCCGCAGCGGTGCGGCGAGGTAGTCGGCGTTGGCGATCCGGATCATGCCGTCGCCGCCGGGCTCGAGGGCGTCGAGGTCGACCTCGATGAGGTCGCCGGGAAGCCAGCCCGGCCAGCCGCAGAAGATCAGGACGCGAAGGTCGGTGACCAGCTGGGCAGCGGTGACACCGAGGAGCGCAGCTGCCTCGTCGACGTGGATCTCTCCCCGCCGACGGATGAGCGGCACCAGCGCGAGCAGCCGGCCGACCTGGTCCTTCGCGGAGCTCATGCCGACTCCCCCGCGGCGGCCGCATCCAGGCGGCGTACGACGTCGGCGACGAGTGCCTCGGGCGATTCCGCGCGAACGGCGGCGCCGTGGGCGAGCACCTCGTCCGCGAGCCACGTGAGCGAGGAGACGGTCAAGGCGACGCGGTCCCATGCCGAGTGGCCGTCAGGTCCGGTCACGCCGGACTCGACCACCGTGCCGGTACGCCGCAGCGCGGCGCCACTGCCCTGACGCACGAGGAGCGTGGCTGCTTCCGTGCGTGGCCCGGGTCCTAGCCGTCGTGTGAGGGCGCGCAGATCGACACCGGCCGGCACGTCGTACGCGCCGGGGCGACCGACCTTGCTGATCCGGCTCCGGATGCGCGACAGACGGAACATGCGCTCTGCCTCACGGTCGAGGTCTCGGCCCACGACGTACCACCGGCCGGAGGTCGACACGAGGCCCCAGGGCTCGATGGTGCGCTTCGTCGGCGCGCTCGCGCCGACCCGCTGGTGCTCGAAGCTGACCCGCTGACGATCGAGCGTTGCCTGCCAGAGCGCGTCGAACGACGGCTCCTCGGCGCTGATCTCCGGGGCCAGGACGTCGAGCCGCTCGCGGTCGACCTCGACCCCGGCCGCAGCCAGCTTGGCGAGGGCGTCACTGGTGTGCGCGGCCAGACCGGCGTGGCGCCAGACCCGCGTGGCGAGGCCGAGCACCGCCGCCTCGTCCGCCGTCAGCTCGATGCCGGGCAGCGCGAACTCGTCCGCCGGGATCCGGTAGCCGGGCTCGTCCTCGAAGAAGCCGTCGACGAACCCCGTCTCGACAGGTACGCCGAGCGCGCGCAGCTCGCCCTTGTCGCGCTCGAACATCCGCTCAAACGCCTCGTCGGACGCATCGCGGTAGTCGTCGATGAGCGCGCGGATACGCGCCTTGCCGACGTACCGGCGCTGCACGAGCAGCAGGATCAGGAGGTTGAGCAGCCGCTCACTCTTCTGCACGGAACCCCCGTTGCCGCGTCAGGAAGCGCTGACGATGTCCATGACGAAGACGAGAGCCTCGTTCGGCTTGATCGAGGGCTCGCGTCCCTGCGCGCCGTAGCCGAGGTCGCTCGGGATGACCAGCTCGATGCGGCTGCCGACCTTGGTGCCGACCAGACCGAGGTCCCACCCCTTGATGACACCACCCTGGCCGACGGTGACCGGGATCGGCTTCTTGCCCTTGCTGAAGGTCTCGTCGAACACCTTCGAGGAGCCGTAGACACTGCCGAGGTAACGCACCGTGACGGCCTGGCCCGCCTTGATCGGGTCGCCCGTGCCCGGCTTGAGGGTGGCGCGCAGGAGGTCCGTCGACGGCTTCTTGGGGGACGCGGTGAAGTCGAAGCCGGCCGGGACGCCGCCACCCTTGCCGAAGAGCTTCGGGACGGCCGAGCGGTCGACGTCCTTGACGCCGACCTTGCTCATCACGTCGAGGACCCAGACGGTCGTGTCCTTGTTGCCGATATTGAGGTCCGGGTTGCCACCGTTGGGGCCGAACGCGTCCTTGGGCGCCGCGATGACCTCGATGCGCGCACCGACCTTCTGGCCCTTGAGCGCCTTCTCGAGGGCGGGCAGGGTCGAGGAGTTCACGTCGATCGGCGTCGGCGACTGGCCCTTGTCGTAGGAGCTGATCGCCTTCTCGCCCGTGTAGCCGTTGCCGAGATACATGTTCAGCGTGAGCGAGTCACCCTCGGCGATCGTGTCGCCGGTGCCCTTGTGGAGGACCTTGACCTCGGTCTTGTCGCGGACGACCTTGCCGTCGTACTTCACCGTCGGCTGGGAGCCAAACGCACCGCTCACCTTCACCGAACCGGTGTCGTGGGAGTCGGTGCCACCACAGGCCGCGAGGCCCATGGTCGAGAGAGCGAGGACGGTGGAGGTGACGACGAGGCGGCGCACGGGTTCCCCTTGCAGGTGCTGGATCTATGTCGCGCGCAGCCTAGCCAACGCGTCTGAGCAGCGCCTGAACGGACTCACATCCCGTCGATGAGCCGCTGCACCCGCTCGTCGACGGCACGGAACGGGTCCTTGCACAGGACGGTGCGCTGGGCCTGGTCGTTGAGCTTGAGGTGCACCCAGTCGACGGTGAAGTCGCGGTGCCGCTCCTGCGCCGCCTTGATGAAGTCGCCGCGTAGCCGTGCCCGCGTGTCCTGGGGCGGCACGGACTTGGCCCGGAAGACGGCGAGGTCGTCGGTCACCCGGGCGACCGCCCCGCGACGATCGAGCAGGTAGTAGAGACCGCGGTCGCGCCGGATGTCGTGGTAGGCGAGGTCGAGCTGCGCGATGCGTGCGTGCCCGAGCGGCAGCTCGTGCTTGGCCCGATAGCGCTCGATCAGCTTCCACTTGATCACCCAGTCGATCTCGCGGTCGACGAGCGAGAAGTCACCGGACTCCACTGCCTTCAGGCCGCGCTCCCAGAGGTCGAGGGTGCGGTCGATGACCGGCGTACGAAGGTCACGGCGGTCGACGAAGTCGCGGGCCCGCGTGAGGTACTCCAGCTGGATCTCGAGCGCGCTCGCTTCGCGCCCGTTGGCGAGCCGCACCTTCTTGCGGCCGGTCATGTCGTGGGCGATCTCGCGGATCGCGCGGATTGGGTTCTCCATGGTCATGTCGCGCATCACGACGCCGGCCTCGATCATCCGCAGCACGAGGTCGCAGCTGGCGACCTTCAGCATGGTCGTCGTCTCCGACATGTTCGAGTCGCCCACGATGACGTGCAGGCGGCGGTAGCGCTCGGCGTCCGCGTGCGGCTCGTCGCGGGTGTTGATGATCGGGCGACTCCGGGTCGTCGCCGAGGAGACGCCCTCCCAGATGTGCTCGGCCCGCTGGCTCACGGAGTACGACGCACCCCGCGGCGTCTGGATGATCTTGCCCGCGCCGACGATGATCTGGCGCGTCACGAGGAACGGGATCAGGACGTCGGCGAGCCGGCTGAACTCGCCCTGCCTGCTGACCAGGTAGTTCTCGTGGCAGCCGTAGGAGTTTCCGGCGGAGTCGGTGTTGTTCTTGAACAGGTAGATGTCGCCGGCGATCCCCTCCTCATGGAGGCGGTTCTCGGCGTCGATCAGCAGGCCCTCGAGGATTCGCTCCCCTGCCTTGTCGTGCGCGACGAGCTCCGCAACGTCGTCGCACTCGGGGGTGGCGTACTCCGGGTGGCTGCCCACGTCGAGGTAGAGGCGGGCGCCGTTGCGCAGGAAGACATTGCTGCTGCGACCCCAGCTCACGACCTTGCGGAAGAGGTAGCGCGCGACCTCGTCAGGACTCAGGCGACGCTGCCCGTGAAAGGTGCAGGTCACGCCGTACTCGTTCTCGATCCCGAAGATCCTCCGGTCCATGGCCCGACACTAGACCCGTGCTGGTGCCCAGACCCGCGCTACCGATCAGTACGACCTTCGCGGGTCGCAAAAAAGGGCTCTACTGATCGGTAGCGCGCAGTGCCTCAGGCAGGTGGCGCGGGCGGCGGCGTGGCGGGACCGACCGGAGGGATCACCTGGGTCGCGTCGTCCGGCCCGCTCGGCCCGCTCGGCTCGCCGGTCAGCGGGTTCTCGAGCGGAGGTACGCCGCCGCCCGCGAGGTCGGTCGGGTCGCTGACATCGTCGGCCGGGATCGCCTCGGCGCCACGGCCCGCGTCGCTGTCCTCATCGTGGGGGCCGTCCGGCTGCTCCGGGCCGCGCAGGCCGAGCAGGCCGGTGAGCTGCTGGCCCCGGATCCGCTTGAACTTGCGCGGCTGCGTGCGCGTCCGGTCGAGGACCGCCACCTCAAGGTCCTCATCGGGCACGACCCGGTCCGCGCTGTCGGAGTGCCCGAGCGCGGCGACAGCGAGCCGCAGGGCGGCGGCGAGGTCCGCACCGGGCACGTAGCGCTCCTGGAGGTACGCCGCGACCACGTCCGCAGCACCGCCCATCACGGCGAAGCCCTGCTCGTCGGCGACCTGGCCGTCGTACGTCAGGCGGTACAGCTGGTCGCCGCCCACGGCGTCGCCGATCTCCGCGACGAAGAGCTCCACCTCATAGGGCTTCTCCCCTCCGCTGCTGAAGATCGTGCCGAGGGTCTGCGCATAGGCGTTCGCGAGCGCGCGCCCCGTGACGTCCCGGCGGTCGTAGGCGTAGCCGCGCATGTCGGCCAGCCGGACGCCGGCGATCCGGAGGTTCTCGAACTCGTTGTAGCGACCGACCGCGGCGAACGCGATCCGGTCGTAGATCTCGGAGACCTTGTGCAGCGCCTGGCTGGGGTTCTCCGACACGAAGAGCACGCCGTCGGCGTACTGCACGGCGATGACGGAGCGACCGCGGGCGATGCCCTTGCGCGCGAAGTCCGCGCGGTCCTTCATCATCTGCTCGGGGGTGACGTACATGCCCGGCATGCTCATCGGCGGGGGCCTTCCAGCTCGGCGGCAGGTCCATCGGGGCGGCGCATCCGCCCGTCGATCACGCGGTCGGCAATGGTCGCGACGTCCTCGTCGGCCATCCGGTGCCCGCCGTCAGCGGTGATCACCTGGACGACCGGGAAGATCCGGCGCGTGACGTCGGGACCACCGGTGGCCGAGTCGTCGTCGGCGGCGTCGTAGAGCGCCTCCACGACCGCCTGGACGGTCGCATCTGCGGAGAGGTCATCCCGGTAGAGCTTCTTCAGCGAGCCGCGGGCGAAGAGCGAGCCCGACCCGACCGAGTGGAACGCCGTCTCCTCGTAGCGGCCGCCGGTGACGTCGTACGAGAAGATCCGGCCGATGCCTGCGTCCAGGTCGAAGCCGGCGAAGAGCGGAACGACGGCCAGGCCCTGCATCGCCAGACCGAGGTTGCCCCGGATCAACGCAGCGAGGCGGTTGGACTTGCCGTCCATGGAGAGCGTCGAGCCCTCGATCTTCTCGTAGTGCTCGAGCTCGGTCTGGAAGAGACGGACCATCTCGACCGCAAGCCCGGCGGTGCCGGCGATGCCGACGCACGAGTACTCATCAGCCGGGAAGACCTTCTCGATGTCGCGCTGGGCGATGATGTTGCCCATGGTCGCGCGCCGGTCGCCGGCCATGACGACGCCGCCGCTGAAGGTCGCCGCCACGATCGTGGTGCCGTGCGGAGCGAGGTCCGCGGCGCTGCCGAGGCCGGTCACGCGTGAGCTCGGGAGCAGGTCGGGCTGGTGGGCACTCAGGAAGTCCGCGAACGACGAGGTGCCGGGCGCCATGAAGGACGCCGGCAGGCCGACGAACGACCCTGCCGCGCCGCCCAGGGCGCTCATTCGCCGCCCTTCTGGATGAACGACTTCACGAAGTCCTCGGCGTTGGACTCGAGCACTCCGTCGATCTCGTCGAGGATCGCGTCGATGTCCTCGTCGAGCTGCTCCTTGCGCTCGGCGACGGTCTCGTCAGGAGTCACCTCGTCGACCTCTTCGACCGACTCCTCCGCAGACTTCTTGGGGTGCTTCTGCTCCTGGGCCATGACTCGACACTAGCCGGATCAGCGGGTCAGTTCACGGAACAATTGCTCAGCAGTTTCGCAACGATCAAGCAGCGCCTCGACGTGGTGGCGCGTGCCGCGCAGCGGATCGAGTGTCGGGATCCGGTGGAGCGTGTCGTGACCGGGCAGATCGAGGATCACCGAGTCCCACGAAGCGGCCGCGATGCCGTCGCCGTAGCGCTCCAGGCACTTGCCGCGGAACCATGCCCGGGTGTCCTCGGGCGGCTCGTGCATGGCGCGATCGACGCTGGCCGGATCGATGAGGGTCGCCATCCGGCCGAGTGACACGAGGCGGTGGTAGAGCCCCTTCTCGGGCCGGATGTCGGCGTACTGCAGGTCGATGGCGTGGAGCTTGTGATCGGCCCAGTCCAGGCCGTCGCGGTCGCGGTAGGACTGGAGCAGCTGGAGCTTTGCGACCCAGTCGAGCTCGCGTGCGCAGAGCATCGGGTCGCGCTCGAGGCGGTCGAGGACTGACTCCCAGCGATGGAGCACGTCGCGGGTCTGGGCGTCGGCATCCACGCCATAGCGGTCCTCGACGTACTTCTTGGCGAGGTCGAGGTACTCCAGCTGGAGCTGCACGGCGGTCAGCCGCCGACCGTCCTTGAGAGGCACGGCCAGCGTGCAGGTCGGGTCGTGGCTGATCGCGCGCAGGCTCGCGATCGGCGTGGCCAGCGCCAGGTCGCGGTCGATGAAGCCGTCCTCGATCATGGCCAGGACCAGCGACGTCGTACCGAGCTTGAGGTACGTCGAGGTCTCGGCGAGGTTGGCGTCGCCGATGATCACGTGCAGCCGCCGGTAGATCGCCGGATCGGCGTGCGGCTCGTCGCGCGTGTTGATGATGGGACGCTTCAGCGTCGTCTCGAGACCTACCTCGACCTCGAAGAAGTCCGAGCGCTGGGTGATCTGGAAGCCGTCGCCCGCGCCGTCCTGGCCGATGCCGACGCGCCCGGCCCCGCAGACCACCTGCCGGCTGACGAGGAACGGCGTCAGGTGGCGCACGATCGTCGCGAATGGCGTCGAACGTCGCATGAGGTAGTTCTCGTGGGCGCCGTAGGAGGCGCCCTTGTTGTCGGTGTTGTTCTTGTAGAGCTGGATCGGGGCGGTGCCGGGCACCTGGGCAGCGAGCCGCGACGCCTCGAGCATCACCTGCTCCCCCGCCCGGTCCCACCGGACGACGTCGAGCGGGTTGGTGCACTCGGGCGTGGAGTACTCCGGGTGGGCGTGGTCGACGTACAGGCGCGCGCCGTTGGTGAGGATGACGTTGGCGAGCCCGAGGTCCTCATCGGTCAGCTGACTGGCGTCCGCGGTGGCGCGCGACATGTCGAAGCCGCGTGCATCGCGCAGCGGCGATTCCTCCTCGAAGTCCCAGCGTGCCCGCCGGGCGCGCAGGGTTGCCGAGGCGTACGCGTTGACGATCTGCGACGAGGCCTGCATCGGATTGGCGTTGGGCTGCCCGGTGACCGAGATGCCGTACTCGACCTCCGTGCCCATCACGCGTACGACGCTCATCGCGCGCTCCCGTCTGCTGGGTTCAGAGGTACTGACCGGTGTTGGCGACCGTGTCGATCGACCGGCCCGGCTCCGTGCCCTGCTTGCCGGTGATGAGCGTGCGGATGAAGACGATCCGCTCGCCCTTCTTGCCGGAGATGCGGGCCCAGTCGTCGGGGTTGGTGGTGTTCGGCAGGTCCTCGTTCTCCTTGAACTCGTCGACGCAGGCCTGGAGCAGGTGCTGGATCCGCAGACCCTTCTGGTCGTGGTCGAGGAGGTCCTTGATCGCCATCTTCTTCGCACGATCGACGATGTTCTGGATCATCGCGCCGGAGTTGAAGTCCTTGAAGTAGAGGACCTCCTTGTCACCGTTGGCGTAGGTGACCTCGAGAAAGCGGTTCTCCTCGGTCTCGGTGTACATCCGCTCGACGGCCGCCCGGATCATGCCGGCGACGGTCGCGTCCCGGGAGCCACCGAACTCGGCCAGGTCGTCAGCGTGCAGCGGCAGCGACGACACGAGGTACTTGGAGAAGATGTCGCGCGCGGCCTCGGCATCGGGACGTTCGATCTTGATCTTCACGTCGAGCCGACCTGGGCGCAGGATGGCCGGGTCGATCATGTCCTCGCGGTTGGAGGCACCGATGACCAGCACGTTCTCCAGCAGCTCGACGCCGTCGATCTCGCTGAGCAGCTGCGGGACGATGGTGTTCTCCACGTCGGAGCTCACGCCGGATCCACGGGTGCGGAAGAGCGAGTCCATCTCGTCGAAGAAGACGATGACCGGGGTGCCCTCGGAGGCCTTCTCCCGCGCACGCTGGAAGACCAGGCGGATGTGGCGCTCGGTCTCGCCGACGTACTTATTGAGGAGCTCGGGGCCCTTGATGTTGAGGAAGTAGGACTTCCCCTCCTGGCCGGTCTTCTCCGCCACCTTCTTCGCGAGGCTGTTGGCGACCGCCTTCGCGATCAGCGTCTTGCCACAACCCGGAGGGCCGTAGAGGAGCACGCCCTTCGGCGGCTTGAGCTGGTGCTCCTTGAAGAGCTCGGGGTAGAGGTAGGGCAGCTCGACGGCGTCGGTGATCTGGTCGATCTGGGCGGCGAGGCCACCGATATCGGAGTAGTGGATGTCGGGGACCTCTTCGAGGACCAGCTCTTCGACCTCCGACTTGGGCACCTTCTCGTAGACGTAGCCGGAGCGGACGTCGAGCAGCAGCGAGTCACCCGCGCGGAGCTTCTCGTCCTGCAGCGGAGCGCCGATCCGCACGACGCGCTCCTCGTCGGCGTTGGCGATCACGAGGACGCGCTCTCCGTCGGCGAGCACCTCCTTGAGCATGACGACTTCGCCCACCTGCTCGAACGCCATCGCGTCGACGACGTTGAGCGCCTCGTTGAGCATGACCTCCTGGCCACGCTGCAGCGCGGCAGCGTCGACGTTCGGGCTGACGTTCACCCGGAGCTTGCGGCCCCCGGTGAAGACGTCGACGGAGCCGTCGTCGTTGCGCTGGAGGAACGTGCCGAAGCCGGCCGGCGGCTGCGCGAGCCGGTCGACCTCCTCCTTGAGCGTGACGATCTGGTCGCGGGCGTCCCGCAGCGTCTGCGCGAGCCGCTCGTTCTGCGCGGTGACAGCAGCGAGTGACCGCTGTGCCTCCAGGAGCCTCAGGTCCGGGTCGGATGCCGACATGTGCGCCACCTCCTTGCTGCGACATTACCCAGATCCGCGTGAGAGGACAGGGGTTAGCCGCGCCGAGGCAACAACTTCATCGAGCTGTTACGCGTCGCGCTCCTCGAGCGACTGCTCGGTGAGGTCCGCCGGACGGGGGCCGAAGTAGTCGGCACCGTAGGCGCCGGGAGCCGGACGACGGGTCTTGCGCGGGGGCTTCTCCCCCGGCGCCATGCGCCGCGCGGTGCAGAGGAACGCCGTGTGGCCGATCATCTTGTGGTCGGGCCGGACGGCCAGGCCCTCGACGTGCCAGTCACGGTTCAGCGACTCCCACGAGTGCGGCTCGGTGAAGCCGCCGTGGACCCGGACCGTCTCGACGAAGCGCGAGAGCTGCGTGGTGGTGGCGACGTACGCGATCAGGATGCCGCCCGGCGTCAGCGCGTCGGCCGCGGCGTCAACGCACTCCCACGGCGCCAGCATG
This sequence comes from Nocardioides jejuensis, assembly GCF_004337475.1. Classification (GTDB taxonomy): domain Bacteria; phylum Actinomycetota; class Actinomycetes; order Propionibacteriales; family Nocardioidaceae; genus Nocardioides; species Nocardioides jejuensis. Next base: position 20,000 of record NZ_SJZJ01000017.1, on the reverse strand, counting down.
TCGAGGATGACGCGGTCGGCGCGGAGGCCGGACGCCGGCAGCGCCTCGGCGAGGTCGCCGAGCTGGAGGTGCCACGACGGGTGCTGACCACCGAAGAACTGCGTGACGTTCTGGCGCGCGACGTCGGCGAACTCCTCGCGGCGCTCGAACGAGTGCACCTGCCCGAACGGACCGACGGCACGCAGCAGCGAGCAGGTGAGGGCGCCGGAGCCCACGCCCGCCTCGACCACCACCGCGCCCGGGAAGACGTCGGCCATGGCCACGATCTGTGCGGAGTCCTTGGGGTAGATCACCGCAGCGCCGCGCGGCATCGACACGACGAACTCGCTGAGCAGGGGGCGGAAGACGAGGTACTCGCCGCCGGCGGAGGACCGGACCGTGAAGCCCTCCTCGCGACCGATCAGCTCGTCGTGCTCGAGGTGACCCTTGTTGCTGAAGAACCGCTTGCCCTCGGTCAGCTCGAAGTTGTGCTTGCGACCCTTCGAGTCGATCAGCCGGACCCATTCACCGACACGGAGCGGTCCGCGGTGCACTCCGGACCAGGCCTCCGCGGCCACATCGGCCAGCGGGGCGCTCGTCGTGGCGGGCGTCTCGGGGGTCGTCTCGGTGGCGTCAGGCATGAGGGGAAGCCTATCGGCGCACGCCGGTGCCTTCGCTCAGCGGTGGCGCTCGCGGAACGCTCGGTCGACGTCGGCCGTCGCGAGGACGCCGTAGATGCTGCCTTCGGCATCTACGAGGAGGTACTCGTGGGCGGGCAGGAAGGTGATCGCCCGGATCAGCTCCTCGCCCTTGATGTCCACCGGCAGCGTCATGCCGGGCACCAGGCTGCGCGCGACCGCGGACGCTGGCACCCAGGGGCGACGGTCGTCGGGTGTCGCGTCGACGGCGGCCTCATTGACGATGCCGACGGGGCGCCCGTCGGTATCGACGGTCACGATGCTGCCGGCCTCGGCCTCCTGGGCGCGGCGTACGGCCTCGGCGATGGGTAGGTCCGCGGGGACCGCGAGGGTACGCCGCGCGAGCTGTCGGGCGACCAGCGACGGCAGCGTGCGGCGGAGGCGAGCTCCCTGCATGGCCGCCGTCGCACCGCTCCAGATGAACGCCGCGAGGAGCACCGCGAAGGCCCACGACGTGACGTCGGCCCGCACGTCGTACACGCGCTCCATGACGAGGGGCAGGAGGAGGGTCAGGAGCGCGACGATCCGGCCGGACCAGCCCGCGACGATCGTGCCGCGGACCTCGTTGCGCGTGGCGCCCCAAACCAGGGCCTTGAGGACGCGCCCGCCGTCCAGCGGCAGCCCGGGCAGCAGGTTGAAGACGCCGATGACGAGGTTCGCCCAGGCGAGGGTGCCAATGACCAGCCCGATCAGTCCGCCGGGCAGGACCTGGCCCAGCAGCCACGCGACCAGCGCGACGCCGAGCGAGGCCAACGGCCCCACGATCGACATCACGAACTCCTGGCGGGCGCTGCGCGGCCCACCGTCGACACCCGTGTGCCCACCGAGGAAGTGCAGCGTGATCGACTCGACCGGGTGGCCGTAGCGCCGCGACGACACCGCGTGGGCTGCCTCGTGGACGAGGATCGTGAAGGCGTAGACGACCGCGATGACCAGGCCAGCGACGTACTTCCAGGCGCCGAGGCCGGGCTCGACCTCGTCGACGACCGGAGCCATGAGGAAGGCGATCAACGCCGCGAGCAAGAACCAGGACCGTGTGACGAGGACATCGACACCGAGGAAACGACCCACGCGGAAGTGACCCGGCGGGACCGGAGCGGGAGCCCGGCGGTCGGACTCGCTCGGTGACGGGACGTCATGTGCTGGCACGGCCCGAGGCTAGCGGATCACCGGTGCGGACCGCCGCGGCCAGTGTCGGTGGCCTCGCCTAGATTGCTGGCATGAGCTCGCCCGCTGAAGCCCATTCCACCCCCGTCGACGGGGTCGAGGTGCTCGGCGCGCTCTCCCCCAGCCGGGCCGGCGACTTCATGACCTGTCCGTTGCTGTACCGCTACCGGTCGATCGACAAGCTGCCGGAGGCTCCGTCCCCCGCCGCCGTCCGCGGCACCGTCGTGCACAAGGTGCTGGAGGACCTCTTCGACCTGGATGCCGGGGACCGCACCCCCGAGCGGGCTCAGGAGATGGTCGTCCCCTCGTGGGAGGCGCTGCTCGAGGCGGAGCCGGAGCTTGCCTCGATGTTTGGCGAGGAAGGCCCCGAGGTCGGCGCCTGGCTCGACGAGTGTCGGCGTTCGCTGGAGAAGTACTTCACGCTCGAGGACCCCACGCGCCTGCAGCCGTCCGAGCGTGAGCTGTACGTCGAGACCGTGCTCGACTCGAAGCTGCTGATCCGGGGTTTCATCGACCGGGTCGAGGAGGCACCTGACGGACGGGTGCGGATCTCCGATTACAAGACCGGAAGGAGTCCTGGCGAGTTCTTCGAGGCCAAGGCGCTCTTCCAGATGAAGTTCTACGCGCTCGTCTGGTGGAAGACGCGCGGCGTCATCCCGGCGATGCTGCAGCTGATCTACCTCGGCAACGGCGAGACCGTCAGCTATGCGCCCGACGAGGCAGACCTGCGGTCGCTGGAGCGGAAGGTCAATGCGGTCTTCGGCGCCATCCGCTCGGCGGAGCTGAGCGGCGACTGGCGGCCCAACAAGTCACGGCTCTGCGACTGGTGCTCGTTCCAGGCGCACTGCCCGGAGTTCGGTGGTGAGCTGCTGCCGCTGCCCCTGGTCCGCGAGGCGCTCGCCGCGGCGGGCGACCTCGGCACGGACCTGACCGACGACTGAGGCCGGCTTCCGTCAGCCGGGTCAGCGCAGCGTCAGGACGTCGTCGACCGTCAGGCCTTCGAGCGAGTCCCGGAAGACCCGCCGCTCCCCCGGCGCGACGGGCACGTGGCATTCCACGACGAGCACGGTGCACCCGGCAGCCTCGGCAGACGTGGCACCCGTGTTGGAGTCCTCGATCGCGACGCACTCCTCGGGCGCGAGGCCCAGACCGGCTGCTGCCTTGAGGTACGGCTCGGGATGCGGCTTGCCCTGGCTGACCCGGTCACCGGTGACGATCTCGGCGAAGGCGCCTGCCGGCAGCTGCGTGAGGATCGGGTCGACGAAGCGCTGGTAGCTCATCGTGACGAGTGCACACGGCACACCGGCGTCGAGCAGGTCGTCGAGCAGCTCGCGGGCGCCAGGACGCCACGGCACGGCCTTCTCGACGCGTGCCACGACGCCGTCGAGCAGCAGCTCGACGACCTGCTCCGGCGTGAGCGCTGCGCCCGGCGAGTCCGGCTCGAACATGTGCTGGAGGATGTAGCGACCCGACTCCAGCAGGTCGTTGCCCACGAGGGCGAGGCCGTGCTCGTGCGTCCATCTGCCCCCGTACTGCTCGGCGAGGTCGAACTCCGCCTCCATCCAGTAGGGCTCGGTGTCGACGAGGGTGCCGTCCATGTCCCACAGGACGGCACGGATCCCACCCGGGGTGACGGTGTTCAGGATGACCTCCGAGGCTCTGGGCGAGGACCGACGCGTTCGGGAAGCCTATCGGCGTTACCCGCGCACGGGCTCGCCTGCGGTCGCGCCGACCCGGCGCAGGTGCCGCAACCCTGCGGCGTACGAGGCGAACGCCCGATACTCGAGGTACGGGATCTCGTGCTCCGCGCAGAACGCCCGTACCAGGGGTTGAGCGCGGCGCAGGTTGGCGCGGGGCATGCTCGGGAACAGGTGGTGCTCGATCTGGTAGTTCAGGCCGCCGAGGACGGCGTCCGTAACCGGGCCACCGCGCACGTTGCGGGAGGTCAGCACCTGGCGCAGGAGCGGATCGCGTGCAGTGTCTGCGTCGAGGACCGGCATGCCCTTGTGTCCCGGGGCGAACGAGCAGCCCAGGTAGAGACCCTGGAGGCCTTTCTGGATGACCACGAACGCCACCGCCTGGGGCCAGGTCAGCGTCAGCACCAGGAGCGTCGTGTAGCCGGCGAAGTGCAGGGCCAGCATCGCTGCCTCGCCGGTCCGTCCGCGGAGGCCCCGGCTGAACAGGGAACGGATGCTGGCGACGTGGAGGTTGATGGCCTCGAAGACGAGCAGCGGGAAGAAGAGGAGCGCCTGGTGCCGGGTCCACCACGCCATCGCTCCGCGCCGCCCGGTGGCCTGCACCGGATCCCAGATCAGCGCGCCGGGTCGCACATCGGGGTCGGTGCCGAGGTCGTTCGGGTGCGCATGGTGGGCGTTGTGCTTCGGCACCCACCAGCCGTAGCCGAGGCCGCTGAGCAGGTTGCCCGTCAGCAGGCCGAGGCGACGGCTGGCTGTGGTGTTCCGGGTGATCTGGAGGTGGCCCACGTCGTGGCCGAGGAAGCTGGTGCGGGTGGCGAGCACCGCCATCAGCGGTGCCATCGCGAGCAGCCACCAGGCGTCGCGATGCGTCGCCATCAGGACGACGACTGCGACGGTTGCGGCGACCAGGACCGTGAGGTGCCGGACGAACGCCGCCGGGCGGCGCTGCATCAGCCCGGCCGCCCGCACGCGGCGGGCCAGATCGCCGTACCCGCCCTGGTAGTGGCCGGTCACCGAGGGTCGGTCCTCCCCTGCCGTTGTAGGCAGTCCGAGGAGCTTGTCGGAGGACATGGCCGTCACCTCGCGGCGAGCAGTTCCGCAGCCTCTCCGGCAGCGGTACCTGGTGGGATCACGCCGATCGCCAGGCGTCGTCCAGTCCGCATGACCAGGACCAGCTGATGGGTGTCGTCGCGGGGGAAGGAACCCGTCTTGACCCGCCGTCCGGGCACGGGTGCCGAACGCGGGTGGTCGTCCCAGTCCGGCGGCGAGTAGAGGACGCGGGTGATTTCCCCGGCGGAGGGTGGCCAGAGGGCGAAGAGATGACTCAGCTCGTCCTCGAGCACCCGGCTCTCGGGCCACCAGTCACCGTCGCGCAGCGACGGCTCGACGCGGTCGCGCAGGGTGAGTCGGGAGATGTTGTCAGTGGCCATGATTGCCACCGCCTCACGGGGGTGCTGCGACGCCGCCAACCGGCGGGAGGTGGCGCGTGCAGGTCTACGTCCAGCCTAGGTCGGTCCCCAAGGCACAATGAGGCCGACACGTCCCCGTTGGAAGGAACAAGCGCATGCGCGCCTCGAGCAAGGCCATCGTCCGCGTCAACATCGACGAGGCCTGGCGGATCCTCTCCGACCACGCCGGCATGACCGACTGGGGCCCGGGCGTCACCGCGGTCGTCACCAAGCCGGGCACCACGGAGCCGAACGGCGTCGGTGCGGTCCGCAAGATCACCGCCCCCGGTCCGGCTCCGGCCATCGTCGAGGAGATCACGGCGTTCGACGCGCCCGGTCGCCTCGGCTACAAGGCGCTCGGCGGCGTCCCGTTCGCGGACTACGCGGGCGAGGTCACGCTCGTCGCGACCGAGGCCGGCACCCTGATCACCTGGACCCTCACGGCCCGCCAGCGCGTGCCGTTCGTCGAGCAGAAGGCGCTGAAGGCCCTCTCGCTCGGTCTGCTCCAGGCCTACGTCCGTCGCCTGAAGCGCGCTGCCTGACCCCGTCGCCCTAGCGATACCGATCAGTACGGCCCTTCTCCGCCCCGGATAGGGGCGCTACTGATCGGTATCGCAAGCGCCCGCACCCGGGCGGCCACGGGCCGCTAGCGTGAGAAGCGTGACGACCCCACGCTCGGTCCAGCGCATCTACCTGTTCCTCATGCTGGGCAACACGCTGGCGGCCTCGCTGATCTGGGGCATCAACACGATCTTCCTGCTCGACGCCGGGCTGTCGAACTTCGAGGCCTTCGCCGCGAACGCTGCCTTCACGGCCGGCATGGTGCTCTTCGAGATCCCGACCGGCATCGTCGCGGACACGGTCGGCCGCCGCGCGTCGTACCTCCTGGGGACGGTGACGCTGGCCGTGTCCACGCTCTTCTACGTCGGCCTGTGGCAGGTGCACGGACCGTTCTGGCTGTGGCTGGCGGCGTCGGTGCTGATCGGTCTCGGCTTCACGTTCTTCTCGGGAGCCGTCGAGGCCTGGCTCGTCGACGCGCTCACGAGCACCGGCTTCCAGGGATCGCTGGACAGCGTCTTCGGGCGCGGCCAGATCGTCTCCGGGGCCGGCATGCTGGTCGGCTCGGTCGCCGGTGGCTGGATCGCCCAGCACTCCAGCGTGGGTGTTCCCTATCTGCTCCGCGCAGGGGTGCTGGTGCTGATGTTCGGCTTTGCCGCCGTCGTCATGCGCGACCTCGGCTTCACTCCCGAGCGGCACGGCAGCACCGGCCAGGAGATGGCCCGGCTCGCGCGCCAGACCATCGATCTCGGGTGGAAGGTCCCGCCGATCCGCTGGCTGATGGTGCAGGCGCTCGTGACGGGCGGCGTCGGGCTCTACGCGTTCTACGCGCTCCAGCCCTACCTGCTCGAGCTGTACGGCGACCCGCACGCCTACCAGATCGCCGGCCTCGTCGCAGCTGCCGTCGCCCTGGCACAGATGGTCGGCGGCATGGCCGCAGGACAGGTACGCCGGATTGCCCGGCGCCGTACGTCCGCGCTCATGGCGATCTCGGCCATCGCCGCCGCGGCGATGGTCGCGATCGGGTCCGTCGACTCCTTCGGCGCGGTCCTGGCGCTGACGGGCCTGTGGGGCCTGACCTTCGCGGCGTTCACGCCGGTGCGCCAGAGCTACCTCAACGGGCTGATCCCGTCGAAGCAGCGCGCAACGCTGCTCTCCGCCGACTCGCTGATGAGCTCGGCGGGCGGGGTCTGGGCGCAGCCCGCGCTGGGTCGGGTCGCCGACGTCCGCGGGTACGCCGCGTCGTACCTCGTGTCGGCGGCGATCTCCGCCGTCGCGGTCCCGCTGATCGCGCTGTCACGACGCGCGAACGCCCCGGCGGACTCGTACGAGTCGACCGGGGCGTCCAGCGTTGATCGGTCCTGATCAGTCTTCCGGGTCGTAGGCGAGGTTGGCGGAGAGCCAGCGCTCGGCCTCGGCGAGCGTCCAGCCCTTGCGCTCGGCGTAGTCGGCGACCTGGTCGCGCCCGAGGCGACCGACGACGAAGTACTGCGCGTCCGGGTGGCTGAAGTAGAAGCCCGAGACAGACGCGCCCGGCCACATGGCCATCGACTCGGTCAGCTCGATCCCCGTGGACTCCTCGACATCGAGGAGGTCCCACAGCGTCTGCTTCTCGGTGTGCTCGGGGCACGCCGGGTAGCCGGGAGCCGGACGGATGCCGGCGTACTGCTCCTTGATCAGGCCGACGTTGTCGAGGTGCTCGTCGGGCGCGTAGCCCCAGAACTCCTTGCGGACCCGCTCGTGCATCCGCTCGGCGAACGCCTCGGCGAGACGGTCGGCGAGCGACTCGAGCAGGATCGCGTTGTAGTCGTCGAGCGCGTCCTTGAACTCCTTCACCTTCGCCACCGAGCCGAGGCCCGCCGTGACGGCGAAGGCACCGACGTAGTCCTTGAGGCCGGTCGTCTTCGGGGCGACGAAGTCGGACAGCGCCTTGTTGGCGATGCCCTCGCGGTGCTCACCCTGCTGGCGCAAGTGGTGCAGCACCGTGCGGACCTCGGTCCGGGTGTCGTCGGTGTAGAGCTCGATGTCGTCACCGATGGCATTGGCCGGGAAGAGCCCGATCACGCCGGAGGCGCTGAGCCACTTCTCCTCGATCAGCTGGTCGAGCATCGCCTGCGCGTCGTCGTACAGCTTGCGGGCGGCCGGGCCCGACGCCGGGTTGTTGAGGATGTCGGGGAACGAACCCTTCATCTCCCAGGCGTTGAAGAACGGCTGCCAGTCGATGTACTTGCGCAGCTCCGTGAGGGAGTAGTCCTTGAACGTCTTCACGTACTGCGTCTCGCCCCGGCCGCTGACAGCGAGTCCCGCCACCTGACCGACGTCGTGGCTCTGCTGCACCAGCATGTGCGGCCGCGGCGGGTGGTACGCCGACCAGTCGAGCTCCGGCGCGTTGGCGCGAGCGGCCTCGAGGGTCACCATCGGACGGTCGTTCTTCGACGCGTGGCGCTCACGCAGCGCGTCGTAGTCGGCCTGGATCTCGTCCATGAACTTCGGACGCAGGTCGTCGTTGAGCAGCGTCGCGGCGACGGGCACGGAGCGGGAGGCGTCCTTCACCCAGACCACGGCGCCGTCGTACTTCTTGTCGACCTTGACCGCCGTGTGGGCACGCGAGGTGGTCGCGCCACCGATCAGCAGCGGGATGTCGAAGCCCTGGCGCTGCATCTCGGTCGCGACGGTGACCATCTCGTCGAGCGACGGCGTGATCAGGCCGGAGAGACCGATGATGTCGGCGTCGTGCTCCTTGGCGGCGTCGAGGATCTTCTGCACCGGCACCATCACGCCGAGGTCGATGACCTCGAAGTTGTTGCACTGCAGCACGACCCCGACGATGTTCTTGCCGATGTCGTGGACGTCGCCCTTCACCGTCGCCATGACGATCGTGCCGTTGGTGTCCTTGCCGGTGTTGCCCGACTTCGCCTTCTCCTCCTCGATGAAGGGGATCAGGTACGCGACGGCCTTCTTCATGACGCGGGCCGACTTCACGACCTGCGGAAGGAACATCTTGCCGGCACCGAAGAGGTCGCCGACGACGTTCATGCCGTCCATCAGCGGGCCCTCGATGACCTCGATCGGGCGGCCGCCGGCCTGCTCGATCTCGGCGCGCAGCTCTTCGGTGTCGGCCTCGACGTGCAGGTCGAGACCCTTCACCAGCGCGTGGGTGATCCGCTCGCGGACCGGCAGGGAGCGCCACTCCTCGGCGGCTGCCTCGGCCTGCTCACCGGTGCCGCGGTGGGCCTCGGCCAGCTCGAGCAGGCGCTCGGTGGCCGCCTGGGTGTCCTCGACGCGGTTGAGGACGACGTCCTCGATCGCGTCACGAAGCTCGGGGTCGATCGAGTCGTAGGTGACCAGGGCGCCGGCGTTGACGATGCCCATCGACAGCCCCGCCTTGATGGCGTGGAAGAGGAAGACCGCGTGGATCGCCTCACGCACCGGGTTGTTGCCGCGGAAGGAGAACGAGACGTTCGAGATGCCGCCGGAGATCTGGGCCCCGGGAAGGTTCTCGGTGATCCAGCGCGCGCCCTCGATGAAGTCCACGCCGTAGGTGGCGTGCTCCTCGATGCCCGTGGCGACGGCGAAGACGTTCGGGTCGAAGATGATGTCCTCGGCCGGGAAGCCCTCCTCCTCGACCAGGATCTTGTACGCCCGACCGCAGATCTCCTTGCGCCGCTCGAGGTTGTCGGCCTGGCCGTCCTCGTCGAAGGCCATGACGACCACCGCCGCGCCGTACTTGCGGCACAGGCGGGCCTGCTCGCGGAACTCCTGCTCGCCAGCCTTCATGGAGATCGAGTTGACGATCGCCTTGCCCTGGACGCACTTGAGGCCGGCCTCGATGACCTCCCACTTAGAGGAGTCGACCATGATCGGCACCCGGCTGATGTCGGGCTCCGAGGCGACGAGCTTGAGGAAGCGATCCATCGCGGCGACGCCGTCGATCATGCCCTCGTCCATGTTGACGTCGATGACCTGGGCGCCGGCCTCGACCTGCTGCGCGGCGACCTGGAGCGCGGTGTCGTAGTCGCCGTCCTTGATCAGGTTCCGGAAGCGCGCGGAGCCGGTGATGTTGGTGCGCTCACCGACGTTGACGAAGAGCGAGTCCTTGGTGATGTTGAGCGGCTCCAGGCCCGACAGGCGCATGGCGGGCTCGATGGCCGACGGCACACGCGGCGTGAGGCCCTCGACGGCCTTGCTCATCTCACCGATGTGCTCCGGGGTCGTGCCGCAGCAGCCACCCAGGATGTTGATCAGCTTCGACTCGGCGAACTCCTTCACGACCGCAGCCATCTGCTGGGCGGTCTCGTCGTACTCACCGAAGGCGTTGGGCAGGCCGGCGTTCGGGTAGCAGGAGACGAAGCAGTCGGCGAGGCGCGAGAGCTCGGCGACGTACTGGCGCATCTCGGAGGCGCCGAGCGCGCAGTTGAGGCCGATCGCCAGCGGCTTGACGTGGCGAACGGCGTTCCAGAAGGCCTCGGTGGTCTGACCCGACAGGGTGCGACCGGAGGCGTCGGTGATGGTGCCGGACAGGATGACCGGCCAGCGGCGTCCGCGCTCCTCGAAGAGCGTCTCGACGGCGAAGATCGCCGCCTTCGCGTTGAGGGTGTCGAAGATCGTCTCGATCAGGAGGATGTCCGCGCCGCCGTCGACGAGGCCGTTGGCCTGCTCGAGGTACGCCGCGACCAGCTGGTCGTAGGAGACGTTGCGGGCACCCGGGTCGTTGACGTCCGGCGAGATGCTGGCCGTCTTCGGCGTGGGGCCGAGGGCGCCGGCGACGTAGCGCGGACGCTCCGCCGTGGCGAACTTGTCGCACGCCTCGCGCGCGAGGCGCGCTCCCGCGACGTTCATCTCGTAGGCGAGCGACTCCATCTCGAAGTCGGCCTGGGCGATCGTGGTCGCGCCGAAGGTGTTGGTCTCGACGATGTCCGAGCCGGCCGCGAGGTACTCCTCGTGGATGCCGCGGATCATGTCCGGCTGCGTCAGCACGAGCAGGTCGGAGTTGCCCTTGACGTCGAGGTGGAAGTCCTTGAAACGCTCGCCGCGGTACTCCGCCTCGCCGGGCGTGTGCCGCTGGATCATCGTGCCCATGGCGCCGTCGATGACGAGGATGCGCTCGCCGAGCAGAGCGGTCAGCTCCGCGGTGGCGTCGGGGCGGATGTTCGGCGTGGGGTTCGACACGGGTTCCCTTCCAGATCTGGAAGGCGTCCTTGGGTGTTCAAGCCGAGCGTGGCGGGCGCGTCCTCACGACGGGTCCCGTTGCAACGCCTCTCGGCCGAGGACAACTCTATAGGCTGGCAGGGTGATCGAGATCGCAGACGTCCGAGACCTGGTCGACCCCGTGGTGATTGCTGCCTTTGAGGGGTGGAACGACGCCGCCGACAGCGCGTCGTCCGTCGTCGATCACCTCATGGACGTGTGGAACGCCGAGGTGGTCGGCGCACTCGACCCGGAGGACTTCTACGACTTCCAGATGAACCGGCCCAACATCGAGTCGGGGCCTGACGGGCACCGGCACATCGTCTGGCCGACGACGCAGATCGCGATCGCCTCTCCCCCGGGCCTCGACCGCGACGTCATCCTGATCCGCGGTCTCGAGCCCAACATGCGCTGGCGCCAGTTCTGCGCCGAGGTGCTCGCCACCTGCGACGAGCTCGGCGCCTCGCTCGTGATCACGCTTGCTGCGCTGCTGGCGGACACGCCCCACACGCGGCCGCTGCCGGTGACGGGCTCCGCGACCGAGCCCGAGCTGGTGGACCGGCTGCGTGTCGAGCAGTCGTCGTACGAGGGGCCGACCGGGATCGTCGGCGTCTTCCAGGACGCGTGCGGCAAGCTCGACATCCCGGCGGTCTCGTACTGGGTGGCTGTCCCCCACTACGTCGCCCAGCCTCCGTGTCCCAAGGCCACGCTGGCCCTCGTGCACGAGCTCGAGAACCTGCTTGGATGTGCGATCCCGCTGGCCGACCTCCCCGAGGACGCACGCGCGTGGGAGCGTGGCGTCGACGAGCTCGCCGAGGAGGAAGAGGAGATCGGCGACTACGTCCGGGCGCTGGAGGAGACGCGCGACACCGCGGACCTGCCCGAGGCGTCGGGTGAGGCGATCGCGCGCGAGTTCGAGCGTTACCTCAAGCGCCGCAACAACGAATAGGTCAGACCTTGAGGCCCAGGCCGGCGTCGAGGACGGCGCGGATCTGGTCGGCCGCGTAGATGTCCTTGTGGTCGCCGCCGGTCGTGGCGACGGCCCAGGCGTCGACGGCTGCCACCGCGGCAGGAGCATCGAGGTCGGTCGCCAGCGCAGCGAGGACCTGCTCGACAACCGGACCGGCCGGAGCGCCGACGCCGTGACGCAGCGCCTCACGCCACCGGTCGAGGGTGTCCTCGGCCGTCCAGAGGTTCTGTGCGGTCCACTCCCAGTCCTCGCGGTAGTGGTGCTGCAGGAGGCTGAGCCGGATCGCGGCCGGGTCGACCTCGCTGCGGCGGAGCTCGTTGACGAAGACCAGGTTGCCCTTGGACTTCGACATCTTCTCGCCGTCGTACGCCACCATGCCCGCGTGCACGTAGGCGTGCGCGAACCTCTCACCCTCGGCCACCTGCGCCTCGCCGGCGCACATCTCGTGGTGCGGGAACGAGAGGTCGCTGCCGCCGGCCTGGACGTCGAAGCCGTTGCCCAGGTGCTCCAGGGCAATCGCGGTGCACTCGATGTGCCAGCCGGGGCGACCCTTGCCGAACGGGCTCTCCCAGCTCGGCTCGCCCTCGCGCTCGGCGCGCCACAGGACGCAGTCGAGCGGGTCCTTCTTGCCGGGCCGCTCGGGGTCACCCCCGCGCTCGCCGAAGATCGCCAGCATCTGCTCGCGGTCGAGGCCCGAGACGTCGCCGAAGGCCTTGTCCGAGGCCACCTCGAAGTAGAGGTCGCCCTCGACGTCGTAGACGACGCCCGCGGCCTGGAGCTTCTGGATGAGCGCGATGACCAGCGGGATCGACTCGACCGCGCCGACGTAGTGGTCCGGCGGGAGGACGCGCAGCGCCTCCATGTCCTCGCGGAAGAGCTGGGTCTCGCGGAGGGCGAGCTCCTCCCAGGCGACGTTGACCTTCTCGGCGCGCTCGAGGAGCGGGTCGTCGACGTCGGTGACGTTCTGCACGAAGGTGACCGCGTGGCCCGCGTTGCGCCAGGCGCGGTTGAGCAGGTCCATGCCGATGTACGTCGCGGCGTGGCCCATGTGCGTGGCGTCGTACGGCGTGATGCCACAGACGTACATGCGGGCGCCGCCAGCGGCGGGGCTGGTCTCGACCAGACCGCCCGTGGCGGTGTCGTGGACCCGGACGACGGGTCCCTTGACCTGCAGAGGGGCGATCTCGGGAGCAGACCAGGCGCGCATGCTGGAACTCTAGACGGTCGGTGTGACGCTCACAGCGCAGGCCACGGGATGGCCGGCCAGTCGCCGGTTGGTGCAGGGAACGCACCGGCGGTGAGGAGCGTGGCTGCGCGGGCGAGGAAGGCCTCGACCTCGGCGTCGGCCACCAGCGCGCGGAGGCTGTCATGGAGAGCGCCGTCGTGGAGGACCTGCTCGATCGCGGCGGTCTCATCGACGGTGAGCGGGTCGCCGATCCACCCCCAGAGCACGGTGCGCAGCTTCGGATCGGTGTGGAACGTGACGCCGTGGTCGATGCCGAACCGCGCGTCACCGCGGCTCAGGACGTGCCCGCCCTTGCGATCGGCGTTGTTGACCAGGACGTCGAGGAGCGCGATCCGGCGCAGGGCCGCGGACTCCTCGTGCACGAGCAGCACCGGCCGACCGGTCTCGTCACGCGCTTCGAGGACGACCACCTGGCCGGGCTGCTGCTCGCCCGGCAGCACGACGTCGACCGCGGCGTACGCGTCCTCCTCGATCCATTCCTGGACCATGCCGGGACCGTGTGGACCGTCGCCGAGCCAGGTGCGGGGCACGACGTGCCAGCCGAGCGCCTCGGAGACGGCGTACGTCGCGAGCTCGCGGTGGGCGAGGTGGCCCTGGGGGAAGTCCCACAGCGGTCGCTCCCCCGCGATCGGCTTGTAGACGACCTGCAGGTCGTCGAGGCGACCCAGGAACGTCGCATTGGAGGCGGTGGTGAGCCGGCCCTCGAGGATCAGTTCAGCCACGTCGCTTGAAGCCGTTGGCACGGACGCAGAGGTGCCCCGACGGGTCGATCGGCTCACCGCAGAACGGGCAGTCGGGGCGTCCGGCGCCCACCACCTTCTGGGCGCGGGCCACGAACGCACGCGCCGACGCGGCCGTCAGGCGTACGACGAGCACCTCCCCTACCGCGGGCTCCTCCGTCGCGTCCGGGACGTCTTCGGGAGCCGTGTCGATCGGGTAGACCTCGATCACGATCCGTTCGTCCGGGGTGTCCCACGACAAGGTCATGGTGCCTGCACGGAACTGCTCGTCGATCGGCTGCTCCAGGGGGCCGTCGTCAGCGAGGTCCAGCGGTGCCACCGCAGGGATCAGGCCCGTGGTGCCGCCCTGCTGCATGAGGTCGTCGAGCAGCTCGTCGATGCGCTGCGCCAGCACTGTCACCTGCTGCTTCTCCAGGGCCACGCTCACGACGTTGCGCCCCGCGCGGGCCTGGAGGAAGAACGTGCGCTGTCCGGGCGCGCCGACCGTGCCCGCCACGAACCGCTCGGGCGGGTCGAACGAGTGCATCACCGGATCCATGGCGCCAGCCTAGGACCCGGCGGTCTGCGCGGTGGGCCCCGCTCCTCCGCCGACCTCGGCGTCGTCCGGGTGGGCGACCGGAGCGCGGAGCCAGGCCAGGTCGCCGGCGTGGGTGTTCATCGCCAGAACCGTCGGGCGCACGCTGCCGTAGCGGATGATCGAGACCGACCCCGGGTCCACGTGAATGCGCTGGAAGTGGTCGAAGGGCAGGCCGAGCGCGTCCGCGAGCGCCGCCTTGATCGGGTCGCCGTGGCTCACGGCCACCCAGACGGCACCCGTGCCGTGCTCCGCCTCGACCCCGGCGTCGTGCGTGCGCAGCGCGGTGGCGATGCGTTCTGCCATGTCGCCGAGGCACTCGCCGTCCGGGAACGTGGCCACCGACGGCGTCGCCTGGACCGTCTTCCACAGCGGCTCGTGGAGCAGCTCGGTGATTGCTCGGCCCTGCCAGGCGCCGTACCCGACCTCCTGGAGCGCTTCCTCGATCGTGACCTCGAGACCGGTCGCTGCGGCGATGGGCGCGGCCGTCTGGACGCACCGGTCCAGCGGGCTGACCCTGAGAGAGACCGGGTGCGCGTCCGCGATGCGCTGGGCGACCGCGTCCGCCTGTGCGCGGCCCACGTCGTCGAGGTCCACGCCGGGGGTCCGGCCGGCCAGAACTCCTGAGGTGTTCGCCGTGCTCCGTCCGTGTCGCACGAGGATCACCGTTGCCATGCCGGCGAGCGTACGCTCAGCCCGTGATCGTCGACAGCGCCCTCTACCGCGACGGTGTCCGTGTCCCGCTGGACCGGTCGCTCGATGACCTCACGGCCCTGCGCGACCAGTGCGATGCGGCCAACGAGTTCGTGTGGGTGGGCCTGCACGAGCCGACGAAGGACGAGCTGGCACGCGTCGCCGCGATCTTCGACCTGCATCCGCTCGCCGTCGAGGATGCGCTGCTGGCCCACCAGCGTCCGAAGCTGGAGCGCTACCCCCACTCACTCTTCATGGTCCTCAAGACGCTCTGGTACGTCGACGAGACCGACGCCGTCGAGACCGGCGAGATCAACGTGTTCACGGGCCCGGACTTCGTCGTCACGGTCCGCCACGGCCAGGGCGCGGAGCTGCACAGCGCCCGGGTGATGCTCGAGCAGCACGCCTCGATCCTGAGCCACGGCCCGTCCGCGGTTGCGTACGCCGTGTGCGACCGCGTGGTCGACGAGTACCTCAAGGTCGCCGCGGAGCTGGAGATCGACGTCGACGAGGTCGAGACCTCGGTCTTCTCCGACGAGGAGACCGATGAGACCGAGCGCATCTACATCCTCAAGCGCGAGCTGGCGGAGGTACGCCGCGCCGTACTCCCGCTGAGGGAGCCGATGAACCGCGCAGCCACCGGCATGGTGCCGGGCATGACGCCGGACGCGGCGCCGTACTTCCGCGACGTCGCCGACCACCTCGGACGCGTGGCCGAGTCGATCGACGCCCTGGACTCGCTGCTCTCCTCGGCATTCGAAGCGCAGACCGCGCGCATCTCGCTGCAGCTCGCCAAGGTGTCAGCCCAGCAGAACGAGGACATGCGCAAGATCTCGGCGGGCGCCGCGCTGATCCTGCTGCCGACGCTGATCGCCGGCGTCTATGGCATGAACTTCGACCACATGCCGGAGCTGCACTGGCTTTTCGGCTACCCGATGGCAGTGCTGCTCATGGTCGGCACGTCGTACTACCTGTACCGCCGGTTCAAGCGCTCCGGCTGGCTCTGACGTCCGCTCAGGTGGCGGACATGACGCCGCCGGCGAGCAGCGCCAGCAGGCCGACGCCGAGCACCAGGCGGTAGGGCACGAACGAGACGATCGTGTGCCCGGCGACGAACTTGAGCAGCCACGCGACGGACGCGTAGGCGACCACGAAGGCGACGAGCGTGCCGACGATCATCGGGCCGGCCGCCAGCTCGCGGATCTTCGGGTCGAGCAGCTCCAGCGCGCCGGCCGCGACGAGCGCCGGGATGCCGAGGAAGAAGCTGAGGCGCGTGGCGGTGACGCGGTCGAGACCGCGGAACAGACCGGCGGAGATCGTGGCACCCGAACGCGAGACACCGGGGATCAGGGCCACGCACTGCATCGCTCCGATGACCAGGGCGTCCTTGAGCGTCACCTTCTTCTCGCCGCGCTCCTGCGTCGCACCACGCTCGGCGAACCACATCACCGCGCTCCAGAGGATGAGGGCCGCGCCGACGACCCAGAGCGACCGGAGGGGCCCCTCGATCAGCGGCTTCGCAGCCAGGCCCACCACGGCGATCGGCAGCGAGCCGGCGATGATGTACCAGCCCATGCGGTGGTCGAGCGTGCCCCGCTTGGCGGGGTTGACGATGCCGCCGACCCACCCCGTCGCGATGGCGACGATGTCCTTGAAGAAGTAGACGAGGACCGCTGCGATCGCACCGACCTGGATCACCGCGGTGTACGCCGTGATGGCCTTGTCGTCGATGGGCAGGCCCAGCGCCTTCTCGGCAATCGTCAGGTGTCCGGTGCTGGAGACCGGGAGGAACTCGGTGAGTCCCTCGACGATTCCGAGGATGACCGCGTCGAAGTAGTTCAGCACGGGCGGGAGCCTACGGGTGGATCCATGACGGAACCATGACGACACCCGCCACGACGACGATCGCCAGCGCCACGCTGCCGAGCAGGCACCGCCAGATCGAGGGTCCGTCGCCCCGCGCCGGCGCCGGATCCGCTGCCACGAACGCCCGCAGCAGCCGGCGCCGCTCCCACGCGTCGGCCTCGGCCCGGTCTCGCATCGTCGCCATGCGTCCGACCGTACGGCGCACGGCGGCGTGGCGCGCGCGGGCGCGTGTGTCCCTGTGGATACCGTTTGCGCATGCAGCAGCGCACGTTGGGCTCCACCGGGCTCCAGGTCTCCAGCCTCGGCCTCGGCACGCTCACGTGGGGCCGTGACACCGACGAGTACGAGGCGCGCGAGCAGCTCACGTCGTTCGTCGCCGCCGGTGGCACGCTGCTCGACACGGCTGCCGGCTACGGCGACGGTGCCTCGGAGGAGCTGATCGGCTCGCTGCTCGGCGACGCCGTGGCCCGCGACGACGTCGTCATCGCCACGAAGGCGGGCATCTCGCGCCGCCGCGGCGAGCGCGAGACCAACGTCTCCCGCGGTCGTTTGATCGCCGAGCTCGACGGTTCGCTGCGCCGCCTCGGTGTCGACCACGTCGACCTGTGGCAGGTCCACACCTGGGTGGACGAGACTCCGCTCGAGGAGACGCTCTCGGCGCTCGACTACGCGGTCACGACCGGCCGCGCGTCGTACGTCGGTGTCTCCAACTACACCGGATGGCAGACCGCGCAGGCCGCGACCTGGCAGCGCGCCGTGCCGGGACGGGCGACGCTCGCCTCGACGCAGGTCGAGTACTCCCTGCTCAACCGTTCGATCGAGGCGGAGATCCTGCCCGCGACGCAGGCCCTCGGGCTCGGCATCCTGCCCTGGTCGCCGCTGGGTCGTGGCGTGCTGACCGGCAAGTACCGCACCGGCACGCCTGCCGACTCGCGCGCGGCGTCCTCACACTTCGCCGGCTTCGTCGGCGTTTATCTCAACGAGCGCTCGCAGCGCATCGTCGAGGCCGTGTGCCGCGCCGCCGATGGCCTGGGCTGGACGCCGCTCGAGGTGGCGCTCGTCTGGGTGCGCGACCGGCCCGGCGTCGCCGCCCCTCTTGTCGGTGCCCGCACCGCCGCCCAGCTCAAGGGCGCACTCGGCATCGGCGAGCTCGAGCTCCCGCCCGCGATCACCGAAGCACTGGACGACGTCTCAGGAGACTGAATTGACTGCACCCGCGCGCAAGGCACACCGGCCCGGACTCGAATGGGAGTTCAACCAGTTCATCCTGCCGCGCGACGTCAGTCGGTCGTTCGTCACGCGCTACCTGGTCGATCTCGCCGAGACCGGCGGCTGGGAGTTGTCGCGTCTCTGCATCGGCAACGACGGGGTGCGCCGGATCGTCGTACGCCGCAAGATCATCCGGCAGCAGCGGCAGACCTACTTCATGCCGATCTGACCTTCCTGCCACGCTGCGCGCGGGCGGTGTCGGTGGTCTGGCCTAGGGTCACTGCCGTGAGCCGACGATGAGCAAGAACGATGCCCTGCGCGCCCTCCGAGAGGCGCGGTATGCCGCCAACAGCGCCCGGGTGAGCACGCCACCCCGACCTGTTGCGGGCGCCGCGCAGCCAGCGAAGCGGGCCGCGCCCGCTGCGGCCGCGAAGCCGGCGAGTGCTCCGCCCATGGCGTCTGAGGAGTCCTGCGGGCACCGCAACATGAGCGGTCGCACGTGCACGCGCGAGCGTGGGCACGCGGCCAAGAGCCACCGCTACAACTGAGCGGCCCCGTGCAGGTCAGGCCTGCTCGAGGAACCGGTCGAAGACCCGGGCTCCGAACTCCAGCCCGTCGACGGGCACCCGCTCGTCGACGCCGTGGAAGAGCGCGGTGAAGTCCAGGTCGGCCGGCAGCTTCAGCGGAGCGAAGCCGTAGCAGCGCATCCCGAGCTTGCCGAAGTGCTTGGCGTCCGTGCCGCCGCTCATCAGGTACGGCGCGACGAGTGCCTCGGGGTCCTCGGCCAGCAGGGACCGCTCCATCGCGCGCACCAGCGCCCCGTCGTACGACGTCTCCCAGGGTTGCTGGTGCGAGACGAAGTCGAAGGCGATGTCAGGTCCCGCCAGCTGGTGCACGGTGGCGAAGAACTCGTCCTCGTAGCCGGGAAGGAACCGGCCGTCGATGTGCGCGGTGGCCTCGCCGGGGACGACGTTGACCTTGTAGCCGGCGTCGAGCATCGTCGGGTTGGCGGTGTTGCGGATGACCGCGCCGAGCATGCGCGCCGCTCCCCCGAACTCCTCGACCAGCGCCTCGGCGTTGTCCGGCGTGGCCTGCACACCCGCCAGCGCTCCGACCGACGCGAGCAGCACCTCCATCGTCGGGGTGAGGCGCACGGGCCAGTCGTAGGAACCGATCCGGGCAACCGCACCAGCGAGCGTGGTGACCGCGTTGTCGTGGTTGATCATCGAGCCGTGGCCGGCCCGGCCCTTGGCGGTGAGCCGCATCCAGGCCATGCCCTTCTCGGCTGCCTCGATGAGGTACATCCGCTGACCGCGGACGGTCGTCGAGAATCCGCCCACCTCGCCGACGGCCTCTGTGCAGTCGGCCACCAGATCCGGGTGCTCCTCGACCAGCCACTGGGCCCCGAGGTGGCCACCTGCCTCCTCGTCCGCCGTCAGCGCGAGCACGATCGGGCGGTCAGGCAGCCGGCCGGCACGCGCACGGGCGCGGATGACGGAGAGCGCCATCGCGTCGAAGTCCTTCATGTCGACCGCGCCCCGGCCCCACAGGTAGCCGTCCTGGATCTCGCCGCTGAGCGGGTGCACCGACCAGTCGTCGGCTGCAGCGGGTACGACGTCGAGGTGGCCGTGGACCAGCAGCGGGTCTCCGGCGCCCGACCCGATGCGGGCGACCAGCGTCGTACGGCCGGGGCGGGACTCGATCAGCGTCGACTCGATCCCGACCTCGTCGAGCAGGCCGGCGACGTGCTCGGCGGCCTTGCGCTCCCCCGGCCCTTGATCGGTGCCGTCGTTGGTGGAGTCGATCCGGATCAGGTCACGACAGATGTCGACGACCTCTGCGGCCGGGTCGTACGCCGGGGGCTGGGTCTGCTCGGGCATGCCGTCATCCTGACACGGCAGCGAAAGCCGGATCGTGACAGTTTCGCTCGGGCTGACACTTCGGAAATGTCAGAGCCGGCCAAACTGT
>NZ_SJZJ01000016.1 GCF_004337475.1 Nocardioides jejuensis | reverse complement strand
GCTCCCGGTGGGGGAGCGGCGGCCCTTCTCAGTGCCTCAGCGTGTGATCACGCAGTGCCTCAGTGACGAAGCTCGTCGCCGGCGACGTCGTGGTGACCGTCGTACTGGTGACCGTCAGCGGCGTGGTCCAGGCCGGCCTCGAGCGCGTGCTCGTGCTCGGCGTGGTGGTGCGCCTCCTCGAGCTCCTCAGCGGTCGGCTTCTGGATGTTGTCAGCGAACATCGCCGTCGAGAGCTTGGCGCGGATGGTGGCCGCGCGGGCGCCCTTCTCCTTGACCGCACCCTCGGCCGGGGCCTCGAGGATCGGGTCACGCGGACGAGCGGTGAGCGCGTACGCCGACTCGTTGCTGATCGGCAGGTGACGCTCGGAGTAGCCACCCTCGGGGGACCGCATGATGATGCCGGTCTCGTAGCCGTGGAGCAGCTTCTCGCTGTCGTGACGCTGCAGGGCGATGCACCAGCGCTTCGTGATCATGAAGACCAGGACCGGCACGACGAAGACCGCGACGCGCATGAAGCGGGTGATCCACTCCATGTCCATCGAGAGCTGGGTCGCGAGGAGGTCGTTGCCACCGGCGGCCCAGAGCAGGCCGTAGATGGACATCATGGCCGCGAGGAACGCCGTGCGCGTCGGAGCGTTGCGCGGGCGGTCGAGGATGTGGTGCTCCTTCTTGTCGCCCGTCACCCAGGCCTCGAGGAACGGCCACATCATCATGATGCCGAGGAGGACCATCGGCGCGACCTCACCGGGGAGGAAGACGTTCCAGGACCAGGTCGTGCCCCAGAAGTGGGACTCGATGTTCGGCATGATGCGGAGCAGACCCTCGGCGATACCCATGTACCAGTCAGGCTGCGAACCAGCGGTGACCTTGGACGGGTCGTAGGGGCCGTACTTCCACACCGGGTTGATCGACAGCAGGCCACCCATGAGGGCGGTGACGCCGAAGACGATGAAGAAGAAGCCACCGGCCTTCGCGGCGTACACGGGCATCATCGGGTAGCCGACGACGTTCTCCTCGGTGCGGCCGGGACCGGCCCACTGGGTGTGCTTGTGGTAGACGACGAGCAGCATGTGCGCGGCGATCAGGCCCAGGATGAGGGCCGGCACGAGCAGGATGTGGACCATGTACAGGCGGGGGATGATCGCCTCGCCCGGGAACTCGCCGTCGAACATGAAGAACGACATCCAGGTGCCCACGACCGGCGTGGACTTGACCAGGCCGTCCGCGATGCGGAGACCGGTGCCGGACAGCAGGTCGTCGGGGAGCGAGTAGCCCGCGAAGCCCTCGACGACGCCGAGCAGGATCAGCACGCCACCGATGAGCCAGTTGACCTCACGCGGCTTGCGGAAGGCGCCGGTCACGAAGACACGCATCATGTGCACGAGCATCGCGGCGATGAAGATCATCGCGGCCCAGTGGTGCATCTGGCGGAGCAGGAGACCACCGCGGACATCGAACGAGATGTCGAGCGTCGAGGCGTAGGCCTGCGACATCTCGACGCCACGGAGCTGGTCGTACGAGCCCTGGTACTGCACCTCGGTCATCGAGGGCACGAACCACAGGGTCAGGAAGACACCCGTGAGGAGCAGGACGACGAAGGACCAGAGCGCGATCTCACCGAGCATGAAGGTCCAGTGGTCGGGGAAGACCTTCCGGATCATCTTCTTGTTCGTCGTGGCGAGACCGAGACGGTCATCGGCCCACTTGACGACCGCGGCGCCCTTGGCAGCCGCACCCGACTTCGGGGCGGCGGCAGGGGTGGTGCCGTTGGACTTGGCGACGTTGTCGGTCACTTGGAATCACGCTCCCAGTAGCTCGGGCCGACAGGCTCGAGGAAGTCGCTCTTGGCAACGAGGTAACCCTCGGAGTCCACCTCGATCGGCAGCTGCGGCAGCGGCCGGGCGGCGGGACCGAAGACGACGCGGCCCT
Source organism: Nocardioides jejuensis (assembly GCF_004337475.1). Taxonomy (GTDB): domain Bacteria; phylum Actinomycetota; class Actinomycetes; order Propionibacteriales; family Nocardioidaceae; genus Nocardioides; species Nocardioides jejuensis. The sequence continues at coordinate 129,607 of NZ_SJZJ01000016.1, read as the reverse complement.
TGTCGGCCAGGTCGAAGGTGGACTGGTGGCAGGGGCAGAGCAGGTGGTGCGTCTGCTGCTCCCACAGGGCGATCGGGCAACCGACGTGGGTGCAGATCTTGGAGTAGACCGCGATGCCCTGGTGCGCCCACTCCTGGGTCGCCGTGGTCATGTCCTTCGGCTCCATGCGAACGACGATGACGGCGGACTTGGTCTTGGCGACCTGGAGCTCGGCACCGTGCAGCGAACCGGCTTCGATCCGCTCCTGGTCCTCGGGGGTGGCACGCGGGTCGAACGCGTCGACGAGGCCCTCGGGCTCCGCGTTGACGAGCTGACCGATCTCCATGTCGGAGGCCTTGATCCAGCGGCCGGTGACGTCGTTGACGACGCGCTTGCCGGCCTTCCAGAAGGTCTTCTCGAGCGTCTTCTTGATGTTGGACGGCGTCGCGTCCGGACCGAGGTCGTTGAGGGCGACGACGGCGGGGATGCCGATGAAGCCCAGCGCACCCAGGAGGGTGTTGCGGACCAGCGGACGGCGGCCGATGCCGGACTCCTCGAGACCGAGCGCGAGGTCCGCGAGGACCTTCTCGCGGTCCGACTCGTCGGAGGCCGCCGGGTGGCGCAGCTCGGAGATCTCGTGGTCAACCATGAGCTTGCGGCTCCACTGGATGACGCCGATGCCGATGAGCAGCAGCGCGAAGCCGAGGCTCAGGCCCAGGGCCAGGTTGGAGGCACCGAATCCGAGGAAGGTGTCCCAGCTGTCCTTGATGTCGAGGCTGTAGTAGGCGATCACGAAGAGGATCGCGCAGATCATCGACGCGACGAACATCGCGGCGACCTGGCGCTCGGCGCGTCGCTCGGCCTTGGGGTCGACGTCGGTCGGCCGCGGGAGGTGGGGCGCGAGGCCCGGGTCCGCGATCGGCTCAGCCGTCGCGGCCGGCGCGAGCTCGGCGTGGCTGTCGGTGTGGTCGGTCACGCGTCTTCCTTCTTGTGCGAGCGAGCAGTGTGGGCCGCGATCCAGTAGGCGAACGCCACCAGGCCGCCGATGCCGACGAGCCACGCGATGAGACCCTCAGCAACCGGGCCGAGACCCTTCATGCCGAAGCCGCCGTACGCCGGGGTCTGCTCCCGGTCGTTGACCGAGTAGATGTAAGCGATGATGTCGCGCTTGTCCTCGGGGGTGAGGACCGCGTTGGAGAAGACCGGCATCTGCTGCGGGCCGGTGAGCATGGCCTCGTAGATGTGCTGCTTCGCAACGCCCTTGAGCGGCGGGGCGTAGCGACCCCACGGCATCGCGCCGCCGGAGCCCTCGAAGTTGTGGCAGGCGGTGCAGTTCGTGAGGAACAGCTTGCCGCCGCGCACGATCGCCTCACGCTGCTCGTCGGCCGAGAGGCCCTTGACGGCGTTGAGGTCGTACTCGGTGGCGGTCGGAGCCGACGGGCCCGGCGCGAGCGAGGCGACGTACGCCGCGAGCGCGTCGACCTCGTCCTGCGTGAAGGCCACCGGCTTGCGCGGGGCCTGCTTGCCGGTCTGCACCATGGGCATGCGGCCGGTCTCGAGCTGGAAGTGGGCAGCAGCCGCACCGACGCCGGCGAGCGACGGCCCGAGGTTGGACTTGCCGTCCTCGGCGACGACGCCCTCGCCGTTCTGCCCGTGGCAGGTGGCGCAGGAGAGGAGGAAGAGCTTGCGGCCCGCCTCGATCTTCTCGGCCTGCGTGAGGCTGTCCGAGCTCTTGTCGGCGGTCGCGGAGGACGAGAAGGCGGCGAAGAGGCCGCCGGCCATCAGCAGTCCGAGCAGGATGACGAGCAGGCCAGCGACGGGACCGCGGCGGTGCCGCGACAGTCGACCTGCGGAGCGATTCAGGAGTCGCACGTGATTCAGTCCTAGATCTGTCAGGGAGCTACTGGGGACTACTTGATGAGGTAGATGGTGGCGAAGAGGCCGATCCACACCACGTCGACGAAGTGCCAGTAGTAGGACACGACGATTGCGCTGACGGCCTGCTCGTGGGTGAAGCGGCGTGCCAGGTAGGTGCGGCCGAGCACGAACAGGAAGGCGATCAGGCCACCCGTCACGTGGAGGCCGTGGAAGCCGGTGGTCAGGTAGAAGACCGTGCCGTAGGCGTCGGACGGGATCGTCAGGCCCTCGTGCACCAGCTTGGTGTACTCGAGAGCCTGGCCGCCGACGAAGATCGCGCCCATCACGTACGTGAGGATGAACCACTCACGCAGGCCCCAGGCCTTCACGTTGAAGACCGAGCCGCTGCGTCCGACCTGGCCACGCTCGGCGGCGAAGACGCCGAGCTGGCAGGTGAACGACGACAGCACGAGGATCACCGTGTTGGTCGAGGAGAAGGGGACGTTGAGCATGGCCGTCTTCACAGCCCACAGGTCCACCTCCTGTGCGCGGATCGTGAAGTACGACGCGAAGAGGGCAGCAAAGAACATCAGCTCGCTGGAGAGCCAGATGATCGTGCCCACCGAGACCATGCTCGGACGGTCGTGATGCCCGTGCAGACGGGATGCCGGAATCGCTGTTGCAGTCGCCACGGACGGGATTATGCCGGTCTTGGACCCGGACGGCATCCCGACCCCCGCATGTTGGTCGTCATAAAGTTCACAGCGTGTTCCTTCCCCACGGCGTCACGGCGCTGACGACTGCCCCCGACCTGCCCCGCTTCACGCTCAGCAAGGTCTTCACCGCCTGGTCCCTTGACCCGTTTCTGACCGTCATGACGGTCTGGGTCGCCGGCCTCTACATCTGTGGCGTGCTGGTCCTGCGCAGCCGTGGCGACCACTGGCCGCTTGGTCGGACCTTCTCCTTTGTGATCCTCGGCATGGGCTCGTTCTTCGTCGCGACCTCGTCGGGGATCTCGACGTACGACACGACGCTGCTGAGCGTGCACATGGTCCAGCACATGATCCTGTCGATGTTCGTGCCACTGGCGCTCGCGCTCGGCGCCCCGGTGACGTTGGCGCTGCGGACGCTGCCCGGCACGTCGAGCAAGGGACCACGGCACTGGCTGCTGGCGGTCCTGCACTCGAAGGTCGTGGCGGTGCTCTCGTTCCCGCCGCTCACGCTCGCGCTCTACGTGATCTCGCCGTGGGCCCTCTACTTCTCCGGCTGGTACGACGCGTCGCTGCGGTCGGCGTACGTCCACGAGATGATGCATGTACACCTGGTGCTCGTCGGAGCACTCTTCTTCTGGCCGATCATGGGCATCGACCCGGTGCCCGGCCGCGTGGCCTGGCCGTTCCGGCTGCTGCTGGTCTTCCTGACGCTGCCGTTCCACGCCTTCCTCGGCGTGACGATCATGGCGCAGGACTCGATCATCGGCGGGGCGCACTACGCCGCGCTGCGCGAGGGACCGATGGCCTCGTGGCTGCCGACGATGGCTGCCGACCAGAAGCTCGGCGGCGGCATCCTGTGGGGCGCGGGCGATGTGGTCGCGCTCGTCTTCTTCGCGGTGCTGTTCACGCAGTGGGTCCGGGACTCCATGAAGGAGGCCGCGCGCGAGGACCGTCGGCTCGACATGCTCGAGCGGCGCGCTGCCGTGGAGTCACAGCAGCCGGAGTAGGCTGCGCCGGGTGACCGAGAACACACTGCGGGTGCTCGTCTACTCCGACGACGCGACGGTGCGGCGGCAGGTGCTGCTCGCGCTCGGATCGCGGCCCCACCCGGACCTTCCCGAGCTCGAGTACGTCGAGGTGGCGACCGAGCCGGTCGTCATCCAGCAGATGGATGGCGGGCAGATCGACCTGGCGATCCTCGACGGCGAGGCGGTGCCGGCCGGCGGGATGGGCATCGCGCGTCAGCTGAGTGACGAGATCGCCCAGTGTCCGCCGCTGGTCGTCCTCACCGGGCGTCCGCAGGACGCCTGGCTCGCGACGTGGTCGCGGGCCGATGCCGCCGTGCCGCAGCCGCTCGACCCGATCCAGCTGGCCTCGGTCGTGACCGGACTGCTCCGGTCGCGCGTGCCGGCGTCCTCCTGATGGACGTGGGCTGATGGACGCCGCGCAGCTGCGGGCTGCGCAGACGCCGGTCAAGGAGCGCTACCTCGCCGACCCCGCCACTGCGTCGACCGCCATCAGCGCCGTCGGTGACTGGAGCGACGACGGCATCACCGCGACCATCGAGGGGTTCGCCGGCCCGGTGCGCGCGGGTCTCCACGTCGCGACCGGGGGAGACGGCTCCGACGCCTGCAGCGGCGACATGCTCATGCAGGCGCTCCTCGGCTGCGCCGGGGTCACGATGCGGAGCGTCGCAACCGCGATGGGCATCGTCGTACGTCGGGCGGAGCTGGTGGCCGAGAGCACGTTCGACGCCCGCGGCACGCTCGGCATCGACCGCTCGGTGCCCGTCGGGATCGGTCCGGTCGTCGTGACCGCGATCCTCGACACCGACGCGGACGACGCCAAGCTCGCCAAGCTCGCCGAGCTGACCGGGCGCTACTGCGTGGTCGGCCGCAGCCTGCGCGAGGAGCCGGTGATCGAAATCCGTCGCGCGGGTCGGCGCGCCGCCCGATAGCCTGCGGGCCATGACGCACACCTGGCCCGACGTCCTGACCGCCCTGGTCACCCGCACCGACCTCACGTCGGAGCAGGCGGCGTGGGCGATGGGCGAGATCCTCGCGGGTGCGGCGACCTCGGCGCAGGTCGCCGGCTTCGCCGTCGGCCTCCGCTCCAAGGGGGAGACGCTCGTCGAGATCGACGGCCTGCTCTCGGCGATGTACGAGCACGCGACCCCGCTGGAGATCCCGGGCCGCACGCTCGACATCGTCGGCACGGGCGGCGACCGCTCCCACTCGGTCAACATCTCGACCATGGCGGCGATCGTCGCGGCCGGTGCGGGCGCGCCCATCGTCAAGCACGGCAACCGGTCGGCGTCCTCCAAGGCCGGCTCCGCAGACGTCCTCGAAGTGCTCGGGATCCGGCTCGACCTGACGCCGGAGCAGGTCGCGGCGGTCTTCGACCAGACCGGCATCACGTTCGCCTTCGCGCCGACGTTCCACGGCGCGATGCGGCACACCGGCGAGGCGCGCCGTGAGCTCGGCATCGGCACGGTCTTCAACTTCCTCGGCCCGCTGGCCAACCCCGCCCGGCCGGCGGCGCAGGCGATCGGCTGCGCCGACGCGCGCATGTCGCCGCTGATGGCGGGCGTCTTCGTCGAACGTGGCGTCGACGCGTGGGTCTTCCGCGGTGAGGACGGCCTGGACGAGATCACGACGACCACGACGACCACGGTCTATCGCGCGCACGACGGCTTCCTGCAGACCACGACGCTCGATCCGGTCGAGCTCGGCCTGCCGCTGGCGACGGCCGAGGACCTGCGGGGCGGCGACGCGGCGTACAACGCGGAGGTCGTACGTCGGCTGCTCGCCGGCGACACCGGGCCGGTCCGGGATGCGGTGGTGCTCAACGCGGGAGCGGCCCTCGCGATCCACGACACCGAGGGCGGCGAGATCCTTGCCAAGATCGAGGCCGGGATGAAGCGGGCAGCGGACGCGATCGACTCCGGCGCAGCGGCCGATGCGCTGGCGCGCTGGGTGGCAGCCTGCGCCGCGGTGTGAGTGTCGCGCGCTCGCGCGGATGACACTTTCGCTCTGGATGACAGTTCGGAACTGTCACACAGAGCCAAACTGTCAGATTGACAGTTTGGTGCGGCCTCAGGCGTCCAGCACCCAGCTGTCGCCCTCGCGGCGGAAGCCGACGTTGCCGTAGTAGGCGTTGACCATCCGCGGCGAGGTGATCACGTGGCGCACGCCCTTGGTCGCCAGCATGCCGCTCCGGCGCCAGACGAACTCGCCGGGGGAGAAGTCGCGGTACTTCGGCGTGACGTAGTCGAGTCGCACCTCGGCGGTGTCGCCCTGGATCTCCAGGACGACGACGCCGACGGTCTCGTCAGCCTTCTGGACCAGGTAGATCACGCACCCGGAGGTCTGGCCGAGGGTCGACTGGTCGAAGTCGGGCTGGAAGCGGGCGATATCGGCGGCGTGGACCTCGAGGACGTGGGCGAGGTAGCTGTCGTCGTGCTGGACCGGGAAGACCTCGAACGCCGCCGAGTCGTTCATCTCGCGAACCAGGCGCAGGACGAACCAGGTGTTGACCAGGACCAGCAGGGCGTTGAGCGCGGCCATCGGCCACACGTGCAGCGCCGCGTTGAAGGCGACGAGGATGCCGCAGGCCACCAGGTTGAGGACGCGGAACCGGAGCACGCGGTGCTGGAGCAGAGACAGGACGACGAGCGCCGATCCTGCCCAGCCTGCGATGTCCCACGTGTCCACGCGGCAAGGGTAGTGCTGTCAGGGGCGGTGGACGACTGTCAGCTCGCGCCGCTCGTCGAAGGGGACCAGCGACTCGCGCGAGCGCTGCACGGCGTCGTGCAGCGCGAGGTGGCGACCGGCGCCGGACAGCGGGCAGGTCCACTCGCCGGCGACGTCGATCAGGCGCACACCGTCGGACTCGAGCCAGCGCAGGACCTGCTCGGACTCCTCGGCCGTCGCTGCGGGGACAGGGCCACGACCGGGCAGGACTGTCTCGGCGCAGCTCTGCAGGCCGGCGACCCAGCTCTGCGCGTCGGCACCCGGCGGGATAAGCCCCGCCGCCGCGAGGCGGCCGTGTCGAACGACGTGGACCTCCCACCGGCCCGCGTCGTTGCGGCGGGCAGCCACCACCTCGGGGCATCGAGTGAGCGCCGACAAGCGCTGGGTGCGCGCCGCGGCCCGGAGGAACCCGGCCAGCCGGTCACGGTGCACGGCAGCCTCCTCGAAGCGCTCGTCGGCGACCAGGCGCTCCATCCGTTCGTTGATCGACGCGACGACCTCGTCAGGGTTGCGGAGCAGCGAGTCGCGGAGCTGGGCAACGAGCTCGGCGTAGGCGTCGGGGCCGGTCGTGCCGTCGCACGGAGCCACACAGCGCCCCATCTCGGCGAGGACGCAGGCCGCCTTCGACGGCACGCGGGGCAGCCGGTCGTTGCACTGCCGGATCGGGAACGCCTCGTGCAGCGCGGCGAGGGAGCGCTCGGCGACCTTCTTCGACGAGAAGGGGCCGAGGTAATCGGCATCGTCGTCGAGGACCTGCTTGACGAGGGAGAGGCGTGGCCACGGCTCGCGGGTCAGCTTGAGGAAGTGCACCTTCTCCGGGAAGCGCGAGCGCCGGTTGTAGCGCGGCTTGTGCTCCGCGATCAGCCGCAGCTCGCGGACGGAGGCCTCGAGCGGGGTGGCGCACTCGATGCCCTGCACCTGGGTGGCGATGCCGACCATCTCGCCCATCCGGGTGCGGGTCTCGGACGCGGTGAAGTAGGAACGGACGCGGGCGCGCAGGTCCTTGGAAGTGCCGACGTAGAGCACCCGGGCCTTGTCATCGCGGAAGAGATAGACACCCGGTGCATGCGGCAGGCCCTCCGCGAGGTGGCGCTTCTTCCGCTGGGCAGTGGTCACCCGGGAGGAGAAGGTCTGCAGCTCCTCGAGCGTGTGGACGCCGACACCGCCCAGGCGCTCCATCAACCCGTGCAGGACGTCGACCGTGGCGCGCGCGTCGGAGAGGGCGCGGTGGTTGGGCGTCGTCGTCGACCCGAACGCCGCCGCGAGCGAGGAGAGCTTGCAGTTGGGGGCGTCGTCGCGGGTGATCACCCGCCGCGCCAGCTTGGCTGTGTCGAGCACCTCGAACGCCGGCCAGGCGCGGCCCTGCTGGGCGTTGAAGTGCTGCAGGAACCCGATGTCGAACGGCGCGTTGTGCGCCACCAGCACGCACCCCGCCGCGAACTCGAGGAACGCCGGCAGCGCCGACTCGATCGGGGGAGCGGAGGCCACCATCGAGTCGGTGATGCCGGTCAGCACCGCGATGAAGGCCGGGATGTGTGCCTGCGGGTTGACCAGCGTCTGGAACTCGCCGAGCACCTCACCGCCACGCACCTTGACCGCGCCGATCTCGGTGATCATCGAGCCGCCCGCGGCTGAGCCGCCCGTGGTCTCCAGGTCGACCACGCAGAAGGTGATGTCGCGCAGCGCTCGACCGAGCTCGTCGAAGCTCCGCTGGGACTCCCAGCGGGAGAGGGGGACGGTCGTGCTGCTCATGGTGCTGACGCTAGGCGGGACCACCGACACGACCCGGGAGCCGCGCGCATTAAGGTGGTCTCCGCATTCCCACCTTTACGACACCTGGAGCGAGACGTGACCGCACCCCTGCCCGACGCGACCAACCGCTGGCGCTGCGGAGGCTGTGGCAACCTCACGCGCTTCGACGTGACCCGCACCCGTCGTACGACGGAGTTCTGGCACTTCGACCTTCAGGGCGAGGCCTCGGTCGAGCAGACCGAGCTCCGGGCCGAGACCGTCGAGTCGGTCACCTGCCGCTGGTGCGGTCGCGACGACGCCATCGAGCTCGTCGACCGCAACTCCGTCGAGGCGTAAGTGTCGGTGGTGCCTGCTTTCCTGCGGGCATGACCACTCTCATCGACTGTGACACCTGTGTGGTGCGCGGGCTCGCGTGCCACGACTGTGTGGTGACCGTGCTGCTCGGCCCACCGCCCGAGCTCTCCTTCGACGACGACGAGCGTCGGGCGCTCGACGTGCTGGCCGGGTCGGGTCTGGTGCCCCCGTTGCGCCTGGTCACTCCCGTGACGCAGCCCACCGTCGAATCCGCCTGACGGCGGGTGTCGGGTTTGCCGGGCACTTGGAGCCCCCCGTAGTCTGAGGGCCGCTCAAAGTCCGGCTCGCGATGGGGAAGTCACGACCGGACTTCGTCCATGCAAAGAGAGTCCCAACCGTCGTGCGCCTCGGCCAGAAGCGAATCATCACCGCCCTGACCGGCACCTGTGCCGCCCTGACCGTCTCCGTCGTGCCGCTGAACCCCGCGTTCGCGAAGCCCGACCTAAAGGACGTCCAGGCCAAGGTCGACCGCCTGTACCAGCAGGCCGAGGTCGCCTCCGAGCGCTACAACGACGCGCGGATCCTGCGTGACAAGCTGACCAGCGACCTCGCCGCGGTCAAGGCTGACGAGAGCGCGCAGCGCAAGGTCACCGACGGCATCGAGTCGGCCGTCAACCAGGCGATCGCCGCGCAGTACGAGGGCCAGGCGCTCTCCGCGACCGGCCAGATGGCGATCACCGACGACCCGGGCGCCTTCCTCAAGCAGCTCACCACGCTCGACGCCTACAACAGCATCCAGTCGGACAACCTCTCGTCGTACGACCGGGCCAAGAAGGCCCTCGAGATCCGCCACGACGCCGTCGCCGAGCGCCAGACGGAGCTCGCCAGCGTCACGAAGCGGCTCGCGAAGGACAAGGCCGAGGTCGAGTCCAAGCTCGACGACGCCAAGAAGGTCCTCGACGGTCTCAAGGCCGACGAGATGAAGAAGTACCTCGCCGCGGTCAACGCCGGTCAGAACGTCCCGATCCCCAACGTCCCGGCCTCGGGTCGCGCGGGTCTCGCGGTCAAGTACGCCCTCGCCCAGCTGGGCGACCCCTACGTCTGGGGCGCTGCCGGCCCCAACGCCTTCGACTGCTCGGGCCTGACGATGATGGCCTGGGCCGCCGCGGGCGTCTCGCTGCCGCACTCCTCGAGCGCGCAGTCGACGATGGGCACGCCGGTCAGCATCAGCCAGCTGCAGCCCGGCGACCTGGTCTTCTACTACAGCCCGGTCAGCCACGTCGCGATGTACATCGGCGGCGGCAAGATCGTGCACGCCCCGCACTCCGGCGCCAACGTCGAGATCGCCGACCTCAACCGGATGCCGATCACCACGGCCCGTCGCTTCGGCTGAGTCCGGCGTGCGCCGCCTGCCGGTCGTCGTCGCCGCTCTGGCGGTCCTGACCGGCTGCGGTGCGCCGCACGCAGTCACGCCGCCGGCGGTCAGCACGGTCAGCGACGGTGCCGCCATCGCGGTGCTCGCCGACTTGTCGGCGGCTCTCGCGACGGGTGACACCACCGGCGATGCCGCCGCGGACCGGGCGGTTGCCGGTGCCGAGTCCCTGGGCGTCACGGTCGACGACGTGCGCTTCGTGGACGACGACCCGTCGCTCACCGCGACGCTCGCGCACGGCCGGATCGCGACCATCGCCGACATGTCGTGGCGCGTCGACGGCTTTGATGGTGCCGATGCGCATGCCGAGGTCACGGTCCTCATGGAACGGTCCGGCGACGGGGCCCGGATCGTCGGGTTCGGTGGGGGCACGCGCCCGGAGCCCCTCTGGCTGACCGGCCCGCTGGTGGTCCGGCGTACTCCGGGCGTGGTGGTCGCCGGTCCGGACCCGGCGACGGTGGCCCGGGTCGATCGCTTCGCTCGCACGGCGCAGAGGGAGGTCCGGGCCGTGCTCGGCTCCACGGTGCCCCTGGTGGTCGAGGTCCCCGCGAGCAGCGCGGCGCTCGACACCACGCTGGGCGCCGAGGCCGGGCAGTACGCCGCGATCGCCGCGGTCACGACCTTCGAGGGCAGTGACCACGGCCGTCGTACGCCGGTGCACGTCTTCGTGAACCCCGACGTGCTCGGCGGCCTGAAGAAGGACGGCGCGCAGCTGGTGATGACCCACGAGGTCACCCACCTGGCCACGGACGCGGTCCGGGCGAAGTCGCCGCTCTGGCTCCTCGAGGGGTACGCCGACCACGTGGCGCTGCTCCACACCTCCCTGCCGCTGCAGCGCACCGCCGGCCAGATCGGTGCCGAGGTCCGGAAGGACGGGGTGCCGGATGCCCTCCCCGGAGCGACGGACTTCGATGCGCACGCGACACACCTCGGCGCGGTCTACGAGTCGGCCTGGCGGATCGTGGAGGTCCTCGCGGCCGCAGGCACCGAGGAGACCTTGCACGAGCTGTACCGTCGGACCGCGGCGGGGGAGCCCGTCGACAGCGTGCTCCGCGCGCTCTACGGCTTCGGCGAGGAGGAGTTGACCCGCAGATGGCAGGCAGACCTCCGGAGGATCTCGCGGCTGCACCCGATTCCGGGGCAGTCGGGGCCGACCGCCGACTGACCGACCGCACCGTCGGCCTGGCGCTCGTCGTCGCGGGACTGGTGCTGCTCGCGTGGTTGCTCGCCACGGTGGTCCCGTGGCACGCGGTGCCGGGCGGACGTCCGCGGCCCGTGCCGGTCGGCGACGTCTTTACCGCGCGGGAGATCGATCGTGCCGAGGCCTGGGCCCGGCTCGGCCGGCTGATCTCCTGGAGCTCGCTGGCGATCTCGCTCGCGGTGGCCTCCTGGCTCGGCTTCACTCGTCGCGGCACGCGGCTGCTCGGGCGCGCCCGGCTGCCGTGGTGGGCCCAGGTCATGGCGCTGACCTTCCTCGTGACCGGCATCGGCCAGCTGGCGACCCTGCCGGTGACGGTCATGTCGTGGCAGCAGCGCACGCGGGTCGGGCTGACCGACCAGTCGCTCGCCGGGGCGCTCCGCGATGAGGTGGTCGGTTTCACCTACACCGTCGTCGTCTCGGCCGTCGCCCTGCTGGCGATCATCGGGATCGCCCGGCTGCTGCCGCGGGCCTGGCCGGCGGTCGTCGCGGTGGCCGGCAGCGTGCTGGTCGTGGCGTCCAGCTACCTCTGGCCCCTGCTGGTCGAGCCTGCCTTCAACCACTTCACGCCCCTGCACGACCCCGCGCTCGAGCGGGGGATCCAGCAGCTCGCACAGCGGGAAGGCGTGCACGTCGACGAGGTGCTCGTGGCCGATGCGTCGCGGCGTACGACGACGCTCAATGCCTACGTGTCCGGCTTCGGCGACAGCCGCCGCGTCGTCCTCTACGACACGCTGCTGCGCGACCTCGACCGGCGCGAGGTCCTCACGGTGGTGGGTCACGAGCTGGCGCACGCACACCACCGCGACGTCGAGGCGGGCACCGTGCTCGGCGTGGGTGGCACGGTCGTCGGGGTGGGGCTGCTCGCCCTGCTGCTCGGCGCCCCCGGCGTACGACGCAGGGCCGGTGTCACCGGCATCGGCGACCCGCGGGCGGTGGCCCTGCTCCTGGCGCTGAGTGCGTGGGGGACGCTGGCCACGATGCCGCTGCAGAACGGTGTCAGCCGCCAGTTCGAGACACGGGCCGACGTGGACGCACTGAAGGCCACCGGTGACCCGGTGGCCTTCGTGGAGATGCAGCGCGCCTTGGCGCTGACATCCTTGGCGGACCCGACGCCGCCGGCCTGGTCGCAGTGGTGGTTCGGCTCGCACCCGACGGTGCTGCAGCGGATCGCCCTGGCGGCGCAGCGCTGATCAGCAACTGAACGGGCTGGGCGGCTTGCAAGCGGTGCTGAACAGTCCGTCGGTGCCGCCGCCCAGCACGGCCACGGTGAGGACGATCGCGGCCGCGATCAGGCCGACGAGCAGTGCGTACTCGACGGCGGTCGTGCCCCGCTCGTCCCTGGTGATGATCCACTTCATGTGGCTGCCTCCCGAAAAGCGACGACGGCCGCAGAGGAAGTTCCTCCGCGGCCGTCGTGCGACGTGTCGTCTGACGAATCAGGCGCCAGCGATGGTGGTCTTCACGTTGCTGAACAGCGTGTCGAGCGCGCCACCGAGCAGGCCGACGGTGACGGCGATCGCGGCACCGATGAGGGCGACGAGCAGGCCGTACTCGACGGCGGTCGCGCCCTTCTCCTCCTCGCGCGGCATGGTCATGAAGTTCACGAGGCGAACGAAGTACTCAGTCATGGTTTTCCCTCCCAGGAATCGAGCCGGACCAGTCAGTCCGACTTCCGTTTCTGCCGGCCCACCTCCCTCGCGGGCCTGACAAGAAGAACTCTGTCACGACGTGGCGAGCGTCACTATCGGGCGTTGCGTCGGACCGTAGTAGTCCTTTCGGGCCATTCCGTGGATGGCCGATTCGGCACCCTCCTACGCCGACCGGAGAGGGTCGTCCCGTGCTCCCCGGAAATGCCCGAAGGGGTCGTGGGCACAGGCCCACGACCCCTCCGGGGAGCGTGCTGGATCAGGCGGTGAGCAGGCTCATCCGCATGGCCGTGACGAGCGCCTGGGCGCGGTTGGTGGCGCCCAGCTTCTGGTAGATCCGCGCGATGTGCGTCTTCGCCGTCGACTCCGACACGTAGAGCTGGCCGGCGATCGCCGCCGTGCCCATCCCGTCCGCGAGCAGGTCGAGCACCTCCTGCTCCCGGTTCGACAGACGGGGCTTCTGCGCGTGCGCCGTGGCGCGTCGCATCATCGCCGCAGCGAGCGACGAGCAGAGGAACGTCCGCGGTGCCACGACAGCGTGACGGGCCGCTCCGAGCACCTCGGACGACGGCGAGTCCTTGCCGACGAAGCCGGACGCGCCGGCCTCCATCGCGGCGAAGACGTGGTCGTCGCCGGCGTGCATGGTGAGCACGACGAGGCCGACCTTGGCGTCGTTCTGGCGGATCGAGCGGACGATGTCCAGGCCCGTGCCGTCAGGCAGCTGCAGGTCGGTCACGATGACGTCCGGGCGCAGGGCGTCGTACGCCGCGAGCGCCTGGCTGACGTTGCCGGCCTGGCCGACGATCTCCATCTGCGGGTCGCGCTCGAACGCGCGAGCCAGACCCTGGCGGATCAGCTCGTGGTCGTCCACGAGCAGGACGCGGGTCTTCTTGGTGTGCGTGTGAATGTTCATGATGCGAGTTCCTCCCTCTCGACCGGCCCCTCCAGCCGGGTCATGTCCCCGAGGCGGACCAGGAGCTCTGCGCCCGGACCGTCCTCGCGGTTGTGCAGCTGCAGGCGTGCGCCGATTCGGCGGGCCCGCTCCTTCATGATCCGCACGCCGTGCGAGTCGTCCCTGCCGGTCTGCAGGCCGCGACCGTCGTCGGCGACCCGGACGTAGGCGTCCGGTGCCGTGACGACGACGTCGACCGTGATCCGGTGGGCGTCCGCGTGGCGGGCGGCGTTGTTGATCCCTTCCTGGGCGATGCGGAGCAGCTCCGCCTCGACCTCCGGCCGGAGCCGCTTGGAGCCTTCGACGACCTCGACCTCCACCGAGATCCCCGAACGGCTTCCGATGTGGGCTGCCAGCGCCTCGAGCCGCTGGCCGAGGGTCTTGCCCTCACCCTCGTTGCGGAGCAGGAAGACCGAACGCCGGAGCTCGGCGACGACCCTGCTCAGCTCGCCGCGCAGTGCGCGGCCCTGCTCGACGACCTCGGACTCCGTGGAGACCTCGGTGATCTCGTCGATCAGGTAACCCAGACCGGCCAGGTCCTGCGCGACACCGTCGTGCAGGTCGCGGGCCAGGCGGCGCCGTTCCTCGGCCGTGGCCTCGTCCCGCAACCCCGCGAAGATGAGCGCGGTGTCGAGCTGCAGCGCCTCCCTGCGCAGCAGCCGGACGAGGTGGTCGAGCGTGTGGTGCAGCTGTGCCTGGGTCAGCTTGTGGGGGAGCAGTGCTCCCGTGAGCGCCCCGACGAGGCCGGCGTCGGTCACCAGGGGAACGGCGACCCACGGACCGTCGATGACGGGGCGGTTGGTGCGGAAGACCTCGTCGAGGACGGCGGTGTTGTCGGCGCCGGAGTCGGTGACGTCACCCTCCAGGAGAGGCGTGTAGCCGTGGGCCGTCTCGACGTACACGACGGCGCCGGTGAACGGCAGCTCCTCGCGAGCGGTGTCGAGGATGCCGTGGCTGATCCGGACCGGGTCGAGGCCGCCGACGAGGCTCCCCGAGAGGTCGCGGAGCTGGGTGAGCAGGGCCCGTGCGTCGCGGTACGACGTGCTGGTGTCCGACCGGCTCTCGCGCGACTCGTGGAAGAACGCCGCCACGGAGCCCAGGCCGACGCCGGCCGCGAGGGCGCTGAAGAGCTGGGCTCCGGTGGTGTCCGTGAGCGGGATCGTCGGGCTGGCCACCACGACGGCGACCGTGATGACGAGCTCGGCTCCGATCACCTCGAGCGTGCCCCGCACGCCGCGGACGATGCCGCCGATGAACGGCGGGATCACCAGTGCCGGCAGCAGCACGGGGGACTGCTCGAGCGTCAGCACGGCGATGAATGCCGTCAGCGACGCCTCGACGGTCAGCGCCGGCATCGCCGCCACGCGGGGCAGCCCGTCGGCGAAGACACAGCCGAGCCAGAGCGTGGCCAGCAGGATCACGTTGATGATCGCCGCGTAGTCCTGACCGAGGGCGACCGAGGGCGCCAGGCAGAGCAGCGCGAAGGCGCGGGTCACCGCGGTCACGGTCGCGTAGCGGGCGCGACGATCCATGGGCGTCATCAGAAGATCCCGATGATCCGGGGGACGGCGGGGCCGATCACGATGATGAAGAGGCACGGGAGGACGAAGAGCACGACCGGGATCATGATCTTGACCGGGACCTGGGCTGCCTTCTCCTCAGCGCGCTGGCGACGCTTGGTCCGCATCTCGCGCGACTGCACGCGGAGGACCTGACCGATCGGGATGCCGAACGAGTCGGCCTGGACCATGGCGCTCACGAAGCCCTTGATCTCCGGGATGCCGGTGCGCTCGCCGAGCGCGCGCAGCGCCTCGCTGCGACCGCGGCCGATCTGCATCTCCTGCAGCACGCGGGCGAACTCCATGGCGAGCGGGCCCTCGGTGTTGCGCGCGACCTGCTGCAGCGCCGCGTCGAAACCGAGACCGGCCTCGACGGAGATGGTCAGCAGGTCGATCGAGTCCGCGATCTCCTTGCGCATCAGCTCGTCGCGCTTGAGGGCGACGTTGTAGAGGAAGATCGCCGGAGCGTTCCACCCGAACGCCGCGCCCGCGCCGACGATCAGCGCGCCGATGGCGATGCCCTCGTGCAGCATCCGGGCGATCAGGGCACCGAAGACGAGTCCGGCGATGACGCCCAGCACCTTGCTGGTCGCGACGCGCTCGACGGACCACCCGGCCGGGTTGCCCGCCTTGTCGAGGCGCTGGCGGATCCGCTCGACCTGGTCAGCCCCGGTGACCCGCTGGCCGATCTTCTGCAGGCGCGCGTACAGCGGCTCGAGGACACGCTCGCCGAAGGGGCGGTCCAGCTCGCCCTTCAGCTCGTCGGGTGCCTCGGTCATCGCCTGCAGGACCGCGAGCGACCGCGAGACGCCGGTGCGCTCGGCGGTCAGGCCGCCCGCGGCCGCGAAGACGAGGAACAGTGCGCCGAAGATCATCACGGCGCCGAGAAGGAGCACCATCTCAGACCTCCACCTTCACGATGCGGGACATCATGGTCCAGCCGATGGTCAGCAGTACGCCGAAGGCTCCGAGCATCAGGTAGCCGAATCCGGTCGTGTAGAGCGGCTCGATGTAGGAACGCCGGGCCGTGAACATGAAGAGGAACATCAGGATCGGCAGGCCGATCAGGATGTACGCCGAGAGCCGGCCCTCCGCGGACAGCGTCTTCACCTGACGGCGCAGGTAGTCGCGCTCGCGCAGGGTCTCGGCGACCGTCGTGAGCAGCTCGGCCAGGTTGCCGCCGACCTCGCGCTGGATCCGGATCGCCATGACCACCCACGCGAAGTCGACGCTCTCGATGCGCTGGGCGATGCCCTCGAGCGCGGTCTCCAGCGGGACGCCGAGGCGGCTCTCGATGAGGACCCGCTTGAACTCGCCGGCGATCGGCTCGTTGCCCTCGTTGACGACGGCGTCGATGGCCTGGGCCAGCGACATGCCCGCCGAGAGGCTGCCCGCGATGAGCTGCAGGGTGTCCGCGAGGCCCGAGTTGAACGCCGCCACGCGCCGCCGCTGCTTGTGGCCGAGCCACCACCACGGCACGGCGACGCCGGCTCCGAGGCCCACCAGGAGCAGGACGACGCTGCCGCCGCCCAGCACGAGGCCGACGGCCCCGGCCAGGATGGCGATGGTGCCGTGCAGCAGCAGCCACTCGGCCGGCTTCAGCGCGGACCCGCCGGCCTCGAGCCGCTGCTCGATGCGCGCCTCGAGGCCCTTGTTGCGGTGCAGCATGGAGGCCGCAGCCTCCTTGGCCTGGTGCAGGTTGAGCGCCGAGTCGGCCCGGCGGGCGTCCTGCACCTTGTGCATGACCGCGCCCGGACCGTACGCCGCGATCCGCTGCTCCACGCTGCGCATCCCGCCGGTGCCGCCGCTCATCGACAGGACGCCGGTGAGCAGGACGGCGAGGCCGAGACCGAACGCCGCCAGGCCGCCGTACAGCGCACCGGACGGCAGCTGCAGCGAGTGCGCCGCCTCCTTCAGGGCGTACGCCGTCTTCGCCGGCGCGATGCCGCCGTCGCGGACCACGGCGTACGTGGTCGCGTGGAGGGTCGTGCCGCCAGTGATCGGCAGCGTCACCGCGACGTCCGCCTCGGTCGTGGTGACCGACGCCGGTACGTGTGCGGACACGAGGACCTGGCGTGCCAGAACCGCGGCCTCGTCGGTGAACGCCTTGGTGAGCGCGGCCGCGTCGGCGGGGATCAGCTGGCCCTTGCCGGCGGCGGCGAGGGAGCGGAGCGCGGCCAGGTCGCTGGCCGACTGGTCGAGCGCGACCGCGTCCAGGGACACCTTGGCCGCCGTGACCGCGGACGTGACCGAGGAGAGCGGGGTGGCGTTGGTGTTCTTGCCGTCGGAGAGCAGCAGCACGGTGCGCTGGCCCTCGGTGCCGAGCTCCTTCACGGCTGCCTTGATGCCGTCGTAGAGGACCGTGCCGTGGGCGAGCCGGAGGCCGTCGACGACCGTGCCGGCGGCGGCGCGGTCGGTGGTGGGCGTGAGGACCGTGTGGACGGCTCCGTCGAAGGTGACGATGCCGACCTCGACGTCCGCCGGGACGGAGGCGAGGTAGCTCTTCGCTGCGGCGCGGGCTGCAGCGAACCGCGGGCCCTTCATCGACTCGCTGGTGTCCATCGCGAGCACCGTCGTACGCCGGATGGTCGCCGCGGACGAGGAGCCGGCGAGGCTGGCGGTGGCGTCGGCAGCCTTGCCGCCGACGGTCACCCCGACCGAGCCGAGGTCCACGCGGGCGCCGGCGGGCACGGAGACCAGCAGGTCGACCGTGCCGTCGTGGGCCTCGACGTGGCTGATCGTCGCCGGAGCGTCGGCGGCCCGGGCCTGGGTGGGGGACAGCACGGCGCAGCAGGCCAGTGCCGCCAGGACGACGCGCTTCACGCGACACCGTCCCGGGCGAACACGAGCGGGTCGACCCGCACGTTGGAGTGCTCCATCTTCTCCAGGAACTTCGGACGCAGGCCCGTCGAGCGGAGACCGCCCAGGCTCTTGCCGTCGGCGTCGAAGCCACGGGAGTGGTCGTAGACGAAGATGTCCTGGAGCGTGATCACGTCACCCTCCATGCGCTCCACCTCGGTCACGTGCGTGATCCGGCGGGAGCCGTCGCGCAGGCGGGCCTGGTGGACGATCACGTCGACCGCGGAGGCGACCTGCTCGCGGATGGCGCGGATGGGCAGGTCCATGCCGGCCATCAGCACCAGCGTCTCCATGCGGGCGAGCGTGTCGCGCGGGCCGTTGGAGTGCAGGGTCGTGATCGAGCCGTCGTGACCGGTGTTCATCGCCTGCAGCATGTCGAGCGCCGAGGCGTCGCGGACCTCGCCGACGACGATCCGGTCGGGACGCATGCGGAGGCTGTTCTTGACCAGGTCGCGGATGGTGATCGCGCCCTTGCCCTCGATGTTCGGCGGCCGCGACTCGAGGCGTACGACGTGCTCCTGCTTGAGCTGGAGCTCCGCGGCGTCCTCGATGGTGACGATGCGCTCGTCGTTCGGGATGAAGCTGGACAGGACGTTCAGCGTCGTCGTCTTCCCGGCACCGGTCGAGCCGGACACGATGATGTTGAGCTTGCCGCGGACGCAGGCCTCGAGGAAGTCCGCCGTGCGCTGCGAGAGCGATCCGAAGTCGATCAGGTCCTGGACCGTGAACGGGTCGGTGGCGAACTTGCGGATGGTGAGCGCCGAGCCGTCGATCGCGAGCGGCGGGATCACGGCGTTGACACGCGAGCCGTCGGGGAGACGGGCGTCCACCATGGGGGAGGACTCGTCCACGCGGCGGCCGATACGGGACACGATCTTGTCGATAATCCGGCGCAGGTGCGCGTCGTCGTCGAACTGGACCTCGCTGCGAGTCAGCTTGCCGGCCCGCTCGACGAAGACCATCGTCGGACCGTTGACCATGACCTCGGTGACGTCCGGGTCGGAGAGCAGCGCCTCGATCGGGCCGTAGCCGAGGATGTCGTCGGTGATCTCCTTGGTCACCTGGGCGCGGTCCGCGGTCGACAGCGGTCGGTCCTGCGCAGCGAGGACCTCCTTGAGCGTGGCCCGCACCTTCGGGCCGAGCTCCTCGACGCTCACGTCCGCCTCGTAGAGCTGCGGACCGAGCTGCTTGAGCATCTCGGCGTGCACGGCGGCCTTGAGCTCGGCGTACTTGTCGGCAGCGCCCACCGCGGCCCGGCGGGTCGCCAGGCTGGAGACCTCCGGCACAGCCGCGACCTCGTCGGGGGTACGGCGGTGCGACGGCGCCGCGGGAGCCGGGGGAGCGGCAGGAGCAACGGGTGCCGCGGGAGCAACCGGAGCCACGTCAGCAGCACCGGCAGCGTCGAGCGTGTCGGTGGGCTGCGCGGGCGAGGTCGGCAGCTCGGGCTGGGCCGGCTCCGGGGCAGCGGCGGCCTCAGCAGCGGCAGCCTCGGCGGCAGCGGCGTCCTGGGCGGCCTTCAGGCGATCAGCGAGGCTCATGCGCCGGCCCTCCGCAGTCGCAGCTTGCGGACCCGACCCTGGTCCTCGGCACCGTCGCTGACGACCGGGTGGTCGGAGTCGCCGGCGGCGAGCGCCATCTGGCTGGCGAGCTGGCGGAACGCCCGGCTCGCGGCGTGGTCGGGGCTGGAGAGCACGATCGGCTTGCCGGCGTTCGTGGCGGCGGCGATGTCGGTCGACGACGGGATCGGCGTGGTGACGGCGAGGCCGAGGATCGCCTCGACCTTGTCGTTGTCGAGGCCGACCGCGTCGTCCGCGCGGTTGAGGACGAGGTGCCGGTGACCCTGCGCGATGTTGAGCAGGTCGAGCGTCTCGAGCGCCACCTTCACGTTCTTCAGCGTCGGCACGTCGAGCGTCGCGATGACGATGCACTCGTCGGTCTCGTCGAGCGCCTGCAGCGTCTGCTCGTCGAAGTTCGGCGCCGTGTCGACGACGACGTAGTCGAACTGCTGGCGCAGCGTGCGGAGCATCCGTGAGACCAGCCGGGCGGTCACCCGGTCGCGGCCGTCGGGGAGGTTCGGCGCGGCGAGCACCATGAGGGACTCCTCGTGGCGCGTGAGCAGCGACGCGACCAGCGCGGGGTCGATGCCGTCCTCGGAGCCGATGGCCTCCTCGATGGTGTGCGTCGGGAAGAGCTGCATCGTGATCGCGACGTCGCCGAAGGCGAGGTCGAGGTCGACCAGGCAGACCTTGCGCGCACCGCCGTCGGCGAGTGCCAGGGCGAGGTTGACCGACGTCGTGGTCTTGCCGACCCCGCCCTTGGGGGCGAAGACGGTGATCAGCGAGCCGTGCGGGCCATTGGCGCTCTGGCCGCTGAACGCCTCCCAGAGCTGGTGGGCGCGCGCGGCGGCGGCGCGGATGCCGTCGGTGTCCGCGGTCCGTACGACGTCGCGGCAGCCGGCCTGCATGGCGCGGTAGAGGACGTCGGTGTCGACCTCGTGGCGGACCAGCACGACGCTGGTCGTGGGACGCGTCAGCCGCAGGCTCTCGCAGGTGGCGATGGCCTCGGTGAGGTCCAGGCCGGGCCCGAGCACGACGACGTACTCGTCGGTGCGGTGCAGGAGCCAGGCGTTCAGCGGGACGGTGCCGTCGACGGCGTGGGTGCCGGGCGGAAGTGCCCGGGCCAGTGCCTCGACGGTGCCCGCGTCAGTCTCGACGATGACGGGCATGACGGCCTCAGTTCGCGAGGTTCTTCTCGGTGACCCGGGGGGTCGTCGAGAGATCGGTGGTGCCGGTGACCAGCGCCAGGGACAGCGTGCCGAAGTTGGTGCCCCACATGAGCTGCTCGGCCTGGTGCTGGGTGACCGCCAGGGTGACCAGCGTCTGCGGCACGGTGTCCGTGGTGGAGTCGCCCGACTTGTTGGTCTTCGTCGAGGTCACCGTCGAGGTGTCGCCGACGCCGAGCACGGTGACCTTCTGCAGCAGCGTGTTCGCGTAGAACGTGTCGGCCTTCTGGTCGTCGACCGCGACGAGGACGGCGACCTGCGAGCCCGGCTGCACGAAGCCAGCGAGACGCTGCGGGTCGGTGAGGTTCACCGTCACCGCCATCTTGCCCTTGGGGATCGCGATCACCTTCGAGGTGACGTCGACGTCACTGCTGCCGCCCCACTTGGCGGAGACGATCTGCTCGCCGGCGTACATGGTCGTCAGTGCGACCTCGCCGTCGAGCCCCGACAGGTCCGTCTGGGCTCCGGAGAGCACGACGTTGGCGGGGATCGCCTTCTTCTCGAACTTGCCGGCCTGCGAAGCGGCTTTGAACGTCTCGCCCGGCGCGATGTCCTGCGTCGCGACCAGCACGTTGACGGACTCGTACTGCGCCTGCGCGCGGCCGTCAGCGCCGCGTACGTAGAGCCAGACGAGCATGGTTCCCAGCGCGGCAATCACCGCTGCCAGGACAAGCAGGATCTTCCTACGGTCCATGACACCCTCAAATGAAAATAGGTGACCATGACCGGACGACTCGGTTTCCCTCCCAGAACCGTCCCGTCAGCAACTCCCTCCCGAGTTGCGTGGATCACAATGCCTCATCTGGAGAGGATCAGTGACCATCCGACCGACATATGACCCATTTGGACTAGACCGGTCTCCCCAGTCGGGTAGTCCGGGGCGGTCTCCGGGTGGCTAGCCGTAGGTACGACGTCAGCCGCCGGGGCTGGGGTCAGCGGCCGTACAGGGCGGCGACGTCGCGGCGGAACTCCCGCATCACGACCGCGCGCTTGAGCTTCAGGGACGGCGTCAGCTGGCCGCCCTCCTCGGTCCAGTCCTCGGGGAGGATCGTGAACTTGCGGATCGCCTCGGCCTGGCTCACGGCACTGTTGGTGGCGTCGACCGCGCGCTGGACCTCGGCGCGGAGGTCGCCGTCATCGACGAGGGAGGCGACGCTGCCGGACTTGCCGGCGGCCTCGGCCCACTGTTCGAAGGTGTCGGGGTCGATCGTGACAAGCGCACCGATGAACGGCTCGCCGTCGCCGACGACCATGCACTGGCTGACGATCGGGTGCGAGCGCAGGCGGTCCTCGAGGACCGCGGGCGCGACGTTCTTGCCGCCAGCGGTGACCAGCAGCTCCTTCTTCCGGCCGGTGATCCGGACGAAGCCCTCGTCGTCGACCTCGCCGACGTCGCCGGTGTGGAACCAGCCGCCCTCGCTGGCCGGATCGAGGGCCTCCGCGGTGGCGGCAGCGTTCTGCCAGTAGCCGCTGAAGACCTGCGGTCCGCGGAAGAGCAGCTCGCCGTCGTCGGCCACCCGCACCGCGGTGCCGGGGAGGGGACGACCGACGGAGCCGACCTTCTGCGCGGAGGTCGAGTTGACGGTCAGGGCGCCGGACGTCTCGGTCAGGCCATAGGCCTCGAGGACCGGGATGCCGATGCCCCGGTAGAAGTGCCCCAGTCGCTCACCGAGCGGAGCGCCGGCCGAGAACGCCCAGGTGCAGTGCCCGCCGAGGCGGGCGTGGATCCGGCCGTAGACCAGGCGGTTGAAGAGCGCGTGCTCGGTGCGCAGGCGCAGCGGCACCCGGCCGTTGGCGTCCTGGGCGCGCGACCAGGCGATGGCGGTCTCGACGGCGCGGTCGAAGATCCGGCCCTTGCCGTCGGCCGCTGCCTCCTGCGAGGCGGCGTTGAAGAGCTTCTCGAAGACCCGCGGCACGCCGAAGACGAACGACGGCTCCAGCTCGCCGAGGTACGCCGAGAGGTGGCGGATGTCGGAGGAGTGCGCCAGCTTTACCCGCGCCCGCATGCAGCCGAGCTGCACGACGCGGGCGAAGACGTGGGCCAGGGGGAGGAAGAGCAGGGTGGCGCCGGCGTCCTCGGTGAAGATCTCCGGCAGCTCGTTGGTCGCGAGGGTGATCTCGCTCATCAGCGACCCGTGCGTGAGCATGCAGCCCTTGGGTCGGCCGGTGGTGCCCGACGTGTAGACGAGCGTGGCCAGGTCGCCCGGCCGCGCCTGCGTACGCCGCGCCTCGAGGTCGGCGTCCGGCACCGAGGCACCGGAGGCGGCGAGCGAGGCGAGCGCGCCGTCCTCGATGGTGAACGTGGTGGCGGTCGCGCCCGTGGCGGCGACGCGCTCGGCGTGAGCAGTGGTCTCGACGACGACGATCGTCGCGCCCGCATCCTCGAGGATCCAGCCGAGCTGCTCGACGGACGAGGTCTCGTAGACCGGCACGCTGACCCCGCCGGCGTACCAGATGGCGTAGTCGAGGACGGTCCACTCCCAGCGCGTGCGCGAGAGGATCACGATGCGGTCACCGGGCTGGGCGCCCGCGGCGATCAGACCCTTCGCGACTGCCGACACCTCGGCGTGGAACGCCGCAGCGGTGACGTCGCTCCAGGCGCCGGACGCGTCGCGGCGCGCGAGCACCGCCGCCGCAGGGTGCGCGGTGGCGTTGCTGACGACGTCATCGGTCAGGTTGCCGAGGTCGCTCGCCTGGGGAAGCGCAGACGTCGGGGGAGTCGAGAACTCGCGCACGGGCGGCACGTTACCGGCGTCGGGCGCACCGCGGGTATCCGGTACGGTTGCCGGACCCGCCTGCCCCACGGAGGATTCCTGATGGCCGAACAGACCACGTCGTCGATCGTCGTCGACGCGTCGCCGGGCGAGGTCATGGCCGTCATCGCCGACTTCGCGGCGTACCCCGTCTGGGCCAAGGGCGTCATGAGCGCCGACGTGGTCTCCGGTGAGCCGGGTCAGCGTGCCGAGACGGTGCACTTCGAGCTCGACGTGCCGCCGATCCGCGACGCCTACACGCTCACCTACACCTGGCACGACCTCGACGTCTCCTGGACCCTCGCCGAGGGCCGGATGCTGCACCGCCTCGACGGCTCCTACGTACTGAAGCCGGTCGACGAGGGCACCGAGGTGACCTACAGCCTGTCGGCCGAGCTCGCGATCCCGATGATCGGCATGATCAAGCGCAAGGGCGAGAAGATCCTCATCGACACCGCGCTCAAGGGGCTCAAGAAGCGCGTCGAGTCGCTCTGACACGGGGTCCTGGAGCAGTGCGCATCCTGCTGTTCACCGGCAAGGGCGGCGTGGGCAAGTCCACGACGGCCTCGGCCACCGCGGTCGCGTCGGCCGCCTCGGGCCGCCGGACGCTGATCCTCTCCACTGACGCCGCCCACTCGCTGGCCGACGCGTTCGGCACCTCGATCGGGCCGACCCCGACGCTCGTCGCTGACAACCTGTACGTCGAGCAGGTCGACGCCCAGCGTCTCTTCGAGGAGTCCTGGGCCGACATCCAGCGCTACCTGCTCTCGGTCCTCGACGCGGCTGGTGTCGACCCGGTCGCGGCCGAGGAGCTCACCGTCATCCCCGGCGCGGAGGAGGTGCTGGCACTGCTCCAGCTCCGGCGCCACGTCCTCTCGGGCGACTGGGAGACGGTCGTCGTCGACTGCGCCCCGACCGCCGAGACGCTCCGGCTGCTCGCGCTCCCGGAGGCGCTCGCCTGGTACATGGAGCGCGTCTTCCCGGTGGGTCGCAAGGCGATCAAGGCGTTCCGACCGCTGCTCACCAAGGCCGTCGGCGTACCGCTGCCGGAGGACAACACGTTCGACGCGATGGAGCGGCTGCACGCCGAGCTCGACGAGGTGCGCCAGATCCTGTCCGGCCCCGAGGCAAGCGTCCGGATCGTGATGACCCCCGAGACCGTGGTCCTGGCCGAGGCGCGCCGCTCCTTCACGACGCTCTCGCTCTTCGGCTACCGCGTCGACGGTGTGGTCGCCAACCGGATCTTCCCGGCGATCGGCCCGGATGAGGCTGCCGGTGGCGGCGACAGCTGGCGCGCCGGCTGGGTCGCTGCCCAGACGAAGGTGCTGGCCGAGACGGAGCAGTCGTTCGAGGGGCTCCCGCTGTGGCGCTCGGAGTACCACGCCGCCGAGCCGGTCGGCGTCGAGGCGCTGGCTGCCTTCGCCCGTGCCCTGTACGCCGACAGCGACCCGCTCGGCGTACCGACCGGGCCGGGGCCGCTGCAGGTCGCCCGTACCGAAACGGGGGCGGTGCTGCGCCTGGCGCTGCCGTTCGTGGAGCGCGGCGACGTCGACCTGGTGCGCCACGGAGACGAGCTGGTGCTCACCGTCGGGTCCTACCGCCGCCTCTTCACGCTGCCCGCCGGGCTCACCCGGTTGGACGTGACGGGCGCGAGGGTCGACCATGGAGCGCTGCAGGTTCGATTCGAGGAGAGGCAGTCATGACAGAGCAGACTGGCGAGACCGGGGCCCCGGGCGGGCCCGAGGTCGGGTCCGTGGCGGAGGAGACCGCCAAGCTGCTCGGTGCGCTCTCCGGCTGGGCCAAGGAGCACGGCGCGGACGCCGGCGCCGGCCTGGGCGCCGGTCTCGGTGGGGTCTTCCAGGAGGCCAACGCCCACTTCGCGACCGGTGGCGAGGACTGCAAGTACTGCCCGCTGTGCCGCGTCGTCCACATCGTGCGCGAGAGCAGCCCGGAGGTGCGCACGCACCTCGCGATCGCCGCCGCGAGCATCGCCCAGGCCGCATCGGCGGTCCTGCAGGCCGCTGTCCCGGAGGAGGCGAAGGCCAGCGGTGGCCAGCACGCCCGCCGCGATCCGGTCGAGAAGATCGACCTCGAGGACGACTTCGGTCCCTTCGACGGCCCGTTCGGCTGATCCGGACTCACTCGACCAGGCGCACCCGCCGCAGGCCCCCGTCGCAGGTGGTGTCGCCGAGCGCGCACCCGGTCTCCTGGGTGCTTCCCGAGGCGAAGAGCGTGCGGGCGACGAGCAGCAGGTAGCTGGTGTCCGTCTCGTCGGCCATCAGCGCCGAGGCGGCCGCGCTGGCCGGGGTGCACACACCGATGCCGCTGCTGTAGCGCTTCTTGAGCTGCTTGCCGAAGTGGTAGCCGCACACGGTGACGACCACGACCCGCTGGACGGGGAAGACCGCGTGCGTGCCGGTGCCGGTGAACGTGGGCCCACACGTCGCGGGCCCGCAGAAGACGGGCAGCCCGATCGTCCTGCCGGAGTCGATGAGCGCGGCCCACGCGTCCCTGACCTGACCCGCATCCGGCTGGCCCGGGTCGCCCGACAGGCACGAATACGGCGGAGCCGTCGATGCCGTCGGGCACGCCGAACGGAGCAGGTTGCCGAGCGCGGTGCCGGCGAGCCCGCCCTGCCCGCTCACCGCCGTGATCGGCAGCGAGCAGCCGTTGCGGATCTGCGTGGCGAGCTGCGCCTGGCCGTTGCCGCCGTCGTCGTCGCTCTCGCCGGGGCAGTCGAGCGTCCACCAGTCGCCGGGGGTCGGCGGCAACGGACAGGTCGACGGGGGAGCCAGCCCGATGCCCGGCACGTACGCGCGCCAGACCGATCCCGGGGTGGCGTCCGCCGGGATGTCGGCTCCGCAGATCGCCAGGGGACGCAGGCCGTTGCCGCCCGGTGACACCTCGACGGCAGCGCCGGCGCGCACGGCTGCCGTGAGAGCGTCGCCGGCACCGGCCAGACGTCCGAGGTACGTCGGGGTGTCGCCCCGGACGGTGTAGCTCACCCGGAGGGCTCCGCCGGTGCAGGTCACGCTCAGTGTTCCGGTGGCGGAGGTCGTCAGGCTCGACCGGTTCGCCGCGAGGTAGCGATCGGCGGCTGCGCGGGCCGTCGCCTCCGGCACGGCTGCACGGAGGTCGGCACAGGTGCGCCCGGCCCCGTCGGCGTACGTCGCGGCGGCGGCGAGTGCACCGGCGTCCGCTGCTGTCTGGAGCGCCATCCGCGAGGTGTACGCGACGCCCAGGTCGACGCTGAAGGCGCCGATCGTCAGCAGCGCCACGCTCAGCAGCGCCGTCATGACCGCGATGGCGCCACCCTCGTCACGCCGCCGGGTCATGAGTACTCGCAGCGGAACTCGCCGTGCCCCGAGATCGTGTACGTCGAGGGCACGCCCGGCAGGAAGAACGGCACCGGCCACTCGTGGGTGTAGGTCAGGCCCACGGTCACGGCCTGCCCGGGAGTCGATCCGGCACAGACGCCGCCCGCCGGGCAGGGGGTCACGGTAGGCGTCACTGACGCGCCGCTCATGCCGATCGACGTGGCGGATGCGCGGCCGGTGTCCTTCACCTGCGCGCAGGTCAGACCTGGTACCGCGCCCTGCCGGGCCGCCTCGCGTGCCGCGTTGTTGAGGGCCAGCGTCTGCCCGAAGACGATGCCGAAGTCGATGATCGCGAACACGATGGTGAGCAGCAGCGGCAGCACGAGCGCGAACTCGACTGCGGCGGCTCCCGACTCATCCCGACCGGCCATGCTTCGACGGTAGGAGCGGATCGGCGGTGAGCGGGGCCGGTCGACACTGGTCTGGTCCGCTTGTGCACGGGAATCTGACCGGTTGGCCGACACGGCAGACTGTGCGCGTGAGCGAACCGGTCTGGGTGGGCGTCGATGTCGGTGGCACGAAGGTGCTGGCAGGCGTGGTCGACGGGGCGGGCAGGATCACCGCAACTGCCCGGCGTACGACGCCCGGGCGACGGGTCGACGCAGCCATGGTGGAGGACGCCCTGACCGAGGCCGTGCTCGAGGCGGCGGACGGGCGCCCGCTCGCCGGAGTCGGTGTGGCGGCGGCGGGCTTCGTCGACGCGGCGGGCGAACGGGTTCGCTTCGCCCCGCACCTGCCGTGGCTCGACGAGCCGGTCCGGTCGCGGCTGGCCGCACGCTGGGGCGCGCCGGTCCGCCTGGAGAACGACGCCACCGCCGCGACGTACGGCGAGCTGGTGCTGGGCGCCGCCCGCGGCTACGGCCACGTGGTCATGGTCAACCTCGGCACCGGCCTCGGCGGCGGCATCGTCATCGGCGGCCGTCTCTACCGCGGCCACAACGGCATGGCGGGGGAGTTCGGCCACATGCAGGTCGTGCCGGGCGGGATCGCCTGCGAGTGCGGATCGCGTGGCTGCTGGGAGCAGTACTGCTCCGGCCGGGCCCTCGAGCGCGTCGCGCGCGCCGGTCTGGGCAGCCGCCCGTCGATGCTCGAGGAGATGTGTGGCGGCAACGCCGAGATGCTCACCGGCCCGATGGTGTCCGACGCGGCCGGGGCAGGCGACCTGCTCGCGCGGTCGGCGTTCGCGGAGGTCGGGGAGTGGCTCGGTGTGGGCCTGGCCAACCTGGTCGCGGCGTTCGACCCGGAGGTCGTGGTCGTCGGCGGGGGCGTGTCCGAAGCCGGTGACCGGCTGCTCGAGCCGGCCCGGGTGGCGCTCGAGCGGTCCCTCGTGGGGGCGGGGCACCGGGAAGTCCCGGCGGTCGTGCCGGCGCGGCTCGGCAACGCAGCCGGGCTGATCGGCGCCGCCGCCCTGGTCCGTGACGCGGTCCTGGGGGAGTCCCCGGACGAGGACAGCTAGACGCGGGCTCCGTCGTCGTAGGGGTCGCGGGGCTCGTTGCGCATCGTCGCCACGAGGAAGACGAACCCGCCCAGGAACGAGATGATCAGCAGCGTGCTCGCCCACGACGGCAGCGTGATGCCGAGGATCAGGAAGAGCAGGAAGACCGCGGGGGCTCCGATCACGCCGCACCACGCGATGAGCCGCGGAGGCTCCGGGAGCTGCACCTTCGGCGGCACCGGAGGCACGAAGCCCTCCTCCGCGTCGGGCGTGAACGGGACGGGGTTCCAGGTCTCGGCGGGCTCGATCAGCGGGAGTGGCTCGAAGACCGCCTCGGGTGCAGGAGTGACGGTCTCGGCCTCGGGCACCTCAGCGGCCGCCGGCGCCTCGTCGTAGCGGGCGACGATGTCCGCCCAGAGCTTGTCCTCGTCTCCCTGGGTCACACCGAAAGCCTACGCAGGAACGCCAACGACTCCGCGAAGAGGTACGGCGCATCGTTGTCCAGCGTGGCCACGTGGAAGCTGTTGGTCAGGATCTCCTCGCGCACGTCGCCCGACCCGACGGAGCCGAGGATGATCCGCCCCGAGCTCGGGTCGACGACGTGGTCGACGGAGGAGCGGAAGAGCAGCAGCGGCGCCTTGACGTCGCCGAGACGGGGACGGAGCACGGCCCAGCCGGCCAGCATCGAGGAGAGCGCGCGCAGCGGCACCTTGGCGTAGCCGTGCTCGTCGACGCCCGGCTTCTTGATGTCGTTGCCGATGCCGGGGAAGCCCTTCGCCACGCGCTTGAGCACCGGAAGTGCCTTCAGCCGCGCGTCGGAGGAGTTGACGGCCGGGTTGACCAGCACGAGGCCGGCGACGTCGCCCGGACGGTCGGCCGCGAGGTTCAGGGCGAGGCCACCGCCCATCGACAGGCCGAAGACGAAGACCTGGTCGCACGTGGTGCGCAGCCGCGCGAACGCCGCCGTCAGCTCGGCGTACCAGTCAGCCCAGGTGGTCGCGTTCATCTCCTGCCACGTGGTGCCGTGTCCGGGCAGGCAGGGGACCTCGACGGCGTACCCGTGCTCGTGGAGGAAGTCCGCCCAGGGGCGCATCGAGACCGGTGATCCGGTGAAGCCATGGCTGAGCAGGACGCCGATGCGTCGGCCGCCGGTGAGCTCGGGGTTCGCCGGAGCCGACCAGGCAAGCGGGTGGGACTGGATGACCATGCCGATGATCCTGCCCTACGGGCCTGCCCGGCGGGAGCCCTCTGCTGCACGTCGCGGATGCCCTAGGCTTCGCATGTGCGCGATTCCCTTCCGTTCTACTCGTTCCTGAAGTACGTCGCGGTCGGTCCCTGGCTGAAGCTCTTCTTCCTGCCCAAGGTCTCCGGCCAGCACAACGTGCCGCGCGAGGGAGGCGTGCTCCTCGCGGGCAACCACCTGTCGTACTTCGACTGGCTGTTCGTGCCGAACTCGCTGCCGCGCATGGTGCGGTTCGTCGCCAAGGCCGAGTACTTCGAGGGCGTCGGGATCCGGGGCAAGCTGAAGAAGTTCTTCTTCACCAACACCGGCAACGTCCCGATCGACCGCTCCGGCGCCAGCGCTGCCGAGGGTGCGCTGATCACCGCGAAGCGGATCCTCAACGAGGGCCACATCTTCGGCATCTACCCCGAGGGCACGCGCTCGCACGACGGCCGCCTCTACAAGGGCAAGGTCGGCGTTGCGGTCATCGCCATCGAGACCGGCGTCCCCGTGGTGCCCGTCGCCGTCAAGGGCACGGACAAGCTCGCCCCGCAGGGCAAGAAGTTCGGTCGCTGGACCCGCCCGGTCATCGTCTTCGGCGAGCCGCTCGACTTCTCGCAGTACGCCGGCCAGCAGGGCGACCGCGAGGTCCTCCGCAAGGTCACCGACGAGATCATGGACCGCATCCAGGAGCTCTCCGGTCAGGTCTACGTCAAGGACACCTACGCCGCCGACGACAAGGCGGCGCAGAAGGCTGCCCGTGCGGCGGCCCGCGAGGCTGGCGAGACCGATGGCGGCTCGGCTGCCTGACCCCACGTCCGACCATGCCGTCGCGGACGGCATGTCGCGTGTGCTCTTCTGGCTGCGACTCGTCGTCACGGCCAACATGGTCGGCTTCGCCGCGGTGCGGTGGGAGACGATCCAGCGCCCGGTTGCCGCGGTGGTCGTCCTCACGCTCCTCGTCTGCTGGAGCGGCTTCGTCTCTTGGGCGTACGCCGACGACCGCCGCCGCACGTCCGGCCTCCTGGTCGCTGACCTGGCCGTCGCGGTCGGGTCGCTCGTCGCGACGCCCTGGCTGAAGGGTGACCACTTCGGTGCGACGATCCCCGGCTTCTGGGTGATGACCGTCGTGCTGGTGTGGGCGGCGTACCGGGGCGCGCGTGGGGGACTGGTTGCGGCTGTCGCGATCGCCGCCGCGGACCTCGGCATCCGTTGGCCGCACATCACCGAGTCCAACTACGGCAACGTCTTCCTGCTGCTGATCGGCGGGCCGCTGCTCGGTCGCCTCGCGTCGGCGCTCAAGGATCTCGCCCGGCAACGCGACCAGGCGCAGCGCGAAGCAGCGCTCGCCGAGGAGCGCGCCCGCCTCGCGCGGGCCGTGCACGACGGCGTGCTGCAGGTGCTCGCGCTCGTGCAGCGACGGGGACCGGAGCTCGGGGGCGACGGCGTCGACCTGGGTCGGCTGGCGGGGGAGCAGGAGTCCCGGCTGCGCGCGATGCTGCACGCCGGCTCGCAGACGACTGTCGTCGGCTCCGGCGTCGCGGATCTCGGTGCCGGGATCTCTGCCCTGGCCACGCGCGCGACGCCGGTCGTCGAGGTGTCTGTGCCGGGCACCGCGGTGCTGCTGTCGGCGTCCGCCGTCGACGAGCTGCTCGGCGCGGTCAACGCCTGCCTGGACAACGTCGCGCGCCACGTCGGTGAGTCCGCGACGGCATGGGTGCTGCTGGAGGACCTCGAGGACTCCGTGGTCGTCACCGTCCGCGACGAGGGCCCCGGCATCGCCGTCGGGCGCCTGCAGCGTGCGGCGGAGCAGGGGCGGATCGGCGTCGCCGGGTCGATCGTCGGTCGCCTGCGCGACCTCGGCGGCACCGCAACGCTGAGCACGGGCGTCCACGGCACCGAGTGGGAGCTCGACGTCCCTAGGGTGGTGTCGTGACGATCCACTCCACGCACCCGTTCGCCATGCCGGAGGACGCCGCCCGGCGCCTCCGCGGTCGGCTCGGGGGCACCGTCTCGCTCTGGACCGCTGGCAGCGGGGCTACTCGCGCGGGGCTCACGGTCTCGAGCCTGATGGTGGCGACCGGCGCTCCGGCGTACGTCGTGGGGTTGCTGGACCCGGACTCCGACCTCTTCGACGCGCTCGAGACCACGGAGCGCGGCGTCGTGCAGCTGCTGCGGTGGCGGCACCGCGAGCTGGCCGAGATGTTCGCGGGAGCGACGCCGGCGCCCGGGGGAGTCTTCCGGCAAGCGGAGTTCGACGAGAGCGCGTGGGGGCCGGTCCTCGCCGATGCCACGACCTGGGCCGGTGTCGTGCTGGAGTCGGTCGTGGAGGTGGGCTGGTCGATGCAGGTGACCTGCCGCATCGAGCACGTCGTGCTGGGCGAGGAGCCCGACCCGCTCGTGCATCGACGTGGTCGCTACGTGCCGATGGCCTAGGTTGCTGGTCATGGGAGATCAGCCGGTGCGGGTCATGGTCGTGGACGACCACCCGATGTGGCGCGACGCGGTCGAGCGGGACCTCGCAGCCGCGGGGTTCGAGGTCGTCGCCGTCGCGTCGACCGGGCGGGAGGCGCTGGCCCGGTGTCCTGCCGCGCGTCCGGACGTCGTCGTCCTCGACCTGCAGATCCCTGAGCCCAACGGCGTCGAGGTGACGCGTGCGATCGCTGTCGAGGGCGGCCCCCGGGTCCTCATCCTGTCGGCCTCGGGGGAGCAGGGGGACGTGCTCGAGGCGGTGAAGGCAGGGGCGACCGGCTACCTGGTGAAGTCGGCCTCGCGTGCCGAGCTCGTCGATGCTGTCGGAAAGGTCGCAGCGGGCGCGGCCGTCTACACGGCCGGCCTGGCGGGACTCGTGCTGGGCGAGTTCCGGCGGATGGAGACGTCTGCCGAGCCCGCGGCCGAGGACAACGTGCTCACCCCGCGCGAGACCGAGATCCTGCGGATGGTCGCCAAGGGCCTGTCGTCGACGCAGATCGCGGAGCGGCTGGTCCTGTCGCACCGCACCGTCCAGAACCACACGCAGAACACCCTGCGGAAGCTGCAGCTCCACAACCGGGTCGAGCTCACCCGCTACGCGATCGAGAAGGGCCTGGAGTGACCCTGCTCGAGGAGGCGGAGGAGATCTACGGCCTCGGACTGGGCGAGTTCACGGCTGCGCGCGATGCGCGTGCCCGGGCGCTGAAGGCCACCGACGCCGAGCTCGCCGGTGCCGTCAAGGCGCTGAAGAAGCCGTCGCTCGCCGCCTGGGTCCTCAACCTGCTGGTACGCCGCGAGCCGTCGCAGGTCGACCAGCTGGTCTCGGTCGGCGCAGCGCTCCGCGACGCCGCAGCATCCCTCGATGCGACCCAGTTGCGTGCGCTGACGGCGCAGCGGCGTCAGCTGACCGCTGCCGTGACCACCGTGGCCCGGCGCCATGCGCTCTCCGAGGGTCAGAAGGTGACCGAGTCCGTCGCCACCGAGATCGAGGCGACGCTGACGGCCGCCATGGTCGACGCCGGCGCGGCAGCCGCGCTGCAGTCGGGGCTGCTCGTGCGGGCCTTCGCGACGACGGGTGTCGACGACCTCGACCCCTCGGCGTACGTCGCGGTGGCTGACGCGATCGGTCACGTCGCGTCGTCGGTGCCAGCGACCCTGCACGCCGTACCCGACCCGTCGGAGGCAGAGCGGCGCCGTGACGCGAAACGGGCCCTCGCCGTCGCCGACAAGGAGCTCCGGATCGCGCGTGAGGCGCTGACCCGGGCGGAGGTGCGGCACCGCGGTGCGCAGGCCCAGGCGCTGCAGGTGGAGTCCGAGATCGACGAACTGAAGCGCCGGCTGGCGGAGCTCGAGGAGCGCGAGGAGTCGGCTCAGACCGCCGTCGAACGCGCCGCTGTTGCGGTGGAGGACGCGCAGGAGGAGGTCGCCGCGGCCGAGGGTGCCCGGGACGCCGCCGCTGCCAAACTGTCAATCTGACAGTTTCGCCGGATCTGACAGTTCGGAACTGTCGCGGGGAGCCAAACTGTCACGCTGGCAGGTTGGCGGCCGCGGCTCAGAGCAGCGCCCAGCCCTTGGAGCGCTCGACTGCCTGCTGCCACCGGGCCCAGGCCCGGTCGTCGCGTGCACCCGGCTCGAAGCGGCGGTCCAGCTGCCACGTCTCGCGCAGGTCCTCGGTCGATCCCCACAGCCCCGTGCCCAGCCCGGCGAGGAACGCCGCACCCAGCGCCGTCGTCTCCACGATCCGCGGCCGCTCCACCGGTACGCCGACCTGGTCGGCCTGCACCTGGCAGAGCAGGTCGTTGGCAGCTGCGCCACCGTCGACCCGGAGGCTGGCGAGCTTCTGCGGAACGGTCTCGAGGACATCGCGCACCTCGAAGGCGATCGCCTCGAGCGTCGCCCGCACGAGGTGACCCCGCGTCGTGCCCCGGGTGATGCCGAGGATCGTGCCGCGCGCGTGCGGGTCCCAGTGCGGGGCGCCGAGGCCGGTCAGCGCCGGGACGAAGACGACGCCCTCGCTGGACGCGACCGCGCCGGCGATGGCCGCCGTCTCGGCGGCGGTGCCGACGATCTGCAGGCCGTCGCGGAGCCACTGCACGGCAGCGCCGGTCACGAAGATCGCGCCCTCCAGCGCGTACGTCGTCTCGCCCGCGGGGGAGCGCCACGCCGCGGTGGTGAGCAGTCCGGCGTCGGAGCGTTCGATCGTCGTACCGGTGTTGGTGAGGAGGAACGAGCCCGTGCCGTAGGTGCACTTGGAGTCACCCGCGTCGAAGCAGGTCTGGCCGAAGAGCGCCGACTGCTGGTCGCCGGCCAGGCCCGCGATCGGCAGGCTCAGACCGCAGAAGGTCCGCGGGTCTGTGGTGCCGATGACACCCCAGTTGGGGACCAGTTCGGGGAGGGCGTCGCGCGGTACGCCGAAGAGGCCGCACAGCTCATCCGACCAGTCGCCGGTGGTCAGATCGAAGAGCAGCGTGCGACTCGCGTTGGAGACGTCGGTGACGTGGTGCAGGCCGCGGGTCATCCGCGCGATCAGGTAGGAGTCGACCGTGCCGATCGCGTAGCGCCCGGACTCCACGAGCGCCCACGTGTGCGGCTCGTTCTCCCGGATCCAGGTCAGCTTGGTGCCGGAGAAGTACGGGTCGAGCCGCAGGCCGGTCAGCTCGCTGACCCGCGCCTCGTGGCCGTCCGCCTTGAGGCGTTCGCAGATCTCCGCCGTACGACGGTCCTGCCAGACGATCGCGCGGCGCGGCGAGCCGAGGGTCTCGCGGTCCCAGAGCACGATCGTCTCGCGCTGGTTGGTGATGCCGATGCCGGTGAGCGTCGACTGGTCGATCTTCGTGAGCACCTCGCGCGTCGCCTCGAGAGTGGCCTGCCAGATCTCCTCCGGCGTGTGCTCCACCCACCCCGGCTGCGGGAAGTGCTGCGCGAACTCCTGGTAGCCCTTCGCGGCGATGCTGCCGTCGGGATCCACCACGACGGCGGTCACACCCGTCGTGCCTGCATCGATCGCGAGAACGCTCATGCCCGCGACCCTAGCGAGCCGCGGGCATGAGCGCGTGGATCAGAGGCGCTTGCCGGCCGCACGTGCCTTGATCACATCGATCGGATCCTGGTGAGCTGTGCGGTAAGAGGCGCCCGGCACGGAACCCTTCAGATTGAGGCACTGGGCCTGCGCGTAGATCGCGTCGCTGGCCGTGCCGTCAGGAATGGTGGCGCTGTCCGGAGCGGTGCTCGATGCGACCGCCCAAACCCCCGTGTCGAC
The DNA here is from genome assembly GCF_004337475.1 of Nocardioides jejuensis. GTDB lineage: Bacteria > Actinomycetota > Actinomycetes > Propionibacteriales > Nocardioidaceae > Nocardioides > Nocardioides jejuensis. Next base: position 94,311 of record NZ_SJZJ01000016.1, on the reverse strand, counting down.
AGGCTCGCTGAGCCACAGCGTGCCGCCAGGCGTGTCGTCCTCGCCGCCACCGCCGGTGAGCACCGTGCCGGTCGGGCAGGACGCGTAGGCGAAGAGGGCCTCGGCGTACGGGTCACCATCGGGCTGGTCGCTGTCGAGGTCGATCCAGACGCCACCATCACTCCAGATGGTGCCGGTCTGGCCCGACGCCTTCACGAACGACGTCGAGTCGAGGCCGTCGAGCTTGTCGGCGTTGAGGTTCGTGACCTTGGTGGAGCTGCTGACCTTCAGGGGCGCGGTGCCCGACTTGGAGGTGAGCGACAGGGCGGTGCCGGCGGAGTTGGTCAGGCTGGTGGTGGCACCGGCCGAGTTCGACTTGCCGAGGAGGAAGGTGCCGCCGGTCGCGGCGTACGCGGTGCCGCTGCCGAGGATGAGTGCAGTGACGGCGCCGGCGGCGAAACTCGCCTTGGAGAGCTTCATGAGCGTCCTTTCGGGGTTGGGGGACCGTCAGAACGCTAGGCGCCCGGTCTGGACATTTCTGGCCAATGTCCCGATCTGGACGCCGGGCAGCGGCCAGTCCCACCGGTAGCAACGCGTGACACGCCGCAGGTGTCGGCGTGTCGGGGGTCGCTGTTGTGGCAATTGGCCCTTCAGGCGCCGACGTCGTCGAGGTCGATCCCGATCGGTGACTTCGTCGGGATGTCGCCGGACGCGATTACGGCGCGCGTCACCGGAAGGAGCAGGTCCGCCAGCTCCTGGACCTCGTCATCCGACAGACCCGAGTACGCCGACGCGGCGAGCTCGTCCGTACGTCGCTCGATGCTCGCCTTCAGCGCGCGCCCGGTCGCGGTGAGCTGGTCGCCGTCGGTGAGGCCGCGTGCGGCGAGGTCGTCGAGGATCGAGGACCACTCGGGTTCGCCGAGCTGGCGCGACGTCTCGTACAGCGCCGCCGGCATCTCGGTCGCGAGCGCGTGCAGGACATGCGACGTGCGGCCGCCGATGCCGGCTTCGACGAGGGCGTTCACGTGGCCGTCGCCGCGGTGCTCGCGGAGCAGGGTCGCGGCGTGCCAGAGGCGCGCTAGCGGCTCTGCCGGCTCGGGCAGGGCGAGGTTGGCGGCGAAGAGCGCGCGCCCCTCGGCCGGAGCCGTGCGTGCCGCGCGCAACCCGAGCTCAGCAGCTCGCTCGACGGCGGGGGAGTCGGCCGCGTCGCCGAGCACGCGGCGCAGCGTTGCGACCGATCCGCCGAGGCGTGCAGCGAGCGCGGCCTCCGGGGGAGCGAACCTCCACGCATCGGGCAGCGCTCGCGCCACGTGCCCGGCGGTGAAGTTGTAGAACAACCGCTCCACGACCTCGGGTCCCGCAGGGCCGAGCGGTGCGGCACGTCCGGCGAAGTAGCCCATCCAGAGCCCGCGGTAACCGGCCGCGCTGAGTGCAGTGAGGGGCTCGGGGGAGAAGTACGTGACGGCGTGGATCGGCTCGAGGACCTGCCACAGCCGACGCGCGGCCGCAGGGCGGTCCGTCACCAGCGCCCGCCGTTGCCGCCCGACCAGGGGTTGAGCGCCGGGTCGACACCCGCCGGATGCTCCTGGCGTTCTGGCTCCTGCCGACGCGTGCGGAACACGCTGACCAACCACGCAACGACGATCAACGCCGCCACTGCGAGGCCGACCAGCATGACGATCGTGTCTGCTCCCATGCATCGATCATGGGAGCGGCAGGCCGGTACCGCAAGGTTCCACTGACCTCGCCGAACGCGTTGGGCGCGGTCCTTGCGACCGTTTCCAACCTGGCGCCACCAACCCGTGCCATTCTCGGTTCATGGAGTGGCGAGCCGGGGAGCGCCATCGCGTCGCGATGGCCGTAACGCTCGTCGCGTTGTCAGCAGTCGTTGCGTGCTCAAGCGAGGCACCCGTCGGCCGCCCGGCGGAAACGACCGCTACCGGGGTGCCGACCGCTGCCGCGGACGTTGCTGCGCCCTGTCGGACGCTCGCCTTCCGCGGCGCTACGTATCGGCTGTATCAGAGCCCGCCCGACATCGAGCCCGGTGTAGGTGCACCGCTCGGAACGGCTCACGGCCAGAAGTGCGGTGCGAATCGATCCATGGAGATCCGCGTCTTCACCTACATGGAGGAACCCGTCGCCGCAGCGATCACGGCGCGGGAGGGCCCGCGAGCGTTTGTGTACGCGCGCGACGAGTAGTCGCTGAACCGAACGCGGCCGATGTGTGCGTTGCCGAACGACGCCAGGTCAGCCCACGGGCTGGCGCTTGCGCTCCAGACGGTTCCAGTTGAGCACGAGCAGCGGTCCGACGATCGGCACGAGGAAGAGCACGATGACCCCGAGCAGGCCGAACGGCAGCCGTGCCTTGTTCGTGAAGATCAGCGCCAGGACGACGATCAGAAGCAGCGGCTGGAGCAGGAACACCACACCGAACACGATCTCCGGGAAGGCAGGCATCAGAGGCGAGAGTGCTTCGGTGGATTCTTCAGCAGCGAGCATGGCAGTGACCGTACTCGATGCCGCTTGGGGTCTGCACACACATTCGCGCGACCGCTCCCGGAGCAGGATCTCGCGAGAGTGGGAGCCGACCGAAGGCCAGCCCCCACCCAAGAGCTCCTGCCGATGTGGTCGGACCACTGTTTACGGATCACGGTCGCAGCACGGGAAGACCCGCGGAGCCCGTCCGCCCCAGGAGCGAGGCGAGACCCCAAGGGTCGTAGAAAGCCGACCGGGGTCGCAACCGCCTTTGTGCTCGTCAGGCCGCCGAGGAGTCGCACAGATGACGACGTACGACGGCCACGGCCGCGCATCGCGAGTAGCCTCGAAAGATGGATCGGCAGGCCACGACCGCGCGACAGGTCTCGCCGCTGTTCTGGTCCGTCGGATCGGTGTACGTGCTTGTCGTAACCGTCCTGGCCGCGTCGGGATTCATCATCGACTCGACGCCGCCGATCCTGCTCGCCGCGTTTTTGTCGCTTCCCGCAAGCGCTATCGCCTTGCCCGGCTTCTACATGGCGTACGGCCTGCTCGCACTCGTGCCTGGGGCGAATCCCTCAGTGATTTCCAGCTCGACACGGTCATGCACCGCGGATGGTGTGTGCAGCCGGTCGACGATCGGTGACCAAGCAACCTGGTTTGTGGTGACAACAGATGCGATCGGTGTGCTCGCGTTGACCTGCGCGGCACTTCTCAACCTGCTTGCCATCAAGATCCTCGCCGACCGTCGACGGTCTGGAGTTCGATCAGCGCTCCCTCTGCTGATAAAGGGCGAGGCCCCAGGCAACGCCCTTGGCGACGGCGCCAGTGATCAGGAACGCCGCACCCACCGCGACGCCGGCCCAGCCGACGAGTGACGGCAGTTCTCCTTCAGTGAGGGACCAGACGCCGAGAAGCGCGAGCACCATGCCGGGCACCAGGGCGATTTCAGGATCTGCGGGAGCCCACCGCTGAGGGAGGTCGCCACGCTGCTGGCCAGATCCGGGAGTCGCGCTCATGAACGCAACGATTCCATGCCGTCCCCATCCAGTCTGCCGAAACGCTGCGTCCCGATCGGGAGCGGCGGCATAGTCACCCCATGACGGCGTTTTCCTACCCGCGAACAACCTGGGCGTGCGTGATGGTCGCTGTCGTGCTGTCCTTCGGTGCGTGCGCAGGAGGCCAATCACCATCGGCGGAATCGTCGCGCGCATCAACAGCGCCCCCGATGAGCGCCACCCCCTCCGCGACGAACGTCGCACCCGTGGCCTCGGCATGCCACGCCGAGCAGCTCACGGCGTCGTACGACCGGAAGGGGGAGGGAGCAACCGGGCACTTCGTCCGGCTGCTCAGGATCCGCAATGTCGCCGCGACACCGTGCATCTTGCGTGGCCGGCCGCTGCGCGTCGAGGTCCGGGGAGCGGACCGGTCAGTCCCCGTCCTTCCCGGGTCGTGGTTCGTGGGGATGCTCGGAAAGCCGGTGCCCATGAGTGGCACGACCACCACGTCCATCGGACTGGAGCAAGACTCGATCTGCACGAGCCGTGATGCTGGTGGGCCACCCGAATGGTTCCGCGGGCGTATTGCTCTGAAGCTCACAACCGGTTGGGTCGTCTCGCCGGGAGCCCACCGCTTCGACATCGGTTGTCCGCTCCGCTTCACCGACTTCGGAATGTGATCGTGCGTCCGTACGCCGACTGGGACAGGCACCACGCCATCTGAGGCATTACGAAGCGAAGGGTCGGCGGGTGCCCGATACTCGCGCCATGGCAACACCACGCGCTCCGAGAAAGTACGTCACCGCTGCCGTGCTCGGAATTGCCATCGCAATCGCTGGGTATTGGGTCGGCCTGCGGTCCCCTTGGTCGGTGCACCATCCCTACCGGGTTGAGGGGACGGCCCAATTGGTCCCTGCCGACGTCCCCTTTGCCTACTTCAAGCAGAAGGGTCAGGAGCACATCGCGTTTCGACCCGACACGATCCCGTGGATGGCCGGCGACAAGACGGACTCCAACTCGATCCCGCCGTGCATCCGCAAGGCCGGCCAGCTGGCTCGCGTTCGCGTGACTCTCATTGAGGTCGCTCGCCCGTTCGGCAGTGGTTCGTACCGAACCATCGAGTCGCTGGTCTGCTTGCCGTAGGCAGTGCCCGCCGCGGTGATGTGGTCGCGGTTGATCCCTACGCCGCCGCGCACGGTGCGCCGACTAGTTGCTGCGCCGCGCCGAAACGAACCAAAGGCAGCCAATGACCAACATGACCGGCCATGCCGTCAGCGGATTGTCGCCGTAGCGCAGCGACTGGATCGCGAAAGCCAGCATGATCAGCGGAAAGACCACGTCGCCACTGGTCACCAACCGCTTCAGCCACGCCACGAGAACATGTTTGCATGTTGCGGCACCATTCGTCCGGACGAGCCCCCGCGCACGCATGATCAGGCTGACCTGATCCTGAGACCTTGGGCTGGGGCGCGCGGATCGCGACGGGCGAGCTGGCCTCAATCCAAGTCTCGAAGCACCTCGCCGAGGTGCCCCACCGCCTCCTCGAGCTGTACGTCGCTCAGGTACGGCGCCGGCCCGAACCGCAGGTGCTGACCACGGCTGTCCGTCAGGACGCCACGCTCGGCCAGCAGCGCCTGCAATTGGGAGGCATGCGGACTCGTGAGCGACAAGAAGCCCCCGAAGCCCGTCGGATCGGTCGCACGGTCCCGCGTGATCACCGCGTCAGGCGCGTCAAGGTCATCGAACGCCGCGGCGAGCAACCCGCGCTGGCGGCGGTACGACGCAGCGAGCACGTCCACCGTCAGGCCCTGCGACGAGAAGAACTCCAGCACCCGCGCCGCTCGGTAGTGGCTCGTCGGGTCGTAGGTGGAGCCGGCGAACCGCGTCGCCCCGGGCCCATACGCCACGCGGTCAGAGCCGGATTCCGCGGCGAGGGCGCCGAACTCGGCGTACCAGCCGGTGATGACGGGACGCAGCGACGCGGCCTGGGGCGGCAGGCGGAGGAAGCAGTTGCCCTCGCCGAGCTGGAGGTACTTGTAGCCGCCGCCGACGACCCACGCCGATCCGAGGCCGGCCTCCTCCAGCGCCAGCGGCACGACCCCGAGCTGGTGATAGACGTCCACGAGCAGCTCGGCGCCGACGCGCGTGCACGCCGAAGCCAGGTCACCGAGACCGGTCACCACGCGCGCGGTCTCGAACAGCACCGACGAGGTGAGGACGGCGGCGGTCCGCACATCGACGGCAGCGGCCAATCGGTCGGACAGCGTGTCGACCGGCGAAGCCGGGACCACGACGACCGACACCCCGGCCTCGCGAAGACGGGCAAGCTGACGCCGCGCAGAGTGGAACTCGCCGTCCGTCGTCACCAGCCGAGGTCGCGCCCGCAGGTCGAGTGCGGAGAGGAAGCGGACCACGAGCTCGCGCGTGTTCGCCCCGAGTGCGAGCTCCGCCGCCGGATCACCGAGCAAGTGTCGGAAGCCGTCGCGAACCAGATCCGCCCTGGCGAAGGCGCGACCCCACTTCTCGTCGACGAGCTCGGCGGCGTCGGCGTACGCCTCGAGCTGGCCCTCGACGGCAACGTCGGGCCAGGCCTGGTGGGAGTGCCCGGTGAGGAGCAGCCGCTCGCTGACCCGGAAGCGCGTGTAGTGGGGAGCGAGCTGCGCCGCCAGGCTCACAGCGAGCTCCGGATCGCCCAGAGGTCGGGGAACATCGGTCGGTCCAGCGTCGTGCGGAGGTACGCCGCCCCGGCCGACCCGCCCGTGCCCGGCTTCATGCCGATGGTGCGCTCGACCATCTTCACGTGCCGGTAGCGCCACTCCATCAGCCCCTCGTCGAGGTCGACGAGCCGCTCGGCCACCCGGGCCGCGTCACCGTCGTCGCCGTAGACCGCGAGCAGCACGGCCTGGACGTCCTCGCGTGCCTCGACCGGCGAGCCGACGTCGGCGCGCGGGGTGGCGGCGTACCCGTGGCGGGCGAGGTAGGTCGTGAACGAGTCGTAGACCGACGGTCGCGACATCGCCGCCACGATGCGGTCACGCTCCGCGCCTGCGGGGTAGTGCTCGAAGACGGAGGAGTCGCGGCGGCCGAGGACCGCCTCGAGCTCGCGGAACTGCGCCGACTGGAAGCCGCTCGACTGCGCCAGCCGCCCGCGGAAGCTGGTGAACTGCCGCGGCGTCATCGTCTCGAGTACGTCGACCTGGGCGACGATCGTCTTGAAGATCGTCAGGATCCGGCGGAGCGCGTGCTCGGCGCGGGCGGTGCTGCCGCCCTCGAGGTTGCGCTGCAGGTACGCGAGCTCGTGCAGCAGCTGCTTGAACCAGAGCTCGTAGGTCTGGTGGATGACGATGAAGAGGAGCTCGTCGTGCTCGTCGGAGCGCGGATGCTGCGCCGAGAGCACGTCGTCGAGGGCGAGGTAGGAGCTGTAGGTGACCGCGGGGTGGGCGGCACCGGATTCGGTGTGGGATGTCACCTCGCCATCATGCATGGACGTCGGAGTACCGTGCGAGACATGGCCTGCCGCATCGGAGAACTTGTCCTCGACTGCCGCGATCCGGAGCTGCTCGCACGGTTCTGGTGCGAGGTCCTCGACTTCGTCGTCCTCGGCACCGAGGACGACGGCAGCATCGAGATCGGTGCGCGTGACGGCTTCGGCGGCAGCCAGCCGACGATCTTCCTGAGCAAGAGCGACGAGCCGGATCCGCACAAGCCGCGACTGCACATCGACGTCAACGCCACCGACCGCGATCAGGCCGCCGAGCTCGAGCGCCTGCTCGCCCTTGGGGCCCGCAAGGCCGACATCGGCCAGACCGGCGAGGAGTCGTGGCACGTCCTGCAGGACCCGGAGGGCAACGAGTTCTGCCTGCTGCGCCAGCGGATCGCGCCGGTCAGCGCCGCCGGATCCTGAACGCCCCGACGCCGAGGCCGACCGCCAGCAGTGCGGCGAGCGCTGCACTGAGCTCGCGCCAGTGCCACGACAGCCAGGTCGAGTCGGTGCCGAAGAGCAGCCCACCGAGGGTGCGCTCCGGGCCTCCCTCGAGGGCACGGGCGGCCCACACCGAGCAGCCGGCGCCGAGCCGCGGATCGGCGACGATCGGGTGCCCGCCGTTGACGCGGTAGAGCACGGAGCCGTTGTCGCCCGTGTTGCTGTCTGTCGGGAGGTAGACGTCTGTCGAGGTCCAGGTCGGCTGACACGGGCCGGAGAGATCGCTGGGCACCGGCATCTTCGTCCGCAGTGAGCCGGCGCCGCTGCCGCGAGCGCTGAAGAAGCGGAAGGGCTGACTGCCCTCGCTCTCGTTGCGCGTCATGATCTCGTTGCCGTCCGGTGACAGCGACGCGTACCACTGGGAGACGAAGGGCTCGGGGTCGTGCAGCGCGAAGGTCCTCGTCACGCGGCCGGTCCGGACGTCGACCTCCATGACCCGGGGCGCTGACTTCGTCTCCTTCACGAAGCCGACGGTGGTCGTGCTGAACCAGCCGACAGGCTGGGATCCCGACGGGAGATCTCGGCTGTTCCGGATGATCGTCATTGAGCCATCGGTACCGAGCACCCCAGCTGCCACCGTGTCTCGCCGCGCCCGGTAGTCCCCGAGTTGCAGGAAGACCGCCGAGGAGCCAGCGTTCCAGAACGCCGGCATCTGGTCGCTGTGGAAGTACCGCTCACGCGGCTCCGGGTGCTGCGCGTCCGTGGCGCCCAGGCTGATCTCGTCGAACCGCGTGACGTGCCCGGTCGTCTGGTCGGTGATCGCGAGGTTCGCGTCGGCTGCGTTCTTGCCCTTCAGATAGACGAGGTGGACACCGTCAGGCGAGATCGACACCGACTCGCCGTACACGTCCTCGATCCGCCACATCCGGCCGCCGGGTGACACCGCCCACGACCCGAAAAAGTCTTCGTGGCTTCGCTGAACGACTCCCGCTAGCGGGCCGCTGTCAGCAGGCAATGAGCTGTCGCGGTACACGTAGTCGAGGCGCTGCGGATAGTGGGAGGCCACCTGCGCATCGCCGTCCGCCGAGCTCGGCATCGATGTCACCTCGCTCGCCAACGGCAGGCTCGTCGCCGCGATTGCCACAGCCGCGACGCCGAAGGCCGCGGTGCGCATACGCCGCCCCGCACGCCGACGCTGGCCGCTGGACCAGGCCGCCTCGACGTCGATGCGGACGTCGTGCCCGGGGTCGCGGGCGAGGTCGTCGAGATGGTCACGCAGGGAGCTCATGGCAGTGCCACCTCCGGGCGGTCGTCGAACTCGGCCAGTACGTCGGGCGCCAGGTCCCGTAGCCGCTGCAGGGCGTGACGGGTCTGGGACTTCACGGTGCTCGTCGAGCAGCCCAGAAGGTGCGCGGTCTGCACCTCGGTGTAGTCCTCGTAGAACCGCAGGACGAGGACGGCCCGCTGCTTCGGCGTCAGCCGAAGCAGCGCCTGGCGCAGGGCGACGCGTTCCACCGGACTGTCCGGAACGCTCCGCCCGTCGACCGCTTCGGGCGCGGTGACCTCGTACAGACGTCGGGAGCGGCGCCGCCATCCGTCGATCGCCAGGTTGTTCATCACCTGGTGGGCGTAGGCGTTCGGGGATCCCTTCCGCAGGACGCGGTCCCAGTGCTGTGCGACGCGGCCCAGGGTCTCCTGGACCAGGTCCTCGGCCAGGTGCACGTCACCCGTGAGCAGGTACGCCGAGCGGGCCAGCGTCTGCGACCGAGCGTGCACCCAGCTTTCGAAGTCCTGCCTCACACCCGTATTCACGCACGGAGCAGTGGGTTCGGGTGGAAGCAGCGGACAACTTCTGTCAGGGCGCGATCAGCTCGCACATGTGCCTGGCGCGATCGGCGTAGTCCTTGTACTCGTCGAACGACGGAGCGCCGGGGGAGAGCAGGACGACGTTCGCCGGGTTGGCGATGGAGAGGCCCCACTCAACCGCGTCAGCCATCCGCCCGAACTCGATCGCCGCGTGCGGGAGGTCGACGGTCTGCTCGCGGCCGAAACGCGCCCCGGCAGGACCGATCAGCAGCAGGTGCACCGGCGCGTGCCGCCCACGCAGGTAGGCCGCCAGCGGCGACAGGTCGAGGCCGCGATCGGCGCCGCCGAGGATCAGCGCCACCGGCTCGGACGGGAAGACGGACAGCGCCGCGATGACCGCTTCGGGCGCGGTCGCGAGCGAGTCGTCGATCCAGCGGCGTCCGTCCCGCGAGGGCACCGTCTCCATGCGGTGTGCCAGCGGCTGGAACGTGCGTACGCCGTCGAGCAGTTGCAGTGCCCGCGGGTCGCTCGCCGAGATGTCGAGCGAGACCGCCACCGCGAGCACGGCGAGGGCGAGGTTGCGGGCGTTGTGCACGCCGATGAGCGGCAGGTCGGCCGGGGCGATCGAGCCGACGCCGGTCCAGTGCAGGCCGCGCTCGTCGGCGTCCAGGCCCTCGCCGGTGAGGTGCAGCGTGGCCCCCTTGGGCAGCACCTCGCGGATCCGCTCGACCAGAGCCAGGTCGTGCCCCGGCGCCACGACGACCGAGGCACCCTGCGAGACCAGCCGCAGCTTGTCGGAGAAGTAGCGCTCCTCCGAGCCGTGCCACGGCAGGTGCTCGGGGAACAGCGACGTCACGACCGCCACGCGCGGCGACACCGAGATCGACTGGGCCTGGTAGCTCGACACCTCCATCACGACCGTGCCGGTCGGGGCCGCGTCGAGCAGCGAGACGCCGATGTTGCCGCCCAGCGAGACCTCCTCGCCGAGCGCGGCGAGCAGGTGCGCGATCGCCGAGGAGGTCGTCGACTTGCCCTTGGTGCCGGTCACGCCGATCGCTCGATCGCTGTTGGAGGAGAGCCACAGATCGGTGTTCGACGTGAAGGACACGCCCGCCTCGACCAGCGACGCGTACAGCGCTGAGGAGACCGGCACGCCCGGCGACTTCACGATCACCTCGGCGGCGCGCAGGACGTCGACATCGGCATCCGACTCGGCGACCGAGGCCGCGATGCCGTGCGCGGACAGCGCCGCGAGTGCCGCGCGTCCCTCGAGGCCCAGGCCCCAGACGGCGACCCGGCGCCCGTCGAGGTCAGAGAACCTCACGGGCGGCCTTCTCAAGCGAGCCGGTCAGGAAGTGCTGGTCGGAGAACGCGAAGAGCGCCTCCACCTCAGCCTCGCTGACGACGGCCGAACGCAGCGACGGGTCCGTCACGAACGGGTGCGCCGACCAGTCGGGATGCGTCTGCAGGAGCGTGTACGCCGCGCGGCACTCGCTCGGCTCGCCCACGCACTCGAACGGCTTGTGGCCGTCGCCGATCGCGAGCAGGTCGAGGAACAACGGCCGCAACGCGGCATCGGCGAAGAGGTCCTTGCCGAAGATCGAGTCCATCTGCGTCTTCGGCACGAACGGCGACAGCATCAGGAAGACGAAGGTGCACTTTGGGCACTCGCCACACCAGTTGCGCCGGCGCGACGCGTCGAGGTGGAAGGCCCGGTTGCAGGACGTGAAGACATCCAGGTACGGCAGGGCAGCGAAGCGGCGGACGATCGCCAGCTCGGTCAGCGGCCGCAGGAACGACACGTAGTCGACGCCGTACGGCGAGACCGCCTCGCGCAGCAGGCCCTCGAAGCCGATGCCCTTGCTCCACTGGTGGTTGACCTCGACGCCGTGCCACTCGAGGTTGCCGTACGACGAGGAGGCCTCGTTGGCGAAGACGACCGTGTCCATGCCTCCGCGCAGCGCAGTCAGGCAGCCGATCAGCGAGTTGACCGCGGTGACGGGGACGTGGCCGTTGTGCGCTCCGGCTTCGTTGAGGGCGAAGAGCGCCGGGTCGAGCTTGCGCGAGGCCTGGATCAGCGGCAGCCCGGAGGCCTCGGCCGTGCGCGTGATCGGCTCGTAGGAGTTGACGCTGAACAGCGTCACGTCGGCCACGCCGCGTACACCCTCCAGCGTGACGATGGAGTCCTTGCCACCGCCGACGGCGACCAGGGCGCGTGCGTGGCTGGGCGCGACAGCGGCCGCTGCAGGCGCCGGCAGCTCAGGAGCGGTGATCCTCGGGAAGAGCGCGTCCGGTAGGTTGTTGCGGAACGCGAACTCCGCGAGCCCGCCCTTCACGACCTCGGCCAGGAAGTGGCGTTCGGCCGGGTTCAGGCCGCCCGCGACGGAGATCGTCGCCGGCACCAGCGCCTTGTAGTACGACGTGCCAGCCGCGAGCGCCAGCAGTCGGGCCAGCGCGCGGAAGCCGTCACCGACCGCGACGGGGGCCTCGACGGACGGCAGCGTGATGGTCTCGGTGAGGGAGGCGACCGGCCCGACGGTGGAGACGTGGGCGATCCGGTAGTCGAGCTCGATCACCGCTCCGTCCGGCGAGATCCGCGGCTCGTCGACGTGGAAGACGAGCTCGGCTGGGGCGACGTTCAACAGGTCGGACACGCGGCAATCCTAGGGCGTCCCCGACGCCGTGCCCGGGGGAGCGCGCGGGAGCGGGTCCCGGCGTGACAACCGGTTCGCACACCGCGTGTCGCGCCCCGTACCCTTGACCGTGTGACCAGCACCATTCCTGACCTGTCCGCGCTGCATGCGATGGGGGCTGCCCAGCAGCCGACCTATCCCGACGCGTCGGCCCTCGACCTCGCGGTCGACAGGCTCCGCACGTCGCCGCCGCTGGTCTTTGCTGGTGAGTGCGACGACCTGAAGTCGAAGATCGCCGACGTCGTGCGCGGTGAGGCCTTCATCCTCCAGGGTGGCGACTGCGCCGAGACGTTCGCCGGGGTCACCGCCGACAACGTCCGCAACAAGCTCCGCGTCCTGCTGCAGATGGCCGTCGTCCTGACGTACGCCGGCTCCGTCCCGGTCGTGAAGCTGGGCCGCATCGCCGGTCAGTACGCCAAGCCGCGCTCGAGCGACTTCGAGACGCGCGACGGCGTGACGCTGCCGGCGTACCGCGGTGATGCTGTCAACGGTTACGACTTCACCGAGGCGTCGCGGATCCCCGACCCACAGCGTCTCGTCGACGTCTACAACAACTCCGCCGCGACGCTGAACCTCGTGCGTGCCTTCACGACGGGTGGCTACGCCGACCTGCGCCAGGTCCACACCTGGAACACCGACTTCGTCCGCTCCTCGCCGGCGGGTCGCCGCTACGAGAAGATGGCCGCCGAGATCGAGAAGGCCCTCGAGTTCATGACGGCGATCGGCGCCGACCCCAAGGAGTTCCACGGGGTCGACTTCTACAACAGCCACGAGGCGCTCGTGCTGGAGTACGAGCACGCCCTGACCCGCATCGACAGCCGCACCAACGCGCCGTACGACGTCTCGGCGCACATGGTCTGGATCGGCGAGCGCACCCGCCAGCTGAGCGGTGCCCACGTCGAGCTGCTGAGCCACATCCAGAACCCGATCGGTGTGAAGCTCGGCCCGACGACGTCGCCCGACGACGCGCTCGCGCTCGCCGCGAAGCTGAACCCGGCCAACGAGGCGGGTCGCCTGACCTTCATCACCCGCTTCGGCGCCGGCAAGATCCGCGAGGGTCTGCCGCCGCTGCTGGAGAAGGCGAAGGCCGAGGGCCTCAACGTCGCCTGGATCTGCGACCCGATGCACGGCAACACGTTCGAGGCGACGTCGGGCTACAAGACCCGCAGCTTCGACGACGTCATCGACGAGGTCCAGGGCTTCTTCGACGCGCACCGCTCGGTGGGCACGTGGCCCGGTGGCCTCCACGTCGAGCTGACCGGTGACGACGTCACCGAGTGCGTCGGCGGCGGCGAGATGCTCTCCGACGAGGACCTCAACCAGCGCTACGAGTCCGTCTGCGACCCGCGCCTCAACCGCGTCCAGTCGCTGGAGATGGCGTTCCTCGTCGCGGACATGCTGGCCGCAGGTCGCACCCGCGCCTGAGCCAGATCGCTCGCGATACCGATCAGTACCGCCCCTTCACAGGTGGTTTGGGGGCGCTACTGATCGGTATTGGCGGCCGCGTCCATGGCTTGGAAGTACGCCGCGAGGTCGCGCTCGCGACGCAGCCTCATGTCGAGGTCGGTCGCCTTGGACACGACCTGCCATCGCCTTTGCTCGGGTCGCGTCGAACGGGCACGCGCTTGGGCGTCGCGCATCGAAGCGGCCAATCGTTCGGGTTCGCGGAGAAGCTGAGGACTCACGCGGAGCACCTCGGCTCCCGCGTGGCGCAGGGCTTCGAACTTGATGGCGTCCCTGTGGCGTCTGGGTTGCTGCTCGTGATCGGCGCCGTCGTACTCGATGACCAGGCCGGTCTCGGGATCGACGAGGTCGCACTCCCCGATGAGCGCGCCGCTCATGGTGTGCAGGGTTGCGTTGACGAGGAGGCCCGTGATGCCGGCGTCCAGGTGTGCGACCAGGCGGGTGCGGGTCTCCTGAGGTGACTTCGCGTTCTCGCGAGCGAGGGGGAGCGCATCGCGCACGAGCTGGATGCGCCAGGCCCCCTTCTTCGTGGCGGCGTGGGCCGCCACAGCCTGGATGGAGACGACGTCAGCCATGACCGACTTCTCCAACTCGACCACGGCCTCGCGGACGCTGCGTTGCCGGCGCATGGCATCGAACGTTGCGCGGACTGGGCTGACGACGCGGATCCCTTGCGCGACTCCCACCTCGCTTGGTTCGAGTCGCTCGTACGTATGTCGAACTCCCGCGGCCGGGCGGGTCCAGCCGCGAGAGCCCACGACAAGGTCCACAGGCACCTCGGTCTGGCCATCTCGGCCGAGGCCGTCATGGAAGTTGGCCCCGTACAGGCGGCAGGCGGCCCACCCGGTCACGGCGCCGAGCGGTGGTAGACGCGCGGCGGCCTCGAGGATGCGTTGCTCAGGAACGCCGCTGTCGGTGTCGGCCGGCACGTACATCCGGGGACTGGTGGGTCGCCATCGCGGGCCGCGTGCCTGCTTCGGCGTGGGGCCTGTGACGCCGCGCGGGTCGACCGCGACGGGCGGGACAAGATTGCGTGGCGGCGTACAGCGTGGATCCCAGCGGTGATTTCCCATGCCCGCAGGATTCGCGAGTCGAGGACCTTGCGTCGTTCGTCATCCACAGGTGCTGCGGGTCCGCGCTAGTACCGATCAGTACGGCCCCTATTTGGCTCTGAAAAGGGCTCTACTGATCGGTATCGCGGGGATCAGCTGCCGAGCAGCAGGAAGTCACTGATCGCGGTGGTGTCCTTGCCGCGACGACCGTCGCCGGGCGAGCTGACCCTGACCAGGGTGAGCTCGACCCAGTCGGTCTTCTCGGGGTGGATCTGCATGGCCTGGAGGTCGTCGGTGTCGACGAGGTCCTGCTGGATCGTCGTGCCGTCGGCGAAGCGCCACTCGACCTCCTCGATCCGGCGGTTCAGCGGGTACCAGTCGACGCCGCCGTCCGTCTTCGCGTAGCCGTTGACCAGGCCCACCGCGGTCACGGTCCGCTCGCCACCCAGGTCGAAGCGGATCACCGTGCCTGTCGCGTCACCCGCGAGGCGGTACGCCGAGTCACGCTTGCCGTCGAGCATGTTGCTGGCCGGATACGGCACCCGGTGGCCGGCGAGGTCCGTGCCCGGGCGGATCGGTGCGGGCGCCTTCACCGAGGCGTCGCGGGCCAGGTCCGTGCCGGCCCGGCCGCTGTCGGAGGGCAGGGGCGTGTGCGATGCCGCGGGGGAGGACGAGGTGGCTGACGGAGTCGGGGCCGCGGCCGACTTCGGGTCGCCGCCGCGGGCCAGGCAGCTGCCCAGCACCACGGCCAGCACGATGCCGATCGCGAGCAGGATCCAGCCGGTCCAGTGGGGTCGGTCGGCCCCCGCGCGCACACGCGCCGCAGACGCCGCGGGCCCGGCAGACGCACGTGATGCTGTGGACGCCGCGCCAACGGGTGCTTCCGTGGTGACGATGACGACGGGCTCGACCGGGGGTGTCGCGCTGCCGACCGGGGTACCGCAGTTGGTGCAGAAGCGCCCCGCCCCGAGCTCGGCACCGCAGCTCATGCAGTACTTCACCCGGGGACCATAACCCGACTCAGCTCGCGCGATGCCTTCCGGTGGCGGCGCCGCTGCGCCGCTCGGTCTCGACCCGGATGTCCTCGAGGTCCTGCTCGAGCATCCGCCGCGTCGCGTTGTAGCTGTGCCCACCGAACGCGTTCCAGAACGCCTTCTCGGCGGTCGACCGGCCGGTGACGTCCATCGTGGCGGTGACCAGCAGACGCGTGGTGTCGTCGCGGTTCGGCTGGACGGAGTACGCCGTGCGGATCGCGTCGTGGCGCAGAGACGTCTCGTGGATCGTGCGGCGCGGGGCGTCGCTGTCGGTGACGCGGAGCTCCTCCTGCCCGTGGTGCCCGAAGAACGTGCGCTCCTCGACCCACGCCGTGCCGACGTCGTACCCGTCATCGGTGAGGAGGCGGGTCGACTTCACGCTGCGCA
Organism: Nocardioides jejuensis; assembly: GCF_004337475.1. Classification (GTDB taxonomy): domain Bacteria; phylum Actinomycetota; class Actinomycetes; order Propionibacteriales; family Nocardioidaceae; genus Nocardioides; species Nocardioides jejuensis. The sequence continues at coordinate 78,501 of NZ_SJZJ01000016.1, read as the reverse complement.
GGATGTCGCCGTAGTGCGGGACGTCGGTGAGGACGTCCCAGACAGCCTCGGGCGAGGCGTGGATGCTGGTGCTGAGATGGATGACGTGCCCTGTCATGTCGGGTCTCCTGACGGCCGGCCCCCGCCGTTCCATCGTGCGCCCGACACGCGCCTGGATCAACCCCGGGAAGCGGCCTCTGCGCGGAGCTCCTGGAGGGTCGCCAGGTCGTCCGCCGACTCGCGCGAGCCGGGCGTCTCGAGGATGAAGGGAACGCCCTCGGTCGCCGGGTGCGCGAACAGCTCACGAAACGCGTCACGGCCGATGTGGCCGGCGCCGATGTTCTGGTGGCGGTCCTTGAACGCGCCCCGCACGTCCATCGAATCGTTGGCGTGGATCAGCCGCAGCCGACCCTCGCCGCCGATCTCCACGATCCGGTCGAGCGTCGCGGCCGCGCCGCCCTCCTCGTCGAGCGGCGCACCTGCCGCGAAGACGTGGCAGGTGTCCAGGCAGATGCCCGCCTTCGGGTGGAGATCCAGCGCCCCGAGGTACGCCGTCAGGTCCTCGACACCGGCGCACAGCGAGCGGCCCTGGCCCGCGGTCGGTTCGAGCAGGAGCCACGGTGCGTCGTCGCCCTCAAGGGTCTCCAGGATCGGCAGCAGGCCCTCGCGGACCTGGCGCATCGCCGCGTCGTACCGCTCGGAGGAGTCGCTCGGGTCGACGAACGAGCCGGTGTGGACGACGACGCCCTCGGCGCCGATCTCGGCTGCCCGCTTGAGGTTGTGCGCGACGACGGCGATGGAGTTCTCGTACGTCGCCGGCGTCGGCGATCCGAGGTTGACCAGGTACGGCGCGTGGATGAAGGCGCGCGTGCCGCTCGCCTCGATCTGGCGACGGAACTCCTTGTCCTCCGCCGGCTTGCCGTCGGAGAGCTTCCACCCGCGCGGGTTGCCGACGAAGACCTGCAGCGTCTCGTGCCCGATCTCGCGCATCGTCGTGAGAGCGCCGGCCACGAGGCCCTTGCCGACGGGGACGTGGGAGCCGATGGGACGGGACGCAGCGAGATCAGCGGGGGAGAGCACCCGCAGACCCTAGAGCACGGGTCAGACGAGGTAGATCGTCACGGTGCTGCCCTTGGGCGCCTTGTCGCCCTCGCCGGGCTTGACCGAGGAGACGTACCCGAGGCCGAGGTAGAGCTCGCTGTGCTTGACGCTGACCTTGAAGCCGGCGTCCTCGAGGGTCTGGGTCGCGGCGTCGACACCCATCGCGCGGACCCGCGGGATGGTCACGAGCTCGGGTCCCTTGGAGACCACGAAGGTGATGGTGTCGCCCTTGAAGGCGTCGCCCTCCGACGGGTCCTGGGAGATGACATCGCCCTCGGCGACGTCATCGCTGTACTCCTCGGACTTCTCGACCTTCAGCTTCTTCGACTTCGCCCAGTGCTCGGCGTCCTTGAACGCCTTGCCCGTCCAGTCGACGACGTCGATCGGCTTCGGGCCCTTGCTGATCACGAGGTCGACCGCGGCGTCGCGGGGGAGCATCTCGCCGGCGGCAGGGTTGCTGGTGATGACCTGGCCCTCGGGGACCTTGCCGTCGTACTTCTGGGTGGAGCGGCCGAAGGCGAGGTGCGTGTCCAGCAGCGCCTGCTGGGCGTCGTCCTCGGACTTGCCGCGCAGGGTCGGGACGGCGTAGCGCTCCTTGCCCTTGGAGATGACCGCGTGGACGGTGTGACCGGGGAGGATCTTGCCGGTCGCGCCGGGATCGGTGCTGATCACCCGGCCGGCAGCGACCGTCTCGCTGTACGCCGTCTCGGAGCCGTCGAACTCCAGCCCCGCGGCTTCGACCTTGGTCTCGGCCTGGCCGGCGGTGAGCCCGATGACGTCGGGCGTCGTCGTGTAGCGCGCGAAGCCGAACCACCAGGCGCCGATGCCCAGCAGCAGCGCGAGGACGAGCGCGGCGATCAGCAGGATCGGTCCGCGACGTGAGCCGCGGGTCTGGTGCTCCCACGACTGGGCCGCGACGACGGCGGTGCCTTCCCAGCCGTCGCCCTCCCAGCCCTCGTCGGAGGCCTGGTCGTAGAGCGCGTACGCCGGCGGCTCCTCCGTCGTGTGCTCGACGTCGTCCGGCTCGTCGTAGTCGTCCGCGATCGGTGCGGCCACGGGCAGGGCGAGGTCCGCGAGGAGGTCCGGGTCGTCCTGGATGCCAGCGTCGACCGCGTTGCGCACGCGACGCAGCTGGCGCAGCAGCACCCCGCCGTCGGCGGGCCGCAGGCCGCGGTCGCGCGCCGTGGCGCGGGCGACCAGCGCGTCGACGTACGCCGGGAGGCCGGGGACCAGCTGCGACGGGGCCGGGATGTCTTCGTGGACGTGCTTCCAGGCGACCTGGATCGGGCTCTCGCCCTGGTGCGGCTTCTGGCCGGTGAGCAGCTCGTGGAGCACGACGCCGGCCGCGTAGACGTCGGCGCGCGCATCGGCGCGACCGTCGACGACGAGCTCGGGCGCGAGGTAGGAGACGGTGCCGATCAGGACGCCGCCGGTGGCGGTGTGCTGGGTGTCGGCGCTGACCGCCTTCGCGAGGCCGAAGTCGGCGACCTTCATCTGGCCGTCCTCGGCGATGAGGACGTTCTCCGGCTTGATGTCGCGGTGGATCAGGCCGGTCTGGTGGGCGACCGCCAGCGCGGCGACGACGGGCTCGAGGAGCGCGAGCGCGCGACGTGGGCTGAGCGGAGCCTCAGCACGGATCACGTCGCGGAGCGTCTGCCCCGGGACGTACTCCATGACGAGGAAGACGGTGTCGCCGTCGGTGCCCTGGTCGAAGACCGCGACGACGTTGGGGTGCGACAGGCGTGCAGCGGCGCGCGCCTCACGGACGAAGCGCTGCGCGAAGTCGTCGTCCGCCGAGCCGTCGCCCATGCCCGGGTGCATGATCTTGACGGCCACGGTGCGGTCGAGGCGGACATCGGTGGCCTCGTAGACGGACGCCATGCCACCGCGCGCCACGCGGGCGCCAATGCGGTAACGACCGTCCAGCAGCCGTCCGATCAACGGGTCGCTGGGGTCCCGTTCGACTCGAGGATCCACGGGCGTCATCGTACGGATGGGTGGCCGTTGCCGCGGCGCGGCGCGCTCAGGCCGGACGCCAGCCGTGCTCGAGACGCTTCTTCAGGTACTTCACGTTGGCCACGTAGCGCCGGGTGTCGGTGTAGAGCCCGTGCTCCCGCACGGCGCCGAGCCCCTGGTAGTACGCCGCGATCTGCGACGTCGTCGTCCGCGTGCTGCGGTCGAGCACCTTCAGCAGGAGTACGCCGGCGAGCACGTTGTCGTGCAGTCGCGTCAGGTGCAGCGGGCGACCGGCGTACATGCTCATCCAGGTGCCGGTGCTGGGCAGGACCTGCATGGCGCCGACCGCCGAGGCCCAGGAGACGTGGTGCATCTGCCACCCGGACTCCTGCCATGACACCGCGAGCGCGAGCTCGGGGTCGACCCCGTGGGCGCGGGCCGTCCGGATGATCTCCGACCGCACCCGGGCGCGGGACGGGTCCGCGTGCTTCCACGACGACTTCGTCGCCTTCGGCGAGCGCTTGTCGTGGTGCGCTGTCGGCTTCGGCTTGTGGTGCAGGCGGGCGGTGACCTGCGGGATGACGATGTGCTGACCGACGTACAGGTGACCGCTGCGGCCGAGGTGGTTGTAGCTGATCAGCTCGTCGGTCCAGGCGTGGTAGCGGACCGCGAGCTCGGTGGCGGTCTCGCCGGCGCGGACGGTGTGCTTCGTCATCGTGCGCCCGGACGGCAGGTCGCGGTGGTGTGCCTCCGCCGGTCCAGCCAGGGCCAGAGTCGCTCCGGTGAGGGCGGTCGCGAGGACGCCGGTGAGCAGACGGTGGATCGTGCGGGTGGCGGTCATGTTTCCCCGAAAAGTAGTCCGAACGAACGATTGACAGTAACCCGTGGTTCTGCTGGGGCTCAAGGGTCTGGAGTGAAAATAGTGAGTGGCGGTTGCCGTGGGAGACTTCTCCCGTGACTGACGCGAACACCGATCTCTCTGTCCTCGTCTCCGACTGGCTCGACTGGCACGGGACCGCCAAGGCGCTCGGCGTCAGCGTCAACCGGGTCCGGACGATGATTCGCGAGCACTCGCTCGCCGGCGCGGTCCCGACCGAGGGCGCAGGTCAGAAGGTCCCCGCGCTCTTCGTCCAGGACGGCGAGGTCGTCAAGGGCCTGTCCGGCCTGCTCACCGTCTTCCACGACGGCGGCTGGAGCGACCGCGACTGCATCCAGTGGATCTTCACCGACCAGGACCTGCCGGGCCGCCCGATCGACGCCCTGCGCGAGAACCGTGGCTCCGAGGTCCAGCGCCGAGCCCGCGTCGAGGCGTTCAGCTGATGCGCCTGCCGCGGACGAGGAGCCAGTGGATCTCGGCGCTCGTTGCGCTCCTGGTCGCGCTGGCGGCGTACTTCTGGCAGCAGCACAGCGGTACGCCGGACTCCGCGCGCCGGTCCTCGCACGCGTCGCAGCAGAGCGTCCCGGTCAACCCCGGTCAGACGGTCGGCTCGCCGTCCAAGGACCCGCAGGCGGCGCGCAACGGCACCGACCCGACGTCCGGCCTGCCGCTGGTCCGCATCGGTGAACTCCCGGCCGAGGCTGCGCACACGATCGAGCTGATCGACAGCAACGGTCCGTACCCCTATGACCGTGACGGCGTCGTCTTCGGCAACTTCGAGGGTTTCCTCCCCGAGCACGAGCGCGGCTACTACCACGAGTACACGGTGCCGACGCCGGGGGAGAGCGACCGCGGCGCCCGCCGGATCATCGAGGGCGACGACCACGAGCTCTATTACACCGGCGACCACTACGCCTCGTTCGAACGGATCTCCCGATGAAGACCGTGCGTCTCGACACCGCCGACACCGACGCGCGCGAGGAAGTCCTGGCCCGTCTCGGCGTCGCGCTCGGCTTCCCCGCGCACTACGGCCGCAACCTGGACGCCCTCGCCGACTGCCTGGCCGAGCTGGCCGAGCCAACCGGCCTCGAGTGGTCGGGCTGGCAGACGCTGCAGGCCGACGACCCGACGGGGTTCGGCCGGATCATGCTCGTGCTCGACGACCGCACCGACGCGGAGCCGGCGTTCGCTGTCTGGCTGCTCGAGCCGACTGACTGACGGAGCCGGGTTGGCGGCACGCGTGTGTCGCCATGGCGCCGGTTTCTCGCACCCCTGCCTCGGTGTGACCACGACACAGCCGTGTCGTGATCACACCAAGCACCGCATCCAGAGAGCGGGCGTGTGGCGACACGGTTGTGCTGCCAACGCCGCGCGCACCCCTCAGGTCGTACGCCGGGTCGCCGCGGCCGCAAGGTCGCGCAGCGTCCCCTTCGCCGCAGCATCGAGCGGCGCCGCGTCGAGCGCGGCCAGCGAGCGCTCGGTGAGCTCGTCGATCAGCGCCTCGACCTTCACGTCGGCACCTGCCGCCGTGATGATCCGGCGGAGCTCGTCGACCATCGCGTCGTCCAGCGGCGTGCCGAGTGCCTCGTCCAGCACGGTCGCCTCGGGAGCAGGGGCGGCATCCAGCGCCATCGCCACGAGGACGGTGCGCTTGCCCTCGACCAGGTCGTCACCAGCGGGCTTGCCGGTCAGTGCCGGGTCGCCGAAGACGCCGAGCTGGTCGTCGCGGAGCTGGAAGGCCTCACCGAGCGGCACGCCGAAATCCGTGAGCGCCTGGATCTGGGCGTCGCTGGCGCCGGCCAGTGCCGCGCCGATGTGGAGCGGTCGCTCGACGGAGTACTTCGCCGACTTGAAGCGCAGCACGGTCATCGCGGTGTCCACGTCGGCAACCCCGCGGGCCTGGACAGACACGTCGAGGAACTGGCCGGCCACGACCTCCGACCGGCACAGGTCGAACATGTCGAGCGCCGGCGCCACGTCGGCGAGGGGGAGACCGCAGCGGCGGAGGAGCTCGTCGGCCCAGGTCAGCAGCAGGTCGCCCAGCAGGATCGCGGCAGCGGCGCCGTACTGCTGGGGGTTGCCGTCCCAGCCGGCGTCGGTGTGGGCGGACTCGAAGATCCGGTGGCTCGCGGCGCGGCCACGGCGGGTGTCGGAGGCGTCCATGTAGTCGTCGTGGACCAGCGCGCTGGCGTGCAGCAGCTCGAGCGAGGCGCAGGCCCGCAGCAGCGCCCGTTCGTCGGCGATCTCCGGGCGCACCGCGACGTAGCCCGCGTGGCAGAACGCAGCGCGCAGGCGCTTGCCTCCGGTGACCGCGATCCGCGCCTCGGCGACGAGCGCTGCGGCGTCCGGGCCGAGGGGTGCGAGGCGCTCGGCCTGCTCGTCGAGGAACTCGTCGAGCACCATCTGGACGGCGTCGCGGAAGGCGGCAGGGTCGAACAGGTGCACGGCGGAGGTCACGCGTGCAGGGTAGCGAGGGCGTGGACATGGTCGTGACCGGACCAGACCTCTCATTACGCTTCGTCCCATGACGCAGGCCACACGCAGCATCGCTGAGCGCATCCGCTCCGGCGAGCGCAGCATCTCCTTCGAGTTCTTCCCGCCCAAGGACGAGGCCGGCGAGACGCAGCTGTGGCAGGCGATCCGCGAGCTCGAGGACTACCGGCCGACGTTCGTCTCCGTGACGTACGGCGCGGGTGGTTCCACGCGCGACCGCACCGTCGACATCACGCGCCGCATCGTCGACGAGACGAGCCTGCTGCCGATGGCCCACCTGACCTGCGTCGGCCACACCAAGGACGAGCTCGACGAGATCCTCGCGGCGTACGCCGACGCGGGCGTCGCCAACGTCCTCGCGCTGCGCGGCGACCCGAAGGAGGGTCCGCGCGCTGACTGGACCCCGACCGACGGCGGCTTCGAGCACGCGGTGGAGCTGGTGCAGCTCGCGGCCGCCAAGGGCGGCTTCAGCGTCGGCGTCGCGGCGTTCCCGGAGGGCCACCCGTCGGCGGCCTCGCTGGACCACGACGCGGAGGTGCTGGTTGAGAAGGCCCGCGCCGGTGCCGAGTTCGCGGTGACGCAGATGTTCTTCGACGCGAAGGACTACTTCGCGCTGGTCGAGCGGGTGCGTGCGCACGGCGTCGACATGCCGATCCTCCCGGGCATCATGCCGATCCTGAACCTCAACGCGATCGCCAAGCAGGGCGAGCTGATCGGCACGTCCGTGCCGGAGCACGTCGTGGCGACGTTCGACGGGCTCACCGAGCCGGCGGAGATCCGCGCCAACGGCATCCGTCTCGCGACCGAGCTCTGCCGGGAGCTGCTCGACGGCGGTGCCCCGGGCCTGCACTTCTACACGCTGAACCGCTCGAAGGCGACGCGCGAGATCTTCGAGGCGCTCGCCGCCCTCCAGGCCTGACGCAAGCCTGGCTCAGGCCGGGCCGATCTCCTGGGCGACCAGCGAGGCCGAGAGGCCGACGTAGGGGAGTCCGGAGCCGGGCGTCGCGTTGGCGCCGGCGGCGTACACGCCCTCGATCGGGGTGCGTGGGCCGAGGCGGTATCGGAGCGTGTCACGTCCCTGCCACAGCACGCCGAGCGGCGAGCTGCCGAGGGCAGCGACCTGGGCGCGCGGCGTACGGTCGACGCGCGTGACGACGTCGGCCCGGACGTTGACGCCCATCCGTGACAGCGCGAGGACCATGTCCTCGGAGAGGTGGCCGCGCCCGGCGAGGGTCCACGCGTGGCAGCCCTCCGGCGCGGTGCCGCCGGTGCGGACGACGATCGTCGGGTCGCCGTGGAAGACCGTCTCCGGACCGAGCTCCGGCACGTCGCCGTCCAGCCCCACGTGCACGAGGAACGCCGGGATGGCCGGCATCGTCTTCGCGACGTACGGCGCCAGGGCGGGCACGAGGCGGGGGTCGATCGCGCAGACGACGGCGTCGGCGTCGACCTCGCCCGCGTCGGTGGCGACCGCGACGGCCCGGCCGTCGCGTTGCACGATGTCGGTCACGGTCGTGCCGAGCTGCACGGTCACGCGGCGGGTGCGGAGCCGGTCGGCCATCGCGTCGGCGAGCACGGCCATGCCGCCGGGAGCCGTCCAGGCGCCGAAGTTCTGCTCGACGTAGGCGTTGAGGCCCATCCAGGCCGGCACGTTGCGCAGGTCGTGGCCGTCCATGAAGAAGGGGTGGCCCGCTACCAGCCGGAGCCGCTCGTCGCGGAAGTCCTTCTTCAGCCGCTTCGCGAGCATCGTGCGCGACTGGAGCCGTGCGACGACCTCCTTGCTGGCGATCTCGGGACGCCACGGTCGTTCGAGATACTCCCGGCGGACCACCTCCCAGTCATCGGCGTACGACGAGACGTGGTCGCACCACGCCTCACCGAGGCCCGTGCCGAGCTCCTCGAACGCGTCGTACTGCACGCCGCGCGAGCCGCCGCGCAGGACCACCGTCGAGCCGTCGGCGAACCAGTGCTCGCGGATCACGTCGCGCGCGACGAGGTCGAGCTCCTTCTCCAGTGGCCGCCCGGACTTGCGGAACAGGTCGCGGATCACGGCCGGCAGCAGCGTCATGGTCGGGCCGGCATCCCAGGTGAAGCCGTCGGCCGTGACCGTGTCGAGGGCGCCGCCGAGGCGCTGTGACTTCTCCAGGAGCGTGACGTCGTGGCCGAGCTTGGCGAGCCGGGCCGCCGCGGCGGTGCCGCCGAAGCCGCCGCCGATCACTGCGATGCGTGCCATGGGCGCTGAACCTAGCGGTCAGGCCACCGCCGCGGGGAGGCGGTCCTTGCCCTTCCAGCGACGCCAGCCGCGACGCACGTACTTCAGGACCACGTAGAGGACGACGAGTCCCACGACGAGCAGGACGGCCGCGATCGAGGCAGCGATGACCGGGTGGTGGAGCGCGAGGAGTGCGACGCCCAGCACGGTGACGTCCTCGCCGAGGCTGGCGACGACGTTGGTCACGGGCTCGGGGGAGGTGTTGATCGCGAGCCGGCTGCCGCTCTTCACGGTGTGGGAGGCGAGCGCGGTGGTGCCGCCCAGGACGCCGCCCAGTGCTCCCTGCAAGGAGGTCGCGTCACCCGCGAGCAGTACGCCGAGGACGGCACCGACGGTCGGCCTGATCGCGGTGGAGATGGCATCCCACGTCGAGTCGACGTACGGGATCTTGTCGGCGACGAACTCCATGACGTAGAGGAAGCCGGCGACGGCCAGCACCTCCCACCTCCCGAGGACGTGCGGGATGCCGTCGACCCCGAGGCGCTCGGCGATGCCGAGCACGAGGACGACGAGATAGCTGTTGACGCCGCTGGCCCAGCCGCTGGTGAAGGTCATCGCGAGAGAGTCCACGCAAGCAACCTAGCCCCGAGCGACGCCGCTGGACGTCAGCCGGCGGCGATGACCTTCGCGAGGCTGTCGGCGTCCCGACCCACGACGGTCGTGCCGTCGGTCGCGGTGAGGATCGGCCGCTGGATCAGCTTCGGGTGGTCGGCGAGCAGCTGGATCCAGGCCGCTCGCTGGTCGACCGTCCGCTCGGGCAGGATCACGCCCAGGCCCTTGGCATCGGCGGTGCGGGCGATGTGCCACGGCTCCATGTCGAGCCGGGTGAGCACGTCGTCGATGTCGCGGACCGTCGGCGGCTCCTCGAGATAGCGACGCACGGTGTACGCAGCGCCGGCCGCGTCGAGCTCGGTCACGGCGGTACGGCACTTCGAGCACGCGGGGTTCAGCCAGATCTCGATCATGCGCTCGACCCTAGGGCCTGTCGGCCGGCCCATCTGTCGGAGGCCGGGTGTAGCGTTCGACCCATCGAACAAATGTTCGAAGACGTGAGGGTCGATGTCACCGAAGGAGCCCTGATGATGATGTTGCTGCCCGCCACCACCCACTCCTACCTGGAGCGCTCGGCCGAGTCGCTTCGGGAGGCGATCATGACGACGGAGGCACCGGCTCGCTACGCCCACGCCCACGTCGCGGCGCTCCGGGCGGCGGCTGCACTGCTGGCCGCGCGTGCCCACCCCGACCCGCGCCTGCGCAAGCAGAAGAACGCCTGGGTCCTCCTGGCCGCGGTGGCGCCGGAGCTGGGGGAGTGGGCGACGTTCTTCGCGGCCGGTGCATCCAAGCGGGCGGCGGCCGAGGCGGGTTCGGTCCGCTCGGTGACCGAGCGTGAGGCCGACGACCTGGTGCGGGAGTCCGACCGGTTCCTGGCCGTCGTGGAGCAGGCGCTCGGGCTGGCGCCGCACACATCGGTGGAGGAGGAGATCGTCTTCCGCCCTGCCCTGCGCGCCGGGGCGTGAGTCCAGCGATGCCCGCCACTACTGTGGGCGCCATGGCTGGCACTGATCGCCGCGCGACCGTCCTGTGGGCGGCCCTCGAAGACATCCTCGAAGAGTTCCCGGGCGCGACCGTGCTCGACATCGGGGGTGGCACCGGCGGCTTCGCCGTCCGGATCGCCGAGCGGGGCCACCGAGTCCGGGTCATCGACCCCAGCCCCGACGCGCTTGCCGCGCTCGCACGCCGTGCCGCCGACGCCGGAGTTGCCGACCTCGTCACGGCGGAGCAGGGCGACCTGTCCGACCTGGCGACGCTGGTCCCCGCAGACAGCGTGGATGTCGTGCTGTGCCACGGGGTGATCGAGATGGTGGCCGACCCGGCTGCCGCACTGGCCTCGATCGCCGCGGTGCTCCGGCCCGGCGGCGTCCTCAGCCTCCTCGTCGCCCAGCGCCACGCGGCCGTGGTGGCCCGCGCGATGGCCGGCCAGTTCCAGCAGGCCCGCGACCTCCTCGAGGGAGGGCCGGGCGTGGTCCCGTCCAGCTCCCGGGGTGCCGGCCGACGGTTCACGGCCGCCGAGGTCGAGGAGCTGCTCGGTGCTGCCGGCTTCACGCCGTCGGCGCGGCAGGCGATCCGGGTCTTCAGCGACCTCGTGCCCGGTGCGCTCCACGACAACGAGCCGGGCTCCGCGGAGGCGCTCGCCGAGCTCGAGCGCGCGGTCGCCTCGGTGCCGGAGTTCCTCCCGCTGGCGAGCCAGGTCCACCTCGTCGCGCGGCCCTGAAAAAATGCCCGAAGCGGGTACCCGCACCTGCGGTGACCTGCCTAGACTGGAGGGGATCGATCGACGTGCAGGGAGGAGGGGCCGTGCCACTCTCGGAAGAAGAGCTCCGGCTGCTGGAGCAGATGGAGCGGGCCCTCAGTGAGGAAGACCCGAAGTTCGCCTCCACGCTGCGTGGCAGCTCGTTCCGGCGTGCCGCGCGTCAGCGCGCGATCTTCGCGGGCGTCGTCTTCCTCGGTGGCGTTGCCCTGCTGATGACCGGTGCCGTGACCGAGCTCGTGCTCGTCGCGGTCGGTGGCTTCCTCGTGATGCTGGCGAGTGCGACCTACGCGCTCTCCGCGCTCCGCAGCCGGCCCGCGCCCCACTGACCCCGCAGCACTGATCGCGGCCACCACGTGGCGCGGCGTACGACGCGTGCGCCGGCGGCGGCCCGCAACGCGAGCACGCAGGTAGTGACGTCAGCGCTCGTGGCGGTGCCCGTCCCTGTGGGCGCGTAGCGGTGCAGCTCGAGGGCGTCGACGATGCGGTCCAGAGCCTCGCGCGCGTCGGCCTCGTGCTCGGCGGCGAAGTGGGCAGCGACCGACCGTGCCGTCGCACGTGGCGACCGTCCGGACGGCCAGGCGACGCCGAGATCGAACGCCGTGGCGTGCAGCTCCTCCCACCAGTCCTCGACGTCCGATGAGCCGAGGCGTCGGGTGCGCCGGCGGCTCCGGACCAGGCGGGGCGTCGTGGCAACGGCGGCCAGTGCGACGAGCACGAGGCAGACCAGGAGCGGCACCCGCGCGTCGTGACCCTCCGGCGACGCGGCTGCGCCGTTGTCCCGCGGGGCCGGTGTCTGCGGCTTCGGCAAGGTTGTCGGCCTGGCCGTGGTCGACGGGCTCGCGCTCGGTGACGGCTGGCCGGTCGGGCGTGACCAGGCCGGCACCGATCCGGTGTGACTGGTCGGCGTCGGCTCGAAGCCGACCCATCCGACGCCGGAGAACCAGATCTCGGGCCAGGCGTGCAGGTCGTGCGCGCTGAACTCGTAGGTCATCCCGGTGAGGTGACGCGGACGCAGGAAGCCGACCGAGACCCGGGCGGGCATGTCGAGCTCCCGGGCGAGCAACGCCATCGATGCCGCGAACTGCTCGCAGTAGCCGGTGCGGGAGTGGTTGAGGAAGTCGCCGAGTGCCTCGAAGCCGCTGCCCGGCTCCGTGTCGGTGGAGTAGGTGAAGTCGTGCTGGAACCACTCCTGGAGGTCGACCGCCCGCTGGTAGTCCGTCGTTGCTCCCTCGGTGACCTGCCGAGCCAGTCGCTGCACCCACTCGGGGCGCGTCGTGGGCAGTGCGGTGTCGCTCGCCTGGTGGCTCGGGTCGGGCGCGGCGCGCTTCAGCAGTGCCGGGTCGATGTGAGGGCGGTACTCCTCGACGGCGTAGTGCAAGCCCGCGGTCGTGCCCGGCTGGCCGGCCCGGTGGACGTCGAGCTGGGTGCTGTCGTAGCGCCACGCGTCGCCGGTCAGGACGCTCATGGTCCAGCTGGGCAGCGGCAGCCAGTCCGAGGCGAACGACGGGGAGACGGCCACCTTCCAGGAGACGCGCTGGCCGGGGAGACGGAGGGCCGGCGCCGGGGGGAACCCGTCGTCGACTGCGTTGGTCGATGGCCAGGTCCGGGGTCCGACGCGCCAGGCCTTGCCGTCGAACTCGTCGAGCACCGCCACCCGGACGTACGACGGAGCCGCCACGTCGTTGACCAGCGTGACGCGCATCAGGTCGACGTCGGTGCCTCGGGTCAGGTTGCGCTGGAGGTCTGCGACCGGGTCCGCGACGCGGACGGTCCCGCCGGGCCGATCGCCGTCGAGCCGATACGGCTCCCGGTGGGGCAGGACGCCCGGGAGGAGCGCCGCGAGCAGCAGTGCCGTGCCGCCGAGGACGATCGTCGGTGGGCCGGACCTGAGGACGGCGCCGCGTCCGTGCGTCGCCAGCTGGCCCCAGCGACCGCGGTCGACGTGCTCATGGGTCGCGACGAGCGCCAGCCACGACCCGGCGGCGAGGAGGAAGAGTCCCGTGCCGGAGGTGGAGCCGAGGACGCTCACGGGGAGGACCCAGGCAGCCAGGAGCGGCAGGCTCGCAGGAAGCACCCTGCCCAGCGAGACCGCGACGAGGTCCACGACCAGGTGTACGGCCACGCCTCCGACGAGGAGCAACGGCACGATCGACGGCAGCTTGGGGGCGACCGGTGTCGCGTTCTGTGCGGCGGAGTCGAGTGCGTGCACCAGTGCCAGGAGGGCGTGCCGTGTGGATCCGGTCGTCGGAAGCAGGCTCGTGCCCAACTGTGCCTGGAGGACCAGGAGCGCCGTGAGGAATTGGCCGGACAGGGCGAAGGGCCACTCGAGCCCGACCCGACGCAACCCGACGCCGACGGCGCACACGAGCGCGATGGCGACGAGCAGGCGGTGGTCGAACCCCTTCGACTGCTCTACTAGCCGGCTCCACGAGGTGAGGACGAGCCACGTGGTGGCAGCTGCCCAGGCGGCGACGACGGGGCTGCGCAGCGTGGTCACGGCATGACCGCCAGCTCGCGCCAGGCCGCAGCCAGGACCGTGTCGGGGCGGACGGTCACGGCACGCCACCCCGCTGCCCGGAGCGCTTCGCCGGGCGGGGTGCCCATGGGGCCGGAGTTCCACCGGCCGACGTCGAGACCCAGGGCGACCGCCGGCGCGCCGTGGTGGAGGAGCCGGCGGAGGGTGGTCGCATCCTCGCGCACGTCGCCCAGCACGGCGACGAGCATCCCGTGGCGCGAGCTGGCCGTGAGCCACCCGGTGTCGATGGTGGTCCGCTGGGTCTGCTCGACCACCGCGAGCTCCTCGAGCATGCGGTCGGCGTCCGCCGCCGTCGCGCCGTCGTGCCATCCCGTGCTCGACGGGCCGTCCGCCGTCACCAGTCGTACGACGAAGCCCCGCGCGGCCAGATGGGACGCGATCGACGCTGCTGCGGTCACGGCGGCCTCGAGCGACGAGGCCGCGCCGTGTCCACGGTGCGCGCCTGCGCGGTTGTCGAGCAGCACGGTCGCGCGCGACTGCCAGGGCTGCTCCTCGCGGCGCACCATCAACTCGCCGGTGCGGGCGCTGGTCCGCCAGTGCACGCGCCGGAGCGGATCGCCCGGGCGGTACTCGCGCACGGTGACGTCCTCGGCGCTGCCGATGGCGAAGGCGCGGGGCCGGTTGTCGCCGGCGCCGGTCCACGTGCCCGCGCGACCGACAGCAGGCAGCGTCAGGACGGACGGCGTGACGATCAGGTCGCTCTGGTCGGCGACCACCTGGGTGCGGACCGCGAGCCCGAAGGGGTCGAGCGCCCGCACCGTCAGCCGCCCCAGCGCAAACCTGCCGCGCACGTCGGAGCGCAGGGTGTAGTCGACCTCGGCGGTCCACTCCCGCGCTGCTGCGGGCACCACGAACCGTGGACGTACGCCGAGCGCCCACGGCACCCGGTCCTCGAGGAGCAGGGGGCCGGTGCGCGTCGCGCCGGCGAGCGTGAGCCGGACCCGCGCGGGCTGGCCGGTGGGGGTGCACCGCGGCTCGAGCGTGCGCTGGACGGCGACCGGCCGGGGTCGGCGTACGGACAGGAGGCAGAGCAGGGGGAGCGCGGTCAGCAGCACGCCCACGCCGGTGAAGGCGGGCTGCCCGAGCACGAGTCCGCCGATCGCCGCGGTGAGCCCGGCCGCCAGCAGGGTCCGGCCTCGGCCGGTCAGGGTTGCCATCGCGCGTCCGCCGTCATCAGGACGACGCGGGGACGGGGACCCGGTTGAGGATCCCGGCCAGGACGGCCTGGGGCGTCCGGCCGGTGAGGGCGGCCTCGACTCCCGGCAGGAGCCGGTGCGCGAGGACGGGAACGGCGAGGTCGTGGATGTCGTCGGGCAGGACGAAGCCGCGTCCGGAGAGCGCCGCACGTGCCTTCGCTGCCCGGACCAGGTGGAGCGTCGCGCGCGGCGACGCGCCGAGGAGGAGGTCGGGGCTCGTGCGGGTGGCGGTCGCGAGGGCTACGGCGTAGCGGCCGACGGCGTCTGAGACGTGCACCTGCGTCACGATGCCGATCAGCTTGCTGACCTCGGCGGCATCCGTGACCGGCTCGAGGTCGTCGAGCGGGTTCGCCGACGTGTGGGAGCCCAGCATCGCGAGCTCGGCCTCGGGCACGGGATAGCCCATGGCGACGCGGCACATGAAGCGGTCGCGCTGCGCCTCCGGGAGGGCGTAGGTGCCCTCCATCTCGATCGGGTTCTGCGTCGCGATCACCAGGAACGGCGACTCCAGGGCAAGTGTCGTGCCGTCGACGGTGACCTGGCGCTCCTCCATGCACTCGAGCAGGGCCGACTGCGTCTTGGGGGAGGCCCGGTTGATCTCGTCGCCGACGACGACGTTGGCGAAGACGCCGCCCGGGTGGAAGTCGAACCGGCGCGTCTCCGGGTCGAAGACGCTGACGCCGGTGACGTCGGAGGGGAGCAGGTCCGGGGTGAACTGGATCCGCTTCACCGTGCCGTCGACCGACCGCGCCAGCGCCTTGCTGAGCATCGTCTTGCCGACGCCCGGGACGTCCTCGATCAGGAGGTGTCCTTCGGCCAGCAGCACGGTCAGCGCGGTGTCGACCACCTCGCGCTTGCCCTCGATGACGCGCTCCATGTTGGCGCGCACGCGCGCCATGACCCGGGTGACCGTCTCGAGGTCTCCAGCTGCAACTCCCACGCCCACAACGTAGCGCGATCCGGGGGCTGCCGAGTCTGGGAAGCGGTGGTTCGTAAAAGGGCGGGAAAACGCGCGCAACATGGTTGACGGTGGAGGGAAGTGGAGTAATGTGGAGCGCAGTGGAGGAAGAGTGGGGGAAAGGGGTGGAGAACGGATGTTCTTCGGCACCTACACCCCCAAGGTCGACGAGAAGGGCCGCCTCTTCCTTCCGGCGAAGTTCCGCGAGCAGCTGGCAGAGGGACTCGTGGTCACCCGTGGCCAGGAGCGCTGTCTGACGGTCTGGTCGATGCAGGACTTCGCAGGCATGACCGACCGGCTCCGCGAGGCGCCGGTCACCAACAAGGGAGCTCGTGACTACGTCCGCATGTTGTTCGCGGCGGCGTCGCAGGAGGTCCCGGACAAGCAGGGCCGCATCACCATCCCGTCCGTGCTGAGGGAGTACGCCTCGCTCGGCAAGGAGGTCATGGTGATCGGCGCGATGAACCGGATCGAGATCTGGGACCCGACGGCCTGGGCCACCTACTCCGAGGAGCAGGAGCAGAAGTTCTCGGAGCTCTCCGACGAGGTCTTCCCGGGGATCTGATCCCCACCCCGCACCACCCGGCACCACCGAACGAAACAGAACAGCGGATTCGCAGGACGAGGTCTCGTGCCCACTTCTGCCCGTGCCCTGGGGCAACTTCCCCGGCTCCAGGCCACAACTTCCCCCTTTGTGCGGAAGTGGGCAGGGACCTGGTCAGGCGAATCCGCTGTCGTCATCTACGCAGCACACCGAAGGGTCGACACCATGAACGCCACCACCGGCACCCGCGAGGCGCGGGTCCGCGACCAGGCCCGCGAGGCCCTGGCGGTGATGGTCCTGTCGGCCGGTCTCTCGGTTGGATGCGCGATGGCCTTGATCCTCCTCCTCGCAGCAGGCGGACAGGGCTGATCTGACGATGCGTCCCCTCCACGTCCCGGTCCTGCGCGAGCGGTGCGTCGAGCTCCTGGCCCCTGCCCTCCAGACCGAGGGCTCGGTCATGGTCGACTGCACCCTCGGCCTCGGCGGCCACACCGAGGCCGTCCTCCAGACCCTCCCGAACGCCCGCGTCATCGGCATCGACCGCGACCCCAACGCCCTGCGGCTGGCGGGGGAGCGGCTGGCGCCGTTCGGTGACCGCTTCGTCGGTGTCCACGCGGTCTACGACGAGATCCTCGACGTGATCGCCGGCCAGGGCCTCGACCACGTCGACGGCGTCCTCTTCGACCTCGGGGTCAGCTCGATGCAGCTCGACGTCCGCGAGCGTGGTTTCGCGTACGCCGAGGACGCGCCGCTCGACATGCGGATGAACGACGGCACGGGCATCACCGCCGCCGACGTCCTCAACACCTACGACGAGCGCGACATCGCCCGGATCCTCCACCAGTACGGCGAGGAGAAGTTCGCGCGGAAGATCGCCAAGGCGATCGTGCGTGAGCGCGAGATCGAGCCCTGGACCCGCTCCGGCCGCCTCGTCGAGCTCCTGTACGCCGAGATCCCGGCGCCGGCGCGGCGTACCGGAGGCCACCCGGCGAAGCGCACCTTCCAGGCGCTGCGCATCGAGGTCAACGACGAGATCGACGTGCTGCGCCGGGCGATGCCCGCGTCGCTCGAGGCGGTCGGCGTCGGAGGCCGCGTAGTCGTGGAGTCGTACCACTCGCTCGAGGACCGCATCACCAAGCAGGTCTTCACGGAGGCCACCCGCCTCGACGTACCGCCGGACATGCCGTTCATCCCGGCCGGGATGGAGCCGCCGTTCAAGGCGGTCACCCGCGGCGCCGAGAAGGCCGTCGAGCCCGAGCTGACCGAGAACCCCCGCGCCGCCAGCGTCCGACTTCGCGCCGTCGAGCGCACCACTGCATCAGACAGCCCCCGAAGGAGCCCCCAGCGATGAGCACGCCGCAGCTGTCCCGCGTCCGCGTCACCCGTATCGCCGAGGAGGCGGTCGAGCGGGCTCGCCTCCGCGTCGTCCCGCGCACCCGCGTCCGGGCGCCGAAGGTGCCGTTCGTGATGCTCGTGAGCGCGATCCTCCTCGCGGGTGTCGTCGGCCTGCTGCTCTTCAACACGACGATGCAGCAGAACTCCTTCGCCGCAGCCGACCTCCAGACGCACGCCGACGAGCTCCGCTCCGAGCAGCAGGCCCTGCAGGCCGAGATCGACGGCCTCAACGAGCCGCACCACGTGGCCGAGGAGGCCACGCGGCTCGGCATGCTGATGCCGGTCTGCCCGCGGTTCCTCTACACCGCGACCAACAAGGTCACGCAGGCCTGCGACGAGCCGGCCACGAAGCTCCCGATCGACGCGCCGGCCCAGGCCCGCCCCGAGTCGCTGATCCCGGAGCGCACTGTGGTGAAGGTCAAGCCGAAGCAGACGACGAAGCAGGCCGACACGCCGAAGGCTGGCGCCACGGAGACCACCCGCGTGGGTTCTCATGGAGTCAGCAGCACCAACTGACCCCTGAAGGACCCCCGTGAACACCCGCCCCGTCAGCCAGTTCCGGCTGAGATTCGGCTTCCTGCTCATCGCGATCGTCCTGTCGTTCTACGGGGCGCGACTCGTGCAGCTGCAGGCCGTTGACCCGGCCAACTACGCAGGCAAGGCGCACCTGGAGGGTGAGGAGAAGGTCGTCCTGCCGGCGTCGCGTGGCGAGATCGAGGACCGCAACGGCGTCGCGCTGGCAGCGTCGATGGACGGCCTGATGGTCATCGCCGACCCGTACCTCACCTCGCCGAAGGCCCCGGCGCTGGCGAAGCTCCTCGCCGACCGGCTGGGCATCGACTACTTCACGACGCTGGCGAAGCTCCGCAAGACGACGGGCGACGGCAGCCGCTACCAGATCCTGGCCCACCGGATCCCGGCGACGAAGGTCCGCGACGCTCTCGCCTACGCGAAGGATCAGGGCTTCGTCGGCCTCTCGACGGAGCGCGACCCGATCCGGGCGTACCCCCTCAAGGATGTCGGCGCCAACATCGTCGGGTTCATCGGCCAGGACGACAAGGTCGGCCCGCTCGCGGGCATGGAGCGCACCTTCAGCCAGCAGCTCGCCGGCACCGACGGCATGGCCCGCTACCAGGCGGTCAAGGGCAAGCAGATCCCGCTCGCCGACGCCAGCATCACCGAGCCGCGCGACGGCAAGCCGCTCCGGCTGACCATCGACAGCGACGCGCAGGCCTTCACCCAGTGGACGCTCGCCCAGGCGGTGCGCAACTGGAAGGCCGCCTCCGGCGTTGCCATCGTGATGGACAGCCACACCGGCGAGCTCCTCGCGTACGCCGACTACCCGACGTTCGATGCCAACGACCCGCAGGCGACGAGCAAGGACTACTACGGCTCGAAGGGTGTCCAGGAGCCGTACGAGCCCGGCTCCGTCGAGAAGGTGCTGACCCTCTCGTCGGTGATGGACTCGGGTCACGCCACGCCGGAGACCCGGCTGACGCTGCCGGACGTGCTCGTGCGCGACAACTGGCCGATCCACGACCACGGCCGCCAGGGCACCGTGAAGCTCACCCTGGCCGGCGTGCTCTCGCGCTCCTCCAACATCGGCACGACGCTGTCCGCCGAGACGATGGACAGCGCCGACATCCGCGACTACCTGACCAAGTTCGGCCTGGGCCAGTCGACGAACGTCGGCCTCCGCGGCGAGAGCCCGGGCATCGTGCCGGCTGCGCCGTGGACCGACATCACCCGCGCCACGATCGCGTACGGCCAGGGCATCACGGTCACGCCGCTGCAGATGATCGCCGCGGTCAACACGATTGCCAACGGCGGCGTCCGCGTCTCGCCGAGCCTGATCGAGGGGTCCGCGACGACCAACACCGGTGCCAAGGTCGGCACGTCGGAGGCCACCGCCACCCGCGTGGTCAGCGCCGACACCGCCTCAAAGATGGCCCGCATGATGGAGACCGTCCTCGACCCCGAGGAGGGCACCGCGCCGCTCGCGCGGATCCCCGGCTACCGGGTGGCGGGCAAGACCGGTACCGCCCAGGTCAACGAGAACGGCCGCTACCTCGACAACCTCAACGAGAACTCGTTCGTCGGCTTCGCCCCCGCGGACAACCCGCGCTTCACGGTCTACGTCGTCCTCCGCCACGTCAACGGCGGCGCGGGCGGCCTGACCGCCGGTCCGGCGTTCAAGCGGATCATGAGCTACATGCTGCGCAAGTACGGGATCCCGCCGACGGACACCACCGCCACGCCGTACGAGACCACGTGGGGCGGCAGCGGCACCGGTAACCTCCACCCGTGAGCGACCCGATCCCGTTCGAAGCGCCCGTCGGGCGCCCCCGCGTGCCCCGTCGTACGCCGCTCGCCGAGGTCGCCGGCTGGCTCGGCCTCTCCTCGCCGGCCAGCGACGCCGCGGTCTCGGGCATCTCGCTCAGCACGCAGCGGATCCACCCCGGTGACGTGTACGCCGCCCTGCCGGGCACCCGGGTCCACGGCGCGACGTACGCCGCCCAGGCAGTCGCCGCCGGTGCCGTCGCCGTGCTGACCGACGCCGCTGGCGCGGAGCTCGCTGCCGACTGTGGCGTCCCGATCCTTGTCGTCGACGATGCCCGCGCGTCCCTCGGCACCGTCTCCGCCCGGATCTACGGCGAGCCCGCGCGCGACCTGCGGCTGATCGCCGTCACGGGCACCCAGGGCAAGACCACGACGACCCGGCTGGCCGAGCTCGCGCTCGAGCACGCCGGGGTCGCGGCGGCTGTCATCGGCACGGTCGGCACCCGGGTCAACGGCGAGGACATCAAGACCGCCCTGACCACGCCCGAGGCGCCTGACCTGCACGGCCTCTTCGCGATGATGCGCGAGCGCTCGGTCGATGCCTGCGCGATGGAGGTCTCCTCGCACGCGCTCGTGCTGGGGCGGGTCGACGGCGTCCAGTTCGACGTCGCGGTCTTCCTCAACCTGGGTCGCGACCACCTCGACTTCCACACCGACCTCGCCGACTACTTCGCCGCCAAGGCCCGGCTCTTCACGCCCGAGCGGGCCCGGATGGCACTGGTCAACGCCGACGACGAGCACGGCCTGCTGCTGCGCGAGCAGCTGGAGGGTGACGTCCACGGCGTGCCGGTGCGGACGTTCTCGACTCTCGGCGACGCCGACTGGCGCGCGACCGACATCGTGGCCGGGCCGGAGGGCTCGTCCTTCACCGTCGTCGCCCCCGATGGCCGGTCGGCGGTGACGTCGGTGCCGATTGCCGGCGACTTCAACGTCTCCAACGCACTTGCGGCCGTGGCTGCCTGCGTCGAAGCGGGCTACGACCTCGACCTGGTCGCCGCGGGTCTCGCGGCGTCCGGGGGAGTGCCCGGCCGTCTCGAGCGGGTCGAGACCGGCCGCGACTTCCACGTCGTCGTCGACTACGCCCACAAGCCTGACGCCGTCGAGGCGGCGTTGCGCACGCTGCGTCCGCTGGTGGCTCCGGGCGGTCGGCTGATCTGCGTCATCGGCGCCGGCGGCGACCGCGACACCGGCAAGCGGCCGGTCATGGGCGAGATCGCCGCTCGCCTCGCTGACCTCGTGGTCGTCACCGACGACAACCCGCGCACCGAGGACCCTGACCTGATCCGGGCTGCGGTGCTGGCCGGCACGACGGAGGGCTCCGCGGAGGTCCACGAGATCGGCGATCGCCGCCTCGCGATCCGCTTCGCGCTGGCCCGGGCGGGGGCGGGCGACATCGTGCTCGTCGCCGGCAAGGGTCACGAGACCGGCCAGGAGGTTCACGGCATGGTGCACCCGTTCGACGACCGTCAGGTTGTCCGCGAGGAGCTCGCGTGATCCCGCTCCGTCTCTCCGCGATCGCCTCGGTCGTCGGGGGAGTGCTGCACGGTGACGACGTCGTCGTGACGGCGCCGGCCTTCGTCGACAGCCGCGCTGTCGAGCCGGGTGGCCTCTTCGTCGCCATCGCCGGTGAGCACGTCGACGGCCACGCGTACGCCGAGGGCGCGGTCGCCGCCGGCGCCGCCGGTGTCCTCGGCTCGCGCCCGACCGGTGTCCCGACCGTCGTGGTCGACGACCCCGCGGTGGCCCTCGGCCTCCTGGCCCGGCACGTCCGCGACCAGCTCAGCGGCCTGACGGTCCTCGCGCTCACCGGCAGCCAGGGCAAGACCGGCACCAAGGACTTCCTCGCGCAGATCCTCGCCGCAGCGGGGGAGACCGTCGCGACTGCCGGCAACTTCAACAACGAGCTCGGCGTCCCGCTGACCGTCCTGCGGGCGACGGAGTCCACGCGCTACCTCGTCGTCGAGATGGGTGCCCGCGGTCTCGGACACATCTCCTACCTCTGTGGCATCGCGCGCCCGGACATCGCTGCGGTCATCAACGTCGGCACCGCGCACCTCGGCGAGTTCGGCACGCAGCAGGCGATCGCGCAGGCGAAGGGCGAGATCGTCGAGGGCCTGCCGGCCGACGGTGTCGCCGTTCTCAACGCCGACGACCCGCTGGTTGCCGCGATGGCCTCCCGCACGCCGGCCCGGGTGCTGCGCTGGGGTGCCATCGGTGGCAGCACTGCCACGGATGCACCCGAATCCGCCGAGTCCGCATCCATCGGTGGCAGCACTGCCACGGATGCACCGATCCCGCGCCCCGACGTCGGTTTCAAGGACGTCGTGCTCGACGAGCTCGGACGCCCCCGCGTCTCGTTCAACGGCACGACGGGCCAGTCGCCCGTCCGGGTCCAGGTGCTCGAGATCGGGCAGCACCAGGTCCTCAATGCCGCCGCCGCGCTCACCATGGCCCTCGCAGCCGGCGTCGACTGGCTCGTCGCGGCGCAGGCCCTTGAGCAGGCGCGCAGCCTGTCCCGCTGGCGCATGGAGGTCCACGACCGCGCCGACGGCGTGACGGTCATCAACGACGCCTACAACGCCAGCCCGGACGCGATGCGTGCGGCCGTCGACACCCTTGCCGGCATCAAGGAGCGCAGCGGCCGCCGGACGATCGCCGTCCTGGCAGAGATGCGCGAGCTCGGCGGCGATGCGGCCCGCATCCACACCGAGATCGGCGCCCACGCGGCGACGGCCGGGGTCGACGTACTCCTGGTGATCGGCGACGACGCGGCACCCATGCTGGACGGTGCGAGCAAGATCTCAGACTGGTCCGGCACGGCGGTGTCGGCTGCCGACCGGGCCGCTGCTCTGGCATGGTTGCGCGAGAACGTCGCTCCCGGCGACGTCGTACTGGTCAAGGCCTCACGCGGGGCCGCGCTGGAGCACGTGGCCGACGGGCTGCTGGAGAAGGAGTAACGATGAGGGCGATCCTGCTGAGCGGCGGCCTCTCGCTGATCCTCTCCTTGATCGGCACGCGCTACGCGATCCGGGTGCTCAAGGCCAAGGGCTACGGCCAGGAGATCCGCGAAGAGGGTCCGGAGTCGCACAAGACCAAGCGCGGTACGCCGACCATGGGCGGCATCGTCATCATCCTCGCCGCGCTACTGGCCTACGGCCTGGCCAAGCTGATCACCGGCGAGCTCCCGACGGCGTCGGCGCTCCTGCTGCTCTTCCTCTTCGCCGGATGCGGCCTCGTCGGCTTCCTGGACGACTTCATCAAGATCTACCGCCAGCGCAACCTCGGTCTGCGCAGCCGGGCGAAGATGATCGGCCAGACCTTCATCGCCCTCGTCTTCGGTGGCGTCGCCATCTCGCCGTGGCTCGAGAACTCCCACGGTGTGCGCCCGGCGTCGCTCCACATCTCGGTGCTGCGAGACTGGCAAGCCTGGACCATCCCGGCAGTCATCGTGATGGCCCTGATCTGGATCATCGTCACCGGCACCAGCAACGCGGTGAACCTCACCGACGGCCTCGACGGCCTCGCCGCGGGCGCCTCGGTCATGGTCTTCGGCGCCTACACGCTGATCAACATCTTCCAGTCCAACCAGACCTGCTTCCAGAGCCCGGCCCCCGAGCTCGGCCGCTGCTACGAGGTGCGCGACCCGCTCGACCTCGCGGTGGTGGCGGCGGCGATCACCGGTGCGGCGTTCGGCTTCCTGTGGTGGAACGCCTCGCCGGCACAGATCTTCATGGGTGACACCGGCTCCCTGGCGCTCGGCGGTGGCCTCGCCGGCCTGGCGATCCTGACCCGCACGGAGCTGCTGCTCCTGATCCTCGGTGGCCTCTTCGTCATGGAGACGCTGTCGGTGATGATGCAGGTGTCGTACTTCAAGGCGACCAAGGGCAAGCGGATCTTCCGGATGGCACCGATCCACCACCACTTCGAGATGCTCGGCTGGGAGCAGGTCACGGTCGTGATCCGGTTCTGGATCATCACCGGCCTCCTCGTGGCCGGCGGTCTCGGCCTCTTCTACGCCGAGTGGGTCGCCGGTGTCTGACGCCCCCGAGGTCGCGGCCCTGGATCGTTCGGGGCCGTGGGAGGGCGTGCGCGTCGTCGTCGCCGGCTTCGGCCGGGCCGGCTTCGCGGCCAGCGACAACCTGCTGCACCTCGGCGCGACGGTCACGGCCCGCGCCGTCCCGCTCAACGACGACGACCCGTTCGAGGCGGACAGTGCCGAGAAGGCCGAGCTGCTCGAGGTGCTCGGTGCGACGATCGAGCTCGCCGCCGACGCCCTCGACACCCTGCCGGACGAGGTCGATCTGGTCATCGCGTCACCTGAACATCTCGACGCGCCGCTCGTTGCCGCGGCGCGCGACCGCGGCGTCCCGGTGTGGGGCGAGGTCGAGCTGGCCTGGCGCCTGCGTGACACCGGCGTCGGCAGCCGCCCGGCTCCGTGGCTCGTCGTCGCCGGCAGCACCGGCCAGGCGGAGGTGGCGCTGCTCGTCGAGCAGATCCTGCTCGCGGCCGGACAGCGGCCGGCGGTCGCCGGCGTGGCCGGACTCCCGCTCGTCGAGGCGGTCATGGACCCCGAGCCGTACGACGCACTCGTCGTCGCGCTCGACGACGCCCAGCTCGTCGACGTCGTGTCGATGAGCGCCCTCGCGTCGGTCGTCCTCGACAGCCAGCCGGGGGCCGTCGGCTCCGTGGCGGCGCGGGCTGCGGCGTACGAGCACGTGCAGGAGGCCTGCGTCTACGTCGCCGCCGACACGGCCACCGAGGAGCTGGTCCGTGAGGCCGACGTCGTCGAGGGTGCCCGCGCCATCGGCGTCACCCTGGGCATGCCGGGCATCGGCATGCTCGGCGTCGTGGAGGACCTGCTCGTGGAGCGGGCCTTCCTCCCGCAGCGGTCGACCTCGGCCGCCGAGCTGACCTCGCTCGAGGAGCTCGGCACCGACGAACCCGTCGAGGTGACGCGCGCCCTGGTCGCGTCCGCCCTCGCGCTCGCCTCGGGTGCGACGCCCGCCGCCGTGCGTGACGGACTTCGCAACGCGCGACACGCGTGAGCACCTACCGCGGACACGCCGAGGCCGCGGGGGAGGATGGGCCGCGATGACCACTGCCACGCCTGAGGAGACCCGCGAGCGACCGCGGGGCCTTGCCGCGCTCAAGGAGGCGCTCGACCGCCCCCTGACGCCGTACTACCTGCTGCTCGGGTGCACGGCGCTGCTGCTGACCATCGGCCTGATCATGGTGCTGAGCGCGTCGAGCGTGATCTCGTACAAGACGACGCACAACTCCTACGCGATCGTCGAGCGCCAGCTCATCTGGGTGGCCATCGGCATCCCTCTCGCGTACGTCGCGTCCCGCATGCCCCAGGCGACGCTGCGCCGGCTGACCGTGGTCGGCATGCTCGGCTCGATCGTGCTGCTGGCGGCCGTGCAGGTCCCCGGCCTCGGCAAGATCGTCAACGGCCAGAAGAACTGGCTGAATCTCGGCCCCCTGAGCATGCAGCCCTCGGAGCTGGCCAAGCTTGCGCTGATCCTCTGGGCGGCCAACGTCTACGCCAACAAGGAGCGCCGGCTGGGTGAGCTCCACCACGTGTTCATGCCGGTCGTGCCGGGGGCGCTGCTGGTGGTCGGCCTGGTCCTGCTCGAGCGTGACCTCGGCACGGCGCTCGTCTTCATGGCGATCCTGCTGAGCCTGCTCTGGGTGGTCGGTGCTCCGGCCAAGCTCTTCGGTCTCGCGCTGTCGGTGGTCGGTGTGTCGGCGTTCTTCCTCGCCACGACCAGCTCCGAACGACGCGGGCGACTGCTCAGCTTCACCAACCCGTTCAAGGACTACCTGGGCGACGGCTGGCAGGCGGCCCACGGCCTCCTGGGCCTCTCATCGGGCGGCATCTTCGGCAAGGGCATCGGCGCCTCCCAGCAGAAGTGGGGCACGCTGCCGGAGTCCTACACCGACTACATCTTCGCCGTCCTCGGCGAGGAGCTCGGCCTGATCGGCACCTTGTTCGTCCTCTGCCTGTTCGCCACCATCGCGTGGTCGGCCGTGCGGATC
This sequence comes from Nocardioides jejuensis, assembly GCF_004337475.1. Taxonomy (GTDB): domain Bacteria; phylum Actinomycetota; class Actinomycetes; order Propionibacteriales; family Nocardioidaceae; genus Nocardioides; species Nocardioides jejuensis. The sequence goes on along the minus strand of NZ_SJZJ01000016.1, from coordinate 52,504 downwards.
GCGAGCCAGACGCGCGACCCGTTCGTCCGCTACGTCTCCTTCGGCGTCATGGTGTGGCTGCTCGGTCAGGCGATCGTCAACATCGGCATGGTCCTGTCCCTGCTGCCCGTCATCGGCATCCCGCTCCCGCTCGTCTCGTACGGCGGCTCGGCGCTGCTCCCGTCGCTCATCGCGCTCGGCATCCTGATCGGGTTCGCCCGCCGCGAGCCCGAGGCCGCCGCCGCGCTGGCCGCCCGCAAGCGCAACCGCCCCGCCCGCCCCGCAAAGCAGTCCCGAGGTCTCTGATGCGCGTCCTGCTCGCCGGTGGTGGCACCGCCGGCCACACGTCACCCCTGCTCGCGACGGCCGCCGCGCTGCTGCGCGAGGACCCGACGGTCGAGATCACCTGCCTCGGCACGACCACGGGCCTGGAGGCCCGGCTGATCCCCGAGGCCGGCTTCCCGCTCGAGTTCGTCCCGCGGATGCCGCTGCCCCGCAAGCCCGGCAAGGCGATGCTGCAGTTCCCGGGCAAGATGCGCGCCCAGCGCGCCGCTGCCCTCGAGATCGTCGACCGGATCAAGCCGGACGTCATCGTCGGCTTCGGTGGATACGTCTCCGTGCCGGCCTACCTGGCTGCGCGCAAGCGCGGCATCCCGTTCGTCGTGCACGAGGGCAACGCCCTCCCGGGCATCGCCAACCGGCTTGGCGCCCGGTTCACGCCGTACGTCGCGACGTCGTTCCCGGACACGCCGCTGACCGCGAAGGGCGGTGAGCCGGCGCTCTACACCGGTCTGCCGATCCGCCGGATGATCTCGACGCTCGACCGCGGCGCGCTGCGTGCCGAAGGTCGCGCGGCGTTCGGCCTCGACGCGGACCGCCCGACGCTGCTCGTGACGGGTGGCTCGCAGGGCGCCCAGCGGATCAATTCGGCCGTGAGTGGAGCGGCAGGGGTGCTCGGGGGAGCGGGCGTGCAGGTGCTGCACGTGATCGGCCCCAAGAACGAGCTCGTGGTGGAGGCGCAGGGAGCCCCGTACGTCGTCGCCAACTACGTCGACCGCATGGACCTCGCGCTCGCCGCCGCCGATGCGGTGCTCTGCCGGTGCGGCTCCAACACCGTCACCGAGACGTCGGGCGTCGGTCTGCCGGCTGTCTACGTCCCGCTGCCGATCGGCAACGGCGAGCAGGCGCTCAACGCGGCGCCGGTCGTCGATGCCGGCGGCGGCCTGCTCGTCGCGGACGCCGACCTCGACGCCGCATGGATCGAGGCCAACCTCGTCCCGCTGCTCACCGACCCGGCCCGTCTCGCTGCCATGGGCGAGGCCGCAGCCGATGTCATCCCGCTCGACGCCGACGACAAGCTCGCTGCGCTGACCGTCGAGGCCGCACGTTCCGGAAAGAAGGCCCGTCGATGAGGATCCCCGTCCCGGACCAGCTGCTCCCCGCCGAGGATCTCGGCCGCGTCCACTTCATCGGCATCGGTGGGGCCGGCCTCTCGGCGATCGCGCGGATCATGCTGGCCCGCGGCATCGCGGTCAGCGGCTCCGACGGCAACGACAGCCCGACGCTCGACGCCCTGCGTGAGCTCGGCGCCCGCGTCCACGTCGGCCACGCGGCCGAGCACATCCACGACGTCGACACCCTCGTCGTGAGCACCGCGATCCGCGAGGACAACCCGGAGTACGTCGCCGCCGTCGAGCAGGGCCTCCGGATCCTGCCGCGGTCGGCCGGTCTCTTCGCGGTCATGGCGGGCAAGCGCACGGTCGCGATCGCCGGCACGCACGGCAAGACCACGACGACCTCCCTGGTCACCGTCGCGCTGCAGGCGGCGGGTGCCGACCCGACGTACGCCATCGGGGGTGACCTGACCTCGACCGGTGTCAACGCCGCTGACGGCACGGGCGACCTGTTCGTCGCCGAGTCCGACGAGAGCGACGGCGCCTTCCTGGTCTACCGCCCGTCGATCGCGGTCGTCACCAACGTCGACGCGGACCACCTCGACCAGTGGGGCACCGAAGAGGCCTACCAGGCGGCGTTCACGGAGTTCCTGGACCGGATCGATCCGGGCGGCCTCCTGATCACGTGGGCGGGCAGTGACGCCACCCGCAAACTGGCTGACGAGGCGCGTGCAAAGGGCCTGCGCGTCGTCACCTACGGGCTCGCCGCGGATGGCGCGGACCTGGAGGGCCACGACGTCCGTCACGACGGCACGCGCACGACGTTCGCGATCCGCGCCGAGCGCGACTCGCTGGGCGAGCTGACGCTGCAGATCCCGGGCCAGCACTACGTGCTCAACTCGCTCGCGGCCCTGGCAGTCGGCCTCGAGCTCGGGCTGGACATCGCGGGTCTCAAGGCGGGCCTCGCGGGCTTCACCGGGACCAAGCGCCGCATGGAGCTCAAGGGCGAGGTGGCCGGCGTCCGGGTCTACGACAGCTACGCCCACCACCCCAGCGAGATCCACGGCGACCTGCAGGCTGCGCGTTCGGTCGCGGGGGAGGGGCGCCTGATCGTCGCGTTCCAGCCGCACCTCGTCTCCCGCACGCGGATCTTCGGTGAGCAGATGGGCGTCGAGCTCGGCGCCGCCGATGCGGTCGTGGTCGCCGACGTCTACCTCGCCCGCGAGGATGCCGACCCGGCCGTCACCGGCGCGCTGGTCGCCGACGCGGTGCCGCTCCCGCAGGGCTCCGTTGCCTTCGTGCCCGAGCTGGCCGATGTTGCTGCCGAGCTCGCGCGCCGCGCGCGCCCGGGTGACATGGTCCTCACGCTCGGTGCCGGCACGATCACCACCGTCGGACCGCTGGTCCTCGGCCTGCTGGGACGCACCGATGCCTGACCTGCCCTGGCGCAGGAGCGCCGGCGAGGGCGACACCGTCGAGGCGTCCCGTCGTCGGTTCGCGCGGCGCCAGTGGGCTCGCCGGTGGGGGACCTGGCGTGGCCTCGTCGTCCTCGGTGTGGTCGCCGCCGTGCTGGCGGTTGCCGGCTGGGTGGTGCTCGCCTCGTCGGTGCTCGACGTCCGTGGCGTCGACGTCACGGGCACGACGTTCCTCCGCCCCGCGCAGGTGCGCAGCGCGGCGGCCGTGCCCCAGGGCGGTCCGCTCGCCCGGGCAGACCTCGACGGTGTCCGCAAGCGCGTCGAGGCGCTTCCTGCAGTCGCCTCGGTCACCGTCTCCCGGGCCTGGCCGCACCAGGTGCGCATCGACGTCACCGAGCGGGTCGCCGTGGCGGTCGTGGAGGACAGCAGTGGTCTGCACGGCCTCGACGCCACCGGCGTCGTCTTCCGCGACTTCAAGGGTCGGCCGTCGCGCCTGCCCCTGATCCGCACCTCGGCCGACACACACGCCGATGCCATGCAGGAGGCCGCGCGCGTGGTCGGCGTACTCCCGGAGCAGGTGGCGAAGCGCGTCGCGTTCGTCGACGTGCACACGCGCGACGCCATCTCGCTGGAGCTGCGCGACGGCCGCGTCGTCGTGTGGGGGAGCGCGGACCAGTCCGACGCCAAGTCGCGCGTCCTCACCTCGCTGCTGAAGGCGGAGCCGGACGCGCGGGCGTACGACGTCAGCGTGCCGGGTCAGCCGACGACGCGTTCCTGATCCGACGCCTCAGGAATCTCGGCGCAATTCGAGACGCTGGCGTGTCGGCCCTTTACACGCGGCGTCCGGTCCGTATGGTCTTCCTCAACGCGAGGTTGACATAACTATAACGCTCTAGTTGAGGGTTAGGGTTCTGTCAGCGGCGCGTACTTCCCCAGTTTTGCCAACACACAGACCGTCCATCGGGAGAGGCACAGCCGCCATGGCAGCAGCACAGAACTACCTGGCCATCATCAAGGTCGTCGGCATTGGTGGAGGTGGCGTCAACGCCGTCAACCGGATGATCGACTTCGGCCTCAAGGGTGTCGAGTTCATCGCGATCAACACCGACGCCCAGGCGCTGCTGATGTCGGACGCCGACGTCAAGCTCGACATCGGCCGCGAGCTCACCCGCGGCCTCGGTGCCGGCGCCAACCCGGACGTCGGCGAGAAGGCCGCCGAGGACCACGCGGACGAGATCGAGGAGGTGCTCAAGGGCGCCGACATGGTCTTCGTGACCGCGGGTGAGGGTGGCGGCACGGGCACCGGCGGTGCGCCGGTCGTTGCGCGCATCGCCCGCTCGCTCGGTGCCCTGACGATCGGTGTCGTCACGCGCCCGTTCGCCTTCGAGGGTCGCCGTCGCGCCAACTCCGCCGAGGACGGCATCGCCCGCCTCCGCGAAGAGGTCGACACCCTCATCGTCATCCCCAACGACCGTCTGCTCTCGATCAGCGACCGCAACGTGTCGATGCTCGACGCGTTCAAGCAGGCCGACCAGGTCCTGCTGCAGGGTGTCTCCGGTATCACGGACCTGATCACGACCCCGGGTCTGATCAACGTCGACTTCGCCGACGTCAAGGCCGTCATGTCCAACGCGGGCTCGGCCCTCATGGGCATCGGCTCCGCGCGTGGCGACGACCGCGCGCTCGCCGCCGCCGAGATGGCTGTTTCCTCGCCGCTGCTCGAGGCCAGCATCGAGGGTGCGCACGGCGTGCTGCTCTCGATCGCCGGTGGCTCGGACCTCGGCATCTTCGAGATCAACGAGGCCGCCGCGATGGTCGCCCAGGCGGTCCACCCCGAGGCCAACATCATCTTCGGCACGATCATCGACGACGCCCTGGGCGACGAGGTCCGCGTGACCGTCATCGCCGCGGGCTTCGACGGCGGCTCGCCGAAGAAGCGCGACGAGGGCACCGTGCTGCGTCGTGACGCCGCCCCGGCCGCCGCGCGCCAGGTCCCGACCAACAACGTCGGTCAGGTCGCTGCGTCGCGTCCGGCCCCGCAGGCCGCTCCGGTCCAGCAGGCGGCTCCCGTCCAGCCGACCCAGCCCGTCCAGCCGGCCCGCCCGGCCGTGCAGTTCGACGACGACGACCTGGACGTGCCGGACTTCCTCAAGTGACGCGCGCTTGTTCGCTCATCGCCTGACCATCGACCCCGTCGAGCTGGCCTTCACGGACCGGCTCGGCGGGGTCAGTGCATCGCCGTACGACGCGCTCAACCTGGCGCGCGTGGGTGGCGACGCCCCGGAGGCAATCGCCGAGAACTGGCGCCGCGTCCTCGAGGTCCTCGCGCCCGATGCCGCCGTGCTGTGCGACATGCAGCAGGTGCACGGCAACGTCGTCGCGGTCGCTGACCCGGCTGCCGTGGACGCACCGGTCTGCGACGCGATCGTGACTGACCGGCCCGACGTCGTGCTCGCCGTCCGTGTCGCTGACTGTGTCCCCGTGCTGCTCGCCGACCCGTCCGCCGGTGTCGTCGGTGCAGCGCATGCAGGCCGCAAGGGCGTCGAGCTCGACGTCGTCGGGGCGACGGTTGCCCGCATGCGTGATCTGGGCGCTACGACGATCACGGCCTGGATCGGCCCGCACGTCTGCGGCGGCTGTTACGAGGTGCCGCAGCAGATGCAGGACGAGGTGACGGCGATCGAGCCCGCCACGTTGGCCACCACCACGTGGGGCACACCGGCGCTCGACCTCGGTGCCGGCGTACGCGCGCAGCTGGAGCGGGCCGGCGTGACTGTCGAGCACCTCGGCCCCTGCACGCTCGAGGACTCCACGCTCTTCTCCCACCGCCGCGACGCAGACGGCGCCGGCCGCCTGGCCGGCCTGATCCGGGTGCGCGCATGACGACGCCGCTGCCGGGGGAGGCCCGTTGGGCCGAGCTCGCTGCCAACCTCGCCGACGTCCGCGAGCGCATCGCCGCGGCGACGGCTGCTGCGGGGCGCCCCACGGGCGACGTCGAGCTCGTCGTGGTCACCAAGTTCTTCCCGGCCTCGGATGTCCGGCTGCTCGCCGGTCTCGGTGTGGTCGACGTGGGGGAGAACCGCCACCAGGAAGCCGAGGCCAAGGCAGCCGACTGCACCGGCCTCGACCTGCGCTGGCACTACATCGGCGGCCTCCAGTCCAACAAGGCCGCAGCCGTCGCGGCGTACGCCGACGTGGTCGAGTCCGTGGACCGGCTCAAGCTGGTCGACGCGCTGGACAAGGGCGCCGCGGGCCGAGCGGTCGACGTACTCCTGCAGGTCAGCCTGGACCCGCCGGACCGCGAGGGCCGCGCCGGAGCGGACCCTGTCGACCTGCCGGAGCTCGCCGCTGCGGTCGACGGCGCGACGCACCTGAGGCTCCGCGGTCTGATGGCGGTCGCCCCGCTCGGGGAGGACCCGGCCGCGGCGTTCGAGCGGCTGGCGGGGATCCGCAACGACTTCCTCGTCGCTCATCCGGACGCGACAGTGCTGTCCGCGGGCATGAGTGGCGACCTCGAGCAGGCGATTGCCGCCGGCGCGACACACGTGCGCGTCGGGAGCGCGGTGCTCGGTACACGAAGGACTCTCAAGTAATGTCACAAGCAACGCGCCTGATGGTGGCGCAGGAGTATCGGAGGACAGCCGCATGAGCACCATGCGCAAGATCGGTGAGTACCTCGGCCTGGTCGAGGACACGGGCCGGTACGCCGACGAGTACGACGACTACGACGAGGCCCCCGCGGCCGCCCCGCGCGCAGCACAGCCTGCGCCGCGTCAGGCCGCCGCTCCACGCCCCGCGCCGGTCGCGGACATCACGGAGCGTCGTCGCCCGACCCCTGCGCCGCAGCCCACTGTTGCTGAGCTGTCGCGCATCACGACCCTGCACCCGCGCACCTATAACGAGGCTCGCACCATCGGTGAGAACTTCCGTGACGGCGTCCCGGTCATCATGAACCTCTCGGAGATGGACGACTCCGACGCCAAGCGTCTCGTCGACTTCTCCGCCGGCCTGGTCTTCGCCACGCGCGGCAACATCGAGCGGGTCACCAACAAGGTGTTTCTTCTCTCGCCCCCGAACGTCACCGTTGCCGCTGAGGACAAGGCGCGCATCGCTGAGGGTGGCTTCTTCAACCAGAGCTGACCAATGCTTCTCGCCTGTGGCCGTGACCGTGTGTCACGGCCACAGGCGCTATTGTTCTGACAGTTTCTTTCCGCTTCGACATATGAATGGGTGAGGGCATGCCGCTGACGCCTGAGGACGTGAGCAACAAGCGCTTTACTCCGGTCCGGCTCCGTGAGGGCTACGACATGGGTGAGGTCGACCAGTTCCTCGACGAGGTGGAGGCCGAGCTCGCTCGTCTCACCAAGGAGAACGACGACCTGCGCTCCAAGCTGGCTGCGGCGCAGTCCGGCCAGCCGGTTGCTGCCGCTCCGGTTGTGGAGAAGGCCCCGGAGCCGGTCAAGGCCCCCGAGCCGGTGAAGGCTCCCGAGCCGGTCGCGCCTGCCGCTGCCGCTCCCGCGCCTGCCGAGGAGATCCGCGTCGTCACCGTCGCTGACGCCTCGAGCGCCGCCGCCCGCCTCCTGGAGATCGCCACGCGCAACGCGGACGAGCTCGTCGAGGAGTCGAAGAACGAGGCCGACAAGATCGTCGGCGAGGCCCGCACCAAGGCCGAGCGCCTCGAGTCGGAGTCCAAGGTCAAGGCCGACAAGATGGAGTCCGACGCCCGGACCCGTTCGCAGATGCTCGACTCCGAGACCGCCGAGAAGCGCAAGCAGCTCTTCGGCGACCTGGAGAAGGAGCAGGCCAAGCTCAGCACCGAGGTCGAGCGTCTTCGCTCGTTCGAGCGGGAGTACCGTTCGCGCCTCAAGAGCTACTTCAGCCAGCAGCTCGAGTCGCTGGAGAGCACCCCGGAGGTCGCTCCCGACGAGGCCGCCGGCCAGGGCCCGAAGCGCCTTCGTTCGATCCTCGGCGAGGAGGAGGGCTGAGCCCTTCCGCACCGTCGCTGAGGCCGGCCGGATCCCTTGTGGATCCGGCCGGTCCGGCATTTCGGGCGCGCCCGTTGGTGAATCCGTGACCATCCCGCGAGCCGGTTTGATGCCTGTAGGACGAAACGACTAGCCTTCCGGCACCCGAGGTGGCGCAGATCACCTTCCTCGTCCCGGTCCAGGAGGCCAGGTCCTATGCCCCGCAGCACGACGAAGATCGCCGGCTCTGCCGTCTCCGCCGCGAAGAAGGTGATCGGACGACGCGCTCGCCCCGAGGACGCCGTGGAGGCTCCCGAGGTCGCGAAGCCTGCTGCGAAGAAGGCTGCGCCGGCGAAGAAGGCTCCTGCGAAGAAGGCGGCACCGGCCGCGAAGAAGGCGGCACCGGCCACGAAGGCTGCCGCGACCGCGAAGAAGGCCGCCGCCTCCACGACGAAGAAGGCCGCGACGACCGCCAAGAAGGCGGCCGCTCCTGCGACCAAGGCCGCGGCGAGCGCGACGAAGGCCGCAGCTCCGGCTGCCAAGAAGGCCACGACCACGGCTCGCAAGGCCGCCGCGACGGCCAAGAAGGCGGCCCCGGTCCGCAAGTCCGGCCCGGTGAAGCCCGAGACCCTTCCGTACAAGGAGGGTGAGGAGGCCTGGACCAAGGCAGACCTCGCCGAGGTGATCGCCGAGCTCAAGGAGCACGCCGAGCGCCTGCGCAAGGAGCTCCACGACCAGGAGGTCGAGCTCGCAGGCCTGCTCAAGGACGCCGGAGACGGTGCTGGCCACGACCAGGCCGACATGGGCGCGACCAGCTTCGAGCGCGACCACGAGCTGACGGTCGTCAACAACTCGCGCGAGATGCTGGCGCAGACCGAGCGTGCCCTGGCCCGCATCGCCGACGGCACCTACGGCGTCTGCGAGTCGTGTGGCCAGCCGATCGGCAAGATGCGCGTCATGGCCTTCCCGCGCGCCACGCTCTGCATGGACTGCAAGAAGCGCGAAGAGCGCCGCTGACCCACCGGCCCTGTGCGCTCACCGGTCATCCATTGACGGGCGAGCGCACAGGGTTCGTTGCGTCTGGGACCGTGTGGGAAACTCGCTCCATCATGGAAGAAGCGATCGCCGGCCCGTCCGTCACCACGACCTCCCGGAGCATCGCGAGGGTGGTGTTCGCCGCGACGGCGGTCCTGCTCTACCTGGTCGACCTGGCCACCAAGACCCTCGCCGTCCGGCAGCTCTCGGACCGCGGTCGCGTGGACGTCATCGGTGGCCTCTTCGGTTTCCGGCTGACCCGCAACCCGGGAGCGGCGTTCGGGACGGGCACGTCGTACACCGCCGTGCTCTCGTGTGTGGCGATGCTGGCGGCGGCCGCAGTCATCTGGTTCGCGCTGCGCGCCGTCGACCGGGTCTGGGCCGTGGCGCTCGGGCTGCTGCTCGCCGGCATCCTCGGCAACCTGACGGACCGGCTGTTCCGGGCGCCGGGGCCGTTCGAGGGGCACGTCGTCGACTTCCTCCAGCTGCCGCACTGGCCGATCTTCAACGTCGCCGACATGTGCATCAACGTGGCTGCGGTGCTGATCCTCGTGCAGGCGTTCCGTGGTGTCCGCCTCAACGGCACGCGCGACGAGCGGAAGTGACGGACATGGACCAGCGCACCATCTTCATCCCCGAGGGCCTCGCCGGCGAGCGCGTCGACGCCGCGATCGCCCGCATGTTCGGCCTGTCGCGCACGCGTGCAGCGGAGCTCGCGGCCGAGGGCAACGTCCAGCTCGACGGACGCAACGTCGGCAAGTCCGACCGGGTCCACGAGGGCGGCATGCTCGACGTGACCATCCCGCGGATGGCTGACCCGCTCGAGGTGAAGCCGGAGCTCCACGACGGGATCCGGATCCTCCACGAGGACGACGCGATCGTCGTCGTCGACAAGCCGGTTGGCGTCGTCGTGCATCCGACCGTCGGCTGGACCGGTCCGACGATCGTCGGTCACCTCGCTGCCGCTGGCGTCCGGATCTCCACGAGCGGGGCCAAGGAGCGTGAGGGCATCGTCCAGCGCCTCGACGTCGGCACCTCGGGTGTCATGGTGATCGCCAAGTCGGAGCACGCCTACTCGGTGCTCAAGCAGGCCTTCCGCGACCGTACGCCGGAGAAGACGTACCACGCGCTCGTCCAGGGCCACCCGGACCCGCTCGCGGGCACGATCGACGCCCCCATCGGCCGGCACCCGAAGCACGACTGGAAGTTCGCCGTGATGGCGGACGGTCGCCCGAGCATCACGCACTACGAGACGCTCGAGGCGCACCGGTTCGCCAGCCTCCTCGAGATCCACCTCGAGACCGGCCGCACGCACCAGATCCGCGTCCACATGAGTGCCACGAAGCACCCCTGCGTCGGCGACCCGCTCTACGGCTGCGACCCGATCCTGGCCAAGCGCGTGAAGCTGGACCGGCAGTGGCTGCACGCGGTCAAGCTCGGCATCACGCACCCGGAGTCGGGGCAGTGGGTCGAGTTCGAGTCGGAGTACCCGGCCGATCTCGCCCGCGCGCTCGACGTCATCCGTGACGCCGACTGACGACGCGCTGGTCCTGCGACCGGCCGAGGCGGAGGACGTCCCCGACCTCGTCGACGTCTTCCTGACGGCTCGGGCGGCCGCACCGATGCCGGCGTCCGTGCACAGCCCGCGGGAGATCGCTGCGTTCCTGGCTGCGCGCCTCGAGGTCGACGAGACCTGGGTGGCCGACGTCGGGGGAGTCGTGGTCGGCTACGCGCGCTTCACGCCCACCTGGCTCGATGACCTGTACGTCGCTCCCGGTGCCCAGCACGTCGGCGTCGGGACGGCGCTGCTCGAGCTCGTGAAGACGCTTCGTCCCGACGGTTTCGGGCTCTGGGTCTTCACCTCCAACCTGCCCGCTCGGGCCTTCTACGCGGGCCACGGCTTCGTCGAGGAGGAGCACACCGACGGGTCCGAGAACGAGGAACATGCCCCCGACGTGCGCCTTTCGTGGAGTGTCGGTGGGGACGGTTAGTCTTCCCTCCATGTCGTCTGGCTCCGCTGATTCGTTCGTGCACCTGCACGTCCACACGGAGTACTCGATGCTCGATGGGGCGTCCCTCCTGGACGGCCTCTTCCAGCGCACGGCCGAGCTCGGCATGCCCGCGATCGCGATGACCGACCACGGCAACATGCACGGCGCCTACGACTTCTACTCCAAGGCGAAGAAGTACGGGGTCAAGCCGATCCTCGGCATCGAGGCGTACGTCTCGCCCGGCACGCCGCGCGGCGAGCGTCGCCGCGTCCGGTGGGGCAAGGGCAACGCCTCCGAGGAGGGCGGCGACGACGTCTCGGGTGGTGGCGCCTACACCCACATGACGATGTGGGCCGAGTCCACCGAGGGCATGCACAACCTCTTCCGGCTCACCTCGCGCTCGAGCATGGAGGGATATTTCTACAAGCCCCGGATGGACAAGGAGATCCTCGCCGAGCACAGCAAGGGGATCATCGTCTCGACGGGATGCCCCTCCGGAGCGATCCAGACCCGCCTGCGCCTCGGTCAGTGGGACGAGGCGGTCCAAGAGGCCGGCGAGCTGATGGACATCTTCGGCCGCGACAACGTCTTCCTCGAGCTGATGGACCACGGCATCTCCATCGAGAAGCGGGTCCGCGACGACCTGCTCAAGCTCGGTCGCGATCTGGGCATCAAGCCGATCGCGACCAACGACTCGCACTACAACAACCCCGAGGACGCCAAGGCGCACGAGTCGCTTCTCTGTGTGCAGTCCGGCAGCCGGATGGCCGAGCCGACGTACGAGCAGGGTGGCAAGCGCTTCGCGTTCCAGGGGCAGGGCTACTACATCAAGTCCGCCGCGGAGATGCGCGAGCTGTGGGGTGACCACAACGGCCTCAAGGAGGCGTGCGACAACACCCTCCTGATCGCCGAGCGTTGCAACGTCGAGTTCACCGAGTCCACCGGCGGCTACATGGCGCGCGCCGACATCCCGGCGGGGGAGACCGAGGAGTCGTGGCTGCGCAAGGAGGTCTTCCGGGGCCTCGAGTTCCGCTACCCCGACGGCCGGCTGACGCAGGACGTCATCGACCGTGCCGAGTTCGAGCTCGACGTCATCACGCAGAAGGGCTACTGCGGCTACTTCCTCGTGGTTGCCGACTTCATCCAGTGGTCCAAGGACAACGGCATCCGCGTCGGTCCCGGCCGTGGTTCCGGTGCGGGCTCCATCGCGGCGTACGCACTGAAGATCACCGACCTGTGCCCGCTGGAGCACGGCCTCTACTTCGAGCGGTTCCTCAACCCTGAGCGTCCCTCGATGCCCGACTTCGACATCGACTTCGACGACCACCGTCGCGGCGAGGTCATCCAGTACGTCACCGAGAAGTACGGCGCGGAGCGCGTCGCGCAGATCGCCACCTTCGGCCGGATCAAGGCCAAGCAGGCGATCAAGGACGCCGCCCGCATCCTCGACCACGGCTTCGCCATCGGCGACAAGATCAACAAGGCGCTGCCGGCCGACGTGATGGGCAAGGGCGTCCCGCTCAAGGAGCTCTTCAACCCCGAGCACAAGCGCTACGCCGAGGGCGGCGAGTTCCGCGCGCTCTACGAGCAGGACCACGACGTCCGCACGATCTACGAGACCGCGATCGGCCTCGAGGGCCAGATCCGCCAGACCGGTGTCCACGCCGCCGGCGTCATCATGTCGAGCGAGCCGCTCATCGACGTCGTTCCGCTGATGGACCCGAAGCAGGACGGGCAGGTCATCACGCAGTTCGAGTATCCGAAGTGCGAAGAGCTCGGCCTGGTCAAGATGGACTTCCTGGGCCTGTCCAACCTCCACACGCTGGAGGACGCGGTCGCCAACATCGCGATGAACCGCGGCGAGAAGGTCGTCCTCGAGGAGCTGCCGTTCGACGACCGGCCGACGTACGAGCTGATGGGCCGGGGCGACACCCTGGGCGTGTTCCAGCTCGACTCCGGCGGCATGCAGGCGCTGCTCCGCTCGATGCGCCCCGACCAGTTCGCCGACATCACGGCCGTCTCCGCGCTCTACCGCCCGGGCCCGATGGGTGCGGACTCGCACAACAAGTACGCGCACCGCAAGAACGGTCGCGAGCCGATCGTCCCGATCCACCCTGCCCTCGAGGAGCCCCTGCAGGAGGTCCTCGGCGAGACCTACGGCCTGATCGTGTATCAGGAGCAGGTCATGGCGATCGCCCAGGTGCTCGCCGGCTTCTCCCTCGGCGCCGCAGACAACATGCGTCGCGCCATGGGCAAGAAGAAGAAGGAGGAGCTGGACAAGCAGTACGCCGGCTTCGAGGCCGGCATGCTCGAGCGCGGCTACCCCCAGGAGTCCGTCAAGGTCCTGTGGGAGATCCTCGTCCCCTTCGCCGACTACGCGTTCAACAAGTCGCACTCCGCGGCGTACGGCGTCATCACGTACTGGACGGCGTACCTCAAGGCCAACTACCCGACCGAGTACATGGCCGCACTCCTGACGTCCGTGAAGGACAACAAGGACAAGATGGCGCTCTACCTCGGTGAGTGCCGCCGGATGAAGATCAAGGTCCTCCCGCCCGACGTCAACGAGTCGGCCCACAACTTCACCGCTGTCGGCTCCGACATCCGCTTCGGCCTCACGGCCGTGCGCAACGTCGGAGCCAACGTCGTCGACGGCATCGTCGAGGCGCGTGCGGAGGAGGGCAACTTCACCGACTTCAACGACTTCCTCTCCAAGGTCCCCGCGCAGGTCTGCAACAAGCGCCTCGTGGAGTCGCTGATCAAGGCCGGCGCCTTCGACGCGATGGCGCACAAGCGGCGGCCACTGCACGTCGTCCACGAGAGCGCGATCGACCAGTACGTCGACATCAAGAAGAACGAGGCGATCGGCCAGGACTCGCTCTTCGCCGGGCTCGGCGACGACGAGGAGGGTGGCGGCTTCGGCGTCAACGTCGCGATCCCCGAGATCGACGAGTGGGACAAGATGACGCTGCTCGGCCACGAGCGCGAGATGCTCGGCCTCTACGTCTCCGACCACCCGCTCAACGGCCTCGAGCACGTCCTGTCCCAGGGCACCGACTGCTCGATCGGTCAGCTGATCGTCGATGAGGAGCGCTCCGACGGCTCCTCCGTCACCGTCTCCGGCCTGATCACCAGCGTCCAGCGCAAGATCACCAAGCGCGGTGACTCCTGGGCCATGGTCACCCTGGAGGACCTCGAGGGCTCGATCGAGGTGCTGCTCTTCCCGAGCAGCTACCAGCTCGCTGCGCCGTACCTCGTCGAGGACGCGATCATCACCGTCCGCGGGCGGCTCTCCCGCAGCAAGGACACTCCGGAGATCATGGGCCAGGAGGTGACCGTCCCGGATCTCTCCGACGGTCCCAACGGTCCGGTCGTGATCTCGCTGCCGTCGACGCGGTGCACGGCTCCGGTGGTGGAGTCGCTCAAGGACGTCCTCCGGACCCACCCCGGCGTCACCGAGGTGCAGCTCAAGCTCCTCGCGCGCAACGCGACCACCGTCCTGCGCCTCGACGACCGGCTCCGCGTCACGCCGAGTGGTGCGCTCTTCGCCGATCTCAAGCAGCTCCTCGGGCCGGGTTGCCTTGCCCAGTAAGCGCGCGGTCGCCCTCGGCGTCCTCACCGTCCTGGCATGCGCCGCCGTCGGTGCCGTTGCCGGCGTCGGCTGGTGGGCATGGTGGAAGCCCGCGCCTGTCGGCCAGGTCTACGCGCACCACCCGTTCTTCCCACCTGATGCGGAGTTCCGCTCGACCGGCCTGTACGTCGCCATCGCGTCTGTCCTCGGTCTCGTCGTCGGCATTGTCGGCAGCGTGCTCTTCCGCCGGCGGCCTCTCGTCGGGGTGGTCTCGCTCGTGCTCGGTGCCCTCGCCGGCTCCGCCGCGATGCTCCTGACCGGGTGGCTACTGGGTCCGGAGAGCGCGCTCGCGCTGGCCCGCCACGCGAAGGACGGGGCCGAGATCCGCGCCTCGCTACGGGTGCAGCCGGGCGCCGCCTGGTGCGCGATGCCGTTCGCGACGGCGGTCGGGTGCCTCGGCGTTCTGCTCTCGCAGGACCACGGCGATGACGGTGGACAGCGCCTGCACGCGGAGTGAATCGTCTGTAATCTCCAGTGACTTCCGCCACTGATTCGAGGACACGCATGACCGACACGTCGACTCCGACTCCGACTCCGCCGCCGTCCAGCCGCAAGGGCCTTGCCCTCGGTGTCGGTGGCGCCGTGCTCGCCGTTGCTGCCGTCGGTGGTGGTGTGTGGGGCTACAAGGTCTTCTACGGCCAGGGCGACCAGCCCGCGCAGGCACTGCCGGCCAAGGGCCTGCTCGGCTACGTGGCGATCGACATGAGCCCCAACGGTGAGCAGCTCCTGGCAGCCCGGACGACCCTGAAGAAGTTCCCGGGGATCGCCGACGAGATCAAGCTCGGTGGCAAGGACGACATCCGCAAGGAGATCTTCGACAAGATCAAGGGCGACGGAGCCGGCTGCGCAGGCCTCGACGACTACGACAAGGACGTCAAGCCGTGGCTTGGTGACCGCCTCGCTGTCGCTGCCCTCGACGCGGGCAAGGGTGAAGACCCGACGCCGGTGATCGTCGTCCAGACGACCGATCACGCCAAGGCGAAGGCGGCCGTGCCGTCCATCGTGAAGTGCTTCGACAAGGACATCGATTCGACCGAGAAGCCGACCTCGACGGCGTTCTCCGGTGACTGGCTCGTCCTGGCGCAGGGTGAGGGCAAGGCCGAGGCTGCGGTGAAGTCCGCGGCGAAGGCGTCCCTCGCCGACGACGACAACTACTCCACCTGGACTGACGCCGCAGGTGATCCGGGCATCGTGACCGCCTACGGCTCGCCGCTCGGCTATCAGCGGGTCCTTGACTTCTTCGAGGCCGACTCGGGCGTGAAGCTTCCCGACGCCGCCACCGACGAGGCGAAGAAGTTCGAGGGTGCGGGCCTGGTCGGGCGGTTCCGCGACGGGGGTCTTGAGATCGAGGCCGCGAGCAAGGCACAGGCTGACGTCGCCACGTCGGGTGACATCGTCGAGTCCCTGCCGAAGTCGACGGTGGCGGCGTTCGCTGTCGGCCTGCCCGACGGCTGGCGCGCGAAGATCGAGAAGGCCTACGGCCCGATGCTCGAGGACGAGGCCGGCATGAGCCTGAAGCAGGCCGAGGAGATGCTCACCCAGGAGACCGGGCTGAGCTTCGACGACATCGAGACGCTGCTCGGCGAGGGGCTCACGGTCTCGGTCGACTCCGATCTGAGCAGCGACGCGTTCAAGCGGATGGACCTGACCGGTATCCCCGTGGGCATCAAGATCAAGGGCGACCCCGACAAGATCGAGAAGGTCCTGGAGAAGGTCCGCGACACGTTCGGCAAGCAGGGCATGCCCAACGGCTTCATCGTGAGCAAGAAGAGCGGCGACTACGAGATCGTCAGCATCAGCCCCAAGTACGCCGACACGCTCGCTGACGAGCACGGCCTCGGCGACTCGGAGGCGTTCAAGAAGCTCGTGCCGAATGCGGGCGACTCGGCCAACAGCTTCTTCCTGAACTTCGACGCCAAGAACTGGCTGGACGACCTGTTCAAGGACTTCGACGCCCCGAAGGACATCCGCGACAACGTCGAGCCGTTGAGTGGCATCGGCGTCTCGTCGTGGAAGGACGGCGACGAGGCCCACGTGCTGATCAAGGTCGCCACCGACTGATGCACTGATCGACTGACCGGGACGCCGGGTGGTTGCCCTGACGGGCGACCACCCGGCGTTCTGCGTCCCGGCAAAGAACTGCGGCATCGGCGCGCCGGCCACTAGCCTCCGTCCATGATGCTTGCAGAGTCGGACCTTCAGCCGCGTCGCCGGACCAAGGGAGTCGCCGCGGTCGTCGCGGGCGTCCTGTCGGTGGGTGGTCTGGCTGGAGGAGGCGTCTGGCTGGCCTCGTTTCTGTCGACGGGACCGCAGCCGGCAGAGGCGCTCCCGGCCGGGACGCTGGCGTACGCGGCGATCGATGTGGACCCCTCCGGTGGTCAGAAGATCGACGCGGTGCGCTTCATGCGGAAGTTCCCCGCCGAGGCCCGTCCGGGTTCGGGCTCCGATGACCTGCGCCGCGCGGCGTTCGACCTGATCACCGACGACGGCCCGTGCACGAAGCAGTGGCCGGCCGTCGAGGGCTGGATCGGTGACCGCATGGCCGTCGCCCTCCTGGACGCTGCGCATCCGACGCCCGTCGTGGTCCTCGAGGTCGACGGTCACGAGGGCCTCGACAAGGGCCTGGACGCGCTGAGCGACTGCATCGGTGGGCTCAAGGGCCACGCCGTCGAGGGCTCCTGGGCGGTGCTCGCCTCGACGGATGCCGCGGCGAAGAAGGTGCTCGCCGACGCGGCGACGTCCTCGCTCGCCGACTCCTCGTCGTTCAAGACCTGGACCGGAAAGGCTGGCGGCACCGGCCTGGTCACCCTGTACGCGGGCCCGGAGGCCGGCGACGCGGCCGCCACCTGGGCGGAGAAGTCTCCGGAGGCGGCGTTCATCGTCCCGGCGGTGGTTGGCGGGACGGGGGCGATGTCGCCGGTGTTCGGGGTCTCGCCCCTGATGCTGATGGGCATGGTGGCCCCGCCTGCCATGGAGATGAACGCACAGGAGTCTCACCGTGTCGACGAGGGCGACTTCGAGATGAAGCCCCTCACCAAGGCCGAGGAGAAGAAGCTCCGGACGATGACGCCCGAGGAGCAGCAGGCGTTCTTCGCGAAGCGCTTCCCGGCCCCCGAGCCCGACCGGATCGGCACGGCGTCTTCGAAGTCCGGCGACGACTTCGAGGGTGACTTCGAGGGTGAGGTCGTCGGCCCGAAGGTCTCGAAGGAGCTGCTCGACGCGCTCCGCAGCTTCGACGGCCTCGGTGGCTCCCTCCGGTTCGAGGACGACGCGCTGCAGCTCACCATGGTCGCCGACCACATCGATGCAGGGGGCGACCTGACGGCGGGCACGGGAGCCGACCGGCTGCTCTCCGATGTCCCGTCCGACCTGGCCGGCGCGTACGCCGCGACCCTCGCGCCCGACTGGACCGAGACGGTGATGGCGTCGTTCACCGGCATGGGCGGACCGATGGAGGAGTCCCAGGCAGAGATGGAGCGCTCTTTCGAGAAGGAGACGGGGCTCGCGTTCCCGGAGGACGTGAAGACCCTCGGTGGCACCGGCGTGACCCTCGTGGCCGGGACCGACTTCCCGACCGACGACCAGGCCGGGGGTTCCGTGCCGATCGCAGCCGTTCTCCACGGTGACGCGACCCGGATCGAGGCTGCGCTGACCAAGATCTCCGCTGGGGCGGTGGGTCACCTCGTCTGGAAGGCGGACGGCGACAAGGTCGTGGTCGGCGTGGACCGCGACTTCGTCAGCTCGGTCCTGGCCGGCAAGGGCCTGGCCGGGTCGTCGACGTACGCGAAGCTGCTCCCGGACGCCAAGGACGCCTCGGGTGCGCTCTTCGTCAACTTCGACGCGGACGGCTGGCTGGCCCGCGTGGTCGGCAAGCACGACCGTGCCTCCGCCGCGCCGCTGGACGCGCTCGGGGTGACGTTCTCGCGCGTCGACGGCGAGGACCGGACGAAGGCCCGACTGACGACCGACTAGCGGAGCGCGGACTAGTTGGGCGACCAGCCGGTGCGCGCGACGTCGACCGCCGGCAGCGACGGCACGACATCCATCGCGCGCATCTCGTCGCGGAGCAAGCGGGTGATCATCGCGAGACGCAGGTGGGTGTCGTCCGCCTCGAGCAGCGACTGCCGGTCCGGCATGGGGAGCAGCGTGGTGGCCGCGAGCGTCCACGAGAGGTACGCCGGGTCGCGGGGGAGCGATCCCGTCAGCACCTCCTCGCCGTGCAGGTGCGAGAGCTGCACGCGGTAGCGCTCGAAGAGGCTGCGGGCCCGCTCGACCAGCTCGGGCGCCACCACGTCGTCGTGGTCGTCGCCGAGGAGCTCCACCTCGCCTGCGGGGTACGGACGGTCGGTGACGATGCTGGAAAGGCGGAGGCGCCCACGGCCGACGGCGACGACGTCGAAGCTCCCGTCGTCGTTGCTCTCGACCTCGGTCAGCTGGAGCACGCAGCCCACGCGGAAGAGCGACTGAGCCCCGTGGGACTCGCCCACCTCGAAGCCCTCGCGGATGGCGACGGTGCCGAAGACCCGTTGCGCGGGATCACGCACCTCGAGCAGCTCGCGGACCAGCGCCCGGTAGCGCTCCTCGAAGATGTGCAGCGGCACGGTCATGCCCGGGAAGACCACGGTGTTCAGCGGGAACAACGGCAGCGTCCGGGACATGTCCCAGACCCTAGACTGAGGGCATGATCCGCCGCATCGACCTCCGTGGCACGCCCGCGACCGCCGACTACCGCAGCGCCGTTCCGCGCGCGGCGTTCGACGTCGAGCATGCCCTCGAGATCGTGCGCCCCATCTGCGACGACGTGCGCGACCGTGGCGTCGCGGCCATCGTGGAGTACTCCGCGAAGTTCGACGGTGTCGAGCAGACGGACGTGCGCGTGCCCGTGGAGACGCTGCAGGAGGCGCTGGTCAACCTCGACCCCGCTGTCCGCGCCGGCCTCGAGGAGTCGATCCGTCGCCTGCGCATCACCTGCGAGGCGGAGATCGAGCACGACGTCACGACGTCGCTCGGCGAAGGCGCCACCGTCACGCACCGTCTGGTGCCGGTCAACCGCGTCGGGCTCTACGTGCCCGGCGGCCTCGCGCCGCTGATCTCCAGCGTCGTCATGAACGTCGTCCCGGCCCAGGTCGCGGGCGTGAAGTCGATCGCGCTGACGTCGACGCCGCAGAAGGAGTTCGGCGGACTGCCGCACCCCTCGATCATGGCGGCGTGCGCGCTGCTCGGCGTCGACGAGGTCTACGCCGTCGGCGGTGCCCAGGCGATCGCCATGTACGCCTACGGCGCGGGGGAGTGCCGCAAGGTCGACCTCGTCACCGGGCCCGGCAACATCTACGTCGTCTCCGCCAAGCGCCTGCTCAAGGGCCAGGTCGGCATCGACTCCGAAGCCGGTCCGACCGAGATCGCCGTGCTCGCCGACGACACGGCCGTGCCGTCGTACGTCGCAGCGGACCTGATCTCGCAGGCCGAGCACGACCCGCTGGCGTCCTCCGTGCTGGTGACGCCGAGCGAGGCGCTGGCGGCCGCCGTCGAGGCGGAGCTGGAGACGCAGGTCGCTGCCACCAAGCACCAGGAGCGGATCATCACCGCGCTGGGCGGCGTGCAGTCCGCGATCGTGCTGGTCGACGACCTCGAGCAGGGCCTCGCCGTCGTCGACGCGTACGCCGCGGAGCACCTCGAGATCCAGACCGAGGGCGCCGCCGAGCTCGCTGCCCGGGTGTCCAACGCCGGCGCGATCTTTGTCGGCAACCACGCCCCGGTCTCGCTCGGCGACTACTGCGCGGGCTCCAACCACGTCCTCCCGACAGCTGCCTGTGCCTGCCACAGCTCCGGCCTGTCCGTGCGCTCCTTCCTCAAGGCCGTGCACGTGATCGACTACAGTCGCGCCGCGCTGGCCGAGGTCGCCGACCACGTCGTCACCCTCGCCGAGGCCGAGGACCTGCCGGGCCACGCCGCGGCGGTGCGGGTCCGGTTTGCGGAGGAGCAGGCATGAGCTTTCCCCCGATCCGGCCCGAGCTGGCTGGCATCGAGCCGTACGGCGCGCCGCAGCTCGACGTCCCCGTGCAGCTCAACGTCAACGAGAACCCCTACGGCCCGTCCGAGGCATGCCTCGACGACATCGCTGCCGCCGTGTGCGAGGCCGCGCGCGACCTCAACCGCTACCCGGACCGCGAGTTCAGCGCGCTGCGCGAGGGCCTGGCGGCATACCTCAACACCGACGGTGGCGTGGGCCTGACGGCTGACAACATCTGGGCGGCCAACGGCTCCAACGAGGTCATGCTGCAGCTGCTGCAGGCCTTCGGCGGCCCGGGTCGTACGGCGATCAGCTTCGCGCCGACGTACTCCATGTATCCGGAGTACGCCCGCGACACCCACACCACCTGGGTGGCCGGCAAGCGTCGTGAGGACTTCGCGCTCGACATCGATGCGGCCCTGGGGCTGATCGAGGCCGAGCGCCCGCACGTCGTCCTCCTGCCCAGCCCCAACAACCCGACGGGCACCGCGCTGCCGCACGACGCCATCTCGGTGCTCTGCGAGGCGCTGGGCGACGAGGGTCTCCTGGTCGTCGACGAGGCGTACGGCGAGTTCCGTCGCGAGGGCACCCCGAGCGCGCTCGAGCTGCTGCCCACGCACCGCAACCTGGTGGTCTCGCGCACCATGTCGAAGGCGTTCGCCGGTGCTGGCCTGCGCCTGGGCTACCTGGCCGCGGACCCGGCGATCCTCGACGCGATCCGCGTCGTTCGCCTGCCGTACCACCTCTCGACGGTCACCCAGGCGACCGCGCTGGCGGCCCTGCGCCACGCCGACGAGCTGCTGGGCAAGGTCGACGAGCTCCGCAAGGAGCGCGACGAAACCGTAGGGTGGCTGCGCGAAAAGGGGTTGCAGGTCGCGGACAGCGATGCGAACTTCGCCCTGTTCGGCACCTTCGCGGATCGTCATGCGGTCTGGCAGGGTCTGCTGGACCGTGGCGTCCTGATCCGGGAGACCGGGCCGGACGGCTGGCTGCGCGTGTCGATCGGCACCGCTGACGAGATGAACGCTTTCAAGAACGCACTGACCGAGGTCATGAAGGAGCAGGCATGAGCCGCACCGCCACCATCACCCGTGAGACCAAGGAGTCCAAGGTCCACGTCGAGGTCAACCTCGACGGCACGGGCAAGGCGTCCATCGCCACGGGTGTGGGCTTCTACGACCACATGCTCAACTCGTTCGCGCGGCACTCGCTCGTCGACCTCGTCGTCCACACCGTCGGCGACACGCACATCGACGCCCACCACACCGTCGAGGACACCGCGATCGTGCTCGGCCAGGCGCTGGCCGAGGCGATGGGCGACAAGAAGGGCACGCGCCGCTTCGGCGACGCGACCGTCCCGCTCGACGAGGCGCTCGTCCAGGCCGTCGTCGACATCTCGGGTCGTCCCTACTGCGTGTGCACGGGTGAGCCCGAGGGCCAGATCTACGTGCAGATCGGCAACGACGGCTACGTCGGCTCGCTGACCCGGCACGTCTTCGAGACGATCGCGTTCCAGGCGCAGATCGCGCTGCACGTCCGCGTGCTCGCCGGTCGCGACCCGCACCACCTGGTCGAGACGCAGTTCAAGGCCTTCGCGCGCGCCTTCCGCGACGCGATCGCGCTGGACCCGCGCGAGACCGGCATCCCCTCGACCAAGGGCGTCATCTGAGGATGGGCACGCCTTCCGTCGCGGTCCTCGACTACGGGTCGGGAAACCTGCGCTCTGCCGTGCGCGCCGTCGAGCGCGCCGGCGCCGACGTCACGCTGACCTCGGACTTCGACACCGCGCTCGAGGCCGACGGCCTGCTGGTGCCCGGCGTCGGCGCGTACGCCGCGTGCATGGCGGGCCTGCGCGAGATCAAGGGTGACCGGATCATCGGTCGCCGCCTGGCCGGTGGCCGTCCGGTGCTCGGCATCTGCGTCGGCATGCAGATCCTCTTCGCGCGCGGCGTGGAGCACGGCGTCGAGACCGACGGTTGCGACGAGTGGCCCGGCGTCGTCGAGCGCATCCAGGCACCCGTCGTACCCCACATGGGGTGGAACACCGTCGAGGCTCCGGAGGGCACTCAGCTCTTCGCGGGTGTCGAGGGGGAGCGGTTCTACTTCGTGCACTCCTACGGCGTGCGCGACTGGACCCTCCAGACCAATGACCGCACCAAGGCGCCGCTGGTGACCTGGGCCGAGCACGGCGGCGACCGCTTCGTGGCCGCTGTCGAGAATGGTCCGCTGTGGGCGACCCAGTTCCACCCGGAGAAGTCCGGCGACGCCGGTGCGCAGCTGCTGCGCAACTGGATCGCCACCCTCTGAGGTTCAGTTCGCTCCGCAGCTCGCGCAGTGGGGCGTCCCGACGCGTCGCGACTCGTCGCACGATGCGCACGAGGCGATGACCTCGCGTCCGCAGCCCTCGCAGTACGGGCCGTGGTCGCGTACCGGGTAGCCGCAGAAGGGGCACTCGCCCTTGCGCGTACGCCGACCCGGGATGCGCGCCACGAGACGCCGCTGCACCGCGACGAAGGTCAGCACCGTCACCAGCGCACCGAACGCGGCGATCACGATCGGCCCCAGGTCGAGCGGGTTGATGTAGTCGAAGACGTAGTCGGCGGCGAAGACGATGCTCAGGATCGCGCCGGCAGCGATGGTCGCGAAGCCGAGCGGCAGGTAGCGCGACTCCCGGTCGCGCAGCCGCCGGACGAAGCCGAACGATGCCGCGATCCATCCGCCGACCAGCAGCAGGCGCAGTCCGGCCGTGATCCAGCCACGGGTGTCGTGGATCCGGTCGGCCTTCTTGTTGACCTCCTCGTAGACGCGGTTCGCGGCGTCCTGTGCCTCCTCGTTGCGGGCCTGCGCTGACGACGCGGTCGCGGCAGCGGCGTCGTACGACGCCTGGGCGTGCTCGTAGGTGCGCTTGAGATCGGTGATGGGGTCGCCCGCCTGGAGGGCGAGGTCGTAGTCGGCGCGCGCCTTGTCGAGGGCGGTGGTCGCGAGCTCGTGCTGCCGCATCGCGTTGTCCGCAGCGATTGCGGCGTCGTCCGCTGTCTTCACGACGGCGTGCTGCTGGGACGTCATCGAGGAGTACGGGTCGTCGGACTCGACCCAGTCACCGATCTTCAGGTAGAGCCAGATGCTGCCGACGAGCAGAAAGAGGGTGAGGATGACCGCGAGGAACTTCTCGGTCCGGGTCGACTCGATCTCGTCCGTGTCGAGGCGCGTGGTGCTCATCAGTTCCTCCTGGTGGTGCGGGGTCGGGTGCGCGGGCGGAGGGTGACCTCCAGCTCGCAGTCGAGGGCAGCAGCAAGGCGCAGCAACGTGTCCAGCCGAGGCGGCCGGACCCCGGACTCGAGGCGTGCGATGGCGGACTGGGTGGTGCCGCAGAGCTCGGCGAGCTCGCGCTGGGACAGGCCCCGCAGGGTGCGCTGCTCGCCGACCTGCCGCGCGATGCCGGCGTAGAAGTCGCTGTCCTCCGGAAGTGTCCGCATGCTTCGAAGGTATTGCAGGTTTGCTATGCCGTCCATAGCAAACCTGCAATGTTGAGCAGGGCTACTCAGGCCAGCGGCACGACCACCGTCGTGCCAAGGTGGGGTCATGGCGACCTTCGTACTCGTGCACGGTTTCTGGCTCGGCGGCGATTCCTGGGACGCGGTGCTGCCTCCGCTTGACGAGGCGGGCCATGACGTGATCGCGCTGACCCTCCCGACAAGCCCGGAAACGACCTTCGCCGATCACCTCGCCGTGGTCACCGACGCGGTGCAAGGCGCGACGGCGCCAGTCGTGCTGGTGGGCAGCAGCGCTGCGGCCAAGCATGTCCTTGCTGCATCCGGAGAGCTGCCCGACCACATCGCGGTGACGGCGTACGTCGACACGCTGCCGCAGCCGACGACCGGCTCGGACGAGCACGCCGGTGAGGTCATCCCGTTCGACTGGGACCTCCTCACGCCCGAGGAGCAGCGCGACCTGACCGACGAACAGCGCACCTGGATCGAGTCCACCGCAGTCCCGTATCCCGCTCAGGTCACCCGCGACCCATGGCCCCTCGACGAGCGGGCGTACGACGTCCCGGCGCTGGTCATCGGCACCGGTTTCGACGAGGCGACGCTGGGGGAGTGGCGGGCGCAGTGGCCGGCTTCGTTCGCCGTGCTGGACCGCGTCTCCGACCTGCGTTGGGCCTGGCTGCCCACGAGTCACTGGCCGCAGCTGACCCGGCCGCAGGAGCTGGCCCGGATCCTGCTCGAGGTCACGCCGGCCGGCGGATGACGCGCCCGTCGAGCACCACCAGCGCCGGGTCGGCGAGGACGTCGAGGCGGTCGCGCGGGTCGTCGCGGTAGCCGGTCAGATCGGCGAGCGCTCCGTCGGCGATGCCCGGCAGGCCGAGAAACTCGCGGGCGGCCCACGAACCGGCGCCCAGCGCAGCGTCGGCCGGCATGCCGGCGCGCGCGAGCAGCTGCACCTCGTGCCGGACGAGTCCGTGGGCGACCATGCCGGCGTCGGTCCCCGCCAGCACGCGTACGCCGGCCTCGTGGGCTGCGGCGACGACGTCGCCGTGGGCGGAGATGCAGCGCGCCTGGTCGGCGGAGACGAAGTCTCCGAGCAGACCGTCGATCGACATCGTGGGGACCCAGGCGGTCTGTGATGCGGCGAAGGCGTGGATCTGGCCGGGCTCCAGGAAGGTGCCGTGCTCCACGGAGTCGATGCCGACGGCGATGGCCATCTCGACCACCTCGGCCAGCGTGCAGTGCATCGCCACCCGGCCGCCGGCGGCATGGACCTGACGGACGGTCTCCGCGACCGCGTCGTCCGGATACGTCCGGGCGATACCCGGTCCGGGGAACGGCGAGTCGCCGATGAGCTTGACCCATCCGGTGCCCGCGGCAAGCTCCTCGAGCGCCGCGACGGGTAGCTCGTCTGCGCCGACCTCGCGGGCCAGGCCGGGGAAGTAGCCACCCGGCGGAGCCAGGAACCGACCTGCCGTCGCGACGCGCGGGAAGCCCTCGGCCGGACCGAGCCCGGCCGCGTCACGCACCGGGCTACCGGGTTCGCGGAGCGCCAGCACGCCCGCGTCGAGGTGGGCGTGCAGGCTCGCCTCGATGGCCTCGCGGGGGCTGTGTGCGTTGCGTGCGGGGCTGGCCAGGGCGAGATGGGCGTGGACGTCGACGAGCCCGGGAAGGAGCCAGACATCGGTCGCGACCGTCTCGGCGCCGTCGATCGGCGTGAAGGTGAGCAGGCCGTCGGCGACGTACACGTCGCGCTCGACGGCCTCGGGGAGAACGATGCCCCGGATGTGCCAGGCCGACATGCTTCGACGGTAGCGCCGTCGCCGCTGGGCGTATCAGGTTTCCGGGCGAACCCGGGGCAGCCCCAGAGGCCCTCCTAGAATCGCGACCATGAGCGACTACCTCGAGCTGCTGCCCGCCGTCGACATCAAGGGCGGCCAGGCCGTCCAGCTGGTGCAGGGCGTGGACGGATCCGAGAAGGTCTTCGGTGACCCGATCGAGGCCGCGCTGCGCTGGCAGAACGCCGGTGCGGAGTGGCTGCACCTCGTCGACCTCGACGCAGCGTTCGGTGTCGGTCAGAACCGCGAGCTCCAGGCCGAGATCGTCGGCCGCCTCGACATCAAGGTCGAGATGTCCGGCGGCATCCGCGACGACGAGTCCCTCGAGGCCGCCATGGCCACCGGCTGCCGTCGCGTCAACATCGGCACCGCTGCGCTCGAGCAGCCCGAGTGGTGCGCCAAGGCCATCGCGACGTGGGGCGACCGCGTCGCCATCGGCCTCGATGTCCGCGGCACGACCCTCGCCGCGCGTGGCTGGACCCGCGACGGCGGCGACCTGTGGGAGACGCTCGCGCGCCTCGACGCCGAGGGCTGCGCCCGCTACGTCGTCACCGACGTCAACAAGGACGGCATGCTCCAGGGCCCGAACCTCCAGCTCCTCCGCGACGTCGCGGCCCGCACCGACCGCCCGATCGTGGCGTCCGGCGGCGTGACGACGCTCGACGACATCCGCGCGCTGATGACGCTGGTGGGCGAGGGCGTCGAGGGTGCCATCGCCGGCACCGCGCTCTACACCGGCCAGTTCACCCTCGAGGACGCGCTCGCCCTCACCAAGGGCACCCTGTGAGCCTCGCCGTCCGCGTCATTCCCTGCCTGGACGTCGACGGCGGCCGGGTGGTCAAGGGCATCAACTTCAAGGACCTGCGCGACGCCGGCGACCCGGTCGAGCTCGCGCGCACGTACGACGCCGAGGGCGCCGACGAGCTGACCTTCCTCGACATCTCCGCGTCGACCGATGCCCGGGCCACGACCATGGAGGTCGTCTCCAAGGTCGCCGAAGAGGTCTTCATCCCGCTGACGGTCGGCGGTGGCGTGCGCACGGTCGCCGACGTCGACCGGCTGCTGCGCGCCGGTGCGGACAAGGTCGGCGTCAACACCGCCGCGATCGCGCGCCCCGAGGTGCTCGCCGAGATCGCCGACCGGTTCGGCAACCAGGTGCTGGTGCTCTCGGTCGACGCCCGCCGCGTGACGGGGGAGACCCGCACCGACTCGGGCTTCGAGGTCACCACGCACGGTGGCCGTCAGGGCACCGGCATCGACGCGGTCGGCTGGGCGATCAAGGCGGCCGAGCTCGGCGCGGGCGAGATCCTGCTCAACTCGATGGACGCCGACGGCACGCGCGACGGCTTCGACCTCGAGCTGATCCGTATGGTCCGCGCTGCTGTGGACATCCCGGTGATCGCCTCCGGCGGTGCCGGTGCGGTCGAGCACTTCGCGCCTGCCGTCGACGCGGGCGCCGACGCCGTCCTCGCGGCGAGCGTCTTCCACTTCGGCACGCTGCGCATCGGCGAGGTCAAGGCCGGTCTGGCGGCGGCGGGTCACCCCGTCCGCTGAGGCTCAGACGGTCCGCACCGCGTTCGGGATGCACCCGGCGTGCAGGCCCACGGCGCGGAAGCCGCTGAGGTCGCCGGCGCCCATGAGGTGGTTGCGCGACGACGCGGTGCCGTTCATCAGCTGGTTGCTGCCGGCGGCGTGCCCGAGGCCCAGGACATGACCGAGCTCGTGTTCCATGATCTGGCCCCACGTCGCGTCGCCGGACGAGGTGAACCCGGTGCGGAGGTGCTCGGAGCGGTCAAGTGCCAGCGAGCCGTGCACCATCTCCTCGTAGCCATCGTGGACCGACCAGGTGCCGCCGCCCCGACCCGCGATGTTGCCGCTCAGTGACGAGACGAACCCGACCGTGATCGCGGTGCTGCGGTCGTACCTGTCGGACGACGGAACGACGCTTGTGGTCCCCGCGTAGGTGAAGGTGAGTCCGGTCGCCTGGGCAAGGCGGTGGAAGGCGCCCTTGACGTCGTCGAGGGATGCCGCGTAGCCGCCGTTGCGGTTGAACTTCCAGCTGATCGCACGACACGGGTTGTAGCGGGGGTGGTCGCCGTCCGTGGCGAGCCAGCGCCAGTCGCTGCTCGATCCCGCGGGGGTCCACGACGGCTTGACCGTGAAGGCGCGGGCGGTCGACGAGCCGGTCGTGGCGGTGCCGGCCGCGGGCGCGACGACGCGGAGATCGTGGCCGCCGATCCACTGGCTGGGTGCCGTCATGCTGTACGAGCCGGTGCTCGTCGTCGTGCTGGCCTTGAGCATGCGCCAGCCGGAGGCGAGCCTGACCTCGAGGCGTACGTCGCGATCGCTCGGGCCGGAGACGGTGCCGGACACCGTGGTCGTGCTGCCGATCTTCACCGTCGAGGAGGAGAGCGTCGCCGACACCGTGGTGCTCGTCGCCGCCTGTGCCGGTGCCTGCAGGATCAGGCCGGACAGGAGGGGGAGACAAGCCGCAACGGCGAGGGTGGAGCGCTTCATGGACAAGGAACGTACGGGTCCGACGGTCATGACGGCGTCAGCCGTTCGGACATGAGACTGTCCTCCGATCGGGCAAAAATTCGTGCGTCGAATTCCTTCGTGCCGCAAACGATCTGGCATGCTCTCCCCATGACCTCCCTGACCCGCGAGGGCGACGTCTTCGTCCTCGACATCAGCGACACACCCGATGACGACCACCGCTTCACCTTCGAGCGGATCGCCGCGCTCGACGCGGCCCTGACCGAGGTCGAGGCCAGCGACGGCCCCGCGGCGCTGGTCATCACGGCCCAGGGCAAGTTCTTCTCCAACGGTCTGGTGCCGGAGCTCTTCGTCGACCCGGAGTACACCGCGGCGTACCAGCGGATGGTGGCCCGCTACCTGGTCTCCGAGGTGCCGACCGTCGGCGCGCTCAACGGCCACTGCTACGCCGGCGCCCTGCTCTTCGCGCTGGCCTTCGATGAGCGCATCGCCCGCACCGAGCGTGGCTTCCACTGCCTGCCCGAGGCCGCGATCAAGGTTCCGTTCACCTCGGGTCTGGCCGCGCTGACCATGGCGCGCCTCGCGCCGCAGGTCGCGCACCGTGCGATGGTCCTGGCGCACCGGTTCGACGCCGACTCCGCGCTGGCTGCGGGCATTCTGGACGCCGTCGCGCCGGTCGAGGATCTGCTGCAGACTGCGATCAGCCGGGCTGCCGAGCTCGCGCCACTGCGCGGCCCGGTGATGGGCGCCATCAAGCAGACCCGGTACGCCGGCGTCGTCGAGGCCCTGCACCGCAGGGAGAAGCTCAACATCGAGGAAGGGGCAGGGGCATGACCAAGCGACTCGAGGGCCGCACGATCCTGATGTCCGGCGGCAGCCGTGGCATCGGTCTCGCGATCGCCGTCGCGGCGGCGAAGGAGGGCGCCAATGTGGCGATCCTCGCCAAGACCGACGTTCCGGACCCGCGCCTTCCCGGCACGATCCACACCGCTGCGGCCGAGATCGAGGCCGCGGGTGGTCAGGCCCTCGCGATCGTCGGTGACGTCCGCGACGAGGCCTCGGTCGAGAACGCCGTGGCCCGCACGGTCGAGCGCTTCGGCGGCATCGACATCGTGGTCAACAACGCCTCGGCCATCAACCTCTCGAAGACCACCGAGCTGCCGATGAAGCGGTTCGACCTGATGATGTCCATCGAGCACCGCGGCACGTTCCTGCTCACGTCGAAGTCGCTGCCGCATCTGGTCAACGGCACGAACCCGCACATCCTGACGCTCTCGCCGCCGCTGAACATGAACCCGAAGTGGCTCGGCTCCTACCCGGGCTACACGCTCGCCAAGTACGGCATGTCCCTGCTCGGCCTCTGCTGGGCCGAGGAGTACCGCGAGGCCGGCGTCGCCTCCAACACGCTGTGGCCGGAGACGATCATCGCCACGGCCGCCGTGCAGAACCTGCTCGGCGGTGACGCGGCGATCGCCGTGTCGCGCACGCCCGAGATCATGGGCGACGCTGCGGTCGAGGTGCTGGTCCAGGACGCGCGCGCGTGCACCGGCAACTCGTTCCTCGACGTCGACGTGCTCGCCGCCGCCGGGATCACCGACCTCTCGCCGTACGGCGGTGAGGACGGCCTCGAGCTCGACCTGTACGTCGACCCGCGCTGACCGCGAGGCCCTCGATCACCGCGCGTCTGGCGCGTACGCCGGCTCCCGGCGTACGCGCCAGACGAGCAGCAGGAACCAGATCACCACGCCGAGGGCGAGGATCACGAGCGCGACCAGGGGGAACGCTGCTGCGCCGCTGACGTCGACCTTCTCGTCGGGCGTCCAGGGGCTCGACGCGACGACGAAGACCGTGAGGGCCAGGTCGACCCATCGGATCACGTCAGCGGCCCGCCGATCCCGGGCCGACGAGGACAGCGCGAGAATCGCCGAGCAGGTGCCGAAGACAACACCGGTCATGACGATCGACTCGGCCGTGCCGAGCAGTCCTTCGGTGGGTTGCTGGATCGAGCCGACCGACACGATCAGCCCGGCAACGCTCGATGCCGCCGCGAGCGTGAAGCCCCAGTGCAGGCGCGTCAGGCCGGCCAGCGCGACGAGGGCGAGCATCCAGCCGATCGGGTCGGTGATCAGGTCGAAGCCGTTGATCCGTAGGTCGGCGATGACGATCAGGAAGCCTGCGACGAGCATCCCGAGGCTGGTCATCAGAGACCCAGGTCTGCGGCCTTGAGGGCCGTGATGTGGGCGTCGGGCCCCTCGAAGGAGACCCGGGCGACGTCGCGTCGGCCGTAGAGATAGAGGACCAGCTCCGGCACCTCGCCGACCAGCACGACCGGGTTCTCGCCGCGGCGGAGCTGCAGCGTCGCGCCGGTGTCGGAACGCCGCACCTGCACCGGAACGCCGGCATCGCGGACGATCACGCGGCCCATGACCGGGAGCGCCAGCCAGAGCGCCCGGACCGTCGACCGGGGGAGCCGACGCTGCTCCCACGCCGGGCCGGCGCGGCGTACGTCCTCGTGGTGGACGAAGTACTCGAGGGTGTTGGCCAGCACGTCCACGCCGGGCAGGGCCAGGGGCGAGCGCGCGGCACGGACCGCGTCGACCGTCGCGCGGAAGTCGCGTCGGGCGGTGGAGGCCACCGCGCCGTCGTGCCGGGCCGCGAGTGCGCGGGCGAAGATGCCGACAGCGTTGTGCGGCTGGCGGTCCCGGACGAGCAGGTGGGCCATCAGGTGCCGGACGTCCCACTCGCCGCACAGCGTCGGTGCGTCGGGGCCGGTGGCCAGGGCCAGGTCGCAGAGCTGCTCGCGCTCCAGGCGCGCAGGTGACCGGGTCATGCCGGTCAGCCTAAGCCCCGGGGCAATCCCGGGAATGGGATCCGCCCCCACCGTGGTTGCGCCCACGTGACCCAGTTATCCGGACGGCCGACCTCGACCCTCGGAGACGGCTTCGCCGTGCTGGGAGTGGCCATCCGGCGGGAGCCCTGGATCTTCACCGTCGCGACGATCGGCAGTGCCCTGTTCGGCGCGCTCACCGTCGCTGACGCCTGGGTCCTCGGCTGGTCGACGGAGCACGCCGTGATCCCGGCGTTCCGCGATGGCGAGATCCGCCCGTCGATCCTGTGGGCGGTCGTCGGACTCTTCGTGGGGGTCGCGATCCTGCGCGCGGTCGGCATCGTCGCGCGCCGCCTCGGCGCGGGTCTCATGCAGTACCGCTTGCAGGCGCGGGACCGTCGCGCGGTCACCCGGCAGTACCTCCGGCTCCCGATGGAGTGGCACCAGCAGCACCCGACCGGCGAGCTCCTCTCCAACGCGAACGCCGACGTGGAGGCCGCGTGGAGCCCGATCGCGCCCCTGCCGATGGCCGTCGGCACGGTGGTGATGATGCTGATCTCGATCGGGCAGATGTTCGCGGCCGACGTGGTGCTGGCGCTGATCGGCCTGCTTGTCTTCCCGCTCGTCATCGGCACGACGGTCCTCTACCAGAACGCCTCGTCGCCGCTCATGACCCGAGCCCAGTCACTGCGCGGTCGGTTGAGCGCGATCGCGCACGAGTCGTTCGAGGGCGCACAGGTGGTCAAGACCCTCGGCCGCGAGGGCGACGAGACGGACCGCTTCGCCGCCGTGGCCCATGAGCTCCGCGACGTCAACGTGCGGGCCGGCCGGATCCGCGCGGCGTTCGACCCGGTGATCGCGGCGGTGCCCTCGCTGGGCGTGCTGGTCGTGCTGGCGGTCGGTGTGTGGCGCGTCGAGTCCGGTCACACCGCACCCGGTGACGTGGTCACCATCAGCTACCTGCTGACGATCGTGGCAATGCCGATCCGCTCGATCGGCTGGCTGCTCGGCGAGTTCCCGCGCAGTGTCGTCGGCTTCCGGCGGGTCAGCCGGGTGCTCGCCGCCACCGGGGAGATGCAGTACGGCGGGGCGCATCTCGACGCCCGTGGGCCGGCCACGCTGCAGGTCGACCGCCTCACGTACGCGTACGACGCTGGTACGCCGGTGCTCGCGGACATCGACTTTGCGCTCGCGCCCGGCCGCTCGGTCGCGCTCGTCGGCGCAACCGCCAGCGGCAAGAGCACACTGACCAACCTGATCACCCGCCTCGTCGACCCCGACGAGGGGGCGATCCGCGTCGACGGGGTGGACCTCCGCGAGCTCTCCGCGGGCGAGCTGGCGCGGTCGGTCGCTGTGGTGCCGCAGACGGCGTTCCTCTTCGACGACACGGTGCGCGGCAACGTCACGCTGGGCGCCGACATCCCCGACGCAGACGTGTGGGCGGCCCTGCGGACCGCGCAGGCCGACGGCTTCGTCGCGGCGCTCCCGCACGGTCTCGACGCACGCCTCGGCGAGCGGGGCACGAGCCTGTCCGGCGGCCAGCGACAGCGCATCGCGCTGGCCCGCGCGCTGGTGCGGCAGCCGCGACTGCTGGTCCTCGACGACGCGACCTCTGCCGTCGACCCGGAGGTGGAGGCCCGCATCCTCGGCGCCCTCCGCGACGGGGCAGAGGCGGCCACGCTGGTCGTCGTCGCCTACCGCAAGGCCACGATCGCGCTGGCCGACGAGGTGCTGCACCTCGCCGACGGGCGCATCGCCGACCGCGGCCCCCACACCGACCTGCTGGCCCGCTCGGCGGCGTACGCCGACCTGGTCAACGCCTACGAGACCCTCGAGGAGGACGCGTGAGCACCGCCGCCCCCGAGCGCACCGTCGGCACGGGCGCCGAGATCGCCGCGATGGCCACCATCCGCCGCGGCATGGTGATCTCGCCGGAGCTGCGCGACGGCCTCGGCGGGACCCTGCTCCTCGCCCTCATCGCGACGGTCGGCCAGGTCGTCGTACCGATCACGGTGCAGAAGACGATCGACCACGGTCTGGCTCCCGGGCAGCACGCGGACGTCGGCTACATGCTGCGCATGGGGCTGGTCGCAGCGGTCGCGATCCTGGCGACCGGCGTCGCGTCGTACGCGATGACGAGCCGGCTCTTCACGCAGGCCGAGAAGGGCCTCGCGACGCTGCGGATCAAGGCGTTCCGCCATGTCCACGACCTGCCCCTGCTGACGCAGAACACCGAGCGTCGCGGCGCCCTGGTCAGCCGGGTTACGAGCGACGTGGACCAGGTCAGCCAGTTCCTTGTCTTCGGCGGCGTGTTCGCGATCGTCAGCGTCGGCCAGATCATCGTCGCGACCGTGATCATGCTCTTCTACAGCTGGCAGCTCTGTCTTGTCGTCTGGATCTGCTTCCTGCCGCTGTTCCTCAGCCTGAAGTGGTTCCAGCAGCGCCTCTCCGACGCGTACGGCGTGGTCCGCGCCCAGGTCGGCGTCATGCTCGGCGCGATCGCCGAGCCGGTCGTCGGTGCCGCGGTCATCCGTGCGTACGCCGTCCAGGCGCGCACGCAGGCCCGGATCGACGAGGCGATCCTCGCCAACCAGACGGCCGCCACGAAGGCGCAGGGCTTCACGGCGTTCTCGTTCTCGCTGGGCGGCCTGTCGGGCGGCCTGGCCAACGCGGGCGTCCTGGTGATCGGCATCTGGCTCGGCTTCGCGGGGCAGATCAGTGCCGGCGAGGTCATTGCCTTCGCGTTCCTCGTGACGCTCTTCGTCGGTCCCGTGCAGATGGGCACCCAGGTGCTCACCGACGCGCAGAACGCGCTCGCCGGGTGGCGACGCGTGATCGGCGTACTCGACACCCCGGCGGAGCTCGTCGACCCGGGCGCGGACGGCGAGGTCCTGCCGCGCGGCCCGATCGACGTGGAGTTCCGCGACGTGTCGTTCGGTTATCCGGGTGGGCCGCTCGTGCTGCAGGACATCGACCTGCACGTCGCCTCGGGCACCCGCGTTGCCGTCGTCGGTGAGACCGGCTCGGGCAAGTCGACGCTCGCCAAGCTGCTGACCCGGCTCATGGACCCGACCAGCGGCGAGGTCCTGCTCGACGGCGTCGACGTCCGCCGGATCGCCAACGCCTCGCTGCGCCGCAGCGTCGTGCTGGTGCCGCAGGAAGGCTTCCTCATCGACGACACCCTGCGTGCGAACGTGCAGTGGGGCCGCGACGGAGCGACCGACGAGGAGATCGCTGCGTCCGCGCGCGAGCTCGGCATCAGCGACTGGCTCGACGCGCTGCCACACGGCCTCGACACCCGGGTCGGACAGCGGGGCGAGTCGATGAGCGCGGGGGAGAGGCAGCTCGTCGCGCTCCTGCGCGCCCACCTCGCCGACCCCGACCTGCTGGTCCTCGACGAGGCCACGAGCGCGGTCGACCCGCAGCTCGAGATGCGCATGGCACGCGCCCTCGAACAGCTGATGTCGGGCCGTACGTCGGTCACCATCGCGCACCGCCTCACCACCGCCGAGAACGCCGACGAGGTCGTCGTCGTCGACCACGGCCGGATCGTGCAGCGCGGCCCGCACGCGGTGCTGGTCGACCGCCCGGGTCCGTACGCCGGCCTCCACGCGAGCTGGGTGGCTCAACAGGCTCACTGATCAACCGGCCCACGCCACGGCGTCGTGGCGACACGTGTGTGTCGCCACTCGGGGTCCGGCGCAGTCTGCCCCTCGTCGTGACTGCGGCACACCTGTGTCGCAGTCACCGGAACCACCCCATGCCGAGCCGCCCGCTGAGGCGACACACGTGTGTCGCTGACCGCCGAGCCGATCGCTGTCGGTCGCGGCTGGTGCGATGGGGGAGAATGCCGAGGTGACTGACACGCTCGACGCCGCCATCGCCGCCCGCCTGAAGCGCACCGCCGACGGCCTCGTGCCGGCGATTGCCCAGCAGTTCGACTCGGGCGAGGTGCTGATGATGGGCTGGATGGACGACGAGGCGCTGCGCCGCACGCTGACCACGGGCCGCGCCGTCTACTGGAGCCGCAGCCGCCAGGAGTACTGGGCCAAGGGCGACACCTCCGGCCACGTCCAGCACGTCAAGGAGGTCCGCCTCGACTGCGACGGCGACACGATCCTGGTGAAGGTCGACCAGGTCGGCGCCGCCTGCCACACCGGAGACCGCACCTGCTTCGACGCGGACCTGCTGGGTCCGGCCGAGGCGCCGGCGTGACCAAGCGGAGCACCTTCGGCCCGGTCGTCCTCCTCGGCCTGGCGACCGCCGGGCTCGCGGCCGTCGCCGGCAACAAGACCTGGACCGAGGCGCATCGACCGACCGGCTCGTGCAACCCGGCAGACCTCCCGGCCGGCATCGTCTGGTCCGACTTCGCGCAGCGTTCTCCGCTGGCCGGCGCCGTGGCGCTGGTCCTGCTGGCGGCCTGGGGCGTCCTGCTCGTGACCCGCGGCAAGGTCCGGCGCGCCATGGCGGGTGTGGCCGTCCTCGCGGCGGCGGGCTACCTGGCCACCGCGATCGAGGCCGCGTGGTCGCTGCGCGACCTGACCGAGCGCAAGGCTGCCGAGCGGATCGGTCACGTCGCCGGTTGCGGCGAGGCCCGGGTCTGGATGAGCGACACGTGGTGGCACGCCGCCCTCGTCGCCGGTGCGGTCGCCGTCATCGTGGCGGCGTTCGCCGTCGTCCTCACTCCGCACTGGCCCGAGATGGGCAGCCGGTACGACGCGCCCTCCGCCGGCGACTCGGCCCCCGCTGCACCCCTCGCGGAGCAGTCGAGCATGGACCTGTGGAAGTCGCTTGATGCAGGTCACGATCCGACAATCGGCCCGGACGACACCTCCGGTCCGTCGGCCTGACTAGACTGTCGCCGCAATCGCAGCACGACGAGGAGAACCACGCGCATGTCTGACTCTCACGGCAACACCCCGGCGGCCTGGACCGCGGTCTTCATCGGTCTCGCTGCGTTCGTCGTGGGCGGCATCGGCCTGATGTTCTCGCCGCTCAACTGGACCCTCTTCTGGGTCGGCGTCGCGATCTTCGCGGTCGCGCCGGTCGCGCTCGTCGTGCTGAACAAGATGGGCTTCGGTGAGGGCACCGGCCACTGAGGCGTTGACCGCCTCGGTCGTCCGCAGGTCGCGCAGAGCGCGTGACCTGGCGACACCCCTCGGCCTCGCAGCGGCCGTCGCCGCCGCGAGCGTCGCGCTCCACCTGCGTGACCCCCACGAGCAGGGCTCGTGGGGGTTCTGCCCGTTCCTGCAGCTGACCGGCCATCCCTGTCCGGGCTGCGGCGGTTTGCGCGCAGTCAACGACCTGACCCGCTTCGACATCGTCGGTGCGGCGTCGAGCAACCTCTACTTCGTGGCGAGCATCCCGTTCCTCGCCTTCGGCTGGCTGATGTGGGTCAGCAAGGCCTGGCGCGGCCAGCCCGTCGAAGGCCCGAGCACGCGTTTCGTCACCGTCGCTCTCGTGCTCCTGCTGGCCTTCTGGATCGCCCGCAACACTCCGTGGGGTGCGTGGCTCGCACCCTGATCGCGGCACGACCAACGTCGGTACGACGAAGGGCCCGCGATCTCAGATCGCAGGCCCTTCGTCGTCGTGTCAAACGCCCGACGTGCCGCCGAGCATGCCCAATCCGACACCGATCACGACGCCGACCACGACGCCGACTGCGCACAGCGCCAGCGCGATGATCCCCATCAGGCGCCCGTTGCGGACTTTGTCAGCGCCGGTGAGCGCGCCACCCGACGCTTCGATCTCACGCAGTGCCGAGTTGCTCATCAGGAGCGGTGCCAGGCCGACGAGGCCAAGGAAGGCGCAGCAGAAGATGCCGACCGCACCGAGCGCGAGGCTGACGATGCCCAGTACGAAGATCGTCTGTGCCTGCGGGTGCTCGGTCGGCGCCCCTCCGTACTGCGGCGTGCTGTAGCCGTACGGCGGAGGCGGTGGGGGACCACCCGGCGGCGGGGGAGGCAGGTCGGTCATGTCAGTAGCCGGTGCTCGTGCCAGTGGTGGAGCTGAAGGCGCCGCCGGCGACGAGTGCGATGACAACGATGATCGCGATGATCGAGAAGATGATCTGGATCAGCGCGATGATCTTGGCGGCCCGGAGCATGCCGGCACCGCCGATGGTGCCCTGCGACGCGAGCGTCTCCTTCTCGGCACCCTTGGCGATGAAGAACGCGGGGATCGAGAGGAAGAGGCCGCACACGAACCAGCTGACGATCGCCAGCACCAGCGACAGGACTGCGCGCGGGTGGTTCGGCGGCACAGCGCCGGGGACGGGTGCGCCGTAGGCGGGCGGCGGCGGTGGCATCGAGCTCATGGTTCCCCCAGGGAGTCCGGGCGTCACGTCCGAGTGTGACGCTGATTTCCATGGACCCTAGCGTCGTCGGGTGGCACACGGAACAGTCCACGGCGAGCGCTGTGGAACCCGGCGAAAAGCGCTGGGTCCGCCGTGAGACGCTTGGGCGCGTGAGCAGCGCATCAATCGGAGGCACGGTCCTCGACGACATCATCGCCGGAGTCCGTGAGGACCTCGCTGCACGCGAGGCGCTCCTGTCGTACGACGAGGTCGTCGCGCTCGCCCAGGCAGCTCCCGCGCCGCGCGACCCGATGCCGGCGTTCCGCGCCGCGGGCACCAGCGTGATTTCCGAGGTGAAGCGCAAGTCGCCCTCGAAGGGCGAGCTAGCCGAGATCACCGACCCCGCCGCGCTGGCCCAGTCGTACGCCGCCGGCGGCGCCCACGCCATCTCCGTCCTCACCGAGCAGCGCCGGTTCAACGGCTCGCTCGACGACCTCCGCGCCGTCCGGGCCGCCGTGGACACGCCGCTGCTGCGCAAGGACTTCATGGTC
Source organism: Nocardioides jejuensis (assembly GCF_004337475.1). Lineage (GTDB taxonomy): Bacteria > Actinomycetota > Actinomycetes > Propionibacteriales > Nocardioidaceae > Nocardioides > Nocardioides jejuensis. The sequence goes on along the minus strand of NZ_SJZJ01000016.1, from coordinate 14,590 downwards.
ACGAGCTACCAGATCCAGGAGGCGCGGGCTGCCGGTGCCGACCTGGTCCTGCTGATCGTGGCCGCCCTCGGCGACACCGACCTGAAGGCGCTGTTCGACGAGGCCACGGGTCTCGGCATGACTGTCCTCGTCGAGGTCCACGACGAGGAGGAGACGCGCCGGGCGGTCGCGCTGGGCGCCGAGCTGATCGGCGTCAACGCACGCAACCTCAAGACGCTCGCCGTCGACAACGACACCTTCGGCCGCCTCGCTGCGCTGATCCCCGACGACCGCGTGAAGGTGGCCGAGTCCGGCATCACCGGGCCTGCGGACGTGGCGCGGTTCGCCCGCGAGGGCGCGCGGGTCGTCCTGGTCGGCGAGGCACTCGTGAAGGACGGCGACCCCGAGGCCGCCGTTCGTTCCATGACCGGACTGACGGGAGTCGACGCATGACCAAGCAGCCCTCCACCTGGGACGCCGACGAGTTCGGCTGGTTCGGCGGCACGGGCGCCTGGGGCGGCCGCTTCATGCCCGAGGCGCTGGTGGCCGCGCTCGACGAGCTGACGGTCGCGTACGCCGAGGCGATGGCGGACCCGGAGTTCGTCGGCGCGTTCGAGAGCGCGCTCGTCGACTACGCCAACGTCCCCAGCCCGCTCTACGAGGCCAAGCACCTCTCCGAGCAGTACGGCGTGCAGATCCTGCTCAAGCGCGAGGACCTCAACCACACGGGCGCCCACAAGATCCGCAACGTGCTCGGCCAGGCGCTGCTCACCAAGCGGATGGGCAAGACCCGCGTGATCGCCGAGACCGGCGCCGGCCAGCACGGCGTCGCCTCCGCGACCGCGGCTGCCTACTTCGGCCTCGACTGCACCGTCTACATGGGCAAGGTCGACACCGAGCGCCAGGCGCTCAACGTCGCCCGCATGGAGCTCCTCGGCGCGAAGGTGGTCCCGGTCGAGTCCGGCTCCGCCACGCTCAAGGACGCCATCAACGAGGCGCTGCGCGACTGGGTCGCGTCGGTCGACCACACGGCGTACCTCTTCGGGACGGCGGCCGGCCCGCACCCGTTCCCGAGCATGGTCCGCGACTTCACCCGCGGCATCGGTGACGAGGCGCGTGCGCAGTGTCTGGCGAAGTACGGCCGCCTGCCCGACGCCATCGCGGCGTGTGTCGGCGGTGGCTCCAACGCCATCGGCCTCTTCACGGCCTTCCTCGACGACGCCGACACCGCGATCTACGGCTACGAGGCGGCCGGCGACGGCATCGAGACCGGTCGTCACGCGGCCACCATCGCGGCCGGCGGCTCGGGCGTCCTGCACGGTGCCCGCACCTATGTCCTGCAGGACGAGGACGGCCAGACCATCGAGTCGCACTCGATCTCGGCCGGCCTCGACTACCCGGGCGTCGGCCCGCAGCACGCGTGGCTCGCCGACTCCGGTCGCGCGACCTACGAGGGCGTGACCGACGCGGAGGCGATGGCGGCGTTCCAGCTGCTCGCGCGCACCGAGGGCATCATCCCGGCGATCGAGTCGAGCCACGCGCTCGCCGGCGCCCTGCGCCTCGCGCCGAAGCTCGCTGCCGAGAAAGGCAAGGACGCGATCCTGCTCGTCAACCTCTCCGGCCGCGGCGACAAGGACATGGGCACGGCGCTCGACTACTTCGAGCTGGCCTCGTCGAAGAAGGGTGAGACCAAGTGACCACCACGGCGACCGCGTTCGCGCGGGCGAAGGCCGAGGGCCGCGCTGCCCTCGTCGGCTACCTGCCCGCCGGCTTCCCTGACCTCGACGGCTCGATCGAGGCGCTGAAGGTCATGGTCGAGCACGGCTGCGACGTCATCGAGATCGGACTGCCCTACACCGACCCGGTCATGGACGGCCCGATCATCCAGGCCGCCGCCCAGCAGGCGCTCGACAACGGCACCCGCACCAAGCAGGTCCTGCAGGCCGTCGAGGCGGTCGCCAAGGCGGGCGCCCCGACGCTGGTGATGACATACTGGGGTCCGATCGAGCGCTACGGCGTCGAGCAGTTCGCCGCCGACCTGGCGAACGCCGGGGGAGCGGGCCTGATCACCCCCGACATCACGCCTGACTTCGGCCAGGAGTGGATCGCCGCAGCTGACGCGCACGACCTCGACAAGGTCTTCCTCGTCGCGCCGTCGAGCACCCCCGCGCGCATCGCGATGACCACCGCCGCCAGCCGCGGCTTCGTCTACGCGACCGGCGTCATGGGCGTGACGGGCGGCAAGCAGGCCACCGGCGACATCGTCCGCCCGCTCATCGAGCGCACCAAGGCCACCACCGACCTGCCGGTCGGCGTCGGCGTGGGTGTCAGCACGGGCGCCCAGGCCGCCCAGTTCGCCCAGTACGCCGACGGCGTCATCGTCGGCTCGGCGTTCGTGCGCACGCTGCTCGAGGCACCTGACCGCGCGACGGGCCTGCGCAACCTCGCGGCCCTCACCGAGGAGCTGGCTGCCGGAGTGCGCGGTCGTGGCTGACCGCAGCAACCGACGGCTCGGCCTCGCCGCAGCCGCCGCCGCGCTGGCCCTCGCGCTCTCGGCGTGCTCGTCCACCCCGGACGCCAGCGCGCCGTTCCACGGCAGCATGCTGAAGACGCCCTGGAAGGCGCCGGCGAACTCGCTCACGGCGACCGATGCCGCGTCGTTCTCCTTCACCAAGGAGTCGAGCCCGCTGACCCTGGTCTTCTTCGGGTACACGAACTGCCCCGATGTCTGCAGCCAGGAGATGGCCGACATCACCTCGGCCCTGGTCCGGATCCCGAAGGACCAGCGCAAGGACGTCGACGTCGTCTTCGTGACCACGGACCCCAAGCGCGACACCGTGCCGGTGCTGACGCGCTACCTCGGCGCGTTCGACCCGGGATTCGTGGGCGTGACGGGCTCGCAGTCCGACCTGGACGTGGTCATGAAGGCCTTCTACGTCTACGGCAAGAAGGCCGGGCCCGGGGGACAGGGCACGCCTGACAGCAACAACCCCGGCCGCAGCGGCTACCTCGTCGACCACACCGACTACACCTACGCGATGCAGGGCGGTCAGGTCACCGCCTTCTGGAACCGCGACGCCAGCGCCCAGCAGCTCGCGCAGGACATCAGCCACCTCCTCGAGGAGTGACGTGACCGCTCTGTTCATCCCGAGCCCGGCGCAGGGCGTCTGGCACCTCGGCCCGTTCCCGCTGCGCGCCTACGCGCTCTGCATCATCCTCGGCATCGTCGCCGCGGTGTGGATCGGCGAGCGCCGCTGGATCGCCCGGGGCGGCAAGGCCGGCCAGATGCAGGACCTCGCGTTGTGGTGCGTGCCCTTCGGCATCGTCGGTGGCCGGCTCTACCACGTCATCACCGACCACGACCTGTACTTCGGCGAGGGCCGCCACGCGATCGACGCCCTGAAGATCTGGCACGGCGGCCTGGGCATCTGGGGCGCGATCGCGCTGGGTGCCGTCGGCGCGATCATCGGCGCCCGCGTGATGGACCTGCGGATCCTGCCGGTCCTCGACGCCCTCGCTCCCGGCGTACTCGTGGCGCAGGCGATCGGTCGCTTCGGCAACTACTTCAACCAGGAGCTCTTCGGGAAGCCGACGGACCTGCCGTGGGCGCTCGAGATCAACGCGGCACACCGCCCCGCCGGCTACGAGAACGTCGCGACGTTCCACCCGACGTTCCTCTACGAGTCGTTGTGGTGCCTCGGCGCCTTCGCGGTGATCCTACTGCTCGAGCGCCGCTTCGCGCTCGGCTTCGGCAAGACGCTCGCGCTCTACGCGATGCTGTACACGGCCGGCCGCGGCTGGATCGAGACGCTGCGGATCGACCCCGTCGAGCTCCACGACGTGGGTGGCCTCCGGTTCAACGTCTGGATGTCGCTGATCGTCTTCAGCCTCGCTGCGGCGTACCTCGTCTGGGCCGCGGTCAAGCGGCCCGGCCGGGAGGACGGGATCTACCGGACGCAGCAGGACGCAGCGGTCTGAGACGCCCGTCACTCCGGGGTCCCGGTGCCCTTTTTCGGGAGGAGTCGAGGGGGACCTGAGTGGTACTCTGACCATTCGCTAGGGCCAACGTCGTCCCCTGCGGTTCCCTTTTGCTTCTTGCATTGCCGATTCGCCGCGCCCTCATGGGCAGGCGCAGACGACGACGGGAGAATGCCCATGCACGCATTCCCGCCGCCCCAGGGTCTGTACGACGGGGGCCACGAGCACGACGCTTGTGGTGTTGCCTTCGTTGCCACCCTGACTGGCGTTGCCACGCACGACATCGTGAAGAAGGCGCTGACCGCGCTGAAGAACCTCGAGCACCGCGGTGCTGCGGGTGCCGAGCCCAACTCGGGTGACGGCGCCGGCATCCTGCTGCAGGTTCCGGACGCGTTCTTCCGCGACGTCGTTGACTTCGACCTTCCCGCCGCCGGGGCGTACGCCGCCGGTACGGCGTTCATCGACGGTGACGCCGATGCGGTCGCCAAGGTCAAGGCGCGCATCGAGGAGATCGCCGTCGAGGAGGGCCTCAACGTCCTCGGCTGGCGCACCGTCCCCGTCGCCACCGACATGCTCGGCGCCACGGCGCTGTCCTGCATGCCGAACTTCGAGCAGCTCTTCGTCGCCGGCACCGAGGCCATCACCGGCCTCCCGCTGGAGCGTCAGGCCTTCTGCCTGCGCAAGCGCGCCGAGCACGAGACGGGCGCCTACTTCCCGTCGCTGTCCTCGCGCACCATCGCGTACAAGGGCATGCTGACGACCGAGCAGCTCGACCAGGTCTTCCCGGACCTCGTCGACGAGCGCGTCACCTCGACCATCGGTGTCGTCCACTCGCGCTTCTCCACCAACACGTTCCCGTCGTGGCCGCTGGCTCACCCGTTCCGCTTCATCGCGCACAACGGTGAGATCAACACGGTCAAGGGCAACCGCAACTGGATGCGTGCGCGTGAGGCCCTCCTGGCCTCCGACGTCATCCCGGGCGACCTGCAGCGCCTCTTCCCGATCGTCGACCCCGAGGCGTCCGACTCCGCGTCGTTCGACGAGGTGCTCGAGCTGATCCACCTCGGTGGCCGCACGCTTCCGCACGCGATGCTGATGATGATCCCCGAGGCGTGGGAGAACCACGCCACGATGTCGCCCGAGCGCAAGGCGTTCTACGAGTTCCACAGCACCGTCATGGAGCCGTGGGACGGTCCGGCCAACGTCGTCTTCACCGACGGCACCGTGGTCGGCGCCGTGCTCGACCGCAACGGCCTGCGCCCCGGTCGCCTCTGGGTGACCGACGAGGGTCTCGTGATCTACGGCTCCGAGGCCGGCGTCCTCCACGACATCGCGCCGGAGTCGGTGGTCCGCAAGGGCCGCACGCAGCCGGGCAAGATGCTCTTGGTCGACACGGCCGAGGGTCGCATCATCGAGGACGACGAGATCAAGGACGCCCTGGCTGCGGAGCACCCGTACGCCGAGTGGCTGGCCGAGGGTCGCATCAAGCTGGGCGACCTCCCGGACCTCGAGCACATCGTCCACACGCACAAGTCCGTCGCGCGCCGCCAGCAGGTCTTCGGCTACACCGAGGAGGAGCTCCGCGTCCTCCTGGCCCCGATGGCCAACACGGGCGCCGAGGCGCTGGGCTCCATGGGCACGGACACGCCGATCGCCGCGATCAGCGAGAAGCCGCGTCTGCTGTTCGACTACTTCAGCCAGCTCTTCGCGCAGGTCACGAACCCGCCGCTGGACGCCATCCGCGAGGAGCTCGTCACCTCGCTCAACGGCTCCATCGGTCCGGAGTCAAACCTCCTCGCCCCGTCGGCTGAGTCCTGCAAGCAGGTCATCCTGCCGTTCCCGGTCTTCAGCAACGACGACCTGGCCAAGATCCGCCACATCAACCGTGACGGTGACCAGCCGGGCTTCATCGCCCACGTCGCCCGCGGTCTGTACGACGTCAAGGGTGGCGGCGCCGCGCTCGCCGCGAAGCTCGACGAGCTGTGCGCCGAGGTGTCGCAGGCGATCGCCGACGGTGCCCGCATCGTCGTCCTCTCCGACCGTCACTCGACCGCCGAGCTCGCGCCGATCCCGTCGCTGCTGCTCACGGCCGCCGTGCACCACCACCTCGTCCGCGAGAAGACCCGCACGCAGGTCGGTCTCGTCGTCGAGGCCGGTGACGTCCGCGAGGTCCACCACGTCGCGACCCTGATCGGCTTCGGTGCCGCCGCGGTCAACCCGTACCTCGCGCTCGAGTCCGCCGAGGACCTGGCCCGCGACGGTTCGTTCGTCAAGGTCGAGCCCGACGTCGCCGTCAAGCACGTCGTGAAGGGCCTCGGCAAGGGCGTCCTCAAGGTCATGTCGAAGATCGGTGTCTCGACGGTCGCGTCCTACACGGGTGCGCAGATCTTCGAGTGCATCGGTCTGTCGCAGGAGGTCATCGACAAGTACTTCACCGGTACGACGTCGCGCCTCGGTGGCATCTCGATCGACACCATCGCCGAGGAGGTGGCCAAGCGCCACGCCACGGCGTACCCGAAGGACGGCATCGCGTCGGCCCACCGCACGCTGCCGATCGGTGGCGAGTACCAGTGGCGCCGCGAGGGCGAGCCGCACCTCTTCAACCCGGAGACGGTCTTCCGCCTCCAGCACGCGACCCGTCAGGGCCGCTACGACGTCTTCAAGCAGTACACCGCCGCGGTCGACGACCAGGCGGTCCAGCTGAAGACGCTGCGTGGCCTCTTCGCGTTCGACAGCGGCCGCGCGCCGATCTCGATCGACGAGGTCGAGCCGGTCAGCGAGATCGTCAAGCGCTTCTCCACCGGCGCCATGTCGTACGGCTCCATCTCGCAGGAGGCGCACGAGACCCTCGCGGTCGCGATGAACTCCATCGGTGCGAAGTCCAACACCGGTGAGGGTGGCGAGGACCCGGAGCGTCTGTACGACCCGGTCCGCCGTTCGTCGATCAAGCAGGTCGCCTCGGGTCGCTTCGGCGTCACGTCGGAGTACCTGACCAACGCCGACGACATCCAGATCAAGATGGCGCAGGGTGCCAAGCCCGGCGAGGGCGGCCAGCTGCCCGGTCACAAGGTCTACCCGTGGGTGGCCAAGACCCGTCACTCGACCCCGGGTGTCGGCCTGATCTCCCCGCCGCCGCACCACGACATCTACTCGATCGAGGACCTGGCGCAGCTGATCCACGACCTGAAGAACGCGAACCCGGTTGCCCGTGTTCACGTGAAGCTGGTCTCCGAGGTCGGCGTCGGCACGGTCGCCGCGGGTGTCTCCAAGGCGCACGCGGACGTCGTCCTGATCTCCGGCCACGACGGCGGCACCGGCGCTTCGCCGCTGACGTCGCTGAAGCACGCGGGCGGTCCCTGGGAGCTCGGCCTCGCCGAGACCCAGCAGACGCTGCTGCTCAACGGCCTGCGCGACCGGATCGTCGTCCAGGCGGACGGTCAGCTCAAGACCGGTCGCGACGTCGTCATCGCCGCCCTGCTCGGTGCCGAGGAGTTCGGTTTCGCGACCGCGCCGCTCGTCGTCTCGGGCTGCATCATGATGCGCGTCTGCCACCTCGACACCTGCCCCGTGGGTGTGGCCACGCAGAACCCCGTCCTGCGCAGCCGCTTCTCCGGCAAGCCGGAGTTCGTCGTCAACTTCTTCGAGTTCATCGCGGAGGAGGTGCGCGAGATCCTCGCCGAGCTGGGCTTCCGCTCCATCCAGGAGGCGGTCGGTCAGGTCGAGGCTCTCGACACGCGTGACGCCTCGGCGTACTGGAAGGCCTCGGGTCTCGACCTGTCGCCGATCCTGCACAAGGTCGACCCCGCGGGTGACCACGGTCAGTACGAGGGCCAGGCCCTCTACAACACGCAGGGTCAGGACCACGGTCTCGACAAGGCGCTCGACAACGAGCTCATCGCGCTCGCCAAGCCGGCTCTCGAGTCCGGCGAGGCCGTGACGATCGAGATGCCGGTGCACAACGTCAACCGCACGGTCGGCACCATGCTCGGCCACGAGGTGACCAAGCGCTACAAGGGTGCCGGTCTGCCGGACAACACGATCGACGTGACCTTCACGGGCTCGGGCGGCAACTCGTTCGGTGCCTTCATCCCGAAGGGCGTCACGCTCCGCATCGTCGGCGAGTCCAACGACTACGTCGGCAAGGGCCTCTCCGGTGGCCGCATCGTGGTCCGCCCGGACTCCGCTGCGACCTTCGAGGCGAGCGAGCACGTCATCGCGGGCAACACGATCGCGTTCGGCGCGACCTCCGGCGAGATGTTCCTCTCCGGCCGGGTCGGCGAGCGCTGCTGCGTCCGCAACTCGGGCGCGACGGTCGTGACCGAGGGTGTCGGCGACCACGGCTGCGAGTACATGACCGGTGGTCGTGTGGTCGTCCTGGGCGCCACGGGCCGCAACTTCGCCGCGGGCATGTCGGGCGGTTACGCCTTCGTGCTCGAACTGGACGAGGCCAAGGTCAACCCGGAGCTGGTCGAGCTCGCGCCGGTCACCGGCAAGGCGGCCGTCGAGCTCAAGGAGATCGTGACCAAGCACTTCGAGGAGACCGGTTCGTCGGTCGCCGAGGGGCTGCTGGCTGACTGGGATGCGGCGCTTCCGCGCTTCACCGAGGTCATGCCGAGTGACTACAAGCGCGTGCTCGAGGCCCGTGAGGAGGCCCTCGAGGAGGGTCTCAACGAGGACGAGGCCGCGGCTCGCATCATGGAGGTGCTGCATGGCTGACCCGAAGGGCTTTCTGAAGGAAGGCCGCCAGGTCGCGACCCGTCGTTCCGTCGACGAGCGTGTCGGTGACTGGAAGGAGGTCTACCCCGATGGTGGCATCGGCAAGACCCTGCTTCCGATCATCACGACGCAGGCGAGCCGTTGCATGGACTGCGGCATCCCGTTCTGCCACCAGGGTTGCCCGCTGGGCAACATCATCCCGGAGTGGAACGACCTGGTCTTCCGCAACGACTGGGAGGCCGCGATCGAGCGGCTGCACGCGACCAACAACTTCCCGGAGTTCACGGGTCGCCTGTGCCCGGCCCCGTGTGAGACGGCCTGCGTCCTGGGCATCAACCAGGACCCGGTGACGATCAAGAACATCGAGGTCTCGATCATCGACAAGGCGTGGGAGTCCGGCTTCGTCCGCCCCGTCGAGGCCGAGTGGCTCTCCGGCAAGACCGTTGCCGTCATCGGCTCCGGCCCGGCCGGTCTTGCCGCCGCCCAGCAGCTCACGCGCGCCGGCCACACGGTCGCCGTCTACGAGCGCGCGGACCGTGCGGGTGGTCTCCTCCGCTACGGCATCCCCGAGTTCAAGATGGAGAAGTCGCAGGTCGACCGCCGTCTCGAGCAGATGAAGAAGGAAGGCACCGTCTTCCGCACCGGCGTCAACGTCGGTGAGGAGATCACGGGCGACCAGCTCCGTGAGCGTTACGACGCCGTCGTCCTCGCCATCGGCTCGACCGTCCCGCGTGGCCTGCCGGTCCCGGGTGCGGAGCTCGGTGGCATCCACCAGGCGATGGAGTTCCTCCCGCAGGCCAACCGGATCGCCTACGGCGACACGGAGCTGCCGGGCGGTGCCGAGCAGATCATGGCGACGGGCAAGAACGTCGTCATCATCGGTGGCGGTGACACGGGTGCCGACTGCCTCGGCACGTCCATCCGTCAGGGTGCCGCCTCGATCACGCAGCTCGAGATCATGCCGCGTCCGACCGAGGAGCGTCCCGCCGGCCAGCCGTGGCCGACGTACCCGATGACCTACAAGGTCTCGTCGGCGCACGAGGAGGGCGGCGAGCGCGTCTACGCGACCTCGACCGTCGAGTTCCTCGGCGACGCCAACGGCAATGTCCGGGCGCTCAAGGTCACCGAGGTCGGTCCCGACTTCAAGGCGATCGAGGGCACCGAGCGCGAGATCCCGGCCGAGCTCGTGCTCATGGCGATGGGCTTCCTCCACCCGGAGAAGACCGGCCTCGTCGAGCAGCTCGGTGTCGAGCTGGACGAGCGTGGCAACGTCAAGCGCGACCTCGACTACAAGTCGTCGGTCGAGGGCGTGTACGTCGCGGGTGACGCCGGTCGTGGTCAGTCGCTGATCGTCTGGGCGATCGCCGAGGGACGTTCCGCCGCCGCTGCGGTGGACAAGTTCCTCACCGGCTCGACGACGCTGCCGGCGCCGATCCCGCCGACGGCCCGTCCGCTGATGGCCTGACGCAGAACGTCGACAGAAGGCCCCCTCCCGCATGGGAGGGGGCCTTCTGCTGTCCGGACGACGAAAGTTTGTCGCTGTGACTGTGGGGTAACCATCGCCGACCACTAGGGTCGAGGTGTGCGGAGAGCAAAGATCGTGTGCACCCTCGGCCCTGCCGTCTCGACCCCGGACAAGATCCGGGCGCTTGTGGACGCGGGCATGGACGTTGCACGGATGAACATGAGCCATGGGTCGCACGACGACCACGCCCGGATCTACCAGCTGGTGCGCGATGCCGCCGAGCAGGCGGGTCGATCGGTCGGCATCTTCGCCGACCTGCAGGGCCCCAAGATCCGTCTCGAGCGCTTCTCCGACGGTCCTGTCGACCTCGAGCAGGGCCAGGCCTGGACGATCACCACGCGTGACGTCGACGGCAGCAACGTCGAGTGCGGCACGACGTACAAGGGCCTTCCGGGTGACGTGAAGATCGGCGACCCGATCCTCATCGACGACGGCAAGGTCCGCCTGGTCGTGACCGGGGTGGCCGACACCGAGGTGCACACGCAGGTCGTCGTGCCCGGCACGGTGAGCAACAACAAGGGCATCAACCTGCCCGGCGTACCGGTGTCCGTGCCGGCGATGTCGGAGAAGGACGTCGAGGACCTGCGCTTCGCGCTGCAGCTCGGTGTCGACTTCATCGCGCTCTCGTTCGTACGCAACGCGGCCGACGCGGAGGACGTCCGCGTGGTCATGCGTGAGGAGGGCCGGATCGTCCCGGTCATCGGCAAGATCGAGAAGCCGCAGGCGGTCGATGCGATCGACGAGATCGTCGACGCCTTCGACGGCCTGATGGTTGCCCGCGGCGACCTGGGCGTGGAGTGCCCCCTCGAGGAGGTGCCGTTCATCCAGAAGTCCGTGATCGAGAAGGCCCGCCGCTTCGCGAAGCCGGTCATCGTGGCCACGCAGATGCTCGAGTCGATGATCAGCTCGCCGGCGCCCACCCGTGCCGAGGCGTCCGACGTCGCCAACGCGATCATCGACGGCGCCGACGCGGTCATGCTGTCGGGGGAGACGAGCGTCGGCGCGCACCCGATCGTCGCCGTCCAGACGATGGCCCGCATCGCAGCTGCCGCCGAGGACCACAGCCTCGAGCACATGGCGCTGATCAACTGGAACCCGCGCACCACCGGTGGCGTCATCGCCAAGGCTGCCGCCGAGGTGGCCGATCGGGTCGGCGCGAAGTACATCGTCGCCTTCACCACGAGCGGCGACTCCGCCCGACGGCTGTCGCGCTATCGGGGCCGGATCCCGATCCTGGCGTTCACGCCGAAGGCCGACACCCGCTCGCAGCTCTGCCTGGCGTGGGGCGTCGAGGTCTTCCAGACCGCGGTCGTCGAGCACACCGACGAGATGGTCCGCCAGGTCGACGAGGCGCTCCTTGCCAGCGGCCGCGTGGAGGAGGGCGACCTCGTCGTCATCATCGCGGGCTCGCCCCCGGGCATCCCCGGCTCGACCAACGCCCTGCGCGTCCACCGCATGGGGGACGCGATCAACGAGGTGGCGCCGGCGTACCACCGCGTGGACAGCGACGAGGACTGATCAGGACTTCAGCCCGATCAAGGCGTCGAGGCGGGCGACCGCCTCGCGCCTTGATACGGAGATGCACCAGGTGTTGCTCTGACGCCAGGGGATCTCGAGCAAGTCCAGTGCCCAGCAGCAGAGGTCGCGAATGTCGTCGGACCGGTTGCTGAATTGCCAGCGCGGGTAGTCGTAGCGCTTCCGCTCGCCGTTGACGATCCGGCTGGCCCAGTTGTTGGTCCTGCAGCCGTCCGAGTGGAAGAGGCCCCGGAGGAATGGCCCGGGACGTCGTTCGACGACTTCGCGCTGCCAGCGATCGAGCACGATTGGCCGAGTGTGTTTGTAGCCCGGGCCGTGCTGCGGGAACAGGCACGGCCAGTGCTTCCAGTAGAGGTACGTCGTCACCATGCCTCGACGCGCTAGCGCCATGGGTGTCGATCCCGGCTTGAGTCTGCCGATGGTCTCGACGAGTCGAGCGTTGTCGTCGGCATAGTTGGCGTCGTTGTAGATGCTGAACTTCCACACGCCCCGACGGGCGCGAACGATGTGGCCATCACCCAGGTACCAGCCGAGAAGCTCGGCATAGGCGTCTTCGTCCAGTGCGGCGCCGTCGCAGCGCGGGCACGGAACCTGGCAATGGCTCTGGCCGCGAGGCAGACCCTCGTGGAGATACACCTTGCGCCAACGCCAGACTGTGTTGCGCGGTACTCCAGTGCGAGCGGCTACGTCACCTGGGCGGACGCCCGCGCGAAGGAGCCGAAGCGCCTCCTCGACGACGTCGTCCGGATGAAAGTGGCCCACGCCTTCAGTAGAGCGCGAGCCACCGACAACCAATGTGGTGCCGGGTGCGGGACTTGAACCCGCAAGCCCTTTCGGGCAACGAGGTTTGAGCTCGTCGCGTTTGCCGATTTCGCCAACCCGGCTGGCGGGCGTCAGCCTAGCCGCATCGCAGGTGCGCGCCGTACGCCGGGCGGCTAGCCTTGCCGCCGTGAACAGCACCCCGCCGCGCCGTGTCCTCATCGCCGAGGACGAGGCCCTCATCCGCATGGACCTCGCCGAGATGCTCGTCGAGGAGGGCTACGACGTCGTGGGCCAGGCTGCGGACGGCGAGCAGGCGATCGCGCTGGCCGAGGAGCTGCGTCCGGATCTCGTCGTTCTCGACGTGAAGATGCCCAAGCTCGACGGCATTGCCGCTGCGCAGCGGATCGCGGGGGAGCGGATCGCACCGGTCGTCATCCTCACTGCGTTCGCGCAGCGCGAGCTCGTCGAGCGGGCCCGTGACGCGGGCGCGATGGCGTACCTGGTCAAGCCGTTCACCCGCAACGACCTGGTACCGGCGATCGAGATGGCGGTGAGTCGCTTCGCCGAGGTGGCCGCGCTCGAGATCGAGGTCGGGGACCTGACCGAGCGGCTCGAGACCCGCAAGGCCGTCGACCGCGCGAAGGGTGTCCTGCAGAAGGACATGGGCCTCTCCGAGCCCGACGCCTTCCGTTGGATCCAGAAGACTGCGATGGACCTGCGCCTCTCGATGCGCCAGGTCGCCGACGGCGTGGTCGAGCACGGCGCCGCCGGCACCCCCAGCGCCTGACCCCAGCCCGGAAAAAGTTCGGTCACGAATCGACAACCACGCGCGTCGGACCTGTCGCGTGATGTGAATCACGGGCTAGGTTGCGAATCGATCGCGGACATCGCCGTCCGCCTGAATCGATCGGAGACAAATCGTGCGTTTTTCCCCGAAGGCCGGAGCGGCCCTCGCTGCCGTCGGCCTGGCGACGATGTCGCTTGCCGCTTGCAACACGACGACCAAGGGCGGCAACTCCGCCGATGGTGGTTGTGACTACGCGATCACCTACTTCGGTGCGCTGACTGGTGACGCCGCCGCCCTCGGCGTCAACGCCTACAACGGCGCCAAGCTCGCTGTCGACCAGTACAACGACAAGCACAAGGACGCCTGCGTCACGCTGAACAAGGTCGACTCGCAGTCCGACCCCAACCAGGCTCCCGCCCTCGCCACCAAGGTCGCGCAGGACAAGAACGTCCTCGGTGTCGTCGGCCCGCTCTTCTCGGGTGAGTCCAAGGCAGCCGACCCGGTCTTCAACTCGGCCGGTGTCCCGCTGATCTCCGCCTCGGCGACCAACCCGCACCTCTCCGAGAACGGCTGGAAGGTCTTCCACCGCCTCCTCGGCAACGACGACGCACAGGGCCCGGACGTCTCGAAGCTGATCCACGACGTCGCCAAGGCGCACAAGACCTTCGTCATCGACGACGCCTCGGAGTACGGCAAGGGTCTCGCGGACGTCGTCAAGAAGGACCTCAAGTCCGAGGTCATCGGCAGCGACACGATCACCGCCGGCAAGACCGACTTCGCAGGCACTGTCACCAAGGTCGTCGCGGCGAAGCCGGAGGCGGTCTTCTTCGGTGGCTACTACCCCGAGGGTGGTCTGCTCGCCAAGCAGCTCCGCGCCGCGGGCTACACGGGCTCGTTCGTCGTCGCTGACGGTGTGAAGGACCCGGAGTACGTCAAGATCGCGGGCGACGCCGCCGAGGGCACGCTCATGACCTGCCCCTGCGTCCCGGGTGACCAGGTCAAGGCGTTCGCGGACGCCTACAAGGCGAAGTACGACGTCGACCCGGGCACGTACTCGCCCGAGGCCTACGACGCGGCGAACATCTTCCTGGCGGGTATCGACGCCGGCAAGACTGACCGCGCGTCGATGAACACCTTCGTCTCGGCGTACGACGGTGACGGCATCACGAAGCACCTCGGCTTCACCAAGACCGGTGAGTCCAAGGAGATCCCGATCTGGGGCTACCAGGTCAAGGACGGCCAGATCATCCCGGTCAAGCAGCTGAGCTGATCCACGAGGAGGCGCGCTGCGCCCGGCCCGGCCGGGC
>NZ_SJZJ01000015.1 GCF_004337475.1 Nocardioides jejuensis | reverse complement strand
GGCGAGTCGGTCACCGAGGGCACCGTCACCCGCTGGCTCAAGCAGATCGGTGACGACGTCGCCGTCGACGAGCCGCTGCTCGAGGTCTCGACCGACAAGGTCGACACCGAGATCCCCTCGCCCGTTGCGGGCAAGCTCCTCGCCATCAAGGTTCAGGTCGACGAGACCGTCGACGTCGGCACCGAGCTCGCCGTCGTCGGTGACGGCGTGTCCGCTCCCGCGGCCGCCGCTCCCGCTGCTCCGGCTGCCCCCGTCGAGGCCCCGTCTCCCGTCGCGGCCGCTCCTGCAGCCCCCGCTGCCCCGGCCCCCGCTGCTCCGGCCGCCCCCGCGGCGCCCGCCGCGCCGGCCCCGACCACCGGCGACACCCCGTCGTACGTCACCCCGCTCGTCCGCAAGCTCGCGGCGAAGCACGGCGTCGACCTGTCGACGCTCACGGGCTCCGGTGTCGGCGGTCGCATCCGCAAGCAGGACGTCCTCGACGCCGCCAAGAACGGCGCCGCCGCTCCGGCAGCCCCCGCCGCCGCTGCCGCTCCGGCTGCAGCGTCGCCGCTGCGTGGCACGACCGAGGAGCTCAGCCGCCTCCGTCAGGTCATCGGCTCCGGCACCGCCGACTCGCTCCGGACCGCCCCGCAGGGCACCGCGGTCGTCGAGGTCGACGCGACCGGCATTGCCCGCCTGCTCGAGGCCAAGGGCTCGGACATCGGCTTCACGCCGTTCTTCGCGAAGGCCGCTGCCGACCTGCTCAAGCAGCACCCGAAGCTCAACGCGCAGATCGACGCTGCGACCAACGTGGTCACCTACTTCGACCACGAGAACCTCGCGTTCACGGTCGACACCGCGAAGGGCCAGCTCGCGCCGGTCGTCAAGGACGCCGGCAGCCTGACCGTCGAGGCGCTGGCGACCAAGGTCGCCGAGGTCTCCGAGCGCGCGAGCACCGGCCGGATCACGCCGGACGACCTCGCGGGTGGCACGTTCACCGTGGCCGACTTCGGCAGCAACGGCGCCCTCCTCGACACCCCGGTCGTGCACCTGCCGCAGGTTGCGGTGCTCGGCACGGGCGCCGTCGTCAAGCGCGCTGTCGTCATCGACGACGCCGACGCGGGCGAGTCGATCGCGGTCCGTCAGATGGCCTACGTGACACTCTCCTACGACCAGCGCCTGATCGACGGCGGCGACGCCTACCGCTTCCTCGGCGACCTCAAGTCGCGCATCGAGGCGGCCCAGTTCCAGCTCTGATCCCGTACGCCGAGGCGCCCCGACCGTTCGCGGTCCGGGGCGCCTCGCCATTTCCGGCAAAACACCGGGAAGTGCTTCCGCCGCCGGTCCGGACGCGCCAAGGTGATCTCGGGGGTCCGGCACGCAGAAAGGCTCGATGAGCATGCAGATCCAGGTCGCACCAGCCGCACCGTCCGCAGGCGGCGCCGCGTTCCACGAGATCCTCATCGCCGCCGGCATCGCGGCTGTCCCGGTCCTCTTCTTCGGCTGGGTGACGCTGCGTGAGCGGACCGGTCACACCACGCTCGTCGGCCGCCTTGCCGACTGGGCGGCTGCCTTCTCCGGCGTACCCCGGTGGCTGGCGCTTCCGGTCGTCCTCGGCATCGTGTCGGTGCTGTCGGCGGGCCTCGGCGTCTGGTGGGACGTGCCGATCCACATGCAGAACGGTCGCGACCCCGGCCCGCTCGCGAACCCGAGCCACTACCCGATCCTGCTGGGCCTGCTCGGCATCACGCACTCCGGCGTGCTGAGCATGGCGCTGGCACGCGACCCACTCCCGCGGCACACCGTGCGGATCGCTCCGGGGTGGCGGGTGCCGCTCGGCTCGCTGATCATCACGCTCGCCGGCCTGATCGCCGTCACCGGCTTCCCGCTGGACGACTTCTGGCACCGGATCTTCGGCCAGGACGTCACCGAGTGGGGCCCGACCCATGTCTTGATGATCGGCGGGGCGGTCACGTTCGTCCTCGGCGTACCCGTGCTGCTGGCGGAGGCCGCCCAGGTCTCGGCGCCGCTCACCCGCGGCTTCCTCGGTCGGCTGCTGGGCACCGGTGCGATCGCGTTCTGCGGCCTGCCGTTCGCGTTCCTGATGGAGTTCGACCTCGGGCTCCCGCAGTTCCCGGCGGCCACGCAGTTCATCATCTTCGCGTTCCTGATGGCCTGGATCGGCATCAGCGCCCGCCTCTGGATGGGTCCCGGCGGGGCGCTCATCGTCCTCGTTCTCTACTGGGCTGCGCACGGCGTGCTCTTCCTGGCGATCTCTGCACTTCCGGACGTGCTGGTGGCGCGCTTCCTCCTGGCAGCGCCGGCCCTCGTCCTGATCGAGCTCGTCGCGGCGGCCCTGCAGCCGAAGCGGCGCGACCAGCCCTTCCTCTTCGCGATCGTCTCGGGCCTCCTGGTCGGCTCCCTCGGCATGTACGGCGAGTGGCTCTGGTCGAAGCACTTCATGCCGCTCCCCCAGCCGTTCCCGTCCTCGAGCCTGCCGCTGCTGCTGACCACCAGCACGATCGCCGGCGTCGGCGGATCGCTGATGGCGCTCTGGCTCTCCTCGCGGGTCCGGATCATCGGATCCTCGACTCCACCGGCGTCGCACGCGTCGCTCCCCTACCGCGGCTACGGTCTGGCCGGTCTCCTGACCTTCGTCGTCCTGATGGGCGTCTTCGGCGTGCAGCGCGGTGGCCCCGAGCACCACGCCGTCATCACGTACGCCGACGTCACCGGCGGTCGCACCGACTGCACCAACGCGACGAACCGCTGCGAGGCGGTGGTGACGGCCCGGTTCACCGACGGCGACCCCGCCGCGGACGCCACGTGGTTCTACGCGATGGGCTGGCAGGGCTCGCCGCGCGGCGCGACCAACGTGCCGGAGGACCCGCAGGCGCACGTCCCGGGCGTCGTCCGGGTCCGGATGCTCCCGACCGGACGGACCGGCGAGTACCGGTCAGAGCACCGGCTGCCGCTCTACGGCCCGTGGAAGACGCTCCTGCGCCTGCACCGGGGCACCAACGAGATGATGGCGATCCCGCTCTACATGCCGGACGACCCGGCCATCACGAGCGACCGCGGGCGGCTGATCCAGGTCGCCGACGGCGGCACGGCGACGCTCCGCTTCGAGGTGCCGCTGATGCAGCGCGAGCGCCGCGACGACGTACCGACGTGGGCGTTCGAGGCGGCGACCATCGCCGTGATGGGGCTGTGGCTGACCGTCCTGCTCGGCTACGGCTGGTGCTACAACCGGGCCGCTGCACCCCTCGACGCGCGGCGGCGCAAGGAGCGGGACACGACCGACTGATCCCACTAGTGTGAACGCCATCCGATAGGTGTAACGACGCGTCATTGACACCCGTGGCGCGGCGGCATCCTGACGCTCATGGGAGTCAGCCTTGATCCTCAGCCCCCACCTCGCCGCCGCCCCGTCCGCCACTCCACCTGCGGGCGGCGCCGCATTCCACGAGATCCTCATCGCCGCGGGCATCGCCTCCGTGGTGATCCTCTTCTTCGGCTGGGTCACGCTGATGGAGCGGACCAACCGGCCCACCTTCGTGGGCCGCCTCGCCGACTGGGCAGCGAAGATCTCGGGCCTGCCGCGCTGGGTGGCACTGCCGATCGTGCTCGGGCTGATCTCCATCGCGTCGGCCGCCTGGGGCGTGTGGTGGGACGTCCCGATCCACATGCAGCGCGGGCGCGACTCCGGGCCGCTCGCCAACCCGAGCCACTACCCGATCTTCCTGGGCATCCTCGGCTTCTGCCACGCTGGCATCCTGTCGATGGCGCTGGCCCGCGACCCGCTGCCGCGGCACACCATCAAGCTCGCCCCCGGATGGCGTACGCCGCTCGGCGCCGTGATCATCACGGGCGCCGGCTTCATCGCGCTCGTGGGCTTCCCGGCTGACGACCTGTGGCACCGGTTCTTCGGGCAGGACGTCACGGAGTGGGGTCCGACCCACACGATGATGATCGGCGGCGCCGTCACGTTCATCCTCGGCGTGCCCCTGCTGCTGGCGGAGGCGGCCCAGGTGAGCACGGGATCCGGGCGGGCACTGCTCGCGCGGCTCTTCGGCCACCGCATCGTGACCGGGCTGGCGATCGCTGCCTGCGGCATCCCGTTCGCGTTCCTCATGGAGTTCGACCTCGGCGTGCCGCAGTTCCCCGCGGTCACGCAGTTCATCATCTTCGGCTTCCTGGCCGCCTGGATCTGCACCTCGGTCCGGCTCTGGATCGGCCCGGGTGGTGCGCTTCTCGTCGCGAGCGGTTACCTGCTGATCCACGCCGCACTCTGGCTGAGCATCGAGGTGCTCCCCGATGTGCTGCTCGCGCGCTTCCTGCTGCTGATCCCGTCGGCGCTCATCGTCGAGGCGGTCGGGCTCGCGATGCGACCCAACAAGAACAAGCGCGCCATCCCGTTCGCCCTTGTCTCCGGCGCCCTGGTCGGCTCGCTCGGCATGTACGGCGAGTGGCTGTGGTCCAAGGTCTTCATGCCCCTGCCGCAGCCGTTCAACGCCGACACGCTGCCCTTCATGCTCACCGTCTCGACGGTGGCCGGCATCGGCGGCGGCTTCATGGGTCTGTGGATGCGCAGCCGGATCACGCTCGCGGGCAGCGCCGAGGCGCCCAGCGACCCGAAGCAGCTCCGCTATCGCGGCTTCGGGCTGGTCGGCCTCGTGGTCTTCGTCGGCCTGATGGGCACCTTCGGCGTCCCGCGCCAGGGCGACACCTACGCCGGCACGATCACCTACAGCGATGTCTCCACCGGCGGGACCCAGTGCGACGGCCAGCAGCGCTGCCTCGCGCGCGTGACGGTGACGTTCCAGGGCAAGGACATGGCCAAGGACGCGGTGTGGTTCTACGCGCTCGCGTGGCAGGGCAACCCGAAGCACGGCGCCGGGAGCGACGTACCCACGGATCCGACGGCACACGTGCCCGGCATCGTGCGCACGGCGCTCGAGCCGACCGGCAAGCCCGGGCAGTACACGACCAAGGACCCGGTGCCGATCTACGGCAGCTGGAAGACCCTGCTCCGACTCCACCGCGCACCGAGCCAGATGGTCTCGTTCCCGATCTACGCGCCCAATGACCCGGCGATCAAGGCGGCCACCGGCCGTCAGGTCCTGGTCGACAACGGCGCCACCGTGAAGACGGAGCTCGAGAGCAAGTTCCTCCAGCGCGAGAAGAAGGACAACATCCCGGTGTGGGCATTCACGATCGGCTACCTGCTCGTCCTGGGCATCTGGATCGCGATGTTCCTGTTCTACGGCTGGTGCTACAACCGGGCGGCCACCGGAGCGCCGGCCCGTCGCCGTACGGACGACTGATCACGCCCGCCTGACACAGACAACTCTCACGACGGACCCGGCGCTCCCCGCACCGGGTCCGTCGCGTCCGGGCAGGCAGAAACCACTTCCTACGGCGGCGTAGATCACACGGCAGAGGCATGACCCGGGACGTCGTGTCCCACTAACCTGAGGGCATTCCGGTGTATGTGACCCGGTGTCATGGAAACCTGTGACCTGGGCCTCACCGCAGACTCAGGAGAGCCTCGTGATCCACACCCTTCTTGCTGCCCAAGCGGCGGCGCCCTCGGCGCCCACCGCCGGCGGCGCGACACTGCACGACGTCGTCGTCGCGTCCGGCATCTCGGCGATCTACTTCGCCTTCACCGGCTGGATCCTGGTGCGCGAGCGCATCCAGGGAAAGCGCACCGCGCTCGGCCGCGCCCTCGACGCCTTCGGCGCGAAGATCGGCCTTCCCGGCTGGGCCGCGGCCCCGTTCGTCATCACCCCGCCGTTCCTGCTGCTCGCCGGCTTCGGCGTCTACTGGGACGTGCCGCTGCACATGCAGAAGGGGCGTGACGACGGCGCGTTCGCCAACCCGAGCCATTACCCGATCTTCCTCGCGCTGCTCGCCCTGCTGAACATCGCGATGCTGATCATGGCGCTGGCCAAGGACCCGCTGCCGCGCCACACCCTCAAGCTCGCGCCGGGCTGGAAGGTCCCGTTCAGCTCGGTCGTCATCTTCCTCGCCGGCTTCATCGGCGTCCTCGGCTTCCCGCTCGACGACCTCTGGCACCGGATCTTCGGCCAGGACGTCACCGAGTGGGGCCCGACCCACGTGCTGATGATCGGCGGCGCCATCACGGCGCCGTGGAGCCTGCCGCTGCTGCTCGCCGAGGCGAAGCAGATCGGCGCACCCCTGATGAACGGCCGCCTCGGCCGCTGGGTGATGGCGCTCGCGCTGGCCCTCTGCATCGTCCCGTTCGCGTTCCTCATGGAGTTCGACCTCGGCGTCCCGCAGTTCCCCGCGTCGACGCAGGGCCTGATCTTCAGCTTCGTGCTCGGCTTCACCTGCGTCGCCACGCGCCTGTGGTTCGGCAAGGGCGGCGCGCTCTTCGTCAGCGCCCTGTGGGTCGGCGCGCACCTCTTCCTGGTGGCGGTCGTCGCGGTCATCCCGCACGTCCTGACCATCCAGTTCCTCACCAGCGTTCCGTTCGCGGTGCTGGTCGAGCTCGTCGCGCTGGCCGTCGGCGTGGACCGCAACGCCTCGCGCCGCCTGCCGTTCGCGGTCGTCGCCGGCGTGCTCGGCGGCTCGCTGGGCTACTACCTCGAGTGGGCCTGGTCGAAGGACCACATGCCGCTCCCCCAGCCGTTCAACGAGCACGCGCTGCCGTTCCTCATCGCCGTCAGCACGATCGCCGGCCTCGGTGGTGGCCTGCTCGGCGTCTGGAAGGTCCGTCGCCTGGAGAACGTCGCCGACGTCGAGGTCACCGCCTATGGCTCGGCCGTGCCGACCGCGTCGTTCCGCTGGCTCGGTCTCGCCGGCTTTGCCACGTTCGTCGCCCTCATGGCCGTCTGCGCGCCGCCGATGAAGGGCGAGGTCCACACGGCCACGGTCCACCTGAGCGACGTCTCCACCGGCGCGGAGAACTGCACGGCGTACGAGGTGCAGTGCCTCGCCACCGTCACGCTGCACATCGACGGCAAGGACCCGGTCCCGGACGCGACCTGGTTCTACGCCCTCGCCTGGCAGGGATACCCGGGCACCGACGCCTTCGAGAAGGTCTCCGACATCCCGACCGACCCGACCTCGCACGTCCCCGGTCTGGTCCGCGCGCGGATGGTCGCGACGGGTGAGCCGGGCACCTACCGCTCCGAGCACCCGCTGCCCCTCTACGGCCAGTGGAAGACGCTGATCCGGATCCACGAGGGCACCAACGACATGATGTCGTGGGCGATGTACATGCCCGACGACCCGGCGATCACCAGCGACCGCGGTCGCGAGGTGCGCGTCCTCGACGGTGACGCGGTCACCTCGCAGTACGAGCCGCACCTGCTCCAGCGCGAGCGCAAGGACTCCATCCCCGAGGGCCTGTACGCCGCCGGCAACTACGTCGTGCTGTCGCTCTGGATCGTCGTGCTGCTCGGCTTCGGCTACAGCTACAACACCGCGGCCGGAACCAGTCGACGCAAGGCCTCCGAGACTGCCAAGGTGAGCGCATGAGCAAGGACATCGACCAGGTCATCCTGATCACCGGCGGCGCACGAGGCATCGGCGCCGAGACCGCCAAGGCGCTGGCTGCACGTGGTGCCCGCCTGATCCTCACCGACCTCGATCGCGCAGCGCTCGACGAGACCGTCGCGGCAATCGGTGCCGACAAGGCGCTCGGCGTCGTCGCCGACGTCTGCGACCTTCCCTCGATGGAGGCTGCGGTCGCCGAGGGCGTCGCGAAGTTCGGCCGCCTAGACAGCGCGATCGCCAACGCCGGCATCGCCAGCTACGGCTCGGTGCTCAACACCGACCCGGCGGCGTTCAAGCGGGTCATGGACATCAACGTCCTCGGTGTCTTCCACACCGCCCGCGCCACGCTGCCCGCGCTGATCGAGTCGAAGGGCTACTTCCTCGTGGTCAGCTCGCTCGCCGCGTTCGCGGCGGCGCCGGGACTGTCGGCGTACAACGCGTCGAAGGCCGGTGCGGAGCACTTCGCCAACGCGCTGCGCCTCGAGGTCGCCTACCAGGGCGTCGACGTCGGCTGCGCGCACATGTCGTGGATCGACACCCCGCTCGTCCGCGACGCGAAGGCCGACCTGCCGGCGTTCCAGACGCTGCTCACCAAGCTGCCCTACCCGCTCGGCAAGACCACGAACGTCGAGGCGTGCGTCAACGCGTTCGTCAAGGGCGTCGAGAAGCGCTCGCGCCACGTCTACTGCCCCGGGTGGGTCCGCGGCGTCGGCCTCAACCGCAACGTGGTCAACTCGGCCGCCGGCGCGGTGGCCGTCCTGCGACACGTGCCGACACTGCTGCCCCAGATGGACCGCGAGGTGGCAGCCTTGGGCCGCGCCACCAGCGCCCGCAACATCGCGAACGACGCCAGCGACACCGCTGCCGTTGACACCAAGGAGTGACCCAGATGAGCGAAGCCACGCACCTCGACGTCCTGATCGTCGGCGCCGGCCTGTCCGGCATCGACGCTGCCGTGCACGTGTCGAAGGCCTTCCCCGCCAAGAGCTACGCGCTCCTCGAGATGCGCCAGGAGCTCGGCGGCACCTGGAGCCTCTTCAAGTACCCCGGTCTGCGGTCGGACTCCGACATGTACACCCTCGGCTTCGGCTTCCGCCCGTGGACGGGCAAGGACGCCATCGCCGACGGCAAGGACATCCTCCAGTACCTCAAGGACACCGCCGCCGAGTACAAGGTCGACCAGCACATCCGCTACGGCCGCAAGGCGACGGCGTACTCCTGGTCCTCGGAGGACAACCTCTGGACCGTCGCGGTCGACAACGCCGAGACGGGCAAGACCGAGAAGATCACCGCGAACTTCCTGGTCAACACCACGGGCTACTACAACTACGAGGCCGGCTACACCCCCGAGTTCCCGGGTGCCGCGGACTTCAAGGGCACGATCGTGCACCCGCAGCACTGGCCCGAGGACCTCGACTACACCGGCAAGAAGGTCGTGGTCATCGGCTCCGGCGCCACCTCGATCACGCTGATCCCGTCGATGGCTCCCGACGCCGGGCACATCACGATGCTGCAGCGCACCCCGACGTACATCATCAGCCAGCCGAAGATCGACCCGGTCGCGAGCGTGCTCAAGCGCACCCTGCCGGCCGGCGTCGCGGCGAAGGCGATCCACGCGCGCTACGCGTCGGTCACGATCGGCTTCTTTGAGTTCGCGCGTCGCCAGCCGAAGGCGACCAAGCAGCTCATCAAGCGCTGGGCGAAGATCCACCTGCCCAAGGACTTCGACTACGACAAGCACCTGGTGCCGCCGTACAACCCGTGGGACCAGCGTCTCTGCGTCGTGCCGGGCGCCGACCTGTTCAAGGCGATCCACAGCCACAAGGTCGACATCGTCACCGAGCACATCGAGAAGTTCGACGCGACGGGCATCCAGCTCAAGAACGGCCAGCACCTCGACGCCGACATCATCGTCACGGCGACGGGCCTGGACGTCCAGATGTTCGGCGGCTCGGACGTCGAGGTCGACGGCGAGAAGGTGGACCTCGGGAAGCTCTTCACCTACAAGGCGTTGATGCTCAACAACATCCCGAACTTCGCCTTCATCATCGGCTACTCCAACGCGTCCTGGACGCTGAAGGCCGACCTCGTCTGCGAGTACATCGTCCGCCTCCTCGACCACATGGACGAGAACAACTTCACCAAGGTCGTCCCGATCGTCGACGGTGGCCTCGAGGCCGAGGACATCATGAAGCTGGACTCGGGCTACCTGGCCCGCGCTGCCCACAAGATGCCCAAGGCGGGTAACCGCGACCCGTGGCGCCTGAAGCAGAACTGGTACTTCGACAAGAAGTTCATCCAGAAGTCCCCGCTGGTCGACAGCGAGATCCATTTCTCCTGAATCGACCCTGTAGCTGACCCCTCGCCCGAACGGGCACTAGGCAGCATCACCGGCGACCCGGCAGAGTGGGAGCGTGCAGCTCCTGCTTGCCGGGTCGTCCGGCTTTCTCGGCACCCATCTGACTGCGGCGCTGCGCGCCGACGGCCACCAGCTGACCCGACTCGTACGCCGCGCCCCGGCCGCCGCGGACGAGGTGCGGTGGTCTCCTGCTGACGGTGAGATCCCGCAGGAGGTCGTCGACGCCGCTGACGTCGTCATCAACCTCTGCGGCTCCCCCACCGCCGGCAACCCTCACTCGCGACGGTGGGCGTCCGACCTCCGCACCAGCCGGGTCGACGCGGCCCGCACCATCGCGAACGCCGTCGCGCGCTCGCACCAGGAAGGGTCCGGTCGCCCGGCCCTCCTCAACGGCAGCGCCATCGGCTACTACGGCGACCACGGCACGCGGCTGGTCGCCGAGGCGAGCGACTCGGTCGGCGGCTCGCTGATGACGTCGGTCGTGCGCGAGTGGGAGGCGGCGACCACGGTTGCCCGGCACGCGGGCGCCCGCGTCTGCCTGCTGCGTACGGCTCCAGTGATGGACGGCGCCAGCGCCCCGCTCAAGCAGATGCTGCCGCTCTTCCGCCTGGGCCTCGGCGCCCGACTGGGTGGCGGCTCGCAGTACTTCCCGATGGTCTCGCTGCGTGACTGGGTCGGCGGTGTGCAGCACCTCCTCGGCACCGGGCTCGCCGGCCCGGTGAACCTCTGCTGCCCCATGACGCCGACCAACACCGAGTTCACCCAGGCACTCGCCGATGCCACCGGACGCCGCGCGCGGCTGGCCGTGCCGACGAAGCTCATCACAGTCGGCGCGGGCCGGGTGGCCCCCGACCTCCTCGGCTCCTGCCGCGCGACGCCGCTGGCGCTGCGGTCGTCGGGTTACGTCTTCACCGACCACGACGTGCGGGACGTCATCTCGGCGGCAGTACGCTGACGATCGTGGAGTTCACGATCGCCGGCATCGGCAGCAACGCCGTCGACTACCTCGAGGCCTGGGAGCTCCAGCGTCGCGTGCACGAGTCGGTCGTCGCCGGTGGGCCGCCGTCGGTGCTGCTGCTCGAGCACCCGCCGACCTACACCGCGGGCAAGCGCACGGACCCGCACGAGCGGCCGGCTGACCCTGGTGGCGCACCGGTCATCGACGTCGACCGCGGCGGCAAGATCACCTTCCACGGGCCGGGCCAGCTCGTCGGCTACCCGATCGTCCGGCTGCCCGACCACGTCCTCGTCGTCGACTACGTACGCCGCGTCGAGGAGGCCCTGATCCGGGCCTGTGCGGACCTCGGTGTCACCACCGCCCGCGTGCCCGGCCGCAGCGGCGTCTGGCTCCAGGCCGACCCCACGACCGGCCGTCCGGAGCGCAAGCTCGCCGCCATCGGCATCCGCGTCGCGCGCGGCGTGACGATGCACGGCTTCGCCATCAACTGCGACGTCGACATGGGCTGGTACGACCGGTTCACTCCGTGCGGCATCTCCGACGCCGGCGTCACCTCGCTGTCGCTCGAGCTCGGCCGCGACGTGACCGTCGCCGAGGTGATCCCGGTCGTCGAGAAGCACCTGACGACGTACCTCGCGTGGGAGCCGTACGAGCCGACTCCGGACTACGAGGCCCGTCCCGAGCCGCCGCGGATCGCCCTGGTGCGTCCGGGCGTCTGACCGCTGGGCGCAGCACGGACGCCGACTCGGGAGTAACCCAGGCCCCGCGTAGACTCGGGGCTTGTGACCACTGCTCCAGACGGCAAGAAGCTCCTTCGTATCGAAGCCCGCAACGCGGAGACGGAGATCGAGCGCAAGCCGGAGTGGATCAAGACCCGCGCCAAGATGGGTCCGGAGTACACCTCGCTGCAGAAGCTCGTGAAGACCGAGGGTCTGCACACGGTCTGCCAGGAGGCGGGCTGCCCCAACATCTACGAGTGCTGGGAAGACAAGGAAGCCACCTTCCTCATCGGCGGCGACCGCTGCACCCGTCGCTGCGACTTCTGCCTGATCGACACCGGCAAGCCGCTCCCCCTCGACCGCGAGGAGCCGCAGCGCGTCGCCGAGTCGGTCCAGAAGATGGGCCTCAAGTACGCCACCATCACCGGCGTCGCCCGCGACGACCTCCCCGACGGCGCCGCCTGGCTGTACGCCGAGACCGTGCGCGCCATCCACGAGCTCAACCCCGGCACCGGCGTCGAGAACCTGATCCCCGACTTCAACGGCGAGCCCGACCTGCTGCGCGAGGTCTTCGAGTCCCGTCCCGAGGTGCTCGCGCACAACGTCGAGACGGTGCCGCGCATCTTCAAGCGGATCCGTCCCGCCTTCCGCTACGAGCGGTCGCTCGACGTGATCACGCAGGCGCGTGCCTTCGGGCTGGTCACCAAGTCCAACCTGATCCTCGGCATGGGCGAGACCCGCGAGGAGATCAGCGAGGCGCTCCAGGACCTCCACGACGCGGGCTGCGAGCTGATCACCATCACGCAGTACCTGCGCCCGAGCCTGCGCCACCACCCGGTCGAGCGGTGGGTGAAGCCCGAGGAGTTCGTCGAGCTCAACCAGGAGGCCGAGGAGATCGGCTTCTCCGGCGTCCTCTCAGGGCCGCTCGTCCGTTCGTCGTACCGCGCCGGACGCCTGTACCGTCAGGCCATCGAATCCCGGGCTCAGGGCGACTCGCTCGCCATCGTCTGACCCCCTTCCCAGCAAGAGGCAGCACATGTCGACCCCCACCGCAGCGCCGCAGCAGCCCCAGAAGCGTCGCCAGCAGCTCGTCCAGGCCTACAAGATGGCCCGCCAGACCGACCGCACCCTCGGCCTCTGGATCGCCGCCGCGTTCCTGGTCTTCTTCGCGCTCGGCTTCCTGCTCGGCAACCTGACGGGAATCGGCCCGATCTGGCTGATCCCGGTCATCACCGGCCTGATCCTCGGCATCCTCGGCGCCCTGCTCGTCTTCGGCCGTCGCGCCCAGCGTGCGGCGTTCGGCCAGATGGAGGGCCAGCGTGGCGCCTCCGTCGCGGCCCTCTCGATGCTGCGCCGTGGCTGGAAGGTCAACCAGCAGCCGGTGGCGTTCACCAAGCAGCAGGACATGGTCTTCCGGGTCGTCGGCCCGCCGGGCGTCGTCCTCGTCGGCGAGGGCCACGGCGCGCGCCTGCGCCAGCTGCTCGCGACCGAGAAGCGCAACACGCAGCGCGTGCTCGCCGAGACCCCCGTCCACGAGGTCATCCTCGGCGACGGCGAGGGCGAGGTCCCGCTGCCCAAGCTGCTCAAGCACGTGCAGAAGCTGGGCCGCCAGGTGAAGCCGGCCGAGATGACCGATGTCCTCAACCGCCTGAAGGCGCTCGACGCCCAGCGCGGCATCATGCCGGTCCCGAAGGGCCCGATGCCGACCAGCATGAAGGGCCAGCGCGGCAACCTGCGCGGTCGCTGACCACACGCACGAAGGGCCCCTCCACCGCGGTGGAGGGGCCCTTCGTCGTTGCTGGGCGATCAGCGCTGGATCAGGTCGCTCGCGTCAGGCGCTTTGATGTCGACCGGCTCGCAGTAGCTGGTGAACGTCTCCACCGTGCGCTCGTCCTTCGCGGTCGTCTCGACCTTGCGGATCAGGTCGTAGCGATCCACCCAGATGTACGACGTCGACGACTGCTCGAGGCCGGGCGGCGGCGTGATGCCCGATGCGCGGGCGACGATGCGCGGATCGATCTGGAACTCGTAGAGCTCCGTCGGCGTGCCGTCGTCGAGCGCCTCGCTCTTCACGTAGTTGACGGCCAGCAGGCCGACGGTCCAGGCGTCCGCGGCGGCCGACGCGCCTGACTGGTCGAACCACGCCTTGAGAGGCGCTGCGAGAGGGTCCCCCTTCTCGTCGGGGTCGACGACGTAGTACTTGCCGTCCTGCTCCCCCTCGGCCGACACGTAGACCTTGTCGTCCTTGAGGATCAGCTTCACGGTGCCGTCGTCGCCGGGCATCGTCTGGGAGAGCGCGTAGACCTTGTCGGCGGACGCGTCGACGGTGCCCTCGATGGCAGCCGTCTTGCCGTTGATGGTCATCTCCTGGCGGAAGCTGACGGTCTTGCGACCCTCGGCAGCCTTCGCGAGCGCGGCAGCGGCGGTCTTCGCGGTGAGGTGCCCCTTGCGGGTGTCCTTCAGCCCGCACGGAGCCTTGGCCGCAGCCGCGTGCTCGTCACCGCCGCAGGCAGCGAGCGAGAGCGAGCCCATCAGCGTGACGGCAGCAAGGCCGGCGGTGGCGAAGCGGTGAGCGGCGTTCATGCGGCAGCCTTCTGGCCGGCCTGCAGATCGTCGAGGCGGACGATGTACGAGCCGAGGATCATGTCGTGGATGCCGCGGCGGTCCGGGCCGGCGACGAGGGGCGGGATGACCAGGAGGATCAGCACCGGCCGGGCGATCGCCCGGAACAGGTCGAGCGGGCGGCCGTCGCGGCGGATCACGCGCAGCCGCACGGCGAGGTGACCGAACGAGCCGCCCATCAGGACGGTGAAGAAGGCGCTCTCCACGACGAAGACGACGAAGAGGTAGAACCCCGATCGCGGGCCGTCTCCGAAGTAGGACGAGCCGGTGAAGGCGAGTACGACGCCCACGCAGGCGGCCCAGTCAATGACGATGGCGAGGAGCCGACGTCCCCATGATGCGGTCTCTAGCACCGCGCCAACCTACCGGGTGGGAGGATCTCCGCGGGGTTCCTCCCGACCTGCCCGTTCTCACGAACGCACGGATCCGGCATGAGTTAACACGCCTGAAACATTCGGCTACGACGGTGAAACCCTGCCCGCCTAATCTCGACCCTGTTTCGTTCACCGTCGGCGCCAGAGTGACGCCGTGCTGAGGAGTATTTGATGACTGCGAACCCCACCCGCCTGGGTGCGATCCGCGAGATCGAGGCCAACGAGGCCCCGGCCGCCTTCTTCAACGGCACCGGCGACTCGCCGGAGATCTTCGGTGAGAACGTCTTCTCGCTGCCGGTGATGGCCAAGCGCCTCCCGAAGTCGGTCTACAAGTCCGTCGCCGCCACGATCGAGAAGGGCGAGAAGCTCGACCCGGCGATCGCCGACGTCGTCGCCGCCGCGATGAAGGACTGGGCGATGGAGAAGGGCGCGACGCACTACGCGCACGTCTTCTACCCGCTCACCGGCCTGTCCGCCGAGAAGCACGACTCCTTCATGGAGCCGGTCGGCGATGGCACCGCGATCTGGGAGTTCCAGGGCAAGATCCTCGTCCAGGGCGAGCCCGACGCGTCGTCGTTCCCCAACGGTGGCATCCGCGCCACGTTCGAGGCCCGCGGCTACACCGGTTGGGACGTCCAGTCGCCGGCGTACATCCTCGAGTCCCCCAACGGCTCGACCCTCTGCATCCCGACGATCTTCGTCTCGATGACCGGTGAGGCCCTCGACTACAAGACCCCGCTCCTGCGCTCGCAGAACGCGATGTCGGACCAGGCCACCCGCGTCCTGGCCCTCTTCGGCCACAAGGACATCGACAACGTCGTGTCCTACTGCGGTCCGGAGCAGGAGTACTTCCTGGTCGACACCTCCTTCGTCAACGCGCGCCCCGACCTGCTCAACGCCGGCCGCACCCTCTTCGGCGCCAAGCCGCCGAAGGGCCAGGAGTTCGACGACCACTACTTCGGTGCCATCCCGGAGCGCGTCCAGCACTTCATGTTCGACACCGAGCGCGCGCTGTTCAAGCTCGGCGTTCCGGCCAAGACCCGCCACAACGAGGTCGCCCCCGGCCAGTTCGAGATCGCGCCGGTCTTCGAGAAGGCCAACCTGGCCGCTGACCACCAGCAGCTGATCATGTCGACGTTCAAGTCGATCGCGAAGCGCCACGGCTTCGAGGCTCTCTTCCACGAGAAGCCGTTCGCGGGCGTCAACGGCTCCGGCAAGCACGTCAACTTCTCGTTCGGCAACGGCAACCAGGGCAACTTCCTGAACCCGGGTGACAACCCGCACGACAACGCCCAGTTCCTCGTGTTCTGCGCCGCCGTCATCCGCGCCGTCCACCTGTACGGCGGCCTGCTGCGCGTCTCCATCGCGTCGGCCGGCAACGACCACCGCCTGGGCGCCAACGAGGCCCCGCCGGCGATCATCTCGATCTTCCTCGGCGAGCAGCTGCAGGACGTCTTCGAGCAGATCGCGAAGGGTGGTGCGACCTCCTCGAAGCAGAAGGGCGCCCTCTCCGTCGGTGTCGACGCCCTCCCGGTCCTGACCCAGGACGCCGGCGACCGCAACCGCACCTCGCCGATGGCCTTCACGGGCAACCGCTTCGAGTTCCGCGCCGTCGGCTCGGCCCAGACCGTCGCTGCCCCGCTGACGATCATCAACACGATCATGGCTGAGGCGCTCGACTACCTGGCCACCGAGCTCGAGGCCGCGGTCGCCGCCGGCACCGAGTTCAACGCCGCGGTCCAGCAGGTCCTCGCGAAGGTCATCGAGCAGCACGGCGCCGCGGTCTTCAATGGCAACGGCTACTCGTCGGAGTGGCACGAGGAGGCTGTCCAGCGCGGTCTCAAGAAGCTCGACACGACCGTCGACTCGCTTCCGGAGTACCAGACCCCCGAGGCCAAGGCGCTCTTCTCGAAGTACGGCGTCTTCAACGAGGCCGAGCTCGAGGCCCGCTACGAGGTCGCCCTCGAGCAGTACCTCATGGCCGTCAACGTCGAGGCGAACCTGACCGAGGAGATCGCCCAGACGATCATCCTTCCGGCCGCGGTCCGCTACCAGACGGAGCTCGCCGGCAACATCGCGGCGCTCAAGGCCGCCGGTGTCGAGGGTGACCTCGAGGACCTCAACGCTGTCTCCGCGCTCGTCGCCGAGCTCCGCGCCGGCATCAAGGGCCTGCAGGCCGCCGTCGCCGCCCAGCACGACACCGAGGGCATCGCCGAGGCCGCGCACGTCAAGGACGTCGTCCTCCCGGCCATGCTCGCGGTCCGCGCTGCTGCCGACTCCCTCGAGGGCGTCGTCGCCGACGACCTGTGGACGCTCCCGACCTACCAGGAGATGCTCTTCATCAAGTGATGAGCTGACCTGCACGGTCTCTCCGGCAGCCGGTGCCCCTCGGGGTGCCGGCTGTCGGCATTTCTGGGGCTCCTCTCCCCTACTGTCGAGGTCATGACGCTGCCCCTCGCCACCGACCGTCTGGTCCTCCGGCTCATGCAGCCCGGCGATGCGCCGGCGCTGGCGGCGTACCGGAGCGACCCGGCGGTGGCGGCCCTGCAGGGTTGGGACCTGCCCTTCACGCTGGCGGACGCCGAGCGGTTCGTCGCCGAGGTGGGTGCGCTCGGCTGGCCCGTGCTGGACGACTGGCAACAGGTCGCGATCGAGCTCGACGGCACGATGGTCGGCGACATCGGGGTGCACCGGACTCCGGACGGGCACGTGGCCACGATCGGCTACACGCTGGCGCGCGACGCCCAGGGTCGCGGCTACGCGACCGAGGCGGTCGGCGCGATGATCACGCTGCTCGAGGCCGAGGGCGTACGCCGCATCGACGCCGCCACGGACCCCGACAACGCCGCGTCGGCACGGCTGCTGGGCCGGCTGGGCTTCGTCCTCGTCGGCCGCGGGACCAGCGAGGTGCGGGGCGAGACAGTCGCCGACGACCTCTACACGCTGGCTATCCCCCGGCCTCACGCGGCGATCTGAGGCCGCGTCTCTCCCCACCTGCGGACCGTTGCCGGGTGTAGGTTTTTGGACATGTTCACGACCCAGGACGAGTTGCTCCGTTTCATCAAGGATGAAGGCGTCGAGATGGTCGACGTCCGCTTTGTCGACCTGCCGGGCATCGAGCAGCACTTCACGGTGCCGGTGTCGTCGTTCGACGAGGCGGTGTTCGAGAACGGCCTCTCCTTCGACGGCTCCTCGATCCGCGGCTTCCAGGCGATCAACGAGTCGGACATGTCGCTCTTCCCCGACGTGACCACGGCGTACCTCGACCCGTTCCGGATCGCGAAGACGCTGGTGCTGAACTTCTTCATCCACGACCCGATCACGGGCGAGGCGTACTCCCGCGACCCGCGCAACATCGCGCGCAAGGCGCAGGCGTACCTGGCGTCCACGGGCATCGCCGACACGGCGTACTTCGCGCCGGAGGCGGAGTTCTACATCTTCGACTCGGTGCGCTACTCGACCTCGGCCAACGAGGGCTTCTTCCACATCGACTCGGTCGAGGGCTGGTGGAACTCCGGCAAGGACGACCCCAACAACCCCAACCTCGGCTACAAGACGCGCTTCAAGGGCGGCTACTTCCCCGTCGCGCCGTACGACCACTTCACCGACCTGCGCGACGAGATGGTCAAGAACCTCGAGGGTGCCCAGCTGCTCGTCGAGCGCGCGCACCACGAGGTCGGCACGGCCGGCCAGGCGGAGATCAACTACCGCTTCGACACGCTGCTCAAGGCCGCGGACGACGTCATGAAGTTCAAGTACATCATCAAGAACACCGCCTGGGAGGCCGGCAAGTCGGTCACGTTCATGCCCAAGCCGCTCTTCGGCGACAACGGCTCCGGCATGCACGTCCACCAGTCGCTCTGGAACGCCGGCGAGCCGCTGTTCTACGACGAGACCGGCTACGCGGGGCTCTCCGAGATGGCCCGCCACTACATCGGCGGCATCCTGAAGCATGCGCCCGCGCTGCTCGCCTTCACGAACCCGACGGTCAACTCGTTCCACCGCCTGGTGCCGGGCTACGAGGCGCCGATCTCACTGGTCTACTCCTCGCGCAACCGCTCGGCGTCCGTGCGTATCCCGATCACCGGTGCGAACCCGAAGGCCAAGCGCATCGAGGCCCGCTTCCCCGACCCGTCGGCGAACCCGTACCTCGCCTTCTCGGCCCTGATGCTCGCCGGCCTCGACGGCATCAAGAACAAGATCGAGCCGGCCGAGCCGATCGACAAGGACATCTACGAGCTCCCGCCGGACGAGATGGCCGAGATCGCCCAGGTGCCGACGTCGCTCGGTGCCGTGCTCGAGGCGCTGGAGGACGACTCGGACTTCCTGACCGAGGGCGGCGTCTTCACGCAGGACCTGATCGAGACGTGGGTGGACTACAAGCGCACCCAGGAGATCGCTCCGGTCCAGCTGCGGCCACACCCCCACGAGTTCGAGCTGTATTACGACATCTGAATCCGGAGTGTTCGGCGCCCTTCATCTGCTGTCATAAACGACCCCTGACCTGGGGAAACGTGTCACCATGCGGCGAACTCCTGGGTTATGCCACGGTCACACGCGGACCGTGTGACCGTCGGCGCGCCCAGCACCGATCAGGGGCTGTACGGAGCGGGGCCACGGGCTCAGCACGGTCAAGACACACGTCGCCGCGTTGATGACGACTCGGCGCCCGCAACCGCGTCGAGATCGCGATGTGGGCCTACGACACCCGACGGTTGCGCACCGAGCAGGGAGCGTGAGCGTGCGGCTCCACCTTCACCCCGCGCTCGTCCTCCACCATCGACGTCAGGATCCGGCGAGCGCGTACGGCGGCATGGTCGGCCTTCACGTTGACGTAGCGCCGCGGGGTCGTGTCCTCACCGCACCAGCGTCACCGCACGAGGTGCCGCAGCAGGAACTCGGTCTGGTCCGCGACTGCGGCCTCGAACTGCTCGCCGACGTAGATGTCGAAGTGGCTCGCGGAGTAGGTCCGGACCTCACCCCTCGGTGCCCTGCGGGCGTAGCGCAGTGTGGGCCCCGGCGGCGTGACGGTGTCGCGGTCGCACACGCAGAAGAGGATCGGCGCCTGGACCTTCCGCGCCGCACGGCCGGGTCGGCTCAGCGCGATCGTGGGGACGATCCGCGCCGAGGCCTCGTTGCGGAAGGTCTCGCCCGTGGGCATCAGTGACTGGCAGTCCTCGATGACGCCGGGGCCCGCCATCAGCGCCTTCGCTCCGGTCTCGCCAGCCAGCGGCACGAGCACCGGAGCCGCGCCCCGGGCCTGGGCAACAAGGTCGGCCACGACCGCCGGCAGCAGCTTGGCGCTGCTGACCGGGCCGAGCGCGAGGGACGTTGCGAGACCACTCGTGAACGGGCACTGCGCGACCGCTGCCGCCAGCTCCGGGTGGCGCGACGCGACGACGATCGCGTTTCCTCCGCCCAGGGACGAGCCCCACACCGCCACCCGCGCGCCGTCGAGGTCGGGGCGCGCCTTCACATACGCGAGCGCCGCCTCCCAGTCGTCGAGCTGTTCCTTGAGCGATACGACCTGGCGGTACGCCCCGCCCGAGTCGCCGAAGTTGCGATGGGTGAAAGCGAGCGCGGCGATGCCGGCCTCGGCGAAGCGCTCGGCGAAGGCGGCCACCCGCATCTCACGGGTAGCGCCCAACCCGTGACCGAGTACGACGACGGGCGGGCGCTCGACGCCGTCGGGCAGGTAGAGCCAGCCGGCGCAAAGGTCGCCGTCGGAGTCGAACGTGACGTCGTGGCGGGTGACGCTCATCGGGCACTCCCCTGCGCGGCGCCGGCACCGCGCGTCGTACCGGCCAGGAGGACCTCGTCGAAGACGCCGGGCTGGTAGAGAGGCAGCTCCCCGGATGCCTCGGTGTTGGCCATGTAGTCGAGCATCAGCTCCTGGCCGATGTGCGAGAGCGCCGTGGCGAGGAACTCGGAGCGCTCGATGTGCAGCCCTTCCTCCAGGTTTGCCGATCC
Source organism: Nocardioides jejuensis (assembly GCF_004337475.1). GTDB lineage: Bacteria > Actinomycetota > Actinomycetes > Propionibacteriales > Nocardioidaceae > Nocardioides > Nocardioides jejuensis. Next base: position 60,014 of record NZ_SJZJ01000015.1, on the reverse strand, counting down.
GCCGAAGTAGACCGAGCGCTTGATCGCCGCCCGCGACGCCTTCGGTCGCGTGCCGAGGTGGGAGGCGAGCTCGATCGCCCGGTCCAGCACCCACTCTGCCGGGACCACCTCGTCGACCGCGCCGATCTCCAGCGCCTGGGCAGGCGTGAACGGCTCGCCCGACAGGATCGCCAGCAGCGCCTTGTGGTTGCCGACCAGCCGCGGTAGCCGCTGGCTGCCGCCACCGCCCGGCATGATCCCCAGCAGCACCTCGGGCTGGCCGATGACGAAGTCGCCGTCCGCCATGACGCGAAGGTCGTTGGCCCAGCAGAACTCGGCACCGAGACCGAGAGCAGAGCCATTGAGCGCGGCGATGAAGATGACGCCGCTGCGGTTCATCTTGAGGAACGTCTGGTGCACCCGCTCGAGCTGGACGGCCGGCCACAGCGGCGTCCTGCCGAGGGCGGCCTTGAGGCCACCGACCCGGTTCGCCCCGCGGGCAGTGTGCGCCAGCGCGGAGGCACCCCGGACGCCGACCGAGGGGACGGTGGCGCCGCCCTCCTGCAACCACCGCACCTCGGCGTGCGAGACGAAGCGCGTCGGATGGGTGCCGGTGAAGACGACGGCCTGGACCGTGTCGTCGCGGTCAGCACGGTCGACGAGCGCGTCGAGTTGCTCGGCGATGTCGTTGCCGAAGAGCCCGAATGGGCCTCCGTCGATGCGCGCGACCAGCACCGCGCCCCGGTCCTCGATCTCGAGGTTGCCGCGTACTTCTTCTGCCATCACCGGTCTCCGTTGCAGGTGCTGTCGCGGGCTCGGTGCACCGCTTGTCCGATCACGATAACGAAGTTATCTTGGTGTCACAAGAGCCCGAGGAGACGCCGTGAGCAGCACCACCCCACACCCGCTGGACCACGACTGGGTCGTCATCGGATCCGGCTTCGGCGGGAGCGTCGCCGCGCTGCGCCTGGCGGAGAAGGGACATCGCGTCGCCGTCATCGAGCGCGGACGGTCGTACGCCGACGACGAGCTGCCCGCATCGGCCTCGGACAGCCGTCGCTTCGTGTGGGCGCCCGCACTCGGACTGCGCGGGATCATGCGCAACGTCCTCTTCCGGCACGTGTTCAGCTCCACCCAGACCGGGGTCGGTGGCGGAAGTCTGGTCTACGGCGGAGTCCTCTTCCGTCCACACGAGGCCTTCTTCGCCGATCCCCAATGGACGGACCCGACTGGCTGGGCGGAGCGCCTCGATCCCCACTACCGGGAGGCTGAGCGGATGCTCGGGGCGAGCGCAGCTCCGTGGGCGTCGGTGACGAGCGGGCTCACCCGCGAGGTCGCCGATCACTTCGGCGGCAGTTTCGACAAGGCGCCCGTGGCGGTCTTCTTCGGTACGCCGGGAGTCACTGTGCCGGACCCGTACTTCGGGGGCGCGGGGCCGGACCGCACCGGCTGCACCCGCTGCGGCGAGTGCATGACCGGCTGCCGCACCGGAGCCGCCAACCGGCTCACCAAGAACTACCTGTGGTTCGCCGAGAAGTGCGGCGCCCGGATCTTCGCCGAGCGCGAGGTGGTGGACGTGACGCCACTCGGAGCAGCGGACGGGAGCGACGGCTACCGGGTGACCACCCGCCGGTCCGGCGCCCGGTGGCGCCGCGAGCGCGCCACCGTCACCGCGCGCGGGGTCGTGTTCGCGGGCGGGGCGGTCGGCACCAACGAACTCCTCGCCGACTGCAAGCACCGCGGCTCGCTACCCGCCCTCAGCGACCGCCTCGGACACCTCGCCCGCACCAACAGCGAGGCCGTGCTCTCCGTCCTGCTCCCCGAGGACATCGGCACCTGGCGCGACGTCACCGCAAGCAGCCGGGTGGTGCTCGACGGTGACACCCAGATCGAGTTCCTCACCTACGGACCGCACGGCGACTTCATGCGGCTGATGTTCACGCTCCTGGTCCGCGACGGGAGCACCGCACAGCGACTCCAGGCCTGGCTGGGCACCGTCACCCGACACCCGGTTCGCTGGGCATCGACGATGCGGGCAGGCTGGGGAGCGCGGACGCTGATGATGCTGGTCATGCAGCCCCGCGACAACGCGATCCGGTTCACCGCGAGGAAGCGGATCCTCCGCGGTGGCTACCGGCTCGCCACCGCACGCGACGACGCGCGCCCCGCCCCGACGTACATCGATGCGGGCCACCGGGTCGCAACGTGGCTGGCCGAGCGCACCGGAGGCATTGCCCAAGGCAGTGTGTTCGAGGTGTTCGGCAACCGGCCGATGACCGCACACGTCCTCGGCGGAGCCGCCATCGGCGCGAGCGCCTCGACCGGCGTCGTGGACGAGCGGCTGCAGGTGTTCGGCTACCGGAACATGGTCGTCTGCGACGCCGCCGCTCTCCCGGCCAACCCGGGTGTGAACCCGGCGTTGACGATCGCGGCGCTCGCGGAGCACGCCATGTCCCACATCCCAGCCGCTGGTTTGGAACGATGACGCGCATGGCGACCTCCTCCAGCGCAGCGGCCGGCCTCTCCAACGGGATCCCGGAGCGCCTCATCGACGCAGCCGTCGCGATGCTGGCCGAGGAAGGCCCCTCCGCCATCAAGGCCAGGACGGTGGCGGCGCGAGCCGGCATGTCGAGCATGGTCGTCTACAACTACTTCGGGGGCGTCCCCGAGCTGCTCAGCGCAGTGGAGGACCACGGCTTCCACCAGCTCGGCGCGGCGTTCGCTGCGGTGGGCGCAAGCGAGGATCCGGTCGCGGATCTCTTCACCATGGCGCTGACCACTCTCGCCTTCGCCCGGACCAACCCCCACCTGTACGACGCGATGTTCGGCCTCTCCACGCGCGCGACGTACCGGCCCACTCCCACCAAGGCCGAACGCCGAGCCGGCCACTCCCCGGCCTTCAACGCGGCGTACGCGCACGTCATCGCGGCGGCCGCACGGTTGGGCGTCGACGGCGGGCTCGCGGTCGAGGACCCGAGGGCCGCGGCGGGCGCCCTGTGGAGCTTCGTGCACGGCTACGTGAGCCTGGACCTGGCCAACCACTTCGCCGAGTTCGACGACCCGGTCCGGCAGGTGCTGGTGCCGATGGGAGTCACGTTCTGCGTCGGCCTCGGGGCCGATCGTGCCTCCGCGCTGGCCTCGCACGAAGCTGCACTGCTGCGCGCCTGGCACCCGGGCTCATGACCGGCCCGGGTGCCGACAGTCGCTAGCATCCGGCCCGTTGCGCCTCCGGGAGATGCGGGAACGGCGGCTTGTCGATGCCGAGCGTGCCTGACGCCGCCAGCGGCCGGGCCTGCAGGAACACGCTGGCGCGGTGAGTCTCCTGCTTGAGCGCGTGGGTCATGGCAGTGGCGTGGCCGCCCTTCTTGTAGGCGAAGTCCTGGGCGAGGGCGTAGGTCTTCCACAGGCTGATCGAGGTGTGCTCGTAGGGCAGCTGCGACGAGATGTCGATGCTTCCCCGGTGCCCCGGGTGGTGAGCGGCCCTGCTCGCGGCATGCAGGTTGTTGCGCAGGAACTCGACGAGCCGGCCGCGCCGGAGGATCCCGTGCACGATGGCAACCATGGGCTCGTCGTCGACGAGCGGCGCCGCCCCCGCGGCGCTGGGCCTCCAGCCGTGCCAGTGGTCGCGCTCCGAGTCCGTCCCGATCTTCACGCGCACCATCTCGGCGTCGAGGCTGAAGCGGCCCGGACCATCGATCGCACCACGCAGGGGGCCGGCGAAGGCTGCCCGGGCCGCGTCCGCCGACTCCCACGCTGCGACGAGGGCGACCCCGCCAGGCAGCACCCGTGGAGCCAGGCTGTGCGTGCCGTCGTTCGCGTGGTTGACGGTCGAGCCACGGAGCCCGTCGATCCCGTCGTCGATCGCGCGCCGGAGACTGCGCCGCCACCTGATCCGGCCGCCCGGCGGGCGGAGGAACGCATCGATGGTCAGGAAGTCGGGGGTGCTCATGGCAGCCCGCTCAGGACACTGCCGCAGCGGAACCAGCGCCCAGGAAGTCGAGGACCTCGGGGACGAACTCGTGGTGGTACTGGAAGACACCGCCGTGGCCCGAGCGCGGGTAGATCCGCAGGCGGGAGTCGGGCAGGCGCGCGGCCATGTCCTTCGAGTGCTCGCTGGCGACCATCACGTCCTTGTCCCCGTTGGCGACGAAGACGGGGATCTTGATCTGTGACAGGTCGTCCTTGGCGTGCATGCCCGCGGACGTGATCGCCTTCAGCTGGGCGAGGCGTGCCTGCGACGAGATCGGCTTGTCGCGACCCGTCGTCCGCTCGGCGAGCCGCTCGAAGTAGGCGTTGGCTGCCTTCTTCCCCTCCGCGGTGCGCGGGAAGAAGAGGAAGTGGCGCGGGTCCTTCCGCAGCAGGAAAGCCTTCGTGTAGGCGTTGCCGACGATGAACGGCATCTTCCAGATGCCACCGCCACCGCGCGGTCCACTTCCGGCGACGACCATGCGGCGTACAAGGTCGGGAGCCTGGAGGGCGACCATCTGGGCGACGGCACCGCCGAGCGAGAAGCCGATCAGGTCGACCTGCTCGTAGCCGAGGGCGCGGATGAAGGCGATGGCGTCGGCACCCATGTGCTCGATGTCGGTGGGCACCTTGCCACCAGTCGCGCCGATGCCCCTGTTGTCGAAGGCGATGACGTGGTGCTGCGCCGCGACCCCGTCGATGACCCGCGGGTCCCAGTCGTCGAGGACGGCGGTGAAGTGGTGCAGGAACACCACCGGTACGCCGCCGCGCGGGCCGAGCTCACGGTAGGCGAACGAGGTGCCGTCGACGTCGATCGTCTTGCTGGGGGTCGTCTTCCAGGTGGTCATGAGCTCTTCCTTCGGGGGCGGGTCGCCGTGGCGGCAACAGGGGTGGACGTACGTGCGTCGAGGCGGGCGAGGACGTCGAGAATCCGGCGGTCGCGGGTGAAGCGGTCGTCGAGGGCTGGGCCGGCCACGCCGCGCAGGGCAGAGACCGGTCGCCAGAGCTTCGGCAGGACGACGCGGCTGTCGCGCGCCTCGAGTCCATCGGCGATGCCGGCTGCGGCCTGGTCGGGCGTGATCCGCTTGAGCATCACCTTTGGCAGGGCGCCGAGGAGCTCCATCACGACCGGGTCCTCGTCGACGCCGCGCGCGATCATGTCCGTCTGCACGAGGGAGAAGTAGGCCGTCAACACCGAGACGCCGTGGTCGGCGAGCTCGACGCGGAGGCCCCGACCCATCTGCTCGACAGCGGCCTTGCTCATCGCGTACGGAATCGTCCCCATGCCGTTGAGGAAGGCGAAGACCGAGCTGATCAGCACGACCTGGCCCTTGCTCGCGATCACCGCCGGCAGTGCCGCGGCAACGGTGTTGGCGACGCCGGTCACGTTGACGGCAAGGGTGGCCTCGATGTCTGCGACGGGGGTGTTTCGCAGGGTGGCCGCCTTGGCCAGCAGGCCGGCGTTCGCGATCACGACATCGAGGCGGCCGAAGCGGTCGACCGTCTGCTCGACCGCGGCGTCGAGCGAGGCGCGGTCGCGTACGTCCGCCACGCACCCGAAGGCATCGGTCGGGTGCAGCCCAGCGGAGCGCTCCGGGGTCGTCGGGTCGATGTCGGCGATCGCCACGCTGGCGCCACGTGCAAGCAGGGTGCGAGCCGTCGCCGCCCCGATGCCGCCGTTGCCGCCGGTGATCAGGACGACCTTCCCTCCGAGGTCGTACGCCGCGCGGCTCACCGGTGGCCCCGGCGCGACGTGAACGACACCCGGCCGTTGCGCCGGATCATGGCGAGCGTCGTGCGCAGCGGGCCCCGGTCGAGATCGGGCTCCTTGCCGGCAGCGAGCCGGTGCAGCTGGTCGGTGTTCCACGCCAGGTTGAGGACCCCGTCGAGCATCTTCAGGTCGGCGAAGCGGCCGAGCAGGCCGCGCATCCCGGTCGCGATCTCGTGGGTGGTCAGCTGCGTCGCGCGGCCCTGGAGGATCACGGTGGCGGCGTCCGTGGTGGTCACCGTCGGCCGCGCGATGCCGACGACGTCGCAGTCTCCGGCCGTGAGTGCGTCCTGCATGCCGGCGCTCGAGCGGAAGCCTCCGGTCACAGCGATCGGCACGTCACCCGCGGCGTCGCGCACCGAGCGCGCGTAGTCGAGGAAGTAGGCCTCACGGGCGCGCGTCGACGCAGCTGCGGAACCCGCCATCGCCGGCTCCTCGTAGCTGCCGCCACTGACCTCGATCAGGTCGACGTCCTCCAGCGCCAGGGCCGCGACGACGGCACGGGAGTCCTCCTCGGCGAAGCCGCCGCGCTGGAAGTCGGCGGAGTTGAGCTTCACCGCGACCGCGAAGCCGGGGCTGACCCGCCCGCGGACCCGGCGTACGACCTCGAGCAGGAAGCGCATGCGGCGCTCGGGGTCGCCGCCCCATGCGTCCTCGCGAAGGTTGGTCAGCGGGGAGAGGAACTGGGTGACGAGGTAGCCGTGGGCCGCGTGGATCTGCACGCCGTCGAAGCCGGCGTCCTCGCAGACCTCGGCAGCAACGGCGAACCGCTCGATGATCTCCTCGATCTCGGCATCGCTGAGGGCGCGCGGCGTGGTCGCACCGGGCAGGGCCAGCGCCACGGCGCTCGGCGCCACCGGGGTGTGGCCGATCTCCATCAGGTTGGACTGCCGACCCGGGTGGTTGAGCTGCACGAAGATCGCCGCACCGCCGTCGTGGGCGGCCTTGGCCCACGCGGTCAGCTGCGGGAGCGCCCGGTCGTCCTCGATCACGATGTTGCCCGGCTCCCCCAGGTGGTCACGGTCGACCATGACATTGCCGGTGATCAGGAGGCCGTAGCCGCCCTGCGCCCAGCGCCGGTACAGCGTCACGATCCGCCCGTCGGGGGCGTTGTCGGCATCGCCGAGCGCCTCGCTCAGCGCAGCCTTCGCGATGCGGTTGGGCAGTCGTACGCCGGAGGGCAGGTCGAGCGGATCAGCAAGCGAGGCCATGGGGCAGCTCCAGTTCGTGATTGCAGTACGTTCGTAATAGTATGATCGTAATGCTAAAGTTCTGACAAGCCCCCGGAAGGAGATCCACGTCATGGCCCGCTACAGCGCAGAGCACAAGGAAGCGACCCGCCGCCGGATGGTCGAGACCGCCGGCCGCCGCTTCAAGAGCGACGGCATCGACGGCTCCGGCATCGCGACGCTGGTGGCCGACGCAGGCCTGACCAACGGCGCCTTCTACGGCCACTTCGCCTCGAAGGACGAGCTCGTCGCCACCGTCGTCGCGCAACAGCTCGAGGACCAGGTCGCGGCGGTCAACGCCCTGCCAGCCGGGCTCGAGTCGGTCGAGGGCTTCCTCCGGTGGTACCTCTCCCCCGACCACCGCGACGACCTCGCCGGCGGTTGCCCCTCGGCTGCGCTGCTCGACGAGATCGGCCGCTGTGACGTCATGGTCCGGGAGGCCTACACGGTCGGCGCGGAGGCGATGGTCACGGCCATCTCCCGTCACCTCGATGACGGCGACCCACAGAGGACCCGGCAGCGCGCGCTCGGCCTCTTCACCATGCTTGTCGGCTCACTCCAGGCGGCCCGCGCGGTCACCGACCCCGAGCTCTCCGATCAGTTCCTCGCCGCGGCGTACGCCAACGCGATGACGATCGCCACCGCCCCGCTCCCTCCCGCAGCACCCACCGGACAGGACTCCTGATGAAGGCATTCGTCGTCACCCACTACGGCCCCGACGGTCTCGAGCAGGCCGACGTACCGGCGCCCGAGGTCGGGCCCCATGACGTCCTCGTCGACGTCCGCGCGGCGAGCATCAACCCGCTCGACAAGATGGTCCGCAACGGTGAGTTCAAGCAGCTGATCCCCTACAAGCGACCCTTCGTGCTCGGCCACGACCTGGCCGGCGTGGTCACCGCCGTTGGTGCCGACGTCCGTGGCTTCGAGGTCGGCGACGAGGTCTATGCCCGCCCGCGCGACCGGCGCATCGGAGCCTTTGCCGAGGCAGCCGCGATCGACGCCGGGGACGTTGCGCTCAAGCCCACAACGCTCTCCTTCGCCGAGGCTGCCGCACTGCCGCTCGTCGCCCTCGCTGCATGGCAGGCGCTCGTCGACGTGGCCCAGGTCCAGCCCGGGCAGAAGGTGCTCGTGCACGCGGGAGCCGGCGGGCTCGGCTCGACGGTCATCCAGGTCGCGAAGCACCTCGGTGCGTACGTCGCCACCACCGCAGGCACCAAGGACGTCGCCAAGGTCCGTGCCCTCGGCGCCGACGAGGTCGTCGACTACACGCAGGCCGACTTCGCCGACGTCCTGAGCGGCTACGACGTGGTGCTCGACTCGCTCGGAGCGGCCAGCCTCGAGAAGTCGCTGACCGTGCTCAAGCCCGGCGGCCTGGTGATCAGCGTGGTCGGCCCGCCCGACCCGGCGTTCGCGTCCCAACTCGGCAAGCCGCTGCTCAAGCCGGTCATGGCCGCTCTGAGCCGCAAGGTCCGGCGCCGGGCGAAGCAGCTCGGCGTCCGCTACGCCTTCTTCTTCATGCACGCCGACGGCGACCGCCTCGCGAAGCTCGCCGCCCTCTACGACGACGGCACGCTCCGCCCGGTCCTCGACCGCACGTTCGACTTCGACCAGACCCTCGAGGCGATGGCGTACGTCGAGCAGGGCAAGGCCAACGGCAAGATCGTGGTCACGCGCTGACACACCCGCCGGGGTGCGACCGCCGGGTGGGGCGTACTGTCGAGAGCAGGAGCCATTCAGGCTTCCTCTCAGAGAGAACCCACATGAGCGACAAGTCGCCGCGCCAGAGCATGACCAAGAAAACCGGCAAGTCCATCAAGGAGAAGCGCGCCGACAAGCGCAATCTCGCCCAGCCGGAGACGCTCGCCGACAAGCTCCATCCGGGCAAGAAGAAGTGACCCTCGCGACGCTCGGCGTCATCGGCTCCTCAGCCAAGGAGAACGAGCACCGGCTGCCGCTGCACCCGGATCACCTCCCCCACCTCGATGCTGACCTCCAGGCACGCATCACCCTCGAGCACGGGTACGCCGCCCGGTTCGGCGTCGCGGACGACGCGTTGCTGCCGTACGTCGCCGGCTTCGCCTCCCGCAAGCAGCTGCTGGCGGAGTCCGAAGTCGTCCTGCTGCCCAAGCCGCAGCTCTCCGACGTCGAGGCGATGGGTCCGGGGCAGGTGCTCTGGGGCTGGCCGCACTGCGTCCAGGACACCGAGCTGACCCAGGCCGCGATCGACAACCGGCTCACGCTCATCGCTTTCGAGGCGATGAACCACTGGACCCGTGATGGCGCGGTCGGGCTGCACGTCTTCCACAAGAACAACGAGCTCGCCGGCTACTGCTCCGTGCTGCACGCGCTGGAGCTGGCTGGGCTCACCGGCGACTACGGCCGCCGGCTGAGCGCGGTCGTGATCGGCTTCGGCGCCACTGCACGCGGGGCTGTCACCGCCCTCAACGCGCACGGCGTGCACGAGGTCGCGGTGCTGACCAACCGGGACGTCGCGGCAGTGGGCGCACCGATCCACTCCGTCCGGATCCGGCAGTTCGAGCACGACCCGGTCAACGGCAGCGACGTGATCACAGAGCGCGGCCGCGAGCCGCTCCCGGCGTACCTCGCGGAGAACGACATCGTCGTCAATTGCACGTTCCAGGACACCGCGAACCCGCTGATCTACCTGCACGACGAGGACCTCTCGGCCTTCCGGCCGGGCAGCCTGCTCGTCGACGTGTCGTGCGACCTGGGCATGGGCTTCAGCTTCGCCCGCCCCACCAGCTTCGAGGAGCCGACCTTCGTGGTGGGCGACAACGTCCTCTACTACGGCGTCGACCACTCGCCGTCGTACCTGTGGAACTCCGCGACCTGGGAGAACACCAGCGCGCTCATCCCGTTCCTGCGACGCGTGCTCGAGGGTGCTCCTGCGTGGGATGCCGACGAGACACTGAGCCGGGCGATCGAGATCCGTGACGGCACCGTGGTCAACCCCGCGATCCTGGCCTTCCAGGGGCGCGAGGCAGAGCCGCCGTACCGGGTAGAATCCGGCCAGTGCCCGACACTCGCCCCCGCCGTACCTTCGCCGTCATCAGCCACCCCGACGCGGGTAAGTCCACGCTGACCGAGGCCCTCGCGCTCCACGCGCGGGTGATCACCGAGGCCGGCGCGGTCCACGGCAAGGGAGACCGGCGCGCCACCGTCTCCGACTGGATGGCGATGGAGAAGGCGCGCGGCATCTCGATCACGTCGGCCGCGCTCCAGTTCGTCTACGACGGCCACGTGATCAACCTGGTCGACACCCCGGGCCACAGCGACTTCTCCGAGGACACGTACCGCGTGCTGTCGGCCGTCGACTCTGCGGTCATGCTGGTCGACGCCGGTAAGGGCCTCGAGCCGCAGACCCTCAAGCTCTTCCGGGTCTGCGCGCTGCGCGGCATCCCGGTCATCACCGTCATCAACAAGTGGGACCGCCCCGGCCTCTCGCCGCTCGGCCTCATGGACGACATCGAGAAGCAGATCAAGCTGCGTCCCACTCCCCTGACCTGGCCCGTCGGCGAGGCCGGCGACTTCCGCGGCGTTCTGGACCGGCGTACGGGCGAGTTCATCAAGTACACGCGTACGGCGGGTGGCGCGACGCGCGCTCCCGAGGTGCGGATGGACGCCGACGACGTCGAGGAAGCCGACCGGCTCCCGTGGTCCGAGGCCGTGGACGGTCACGAGCTGCTCCAGCTCGACGACTACGACCACGACCAGGAGCGCTTCCTGGCCGGCGAGACGACGCCGGTCATGTTCGCCTCGGCGCTGCAGAACTTCGGCGTCGCGCAGCTGCTCGACCTGCTGCTCGACCTGGCTCCGTCGCCCAGCCCGACCGAGGGCATCGACGGCTCGATCCGCAAGGTCGAGGACGACTTCAGCGCGTTCGTCTTCAAGGTTCAGTCCGGCATGAACAGCGCCCACCGCGACCGGCTCGCGTACGCGCGCGTCGTCTCCGGCAGCTTCGAGCGCGGCATGGTCGTCACGCACGGGACGACCGGCCGGCCGTTCGCGACGAAGTTCGCCCAGGCGATGTTCGGCCGCGAGGCGACGTCGGTCGAGACCGCCGAGCCCGGCGACATCATCGGCCTGGTCAACGCCGGCTCCCTGCGCGTCGGCGACACGATGTACGTCGGCGACCCGATCGCCTATCCGCCCGTCCCGAGCTTCGCGCCGGAGCACTTCAAGACGTGCAGCGCGGCCGACATCAGCAAGTTCAAGCAGTTCCGCAAGGGCATCGAGCAGCTCGACCAGGAAGGCGTCGTGCAGGTGCTCCGCTCCGACCTGCGCGGTGACCAGAGCCCGGTGCTCGCGGCCGTCGGTCCGCTGCAGTTCGAGGTCGTCGAGGACCGGATGAAGAACGAGTTCAACTCCCCCATCCGGCTCTCCAGCCTCCCCTACTCCGCTGCCCGGCTGACGGACGCTGCCGGCGCCGACGAGCTCCGCGGCGTCCGCAACACCGAGGTGCTCCAGCGCAGCGACGGCACGTACCTCGCGCTGTTCGTCGACAAGTGGACGGCGGGCTACGTGGGCCGCGAGCACCCGGGCGTCATGCTCGAGGAGCTCCCTGCCGGCGGCAGCTGAGCACCGTCAGAGGACCGCTGATGCCGCACCAGAACGTCGACATCCCGCTCACCGTGATCGCGCGACGTCAGGAGACGCCGGACCACCTCACGCTGGTCTTCGAGCGGCCTCGTGGCTTCCAGTTCGAGGCAGGCGACTGGATCGACCTGGAGATCCCGGGCGCGGACCTCACCGGCGGCAAGACCTACTCGCTGTCGTCCTCCCCCGGCGAGCCCGACCTGGCGATCACGTTCAAGGCCGGTCAGAGCGGGTTCAAGCGTGCGCTCCAGGAGGCGCAGCCCGGCGCGACGATGCGGATGACGGCGTACGGCAATGACTACGACTTCTCGCTGCGGCAGCACCGCTCGAGCGTGCTGATCGCGGCGGGCGTGGGGGTCGCGCCGTTCCGGAGCATGATCGCCGAGATGGCGGAGACCTCCAGCCACGAGGCAGCGCACCTGATCTACCTCAACCGCACCGATGACTTCCTGTTCATGGATGAGCTCGACGCGTGGAGCAAGCAGCTCCCCGGCGTCACCATCGACTACGTCCTGACGGCCGGCATGAAGAGCAAGGAACGCCGGCGCATCCTCGCCGCCAGCGTCAGCGACGCCGTGCACTACTACTACATCGCCGGCCCGCCCGCGATGATTGAGGCGACCGAGGCCGTCCTCATGGAGGCCGGCGCGGACCACGACGACATCCGCATCGACTCGTTCGACGGCGACTGAGTCACCCCGCGCCTCTGGCGCGCCCGCGACGACAGTGCCATCGTCGAAGGACACGCCGCGCAAGGAGTGACCCCATGGATGCACCCGACTTCACCGGCCTCCGGGCCATGTTCATCAACTGCACGCTGAAGAAGAGCCCCGAGGTCAGCAACACCCAGGGTCTGATCGATGCCAGCGCCCACATCATGCGGGAGCACGGCGTCGAGGTGGAGGTCCTCCGGGCCGTCGACCACGACATCGCGACCGGCGTCTATCCCGACATGCGCGAGCACGGCTGGGAGACCGACGCGTGGCCGGAGATCTACCCACGGCTGCTCGCCTCCGACATCCTCGTGCTTGCCGGGCCGATCTGGCTCGGCGACAACTCCAGCGTCATGAAGCGGATCATCGAGCGGCTCTACGCGCTCAGCGGCATGCTCAACGACAAGGGCCAGTACCTCTACTACGGCCGCGTCGGCGGCTGCCTGATCACCGGCAACGAGGACGGCATCAAGCACTGCGCGCAGAACGTCCTCTACTCCATGCAGCACATCGGCTACACGATTCCGCCGAACGCCGACGCCGGGTGGATCGGTGAGGCCGGACCGGGCCCGAGCTATCTCGACCCCGGCAGCGGTGGCCCGGACAACGACTTCACCAACCGCAACACCACCTTCATGACGTGGAACCTCATGCACCTCGCGCAGCTGCTCAAGGACGCCGGCGGGGTGCCGTCGTACGGCAACTCGCGCAAGGAGTGGGACGCCGGTGCCCGCTTCGACTTCGAGAACCCGGAGTACCGCTCCTGATCAGCACTTTCCGGCCAACCACCGCGAACATCGTCACCGCGAGGAACGCGGTTGCCGCGATTCTCTGTCGGCCAACGTAACCACTGCCCGCGTGCCGCGTTGATATGAACAGACGCAGCCAGGTCCTCATCCCTCCCTCCCGAGGAGCTGGCAGGAGCCCGCCGGTCACCCTCCCTCCCGACTGGCGGGCATCGTCCATTTCAGGGGCGAGGGGTTCAGGCCCCTGGGTGCAGGGGCTTGCGCTCGAAAGCCAGCAGCGCGAGTGCCAGGGCGGCGGCGAGCAGGCCGAAGTCGCGCAGCGCCACGTCGTAGAAGTCCCCGAGCGTCACGAGGTCGACGATGATGCCGCCGAGCCAGGCGGCGACCAACAGGGCTCCGAACCGCGCATCGACGGCGACCACCACGCCCGCGACGATCTCGATCACGCCGACGACCAGCATCGCGTCGTGGGCGCTGCCGGGGACGATGTCGTTGATCCACGGAGCGAGGTACTTCTCCCAGTCATCCGTCAGGATCCCGAGGAACTTGTCGAGCCCGAAGGCGATTGGCGCGACCGTGAAGACGGTGCGCAGCAGCAGGTAGGCGCGGTCGGTGCCGCGCTCGGTCAGGGTTTCGGTGAAGGTGGTCATGCCCTGTTGGTGTCGCACTCGCAAACGTTCTTACCCGCGGCCGGTAAGAACATCGCGCACGGCGACACCAACCCGGCATGACCGATGGCACGCTGGCAGGTGTGGAGCTCGCGCCGACACATCCCGACGCCGCTTGGCACCGCGACCTCACCGCGGAGGGACCGGAGGGCGATGAGGCGCTGGCGCGGCTCCGCACGACGCTGCTACAGGCGACCCTGCACCAGGTCTGGAGGCTGCGCGACCAGCTGCCGGGCGCCGGGAGCGGCGACCTCGAGGACCTCGCCGAGCAGGCCGCGAACGACGCCCTGCTGGCCGTCCTCCGGCAGCTGGAGACGTTCGAGGGACGCAGCCGCTTCACGACCTGGGTGTGGAAGTTCGGCGTGCTGCACGCGGGCGTCGCCGTACGCCGTCAGGCCTGGCGCCACCGCGAGGTCGCCCTCGCTGACTCCCTGCCCCTCACCGACGCCACGCCGACGCCAGCGTCCGTCCTCGAGGCCGGCGAGCTGCGCCGCGCCGTCGAGCTGGCGATCCAGCGCGACCTCACGCCGCACCAGCGGGTCGTGGCCCTCGCCCTGCTCGTCGAGGGCGTGCCGATCGACGTCCTCGCCGAGCGCACCGGCAGCACCCGAAACGCCCTCTACAAGACCTTGCACGACGCGCGCCGACGGATCCGGGCCAGCCTCACCGCCGCCGGACTGCTCGACTCCCCCACCCCTCGGAGCCCCCGATGAATGACCACACTCCCCTGACACCCGATGCGGTGGAGGCGCTCCTCGTCGACACCTCGCCGTACCTCTCCTGCGACGACTGCTTCGCCACCATCGACGTGTACGCCGAGCGGCTGGCCGCCGACCCGGGCTACCGGGACCTGCCGATGGAGACGCACCTCGCCGGGTGCGGAGCCTGCGCGGAGGAGGCTCGCACCCTGAGCGAGCTGCTCGCCGGGAGCTGACCGATCAGCGGCTCTCGAACCACGGCTGGTGCAGGTCGTAGAACGTCGCCGACGCGAATGCGTAGTCGAGCTCCTGCTGGACCTCGGCCGGCGGCGGAGCGGACTTCTCGTACTCGCGTGCCTCGGACTCACTGGTGAAGGCGACGGTCTCGGTGAAGGTGCCGTCGGGTTCGATCGCGAGGCTCGCCCCGATGATGTCGGGCCGCATCTCGTGCATCGCCCGGGTGTCGGTCATCATCGCCTTGAGCCGCGCGAGGTCGTCGACTCGCCCGCGGATGATCTGGACGAAGCCGGCCTGGTCGGAGCCGCCGTCGAGCATGAGCGTGACGTCGTCGCAGTCGTGGAACTCGAGCGGGCCGTCGAGCACCGCGTTGAGCCGGTCGGCCCAGGCACCCTGCTCCGGACGGGCCGAGTTGGCGGCGGCTTCTTCCCGCGACGCGAAGCGGACCACGCCGATCAGCTGGCCGTCGTCGGTGCAGCCGTAGGTGCCGCCCAACCATCCGGTCGCCCCGGGTGCCAGGTCACGACGCCACTCGTCAAGCAGCGCGTGGGCCTCCTCCGGCCGCGAACAGGGTCCCTGGATTACCTGGATGAACATGGCACTGCCTCCTCGGCGGACGGGGTCGGGCACGTACCGGTCGAGGCGTACGTCGGACCCCGGCCGGGCCCATCGGCCAACGTACGCCGGGTGCGCGGCGTACGCCACGGACCCCGGTGTCAACCCCCGGGTCGGGAGTGGCCGGGGCGTGTCAGGACGGCAGGTATGTGCCGGGCGTCGCGGCGCGACCACGTGCGGCCGCCGGCTCGGTGAGCACGACGGCGACGAACGGCGACGTCATCGCCTGCACCAGCGCGCCGTAGCCGACGCCGAAGGTGAGCTCATCTCCCACGGCCAGACGGTGGTCGCCGCAGTCGACGACCAGGTGGTCGCTGCTCATGCCCAGGATCGTGATGCCGGGCGGCGGCACCAGACCCTCGAGCAGGACGTCCTGCCGGCCGAGCGCCAAGATCGCCTGACGCGTGGTGCCGGAGCCGCCGCCAGCGCGCAGCGGCGCCAGCTCGCCGTACGCCGTCTGCGCCAGCGCACCCCACGGCTGCGAGGGCTTGACGCCGGCCTCGATCACCTCGGCGACCAGCCGGAAGGCATCGTCGTGCAGGCCGGGAAGGACCGTGCGGTGCAGCGGTTCGGTGCCGAGCAGGATCGCCTCACCGATGCGCAGGTCGTTGATCCGGCCGACGGCCGAGGTGGAGAGCGCCCACGGCAGGTTCGCGGAGTTGCCACCGGAGACGACGGCCAGTGACTCCCCCGTGGCCGCCTCGACCTCCTCGACCAGCCGACTGAGCTCACCCATGTTGCGGTCGTCGGGGACCACGCCGTTCTGGCAGGCAAGGTTGGTCCCCAGGCCTGCGAGCCGCAGTCGTCGCCGGGTCCGCGTCGTGAGCGCCAGATCGATGACGTCCTCCGGGGCGATGCCCTCGCGCAGGTCGCCGAGCTCGACCATCAGCACGACCTGGTGAGTACGACGCTGCCGGCGAGCCGCCTCGTCGAGGGCGTCAAGGACCCGCAGCCCTGTGTTCAGCGACGTTGTCGCATGCCGGACGACCTGGTCCACCTGGCTGATCATCGGGGAACGGATCAGCGTGCGTGACGCCGACGCCGGAGCGCCGGCAGCAAGCCGGGTGAGGTTCTCGATCCGTGAGTCGGCGAGGCCGATCGCGCCGCCGCGCAGCATCGCTGCGCCGATCTCCGGTGACCCCAGCGCAGCCTTGGTGACGCCGGTGACGCTGATCCCCCGAGGTCGGAGCTGCTCGACGAGCTGCCGCGTGTTCGCCTCCACCTTGACCAGGTCGACGACGAGCCGCGGCGCGCTCACAGTGTCAGCGGAACGCGAGAGTGTGCGAGGGCCGGGAACGCCAGCAGCACCATGTCGACGAGCTCGGCGCCGGGCCGGGTCAGCGGGTCGGTCACCGGGAGTCCGAGGCTCCGCGCGTGGTGCGCGATCACGCCGCCGATCTCGTCCGTCTCCATGAGCTCGTGGTTGATCGTCACGCCGATGACCTCGGTGTCGGCGAACGCCTCGATCAGCGCGATCTCCCGCGCGATGCTGGGCATCGCGACCATCGGGAAGTCACCGAGCGCCACGCGCCGCGGCGCGTGCTGCACGATGACGCCGGCCGGCCGGCTGCCACGCAGGATGTGCGCGCTCGTCAGGTACGCCGGGTGACTGAGCGCGCCCTGCCCCTCGACGATGATCACGTCAGGGTCCTCGCCCTCCCAGGCGGCAACGACCTGGTTCTCGACCTCGCCGGAGCAGAACTGCGGGACGAGAGCGTCGAGCGCGACGCCGTACTTGCCGCCCTGGATCAGGGTGGTCTGGCCGGTGCCGACCATGACCGCCTTGATGCCGGCGGCGTTCAGCGCCTGCACGAGGAGGGTGGCGGTGGTCCGCTTGCCGATCGCGCCGTCCGTGCCGAGCACGGCGATACGCGGACAGGTCACGTCGAAGATGCGCCCGGAGAAGAGGTGCAGGTCGCGCTTCTCCTTCGGGCGTCGCACATCGGTGATCGTGACGCGCGCCAGCGCGGCGGCAGCCACGAACTCGGCGTCGTCGTTGAGGAACTCGTGCAGGCCGTTGATCACGTGCATGCCGTTCGCGATGCCGTCCAGGAGCACGACGCGCTGCGCATCGGAGAGCAATCCGTCCGCGGGCGCGACGCCGCAGATCAGGTAGTCGGGCACCTCGCCGGCGAGGTGGAGCGCGTCCTCGAGGTCGGCCACGACGGGGATGCCGTTGGGGATTCCGTCGAGGAAGCTGCCCGCGTCGACGCCCGCACAGCTGCTGTCGATGACGCTGAGCACGTCGTACTTCTCGGAGTGCCGGACCAGCCCGTTGGCGGTCTTGCCGTCCTGCTCGCCGAACTGGCCCTCGCAGTAGACGACGGCGGTCGTGCCGGTCGGCAGCGCGAAGGCCTCTGCCGGGTCGTGGGTGGCGTCGGGAAGGTTGGGCGTGGGCATGCGCGATTCCTCTGAGAGAGCTCAGAGGAGGCGACGGGCTTCGTGGCGGGCGGCGTGCCCAGCAATCAACGAGGCGTCTGCCCTGAGAGGCGGCAAGGTTGCCGCGCCCTTTGACGGTAACAGGCACCCCCATCGAACCCCGCATCGTTCACGCCACCCGAACCGGCACGCGCGGGTCTCAGGCGCTCTCGAACCAGGGAGTGTGCAGGTCGTAGAAGGTCGCCGAGGCCATCGCGTACTCCAGCTCGCGCTGGACCTCGGCGGGCGGCGGGTTCTTCTCTCCCTGCCTCGCTTCGGCTTCGCTGGTGAAGGCGACGGTCTCGGTGAACGTGCCGTCGGGCTCGATCGCGAGGCTCGCCCCGATGATGTCGGGCCGCATCTCGTGCATCGCGCGGGTGTCGGTCATCATCGCCTTGAGCCGTGCGGGGTCGTCGACCCGACCGCGAATGATCTGGACGAAGCCCGCCTGGTCGGAGCCGCCGTCGAGCATGAGCGTTACGTCGTCGCAGTCGTGGAACTCGAGCGGGCCGTCGAGCACGGCATTGAGCCGGTCGGTCCAGGCACCCTGCTCCGGACGGGCCGAGTTCGCTGCGGCTTCTTCCCGCGAGGCGAAGCGGACCACGCCGAGCAGCTGACCGTCGTCGGTGCAGCCGAAGGTGCCGCCCAACCATCCGGTCGCCCCGGGTGCCAGGTCACGGCGCCACTCGTCGAGCAGTGCGTGGGCCTCCTCCGGCCGCGAACAGGGTCCCTGGAAAACCTGGATGAACATGGCGCTGCCTCCTGGATGGTCGGGGTCGGGCACGTACCGGTCGAGGCACGGATCGGACCCCGGCCGGGCCCATCCGTCAACGTACGCCGGGCACCCGGCGCGCGCCACGAACCCCAGTGTCAACCCCCGTCCCTGCCTGAGGCGTCCGGGCCCAGCCGTGCGACCAGCCGTGTGAGCGGGCGCGGACATCCCGCCTAGGATGGGCCGCGATGTCGACCGCCGAAGCCACCGAACGCCGCCTGCTCCTCGTCGTCGACGCCCCGTCGCTGCTGCACCGCAACCACCACGCGCGGTCGCACACCGGCATGACCGATCGCGCCGGGCGGCCGGCGTGGGCGCTGCACGGCATGCTGCGCCAGATCCTCGAGGCCATCGACACCTTCGCGCCCGACGCGGTGCTCTTCGGGATCGACGACCGGGAGCGGTCCGAGCGTCGCGAGTTCTACCCCGACTACAAGGCCGGCCGCGCGGAGAAGGACGCCCAGCTCGTCGACCAGCTCGAGCGGGCCGGCTCGCTGCTCGGGGCCCTCGGCCTGGCCACCGTGACTCCCCCGGGCCTCGAGGCCGACGACGTCAACGCCTCGGCGGCCGCCTGGGCCCAGCGCAACGACTGGAACTGCGTCGTCATCACCTCCGACCGCGACGCGTTCGCGCTGATCAGCGAGCACACCCGCGTGCTCCGGCTGATCAACGGCGGCATCAACGGCTCACCGCTGCTGAGCCCCCGCAGCCTCCAGTCGATGTACGGCGTACGCGCCGAGCGCTACCTCGAGTACGCCGCCCTCCGCGGCGACTCCAGCGACAACCTCCCGGGCGTCAGCGGGATCGGCGAGAAGACCGCCGCGGCCCTGCTGTCCCAGCTCGGCCCGATGGACGGCGTCTGGGCCGACATCGACCACAACGACGGTGCAGCCGTCATCGCGGTCCTCGACGAGTGGGCGGCCGAGGCCGGCACGCGCAAGATCGGCGCCCGTGTCGTCCGCGCCCTCACCGCCGAGGGCGCGCGCGAGCGCTACGACTTCAACGTGCGGATGATGACCGGCCGCAACGACATCGAGCTCGGCCTGACCCCCGACATCCCGGGCACCCCGGGACTCCTGCCGCTGCCGTGGGAGCGGGTGTCGCGGGTCGTGGAGTTCCTAGGTGACGACGCCACGACGGCGTACGCACGCCGGGTGCTGAGCACCGACCCCGCGTCGGCGACGTACGGCCGCAACTGACCCGTCAGTGGCAGGGAGCGCCTTCGCAGCACGGGCGGATGTAGCCGCATCCGTCGCACCGCTCGTGCGAGGTCTCCCAGCGCATCATCGTGTTGCAGTTGGGACAGGGTTCGGTGAGGTCAGCCACGTGCCGCAGCGTATGCTGTAGACCAGTCAGTCTACTTCTGGAGGCATCATGGCGACCACGCCCGTCACCGTCACCGCCCGGCGGCAGCTCACCGCGACCCCGGCCGCCCTCTTCGCGACGCTCGTCGACCCGGTCCGGATGGCCGCGGTCAAGGGCATCACCAAGGTCACCGTGCTCAAGGAAGGCACCGACGGCCCGCAGAGCGTCGGCACCCAGCGCCGCGTCGGCCTGCCGGGAGGTGCGTACCTCGTCGAGGAGTTCGCCGACCTCGACGCCCCCACTCGCTTCGACTACAAGCTGCTCGCCGCCAGCACGCCGCTCGACCACCGCTTCGGGCGGATCGAGTTCGTACGCCGCGGCGCCGTCACCGAGGCGACCTGGACCTCGACGTACGTCGTGCCCGTCCCGCTCGTCGGCGCGGCCCTCACGCAGGCCTCGCGACCGCTGATCAAGGCTGCGTTCCACACTGCACTCGGAGCGATCGACGCGGCGGCACTGAAGGCCACGGCATGACCAGCCTCGCCGAGATGACCGGCCTCGAGCAGCTGCGGCTCTTCGCCGGTATCGACACGTCCACGATCCCCAACATCGGCGGTCTGCTCGGCATGAAGATCGAGCTGATCGACGAGGGGCGGGTCTCCTTCGCCCTCACCACGCGCCCCGACTTCGCCAACCCGATGGGCAACGTCCACGGCGGCATCTGCGCCACCCTGCTCGACTCCGTCATGGGCTGCGCGGTCCACACGACCCTCGGGCCCGGCGAGAGCTACGCGACGCTCGAGCTGAAGGTCAACTACACGGGCAACGTCACCACCGACGGACAGCGGCTCACCGCCACCGGCGAGATCATCCACGTCGGCGGACGTGTCGCGACCGCCGAGGGGCGGGTCGTCGACGAGCGCGGTCGTCTGGTCGCCCACGGCACGACGACCTGCATCGTCAACCGCTGACGTCGCGGCCGGAGCGTGCCACGATCGGCTCCATGACCTACGCATCCCAGTCCGCCTGGCGCACCATCCAGCAGCAGCTGCCGCCGGCGTACCGACTGACGCCGGAGACCGAGCCGACCGAGGAGTGGTGGGAGCACGAGGGTCACCGGATCCACCTCGACACCTACCGCAACGCGGACGCGCCGGTGAAGGTCCTGCTCTTCCACGGCGTCGGCACCAACGGCCGGCAGATGACCACGATCCTCGGTCACCCGCTCGCCGAGCGTGGCTACGAGACCATCGCGATCGACATGCCGACGTACGGCATCACCGAGGTCGCGCCGGGCGCGCTGGTCACCTACGACGACTGGGTGCGCATCGGCTCGGCCCTGATCGAGAAGGAGCGCGACGGACGTCCGATCGTCCTCTACGGCCTGTCGGCCGGCGGCATGGAGACCTTCCACGTCGCCTCCCTCAACGCCCAGCGGGGAGGCGGCGTCGCGGGCATCGTCGGCATGACCTTCCTCGACCAGTCCTCCGCGCAGGTACGCCGCGAGACGGCGTTCGACCCGATCACCGGCATGCTGGGCGCGACGCTGATGAAGCTGCTCGCGATGACTCCCCTGCGCCGCCTGCGCGTGCCGATGCGCTGGGTCAGCAAGATGCGCACGCTGGTCAACAACCGCGCGGCGAAGAAGGCCTGTTACGCCGACAAGACGTCGGCGGGCAACAACGTCTCGATCGCGTTCCTCGACTCCTACCTCAACTACACCGCGCCGCTGACTCCCGCCGCGTTCGACCTCTGCCCCGTGCTGCTCACCCAGCCGGCAGCTGACCGCTGGACGCCACTGCACCTGTCGACGCCGTTCCTCGAGCAGGTCACGAAGGTGTCCGTCAAGACGGTCCTGCTCGACAACGCCGGCCACTACCCGCTCGAGCAGCCGGGCCTGGACCAGATGGTCGACGCGATCGACGCGTTCTGCACCCGCGTCGGCCAGGAGTGACCACGCCCCGTACATGAACGTTTGCCAAAACTCCCCGCGCCGCGTTGTCCACAGCCGAACCCGTGCCTAGGTTCGCAACGACAACCCGTACATCAAAGGAGATGCACCACATGGCTGAAGACTGGGCTGCAGACGTCAAGAAGTACGCCGCCGACGCGGACGACGCCGTCATCGCGACGCTGCTCAAGAACTACCGGCTCGTGATGAACGACCGCGACTCGGCGTACGTCGCCCTGTCGGACGCCACCGAGCGCGCCACGGTGAAGACCAACTTCCTGAAGAAGAAGCTCGGCCTGACCGACGGCGACGACGTCCTCGACGCCGCGCTCGACGAGGTCGCCCTGGCGATGAAGGCGGACCGCACCAAGAGCCGCATCACCGTCTACTACCTGCTGGCGGACAAGTTCGGGAAGCTCGACCTCTTCCGCTGACGTGCATCACAGGGCCCGCTTCCACCGTCCGGTGGAGGCGGGCCCTGTCGCATTCCGCCAGCCCGCGCACGCGAGGATGTCCCGGTGACCACCCCGGAACGCCGCACCCTGCCCGACGTACTCCCGGGCGAGGATCGGGCCTTCAACCCGGCCCCCGGCGGTGCGCCGCTCTTCGTCGACCTGGTCCCCGCCTCGTGCTGGTTCACCAACGTCCGCTCCAACATCGCGCCCGCCGACTGGGACCGCGTGCGGCGCATGGTCTACGGCCGCGCGGGCAACCGCTGCGAGGCGTGCGGCGAGCCCGCCCGGCCGCGGCAGAAGATCTGGCTCGAGGCCCACGAGCGCTGGGCGTACGACGAGGCGCCGACCGACGAACCGTTCGCCAGCTTCGGCATGCCGGTGCAGCGCCTGCGGCGACTGGTCTGCCTCTGCACCCGCTGCCACGAGACCACCCACCTCGGCCTCGCGGGACTCCGCGGCCATCACGAGCGGGCGTTCGACCATCTGTGCGCCGTCAACGGCTGGACGAGGTCCGAGGGCCGCGCCCACGTGGCCGAGGCCAACGCGCTCTTCGAGGAACGGTCCCGCACCGAGTGGCTGCTCGACCTGAACATCCTGCTGCTCGCGGGCATCCAGGTGCTGCCGCCCCGGTAACCTTCCGGGCATGACGGGCGGCGCACAGGCATCAGAGACCCCACGGCCCTCGCTCGTGCCCGGCGGCATCGGGCAGCACCCGAGCTGCCTGCTCGTCCGCCTCGGCCAGGTCGCCTACCGGCTGCAGGAGCAGGCGATCGACCCCCTCGGCGTCCGGGTCCGCCACTTCAGCGTGCTGCAGATGCTCGTCGACCTCGGCGCGACCGGGCAGGTCGACCTCGGCCGCCAGCTCCGCATCGACCCGGCGACGATGGCCGCGGCGCTCGACCACCTCGAGTCCCTGGACGCAGTGGTGCGTGAGCGCGATCCCGCCGACCGCCGCCGCTACGTCGTCGCCCTGACCGCTGAGGGCCGCCGTCTGCACGAGCGCATCGTGACGGCGTTCGCCCGCGTGGACCGGATGATCGACGACGAGCTCGGCGACCGGGCAACGGACCTGCTCGACTCGCTGCGCACCATTGCCGGGAGCCAGCCGCTCATCGAGGCGTTCGACGGCGAGACCGCATAATCGTTCGTGGAGCAAATGATATCTTCCCCGCATGATCGTTGCGCGGCAGTACGACACGCTCTTCCACGACCTGCTCTCCCCCGCTGACGTCCTCGACGCCCGGGCCAAGGCCCGCGAGATCGCCGACCGGATCGTGGCGCCCGCCGCCGCACAGATCGCGAACGGCGACGAGCAGGTCGACGGGTTCCCCCGCGCCGTCTTCGACGCACTCGCCGCGGAGGGCCTGTTCGGCGTGGGCTTCGGCGCCGAGGTCGGCGGCCACGGCCTGGAGCACCCGGCCACCGCGACCGCCGCGACAATCGAGGAGCTCGCCTACCACTCCAGCAGCATCGGCGCGGTCTTCGACGTCCACTGCATCCTGTCGGGCAACGCCCTCAACCAGGGCACGGACGAGCAGAAGCAGCGCTGGCTCACCAAGATCGTCACGGGCGAGATCGTCGGCGCCTTCGCCACCACCGAGCCCGACGCCTCCACCGACCTCTCCATCGAGGCGCTCAAGACGGAGGCCGTCCCGACCGCCGGCGGTTGGGTGCTCAACGGCCACAAGCGCTGGATCTCCAACTCCCCTGTCGCCGGCGAGATCGTCGTCCTGGCCAAGACCGGCGAGCGCATGTCGATGTTCATCGTCGACACCACCCTGCCCGGCGTCACCGTCGGCACGCCCGACCGGAAGATGGGCAACCGTGGCCAGCTGACCGCCGACGTCCACTTCAAGGACGTGCACGTCTCCAGTGAGGAGCTGCTCGGCGGCGTGGAGGGCAACGGCCTGCGTCAGGCGCTGCAGACCCTCACCTTCGGCCGCATCGGCATTGCGGCAGCCGGCGTCGGCATGGCCCAGCGCGCGTTCGACCTGATCGTCGAGCAGGTCTCCACCCGCAAGGCCTTCGGCAAGCCGGTCGGCGCCAACCAGCACTGGCAGTTCCTCCTTGCTGACCGGGCCACCGAGATCGAGAACGCCCGCAACCTCTACCTCAAGGCCGCCCTGCGTCTCGACGCCGGCAACCCGTTCCCCGAGCCGGAGGCCGCGATGGCCAAGCTCTACGGCACCCGTCTCTCGGTCGACATCGCCCGCGACGCCGTGCAGGCGTACGGCGGCTTCGGCTTCGCCCGCGAGCTCGCCGCCGACGGCACGCCCGGCCCGGTCGAGGCGCTCTACCGCGACTCCAAGATCGGCGAGATCTACGAGGGCACCAACGAGATCCAGAAGTGGGTCATCGCGCGCCAGATCCTCGGGCGCGACATCACCGGCTGACCCGCGCCGGCTCCCGGCCCTTGCCCCGCGGCGGACACGGGGCGAGGGTGGAGTCATGACCATCTCGAAGATCGCCGTTGCCATGTTCAGCGTCGCGGACCAGGACGCAGCCGTCGCCTTCTACACCGGCACGCTCGGCTGGGAGGTCCGCTTGGACGTCTCCTTCGGGGAGGGCGCCGACGCCGGCCGCTGGGTCGAGGTCGGCCCGGCCGGCTCCGACGCGCGCCTGGCCCTCAACCCTCCGATGAACGGCGAACCGGGCGGTGGCGCGATCGGCGTCGAGACCCCGGACGTCGACGCCACCCTCGAGGCCCTGCGCGCAGCGGGTGCACAGGTCGGCGAGCCGATGGGCGGCGAGGGACCGGTGCCGAAGATGTTCTCCGTCACCGACCCCGACGGCAACTGGATCTGGGTCGTCCAGGCGAGCTGACGCGGCCCGCCCCCGACGTCACTCGTCGGGCTTCTCGGGGAGATCGCGCCTGGCCCGGTGCTCGAGGCGCTGAACCTCGTCATGGATCGGGTGGTCCCGGTCGCGCCACGGCCAGCCGGCAACGAGCTCGACCAGCCAGATCCCGGCCACGACGAGGACCACCACGGAGCCGACCATGGCCACCGCCATCCACGCCCATCCCTGGTCCGCGTAGTCGTGCCACATCATCGCCCGCTCCTTCCGCCTGCACACCCCGGGTGCTCACCTCAACGGTCCCTCGCCCACCCTCGCGGGACCAGTGAACGAGGTCCCGCGAGGTCAGGACCTGGGACCCGTGCGCCCGCCTTCCCGTGCGCGCACGCTGGAGGCATGGACACCGAACTGCACTACCGGGAGTGCCGTGACCTCCTCGGCGCGACCACCGTCGGCCGTTGTGCGATCAGTACGCCTCAAGGACCCGTGATCGTGCCGGTCAACCACACGGTCGTCGACGATGCGCTGATCCTGCGGACCTCGCCGTACAGCCAGCTCGGGACGTACGGGTGGAGCGCACGCGTGGCGTACGAGGTCGATTCCTACGACGAGGCAACGCGCTCCGGCTGGAGCGTGGTCGCCCTCGGCACCTGCGAACGGATCGACAACGTCGCGGAGGCGACGTTCCTCAGGACCTTCCACGACCCGGACCCGTGGGCCCAGGGGGCCAGGACGCTCTTCCTCCGTCTGCGCTGGGACCAGCTGACCGGTCGGCGGATCGGAATGACCCGGATGGATACCCGTTCGGCGGGCTGATTTCCCTGTGTGCCCCGAGGTGCTCCTGAGACCATGAGAGGCGTGGAGAGGGACGACGAGGGACTGAGCAGCGACGCGCGCGTGCTCCTCGAGGCGGTGGCAGCGATGAGCTCCGACCTCGATCTGGACAAGGTGCTGCGGCGGATCGTCGAGTCCGCCTGCCAGCTCACCGGCGCTCGTTACGGCGCACTGGGCGTGATCAGCGACCACGACGACCTCGCCGCCTTCATCACCCACGGCGTCGACGACGACGAACGCGCCCGCATCGGCGACCCTCCTCACGGACGGGGCATCCTCGGCCTGCTCATCCGGCACCCGGGACCGCTCCGGCTCCCCCACCTGCAGGACCACGTGGCGTCGTACGGATTCCCGAAGAACCACCCGCCGATGACCAGCTTCCTCGGCGTACCCGTCCTGATCCGCGGCGTCGCCTTCGGCAACTTGTACCTGACGGAGAAGGCCGGAGGCGCCGCCTTCACCGACCAGGACCAGGCGCTCGTCGAGGCGCTGGCCAGCGCTGCCGGCGTGGTCGTGCAGAACGCCCGTGCCTACGCGCTCTCGGAGCGCCAGCGCGTCTGGCTCGAGGCGACCGCTCGTCTCGAGCAGGCCTTGCGCCCGAGCGCCACGATGAAGGAGGCCCTGGACCTCGTCGCTGTCGCGGCGCGCGTTGTCTCCCGCTCTCCGCTCGTCGCGGTGCTGTCGACCGACGAGGCCGGCGCGCCGACCATCGTGAGCACCGAGGGCCGCGACGCCGGCTCCGCCCCAGCCGTCGTGGAGACGTCCGACGTGGCGGTTCGGGAAGCCTTCGCGGGCGGCCGCCCCGATCCTGTCGCGCTCGCCGACGAGCAACTCGCGGTCGCCGTGCCGGTGCGCGCGGAGCTCTTCGGAGCGACGGTCCTGGTGGTCGTCCTCGACCCCCGGCAGGAGCGCGGGATGCTGCGGGCCGACCTCGACATGCTCGCGTCGTTCGGTGAGCAGGCAGGTCTCGCGCTCGACCGCGCGCGAGCCCTTGCGGACCGTGCCGAGCTCGCGATCGTGTCGGATCGCGACCGGATCGCGCGCGATCTCCACGACCTGGTCATCCAGCGGCTCTTCGCCACCGGCCTCCAGCTGCAGGGCGTCCGCGGACAGGTGGTGTCCCCCGTCGTGGCTGACCGGATCGACAGCACCGTCGCCGACCTGGACACCACCATCCGTGACATCCGGAGCACGATCTTCGCCCTCCAGCGGCCGGGCGCCCAGTCGTTGCGCGCACAGGTCACTGCCCTGGCCCTTGAGTACGAAGGTGTGCTCGGCTTCGCCCCTGTGGTCCGGACCGCCGGCCCGGTCGACACCGCCGTCTCCGCCGTGATCGCCGAGCACCTCGTTGCGGCCCTGCGTGAGGCCCTCTCCAACGCCGCGCGCCACGCGTCGGCCGGTGCCGTCTCGATCGCCCTCACGAGTGATACCGACGAGGTCAGCCTCACCGTGACCGACGACGGCTCCGGCATCGCCCCGGGCGGCCGCGAGAGCGGCCTGCACAACCTCCGGCAGCGAGCGACCCACCTGGGCGGCTCGCTCGAGGTGACCCGCGCCGAGCCGACCGGCACACGCCTGCTCTTCCGTGTGCCCGTCCGCTGACCGCCGTCAGTGCAGCAGCCGTGAGGCCAGCACCGCCGCCTGCGTACGCCGCTCGAGGCCGAGCTTGGCGAGCAGGTTCGACACGTAGTTCTTGACCGTCTTCTCGGCGAGGAAGAGACGCTCGCCGATCTGCCGGTTGGTGAGACCCTCGGCGATCAGCTCGAAGATCTCGCGCTCGCGGGCGGTCAGGACCTCCAGCTCGGCTGGCCCCGTCGACGCGCCCGAGCGCACGCGCTCGAGCACCCGCGCGGTCAGCGACGGGTCGATCAGCGACTGGCCCTCGGCGACGCGGCGCACCGCGTCGACGAGGTCGGTGCCGGTGATCTGCTTGAGGACGTAGCCCGAGGCTCCGGCCATGATCGCGGCGAACAGCGCCTCGTCGTCGTCGTACGAGGTGAGGATGAGGGCCCGGATCGAGGCGTCGACGGACCGCACGTCACGGCACACGTCCACGCCGCTGCCGTCCGGCAGCCGGCCGTCGAGCACGGCGACGTCGGGGTGCAGCGCGGGGATCATTGCGGTGGCCTGGACGGCCGAGCCGCTCTCCCCGACGACCTCGATGTCGCCGGCCGACTCCAGAAGGTCGCGCAGGCCGCGGCGGACGACCTCGTGGTCGTCGAGCAGGAACACACGGATCGTCATGGCACCGTTCTACCGGAAGCTGGGGATGCATTCATCGCAGTTGCGGTCACGGGAGCAACCGGCGCCCGGAGATCGAGTCACCGGCGAGGCGCACCCAGACGTCACGCTCGCCCGCGGCCCAGGGCCGGGGCCACTCCGACCGGTGCTCCGGAAGGTCCTCCGGGCTGATCCGGCGCACCTCCCCGCGGACGAGGACGCTCCATCCGGCCTGCCGGAACTCGTCGAAGCCGTCGACCTCGTACGCGGCCCGGCCATCCGCGAGCGCCAGCGCCAGCTGCGACCCCTCCCGCAGCCGGAAGTACACGTCCTCGCCGTCGGCTCGCCCATTGACCGGGACGACCAACGGCCCGTCCGGGTCGTTGACCGCGATCCGGCCCACCCGGCTCAGCTCAAGGAGCCGCAGGCACTCCGGGCGCTCGAGGTCGACGATCTCGCCCTGGAACAGCTTCTCGGCCTCATCGATCAGTCGCATGGCTGACTTCCTTCCTCCTCGACCGGTGCGTGGATGATCGCGACCGGACAATGCGAGCGGTGCAGAACGGCGTTCGCGACAGAGCCGAGCAGGAGCCGCGACGAGCCTGTCGTGCCCCGGCTGCCGACCACCACCAGGCTGGCGTTCTCGGAGGCCCGGGCGATCTCGTGCGCCGCGGAACCCTCAGCGATCCGCACCTGGGCGACGAGGTCGGGATGACCGGCAAGCGCCGCCTCCACCGTGGCCCGGACCTGGGCGTCGTGGGCCTCGAGGTCCCGCAGCAGCTCGACCGGCGCCGGTCCCTCCCAGTACACGTACCCCGGCAGGTGCTGCGGGACGTAGAGCGCATCGACGGGGAGTCGGCGAGCCGCTCCCTCTGCCAACGCGAACTCCAGTGCCGCCATGCTGCCGGGCGAGCCGTCGACGCCGACTACGACCGGCCCTACGGCGACACCGCCTGCCCGGACCACCAGTAGCGGGCAGGCGGCGTGCCGGGCGAGCTGCTGGCTCACCGAGCCGAGCAGGCGGCCAAAGAGAGGACCGTGCCCGCCCGCGCCCACCACCACGATGGAGGCGGTGCGACTGGCGGCGATCAGCACGTCTGTCGGCGTTCCCTCGACCAGCTCGGGGACGAGCTCCGGCCGGCCGAGCTCGGCGAGAACCTTCTGCGCCTTTGCGCTCCATTCCTCACCGAGTCCTCGCGTCCATTCGTCCGCCCAGACCGAGAGCTTGCCGATGTCACCGAGCGCGATCACCACGCGCAGCGGACACTGCGTGCGCTCCGCGCGCTCATGCCCTCGCTGGAGCGCGAGGTGCGCCTCCGGGCTGGCATCCCAGCCGACCACCACGGGACCCATCGCGTCGTTCATGACCTGAGCGTGCGCCTCGACCACAGCGGGCCGACAGGGCCGCGCGGCCCACGCTCGACGGACCTAGGTCACGCATGGCGAAGGCCCGGACCGCCGAGCGGTCCGGGCCTTCGCGATGGTGCGATCAGAACCAGGCGTCCTGCATCTCGTACGACGTGAGGTCACCCGCCGCGACGAGGTCCAGCATCGGCGTGATCTTCGGCAGCTCGGTGGCGAAGAAGTAGCGGCCGGCCTGGCGCTTGCCGTTGTAGAAGTCGCCCTCCGTGGTGCCGGCGACCACCAGCTGCTCGAGCCAGATCCACGCGACGACGAGGTGACCGGCGGCCTCGAGGTAGACCGAGGCGTTGGCCATGATCTTCTCCGGGTCGCCGAGCGCGACGAGACCGAAGGTGACCTCGCCGATCCGGTCGAGCTGCGCCTTGAGCTGGTCGGCGTACGCCGAGGGCTCGCCGCCGAGCTCGCGGGCAGCGGCGATCGTCTTCTCCATGCGGCCGGCGAGCGCCATCAGGCCGGCGCCGCCGTCCATCAGGATCTTGCGGCCGAGCAGGTCGAGCGCCTGGATGCCGTGCGTGCCCTCGTGGATCGGGTTGAGGCGCTGGTCGCGCCAGTGCTGCTCCACGTCGTAGTCGCGGGTGTAGCCCGCACCACCGAGCACCTGGATGGCCAGCGAGGTCGACTCCTGACCCCACTGCGACGGCCACGACTTCACGATCGGCGTGAGGACCCCGAGCACCTTCGAGGCCTCGGCACGGGCCTCCTCGGTCTCCGCAGTCCGCTCGTCGTCGAGCAGGCTGGCGCAGAGGAGGGCCAGCGCCATGGCGCCCTCGACGTACGACTTCTGCGCGAGCAGCATCCGGCGCACGTCGGTGTGCTCGATGATCTCGACCTGCGGTGTGGCCTGGTCGGTCGTCGTCAGCGCGCGGCCCTGCGGGCGACTGCGGGCGTAGTCGAGCGACTTCAGGTACGCCGCCGACGCGGTGCCCGTCGCGGCCGTGCCGACCGCGAGGCGGGCGGCGTTCATCATGTGGAACATGTACTTCAGGCCCTTGTGGGGCTCACCCACGAGGAAGCCGATCGCGCCCGACTCGCCGCCCGGCTGGAAGGCGCCGTCGCCGAAGACCGGGGCGGTGTTGACCGTGCCGCGCGAGCCGAGCTTGTGGTTGATGCTCGAGAGCACCACGTCGTTGCGCTCACCGAGCGAGCCGTCTTCGTTGACCAGGAACTTCGGGACGACGAAGAGCGAGATGCCCTTCGTGCCCTCGGGCGCGTCCGGCAGCTTGGCCAGGACGAGGTGGACGATGTTCTCCGCGATCTCGTGGTCTCCACCGGAGATCCACATCTTCGATCCGAAGACCCGGTAGGTGCCGTCGGCCTGCGGGATCGCGCGGGACGTGACGTCGCCGAGCGAGGTGCCGGCGTGGGGCTCCGACATCGCCATCGTGCCGAAGAAGCGACCCTCGAACATCGGCCGCGCGTAGCGCTGCTTGATCTCGTCGCTCGCGTGAGCGACCAGGAGCGAGGCGTTCGCAACCGTCAGGAACGAGTAGCAGGCGGTGCCGATGTTGGCCGCGGTGAACCACGTCGAAGCAGCCGTGCCGACGGTCGCCGGCAGCTGCATGCCGCCGAACTCCTCGTCCGCCTGCAGCGAGAAGCCGTCCATCTCGGCGAAGCGCTTGAGCGCGTCGCCGATCTCCGGGATCAGGTGGACGGTGGTGCCGTCGAACGTCGGCTCCTGCTCGTCGCTCTTGCGGAAGTGCGTCGCGAAGTGGTCGGTCGCGAGCTGCGCGGAGAGCTCCAGCAGCGCGTCGTACGACTCGCGGGAGTGCTCAGCGAAGCGCTCGCGCGAGGAGAGCCGCTCGACGTCGAGCCATTCGTACAGCAGGAACTCGATGTTGCGGGCGGAGACCAGGTTCGAGGCCACGGGGGTCCTTCCAGGAGGGGGAATCGCAAGAATGCTACGTGCTTGGAGGAATGTCAGGCGAGACGGCCCAGGACGGCCTGGGACTCGATCAGGCCTTCGTCACTGGGCGCGAGGCCCTCGCCGAAGACCCGCGCCTGCTGCCGGGCACGGAGGTCGTGGTGCGCCTCGCTGGGCCGGACGTAGCCCCACTGGTGGCGCGCCTCCTCGGGCGTCAGGACGACGGGGTTGTCCGGCGTGAGCCCGCGCCAGTGCGGCTCGACGATCGGCAGCGTCTTCGGCGCGATCTGCGCAAGAAGGAAGCGCTGGAGCGGGAGGCTACGGTGGGCGGTCCGCATGAGGAACCGCACCATGAGCGTCACCCAGGCGTCCGTGAAACGGCTCTGCCGGACGTTGGCGAGCTCGCGCATGTGGTGCGGCAACGAGGCGATCGTGCTCTTGCGGATGAGGACGTTGGCGACCGGGCGGACGAGCCGCAGCACACCCTTCCTGTCGGCGAGCACGGCATTCACGCCATTGAGCAGCTGGTTGATCATCTGGTGCGTCGACAGGCTCGAGGCGAGCCGTGGCTTCCACTCGGCAAAGTACGCACGCACCTCGTCGCGGCTGCGAGGCACTGCTGCCGGGTCACAGGTCTGGAGCTCGGCCGCGATCGCGCACTCCGCCCAGTACTGACGCTCCTCGTCCTCGGTCAGCTTGCCCGGGCCGAACATCTCGTACGCCTTGAGCACCGAGTGCCAGCCGGTGACCAGGATCCAGAGCTGCGAGTCCGGGTCGTTGGCGTCATAGCGGTTGCCGCTGACCGGCTCGATGCCGATCGCCTTGGAGTGGATCTTCACCAGGACGTCGGCCATCTTCGTGACGGTCTGACTGTCGGCGAACGCCACCGCAGCGAAGTACTGGACGGTGCGGGCGTAGCGGGTGTCGAGCCGGTTGTAGTTCGCGCCGGTCTGGTGCACGGCTGCAACAAGATTGGGGTCGAACTCCTCCACCACGACAGCCCGGACGATGCCCGTGAGCGGCGTCGTCGGGTAGCCCCAGACCTTGCGGGTGACGGAATCCGGCGCGAAGAAGCCGTAGTCGCGGTGCGGGGCGACGGGGCGCGATGCCATGGCGAAGACCTTTCGTGGCGCCTCCCGACGGGAGGGTGTTGGTGTGACATTAAGTCACACATGAAGCATGTTCCTTCAAGTGTGAAGCAAATCTCTTCGTTTCCGGATCCGTGTCAGGATCACGCCATGTCGACCGCCACACCCCGCACCCGCGCCGCCCACCTCGGGCCGGAACGACGGCGCCCGGCCGTCCTCGACGCGGCCCTGGAGATCGCGGTGGACGGCGGCATGGCAGCGGTCACGATCGGCACCGTCGCCAGCCACCTCGGCGTCACCCGCCCGGTCGTCTACGCCTGCTACGCCGACCGCGTCGAGCTGGTCAGCGCGCTGATCGACCGCGAGGCGACCCTGCTGCGCGAGTCGCTGCTGACCGCGCTGCACTCCTCCGGCGGGCAGGACGATCCCGAGGCCGCTTTCGTCACCGGCTTCCGCTCGCTGCTCGCCGCCGCCGAGAAGCAGCCCTCCACCTGGCGGCTGCTGGTCAGCGGCGAGCCGGACCCGGCACTGTCCGCCCGCTTCCAGGCGGCGCGCGCCGAGATCCTCGAGCACGCGACGCACTGGATCCGCTCGGCCGTCGACCGGTGGTGGCAGATCGACGACCTCGACCGGAAGATGCCCGTGCTGATGGAGCTCTTCATGGCCTCCTGCGAGGCAGCGATCCGCTCGCTCCTCGACGAGGACAACCCCTGGACGACCGACGACCTGGGAGCCCTGGTCGGCAGCGCGGCGTGCCGGATGTTCAGCGGCGCCTGACCCCTGCGCAGCCCTATGCTGCGGATCATCCCCCGTGTCGATCCCGCAGGAGCAACGCATGGCCACCTTCGACTACGACGTCCTCGTCATCGGCTCGGGCTTCGGCGGCTCCGTGACCGCCCTCCGGCTGACCGAGAAGGGCTACCGGGTCGGCGTACTCGAGTCGGGACGGCGGTGGGCTGCCGACGACATCCCGAAGACCAACTGGAACCTGCGCAAGTCGATCTGGATGCCGCGCCTGGGCATGACCGGTCCGCAGCGGATCAGCATGCTCGGCAAGTGCATGGTCTTCAGCGGCGCGGGCGTCGGTGGCGGCTCGCTGATCTACGGCAACACGCTCTACAAGCCCTTGCCGGACTTCTACAAGGACCAGGCGTGGGCACACATCACGGACTGGGCCGACGAGCTGGCGCCGTACTACGACCAGGCCGAGCGGATGCTCGGCGTGGAGGAGAACCCGCGCACCGGTCCGGCGGATGACCTGCTGCTGGAGATCGCCCGCGACCGCGGCGTGGCCGACACCTTCCACCGCACGCGCGTCGGTGTCTTCTTCAACGAGGGCGCCGAGGGCGAGGAGGTCCCCGACCCGTACTTCGGCGGTGCTGGGCCCGCCCGCCGGGGCTGCATCCACTGCTCGGAGTGCATGACCGGCTGCCGCCACAACGCCAAGAACACCACCGTCACCAACTACCTCTACCTGGCCGAGCAGGCCGGCGCCGAGGTGCACGCGCTGACCACCGTCACGTCGGTCCGCCCGCGCGCAGGCGGCGGCTACGAGGTCGACACCGAACGCGCCAACGGCAAGCTGCGCAAGGGGCGCCGCACGCTCACCGCCGAGCAGGTGGTCTTCTCGGCCGCCGCGCTCGGCACCCAGAAGCTGCTGCACAAGCTCAAGGACGACGGCTCGCTCCCCCAGCTCTCCGACCGCCTCGGCGAGCTGACCCGCTCCAACTCCGAGGCGATCCTCTGCGTCACCAGCAAGAGCCGCGACGACTTCGCCCAGGGCGTCGCGATCACCTCCTCGATCCACCCCGAGTCGCAGACGCACATCGAGACCGTCACCTACGGCTCCGGTCAGAACGCGATGTACGCGCAGGCCGTCCCGATGATCGACGGCGGACCGTTCCGCTTCCTGCGCTTCCTCGCCTTCCTGCTGCTCCACCCGCTGCAGTCACTGCGCGCGTTCGACCTCCGCAAGGCCGCCGACCGCACCGTCGTTCTCCTCGTGATGCAGTCGCTCGACAACTCCCTGACGTCGTACCTCCGGGGCGGGCGACTGCGCACGAAGCAAGGCACGGGCGAGCCGAACCCCGACTGGATCCCCGTCGCCCACGACATCGCCCGCGAGTACGCCAAGAAGGCCGACGGTGTCACGAGTGCGGTCATGACCGACCTCTTCAACATCCCGGCGACTGCGCACTACATCGGCGGCGCGACCATCGGTGACTCCCCCGCGACCGGAGTCATCGACCCCTGGCAGCGGATCTACGGCCACCCCGGCCTGCACGTTGCCGACGGCTCCGCGATCACCGCCAACCTGGGCGTGAACCCGTCGCTCACGATCACTGCGCAGGCCGAGCGGGCCATGGCGTTCTGGCCCAACAAGGGCGAGGCGGACCCGCGGCCGTCGCTGGGGTCGGCGTACGCGCGGGTGGCGCCGGTCGCTCCGCTGTCGCCCGCGGTGCCGGCTGGGGCTCCGGCCGAGCTGCGGCTGCCAGCGGTCGGCTGACGCTGGCGCCGCGCCCACTCTGCAACCACGTCGGCGCACTCTGCGGACGTCACTACCTCCGCAGAGTGCGCCAACATGGTTGTCCAGTCCCGAGCGGGGCCGCGCGCCCCGCTCAGAACGTCGGTCGCTCCCCCTCAGCCTCGAGCAGGCCCCGGTAGAGCTCGACGTTGCGGAGCTTGACCGACTCGTAGCCACGGACCACGTCGGGCAACGCCGCCAGCCGGACCGCCCGCTCGTAGCCGTCGGCACTCAGACCGCCAGCCAGGCCGGCCACCAGGGATCGGTAGTGGTCACGCATGGCCCGCTCCGTGCGGCGTACGTGCGCCCGACCGAAGGGGTCGAACGCCGTGCCACGCAGCACCTTGAGCGTGGCGAGCAGCCGCAGCAGCCAGTGCCACCGCGGACCGAACGCCATCTTGCGCTCCTTCAGGAACCACGCGAACGCCGGCGGCCGCAGGTTGAAGGTCACCTGCGCACCACCCGGCACCTGCTCCGCGACGGCGGCGCGGGCCTCGGGTGAGGTCAGCATGCGCGCCACCTCGTACTCGTCCTTGTAGGCGGTCAGCTGGAAGAGGTGACGCGCCACCGCGTCGGACAGCCGCGTGTCCTCGGTGACCGCCCGCTCGGCCGTCCAGACGGAGTCGACGAGCGACACGTAGTCGGCAGCGAGAGCGGCCGACTGGAAGTCGACGAGCCGCGCCGCACGATCCACGACGAGCGAGCGGACCTCACCGGTCACGGCCGCCTCGCGCAGCCCGGGAACGTCGACTGCCCGCACCCGCTCCCCCGGCTTGGCGGTCGCCGCAGCAAAGGCCTGCGGGTCGGAGACCGCGACCCGGCCCCAGCGGAAGGCGGCGACGTTGGCCTTCACCGCCACACCGTTGATGCCGATCGCCTCCTCGATCGCGGACGCCGGGATCGGGAGCGCGCCGCTCTGGAAGGCGGCACCGACGAGCAGGAAGTTCGCCGCCGCGTTGCTGCCGAAGAGCACCTCCGCCGCCTTGATCGCATCGAACGACCACACCGCCGCGGCCACGCCGTCAACGCGCTCGAGGAGACCCGACTCCCCCGGGTGCTCCAGTGTCTTGTCGTAGACCATCGGCCCCGTGGGCGTCCGGCTTGTCGAGACGACGGCGAGCGTGCGCGACGCGTCGGCGTACTGCAGGTTGCGGCCCTCGGCGAGGGTCAGCAGGTCGAAGCCGAGCACCGCATCGGCCTCACCGGGCGTGACGCGGTTCGACGGCTCCAGCGTGCCGGGGCCGAACCGCAGGTGACCGGTGACCGGCCCGGCCTTCTGACTCATCCCGACCTGGTCGAGCGACTCGACACCGAGGCCGGCACGCAGCGCGGCGGTCGCGAGGACCTGGTTGACCGTGACGATGCCGGTGCCGCCGATGCCGGCCATGAAGACGCTCCATGTGCGGTCCAGCGGCGCTGCCACCGGGTCGGTGACCGACGGCGGCTCGGGAGCCCTCCTCCGGGCCACCTTCGCCGTCGGGTCCGTCTCCACCGTCACGAACGACGGGCACTCGCCCTGCACGCAGGTGTAGTCGGTGTTGCACCCGGTCTGGTCGATGCGCGTCTTGCGCCCCAGCTCCGTCTCGACGGGCTGGACCGAGAGGCAGTTGCTCTTCACGCCGCAGTCGCCGCAGCCCTCGCAGACCGCCTCGTTGATGACCACGCGCTTCGTCCGGGGAGCGAGCGTGCCCCGCTTGCGCTGGCGACGGGCATCGGCAGCGCAGTGCTGGTCGTAGACGAGGACCGTCGTGCCCTTGATCTCGCGCAAGACCTTCTGCGCCTCGTCGAGCCGGTCGCGGTGCCACAGCTCCACGCCCTTGGCCAGGTCACGGCGGCGGTAGCGCTGCGGCTCGTCGGCGCAGATGATCACCTTGGCGACGCCCTCGTTGACCAGGTTGTGCGTCAGCTTCGCGATGGCGAAGCGGCCCTGCGGGTCCTGCGCGCCGGTCATCGCGACCACGTCGTTGTGCAGCAGCTTGTAGGTGATGTCGACGCCCGCCGCGACACACGCCTGCACAGCCAGCTGGGCGGAGTGGAAGAACGTGCCGTCGCCGACGTTCTGGAACATGTGCTCGGCCTTGGCGTACGGCGCCTGACCGATCCACTGCGCACCTTCGCCACCCATCTGGGTCACGCCCAGGACCGCACTGTCCGAGCGCTGCGAGATCGTCACCAGCGTGTGGCAGCCGATACCGCCGCCACCGACCGAACCCTCCGGCAGCGCCGTCGAGCGGTTGTGCGGACACCCGCTGCAGAAGTACGGCGTCCGGCTGGTGCTCAGCAGCGGCAGGTCGATCCGGGTTGGCGGCTCGGGCGCCAGCGGCATCCGGTCGCGCAGGACCCGTCGCAGCGGAGTGAGCAGTCGACCGGCGGTGAGCTCGCCGTCGTACGGGACGAGGGGCACACCCTTCTCGTCGTTCTTGCCGAGGATGCGCGGGGCATCGGGGCGGCCGTAGAGCAGCTCACGGATGCCCTGCTCGAGGAACGGGGTCTTGTCCTCGACGACCAGCACCTCGTCGAGCCCGTCCACGAAGGTGTCGATGATGGTCGGCTCGATCGGCCACATCATGCCCATCCGGAGCACGCGGATGCCGGCCTGCTCGAGTGCCTCGTCGGAGGCCCCGAGGTCGGCGAGCGCCTGGCGCAGCGAGTCGTGGCAGCTGCCGGCGGCGACGATGCCGAGCCTGGCCCCGGGGGCAGGGAGCTCGATCCGGTTGAGGTGGTTCGCGGCTGCGTACGCCTTCACGGCTGCCATCCGCGGGCCGTAGAGCTTCGCCTCCGCGCCGACGATCCGGTCGGGGTAGAGCTCGATCTTCGTCGGCTCGTAGGTCCAGGGGCTGCCCTGCCACGCGATCGGCGCAGGAGCCGGATCGATCGTCGACGTGCTGCCGTCGACCACCCACGCACCGTCGGCAACGTCGGCGACCACCTTGAGCGCGACGACACAGCCGGTGGCACGCGACATCGCGATGCCGTGCAGCCCGAGCTCGACGATCTCGGCTGCGTTGCGCGGAAACAGCACGGGTACGCCGAGGGTGGCCAGCGTCCGCTCGCTCACGGCCGGGACCGTCGACGACTTCGCCGCCGGATCGTCGCCCACGAGCATGAGGACACCGCCCTGCGGGTGGCCGCCGTACATGTTCAGGTGACGGATCGCGTCGCAGGCGCGGTCAACGCCCGGGCCCTTGCCGAACCAGACGCCGGTGACCCCGTCGTAGCGGTCGGTGTCGAGCGTGGCCGCGGACTGCGTGCCCCAGACGGCCGTCGCCGCGAGCTCCTCGTTGAGGCCGGGCACCACGGTGATGTCGTTGTCGGCCACCTCCTGCGGCATCTTGAGCAGCAGCTGGTCGAGCCCGCCGAGCGGGCTGCCCGGATAGCCGGAGATGAAGAGGCCGGTGCGAAGACCGCGACGACGATCGAGGGCGCGCTGCTCGACGAGCATCCGGGCGATCGCCTGGACGCCGGTCAGCAGGACAGGACCGGCGCCGGCACGGTAGCGGTCAGCGAGGTCGTAGCCCTCGAAGACGGTGCCCGGCTCGAAGACCGCGGTCACCGACCCAGCTCCGAGCGACGGGCGGCGAGGCGGGCCTCGACGATCGCGTCAGCGGCGGCGGACGTCGTGATGCCGAGGTCGTCGGCGGTGCGCAGGATCTCCTCCGTGGTGTGGCCGATCGCCGCGATCTTTGCCTCCACCTCCTCGTGCGACTGGCCGTAGAGCTCGCCACCGACCTGCACGACACCGCCGGCGTTGGCGACGTAGTCGGGGACCCACAGGATTCCGCGCGCGTGCATCAGGTCGGCGACGTCGTGCGTGAGGAGCTGGTTGTTGGCGGCTCCGCAGACCACCGGCGCGCGCAGCGCAGCGACGCTGGACGGCGTCAGCGTCGCGCCGAGGGCGCACGGTGCGTAGACGTCGACGGCGGCATCGATGACCGATGGCACGACCTCGACGTGGGCCAGGTTCGCGGCGAGCGCCGCGGTGGCCGCGGCGTACGGGTCGGAGACGAGGATCCGCTCCACCCCGGCGGCGGCGAGCAGGCTGACCAGGCGGGAGCCGACCTTGCCGACTCCCTCGACGCCGACCGTGCGACCCGACAGCCCGGACGGACCGAAGCGCCGCTCGGCGGCCGCCCGCATCGCGCAGAACACGCCGTACGCCGTGGAGTAGCCGCTGTCGCCCGACCCGCCCTTGTTCTTGCCGACGACCCACCGGGTCGACTCAGCCACGATGTCGAGGTCGTCCGCCGTCGAGCCGATGTCGGCCGCGGTCACGTAGCGACCGCCGAGGCTGTCGACGAAGCGGCCGTATGCCAGCAGCAGCTCACGCGTCTTGATCACCGACGGGTCGCCGATGATCACCGCCTTGCCACCGCCGAGGTCCATGCCCGCAGCAGCGGACTTCGCCGTCATGCCCTGCGAGAGGCGCAGGACGTCGGTGAGCGCATCGGCCTCGGAGGCGTAGGCCTTGATCCGGGTGCCGCCGAGCGCGGGACCGAGCGTGGTGTCGTGGAGGGCGATGATCGCGCGGAGGCCGGTGGCGCGGTCGTGACAGAAGACGACCTGCTCGTGGGCGGCGGTGGCGAGCTCGTCGGTGCGGTCGAAGACCAGACCTGCGGGACGACTCGGCGCGCTCGTGGCGACGGGTGCAACGGCTGTGGACACGGATGGCTCCTCAGGTGGGCCGGGCGGCGCGAGTGGTCCGACCGGAGTGGGGCGGGCGGCCCGGGTGGGACCGCCCCGTGGTGTGCACCACCGCATGGGTGACGGAGGTGTGATCCACATCATGCACCGCAAACGCGTCCGATCCCAGTCGCCGCGGCGCGCGTCGTCGTACGCCGGGGGCTAGCGTGGGGCGACCCGGTGGACAGGCAGCGCGAAGGAGCAGTACGTGATCGGTCATGTCGTGATGTGGAGCCTCAAGGACCCGGCTGACGCGCCGGCGTTCAAGGCGGCACTGGACCGCTGCGGCGACCTCGTCCCGGGCACCCTGGAGTTCCAGGTCGGCATCCGCGCCGACGGTCTGGAGGCGTCCGCCGACGTCGTCCTGGTCTCCCGCTTCGCCGACGAAGCCGCGCTGGCCGCATACCAGGAGCACCCCGTGCACCGCGAGGTCGCCGCGCAGCTCGGCGCCCT
This sequence comes from Nocardioides jejuensis, assembly GCF_004337475.1. Taxonomy (GTDB): domain Bacteria; phylum Actinomycetota; class Actinomycetes; order Propionibacteriales; family Nocardioidaceae; genus Nocardioides; species Nocardioides jejuensis. Next base: position 19,999 of record NZ_SJZJ01000015.1, on the reverse strand, counting down.
CCGCTCCGAGCGCCACGTCCTCGACTACACCTACGACGCCTGATCGCTGCCGATGACGACGGTCTGGTTCGCGGCGGCTCTGGTGGTGGTCGCCGCGGCGACCGCCGCCGTCGCGCGGGCGTTCCGGATCTCGATCGGCTGGCAGCCGGTGGTCGCGCTGGCCCGGGCCGCCCTCCAGCTCACGATCATCGCGCTGCTGCTCAAGGGCGTGCTGTCCGCGCCGGCAACGGCTGCGGCGTTCATCGCCCTGATGCTGCTGACGGCCTCTGCCGTCGCCGGTGGCCGGATCCGCACCATCCCGCACGGTCGGCGCCATGCCGCGATCTCCGTCGTGGCCGGCGCTGCCATCGCGCTGACGCTCGCTCTCGGGATGCGGCTGGTGCCGTTCGACGCACGCCACGTCATCGCCCTGAGCAGCATCGTCATCGGCAACGCGATGAGCGCCTCGACCCTGGCCGGCCGCCGCTTTGCCCACGACGCCGCCGTACGCCGGGGCGAGGTCGAGGGCTGGCTGGCACTGGGGGCCACACCCCGCCGGGCGTACGACGACATCCTGCGCACCGCCGTCGCCGAGTCGCTCCTGCCCAACCTCGACCAGACCCGGGCCACGGGGCTGGTCACGCTGCCCGGCGCGTTCGTCGGAGCCCTGTTCGCCGGTGCTCCACCGGCCGAGGCAGCGCGCTTCCAGCTGGTGGTCCTGGCGTCGATCGGCCTCGCCATGCTCGTCACGGCGCTCGCCGTCACCCTGCAGGCGTCACGCAGCCGCTACGTCTTCGTCGAGTGACCTGAACCCGTCACCCGAACGCGTCGACGACCGCCTGGCCCCGGAACACCCGGAAGTCCGTCGACCCGTCGTCGAACGCTCCCGTCGGCACGGCACCACACGCGATGAGCATGTTGCCCTCGCGACGCCCCTTCATGGTGGCCGGCTCGACCGCGACCATCAGGCCGCCCAGGTCACGCGCCGCCGCGATGAACGGCCGGATCCGCGGGTACGGCGGCCGGTCGACGATGTTGGCCACGAACACGCCGCGCGGAGTCAGGACCTCGCGCACCTGGCGGATCCACGGAGCCGACGTCAGCGCCTCGGGCACGACGCCACCGTCGAACGCATCGAGCACGACCAGATCCTGTGACGCCGGCCGGATCTGTGCGATCCCGGTCTGCCCGTCGACCACCCGGACCTCGATCCCGGACCGTGGGGGCAGCGGCATCTCGTCGGCCACGCGAGCGAGCACGGCCTCGTTGGGCTCGAGCACGATCTGGGGCGACCGCGGGCGTGTGGCCGCGACGTACCGTGGCAGGGTCATGGCGGCACCGCCGACGTGGAGCACGCGCAGCGGACCCTCCGGCATCGCGTCGATCAGGTCGCCGATGCGACGGACGTAGTCGAAGACCAGCCGCGTGGGGTCCTGCGGATCGACCGCGGACTGCTGCAGCCCGTCCAGCTCGAGGACGAACAGGTCGGACATCAGCGCATGCGGCGGCGGATCGCCCACGCGCCCAGGCCCACAGCCGCGGCGGCCGCCGCAATCGCGCCCGGACGGTTCTGCCAGCGCGTGTACTCGTCCGACACCTGGGGCCAGGCCCGGCCGATCGCCGTGGCGGCGTCTTCCGGCGTGGCCTCGAGGTCGGCGACGGAGACCGGCTCACCGAAGGTCAGCGTGACCTTGCGGGGCAGCGGCCACCGACGCTTCTCGGTGCCGGTGATCGTGGCCGGCACCAGCGGCGCACCGGCTTCAATCGCCAGCCGCGCTGCTCCGCGCTTGGGCGCACCGAGGTCGTCGCCACGCACACGGGTGCCCTCGGGGAAGAGCGCGAGCGCGTCACCCCGAGCGAGGATCGCGCGAGCGGTCTCGAGCGCGTCAGCGTCCGACTCGCCGCGCCGCACCGGGAAGTAGCCGAGCGCGAGGAAGTACTTCGCCCAGCGGCCCTCGGCGTACTCCGCCTTGCCCATGAAGTGCACCGGGCGTCGCAGGACGAGAGCCACGAAGAACGGGTCCCAGAAGCTCTTGTGGTTGGGCACGATCACGATCGGGCCCTTCTTCGGGACGTTCTCCTTGCCTCGCACGGTGAAGCCGCACAGCAAGCGGAAGACGAGTCCGACCACCGTCTTGACGACGAAGTAGAAGGGTCCGCTCACCCCCTCTTCGCGGGCGATGCGGTGGGCTTCGGCGTTCGTCATCGGCATGCGCCGATCATGGACCACCGGGAGCCGCACGTCAGGCATGCTGCAGACATGAATTCGCCGACGTCGCTGCCCCGCACGCTCGCCCGGCTCCTCCTCGGAGCGTTCCTGACCTTCGCCGGCATCGGTCACCTGACGTTCCTCCGCACGGAGTTCCGCGCGCAGGTCCCGTCGTGGTTCCCGGTCGACACCGACCTGGTCGTGCTCGCGTCGGGTGCCGTCGAGATCAGCCTCGGCTCGGCACTGCTCCTCTGGGCTCGCCGCCGGGTGACCGTCGGCTTCGTCGTGGCGGCCTTCTTCATCGCGATCTTCCCCGGCAACATCGCCCAGTACGTCGAGCACAAGGACGCCTTCGGGCTCGACTCCGACGGCAAGCGGCTGGCCCGTCTCGCCGGTCAGCCCCTGCTCGTGGCGTGGGCGCTGTGGTCCACGGGAGCGTGGCGCGACCGCTCCCGCAGCTGAGGAGCGACGCATCTCACGCCTCTGAGTACTGCCGCGTACACAGGAACGGAACTACATTTCGAGGACGCCCTGTCCAGCGTTTCTTCGCACGACACGGCTCCACCCGTCACCGCGTCCCCGAAGGATCCAGATGCTGCACCGCGCCCTCCTCGAAGGCCGTTCCCTCGCCGCCATGGCCCGCGCCGGAGTCCTTCCGCTGACGCGCCCGGACCACACCATCCGGATGGCCCTCGCGATGAAGGCCTACGGCCCGATGGGTGGCGCGGTCGCCGCAGCCGCGGGTCGCCACGGCAAGCAGGCCGCGATCGCCGACGAGCGCGGCACGATCACGTACGCCGACCTCGACGCGACGATCAACAAGCTCAGCAACGTCCTGCGCGCGTCGTACGAGCCGGGGCAGACCGTCGGCATCCTGATGCGCAACCACCGCAACCCGCTGATCGTCGCCTGGGCTGCGTCCCGCGCCGGCCTCAACACCGTGTGGCTCAACACCGGCTTCTCGCCGCGCCAGGCCACCGAGGTCGCCGAGCGCGAGGGCGTGGACGCGCTCTTCGTCGACACCGACCTCGTGCACCTCACCGAGGACCTGACGATCCCCGTCGTCACCACCGACATCGCGGCCACGACCGACGACCTCGACGCCTACATCGCGCAGGGCTCCGCGACTCCCCCGCCGAGCCCGGCGCGTCCCGGCCGCCTGATCCTGCTCACCTCCGGCACCACCGGTACGCCGAAGGGCGCGCCGCGCACCGAGCCGAAGGGCTACACGCTGCCTGGCGCCATGCTCGACCGCCTCCCGATGCGGACGCGCGGCGCCACCGTGATCGGCCCGCCGCTGTTCCACGGCACCGGCCTGATCATGACGATGATGACGATCGCGCTCGGCTCGACGGTCGTCCTGCGTCGTTCGTTCGACCCGGAGACGTTCGTCGCCGACATCGCGCAGCACCGGGCGACCGCGATCTGCGTCGTCCCCGTGCTGCTGCAGCGCGTCCTCGCGCTGCCGACCGAGGTGACCGAGCAGTACGACACCTCGTCGCTGCGGGCCGCGTTCTGCTCGGGCTCGGCCCTGCCGGCCGCCGTGTCGGCGGAGTTCCAGGACCGCTTCGGCGACGTCATCTTCAACCTGTACGGCTCGACCGAGGTCTCGCTCGCCACGATGGCGAACCCGGACGTCGTCCGCTCGCACCCCACCTCCGTCGGCACCCCCATGCTCGGCTCGCGCGTCGTGCTCATCGGCGACAACGGCAAGCCGGTCGCCAAGGGCGAGCGCGGTCGGGTCTTCGTCGGCACGGTGACCCCGTTCGAGGGCTACACCGGCGGCGGCCACAAGGAGATCATCGACGGCATGCTCGCCACCGGCGACGTCGGCCACTTCGACGACCGCGGCCTGCTCTACATCGACGGCCGCGACGACGACATGATCGTCTCCGGCGGCGAGAACGTCTTCCCGGCCGAGGTCGAGGAGCTGCTGATCACCCACGCCGCCGTCCGCGAGGTCGCGGTCGTCGGCGTCGAGGACCCCGGCTTCGGCATGCGCCTGCGCGCGTTCCTGGCCTGCCACGACGGCGCGTCGCTCACCGAGGACGAGGTGCGTGACCTGGTCCGCGACAACCTGGCTCGCTACAAGGTGCCGCGCGACGTCATCTTCGTCGACGAGCTCCCCCGCAACCCCACGGGCAAGGTGCTCAAGCGCCAGCTCGTCGAGTGGAACGCCGACCAGTGACCGACTCTCCCCTGCACGTCGCCACCCGCATGGCCCGCACCGCGTGGGACATCTCGTGGTTCGGCAACGGGCTCGAGGATCCCTCGCGCACGCCGACGGAGCTCCTGTACGACGAGCCGCACGCCCGCGTCGAGCGCGTCGCTCCCGACGCGCCGGTGTCCGGCAACCCGGTGCTCCTGGTCACCCCGCTCGCCGTACCCGTCACCTGCTGGGACCTGCGCGAGGGCCAGAGCCTCTCCGCCCACCTCACGGGCACCGACGGATCCGGCACCGACGGATCCGGCACCGCCGGCCGACCGACGTACACGATCGACTACGGCGCGATCCGCTTCAGCGACCGCACCATGGGCTTCGAGGACTGGATCGACGGCATCCTGCCGACCGCGATCCGGCGGATCTCGGAGGCCCACGGCGGCGCACGCGTCCACCTCGTCGGCTGGTCGCACGGCGGCACGATGTCACTCCTGACCGCCGCCTGGCAGCCCGAGCTGCCGATCGCCTCGATCAGTGCCTTCGGCACCCCGACGGACTACCGCAAGAACCCGGCGTACGCGGGCGTGCAGTGGATCTATGACCGCGTCGGGGCGCTTCCCCTGGTTGCTCCGACCGCCCTCGTCGGCGGCACCACCGCGCCGTTCACGCGTCTCGGGTACCGCTGGATGGCGCCCGTCCGCGAGATCACCAAGCCATGGACGCTGCTGCGCAACCTGCACCAGCCCGAGGTGCTCGCGCGGATCAACGCGGTCGACCAGTTCGTCGACGCGATGCCCGGCTACCCCGGCCGCTTCTACCACCAGTCCCTCGTGCGCCTGGTCTGCGAGAACGACATGGCGAAGGGTCGTGTCCATCTCCGTGACGACGTCGTGGTCGAGATGGACCGTCTGGTCGCGCCGCTCCTGCTGATCGGCAGCACCACCGACGTCCTCGCGAACGCCGCCTCGGTCGGCGCCGGTGCCGAGGCCTACCGCAATGCCGACGTGCGGTTCGTGAAGGTCAAGGGGCTCAGCCACCTCGGCCTGATCGCCTCGCCGCGCGCCGCGACGGCGACGTGGCCCGAGGTCGACGCCCACCTGGCGGCTCACGACGACTGACGCGGTGCCGACCGGCACCGTGTGACGGGCGCGACACCGCCGTCCACTTACATCGGACATGGTGTCTCACTAACGTGCAGGCCATGAGCCGCTTCGCCCCCATCGACCTCGACGGCGCCCTCGTCGTGATCACCGGAGCCGCGCGCGGCATCGGACTCGCGACCGCCCGTGCCTTCCACGACGTCGGCGCTCGTGTCGCGATCGGCGACCTCGACGGGACCCTGTCCGTCGAGGCAGCCGCGTCGGTTGGTGTGCGGGCGACGGGCCACTCGCTCGACGTCTCCGACCGTGCGTCGTACGCCGCTTTCCTCGCCGCCGCCGAGGAGGCACACGGGCGACCGGTCGACGTTCTGGTCAACAACGCGGGCATCATGCCGTCGGCGCCGTTCCTCGAGCAGCGTGACGAGGTCGACCGGAAGACGTACGAGATCAACGTCCTGGGTCCGTCGATCGGCATGCGCCTCGTGCTCCCGGGGATGATCGAGCGCGGCCGCGGCCACGTCGTCAACGTCTGCTCGCTCGTGGGCCGGTTCCCGCTGCAGGGCCTGGCGGGCTACAACGCGAGCAAGTTCGCCGCACTCGGGCTGACGCAGTCGGTGCGGATGGAGACGGCCGGCACCGGGGTCAGCGTCTCCGCCGTGCTCCCGAGCGCGGTCCGCACCGAGCTCGCCTCGGGCATCGACTTCGGACTCTTGCCCCAGGTCGACCCGGAGGACATCGCCGCGGAGGTGGTCGCCTCGGTGAAGCACCGGCGCTCGGAGACGGCCGTGCCGCGCTACATCGGCGCGGTCGCCCGGATCGGCATGGTCTCGCCTGAGCGGATCATGCGACCGATCCGCAAGGCGCTCAAGGACGACTCCCCCATCAGCAAGGTCGACGACGCCGCACGCCGGAGCTACCTCGACCGGATCGGAGGCTCCCGATGAGCACCATCGAGCACCACGACGTCGTCATCGTCGGAGCGGGCTTCTCCGGCATCGGCGTCGCCATCGCCCTGAAGAAGGCAGGCTTCGAGGACGTGCTCCTCGTCGACGACGCCGATGGCGCGGGCGGCGTGTGGCACTGGAACACCTACCCGGGCGTCGCCGTCGACATCCCGTCGTTCAGCTACCAGTTCTCCTACGCGCAGCGCTCCGACTGGTCGCGCAGCTACGCCAAGGGCGCCGAGCTCAAGCAGTACGCCGACCGGCTGGTCGCCGACTTCGACCTCGCCGACCAGATCCGGTTCGAGACCCGGGTGACGTCAGCGGCGTACGACGAGGAGGAGTGTGTCTGGGACGTCGCCACCTCGACCGGTGACCTGACCGCGACCCACGTCGTCCACGCGGGCGGCCCGCTGAGCCAGCCGAAGTATCCCGACATCGCGGGCCTCGACAGCTTCGCCGGCACCGTCATGCACACCGCGCGCTGGGACCACGCTGCCGACCTCGCCGGCAAGCGGGTCGCGATCATCGGCACGGGCGCGTCGGCGGTCCAGATCATCCCGTCGATCGCCGCCGATGTGGAGCACCTCACGGTCTTCCAGCGGACGCCGATCTGGTGCCTCCCGAAGGCCGACTTCCCGCTCGTCGCGCCGCTGCGCGCCGGCCTCGGCCTGCTGCCCGGGGCCAAGCGCGTGGCCCGCCTGGCCAGCGACCTGTACGTCGAGGCGACCTTTCCCTTCCTGGCGCACTACGGCGGTGCGCTGCAGGCGGGCAAGGTGCTCGAGCCGATGGCCCTCAGCTACCTGAAGTCGCAGGTCGACGACCCGGAGACGCGCGAGAAGCTGACCCCGCGCTACGGCCTGGGCTGCAAGCGCCCGAGCTTCCACAACAGCTACCTGTCGACGTTCAACCGCGACAACGTGGCGCTGGAGACCGGCGGCATCAAGCGGATCACCGAGACCGGCGTCGTGACTGCCGACGGCGTCGAGCACGCTGTCGACGTGCTGCTGCTCGCGACCGGCTTCAAGGTGACCGAGAAGGACGCCCTGCCCGGCTACGACGTCGCCGGCCGCGAGGGAGTGCTCATCGCGGACTGGTGGGAGACCGACCGGCTGCAGTCCTACCAGGGCGTGTCGGCGCCGGGCTATCCGAACTTCTTCACGACCTTCGGGCCCTACGGCTACAACGGCTCGTCGTACTTCCAGCTCGTCGAGGCCACGGCCAGCCACATCGTGCGTGTCCTCACCGAGGCCCGCCGCCGCGGCGCGGCCGAGGTCGAGGTGACGTCACGCGCGCACGAGCGCTACATGGCATCCGTGCGCAAGCGCCGCGGCCCCCAGGTCTTCTGGCAGCCATCGTGCGCCCAGGCCAACAGCTACTACTTCACCAAGGACGGCGACGTGCCGCTGCGGCCCGGGTTCACGCCCGAGGTGCGCTGGCGCAACGCGCACTTCCCGCTCAACGACTACGCCTACGCCTACGCCTGACGTACGGGCGCCTCCTGTCGTGATACCGATCAGTACGGCCCCTCAACCTGCAGAAAAGGGGCCGTACTGATCGGTATCGCGCACGCATCAGCCGGCGAGCAGGCCCTTCGCCACGTGCGTCACCTGGATCTCGTTCGACCCGGCGTAGATCATCAGTGACTTCGCGTCGCGCGCCAGCTGCTCGACGCGGTACTCCGCCATGTAGCCGTTGCCGCCGAAGAGCTGCACGGCCTCCATCGCGACGTCCGTGGCTGCCTCGGTCGAGTAGAGCTTCATCGCCGAGGCCTCGGCGAGCGTCGGGATCGCGCCGGCGCGGAGCTGGCCGAGGGCACTGAAGACCATGTTCTGGCAGTTGAGGCGTGCGACCTCCATCTTCGCGAGCTTGAGCTGGATCAGCTGGAAGTCGCCGATCGGCTTGCCCCAGAGCTCACGGGTCTTCGCGTAATCCACCGAGAGCCGGTGGCACTCGTTGATGATGCCGAGCGAGAGCACCGCGCAGCCGACCCGCTCGATGACGAAGTTGGCCTTGGCGCTCTCGCGACCGTCGTTGGCGGCCAGCGAGCGGTCGAGGGCATTCGGGCCGCCGAGCAGCCGGTCCATGCCGAGGCGCACGTTGTCGAAGGTCAGTTCGCCGGTCGGCGAGCTCATGATGCCCATCTTCTTGAAGGGCTTGCTCTGCATCAGGCCCGCGTCGCCCTTCTCCAGGACGAAGGTGAGGACCTGGCGGTCGCGGAGCGGAGTGCCGTCCCCCTCGTCGAGCTTCGCGTACACGACGATCACGTCGGCGTACGGACCGCCGGTGGTGAAGGTCTTGTGCCCGTTGAGGATCCACTCGTCGCCGTCGCGCCGGACCGTGGTCTTCATGCCACCGAAGGCGTCCGAGCCGGACTCGGGCTCGGTGATCGCCCAGGAGCAGAGCAGCTCGGCGGTGACGATCTTCTTCAGCCACCGCTCCTTCTGCTCGAGCGTGCCCTTCGCAGCGATGGTGCCGGCGCCGAGTCCGAGCGAGACGCCGTAGGTCACTACCGTGCCGAGGCTCTGGCCCGCCAGCTCGGCGAGCAGGACGGCACCCATCGAGTCGACACCCTCCATGCCGGCAAGGAGACCCGTCGGCGCCTTGTCTCCGGCGGACGCCTTCCGCTCCGCCTTCTCGGCCTTGCGAGCGGCGATCTCCTCCGGCGTCCTCTCCGCGCGCCTCCGCTCGGCCGCGAGCAGCTTGTCGACCGCATCGGCGGCCATGGCGTCGAGACCGAAGTCGGCGAAGAGCTTCCGGGCGAGCTCCATCGGCGGTACGACGCCCGTCTCGATGTCGTCGCGGACCGGCGTGAAGTTCTTCGCGATCCAGTCGCGGACCCCATCGCGGATCGCCTCGTCCATGTCGGACCACTGGTGCATGCGGTTCCTCCTCGATCGGGCGCGGCTCGAGTCCGCGCACGTGACGGCAGACACCGTCGGACGAGGAGATACTTACATGGACAACATGTCCAGCATAGATTTCAGCGCGGAGAAATTTCGCCGCATCGAAGCGTCAGAGGGCGACGGGCGCATCCAGGTCGAGGTCGACGCCCGCTACCCCGGCCGCGCCGAGGATCACGCCGCACGACGCCTCGGTCAGGAACTGGATCAGCTCCTTCTTCGTGCTGCGCGAACGGCCCGCGACGAGCCACCGGTTGACGACGCTGTCCGTGACACCCGTGAGGGCGAAGGCGAGGTTCTCCGCTGACCCCCTGCTCACCGAGGCCGCAGGGTCGAGGTGCTTGAGCAGGAGGATGACCAGGTCCGCGACGTTCTGCGCGAACGCTGCCTTGCCGCCTGCGATCGACGGCGAGCCCGGCGTCGGGCGCGTGGTCGAGCCGGTGCCGATGAAGCGGTGCAGGTTCGCATGGGCGGTGACCCAGTCGACGTACGTCTTGGCGGCGACGCGGACCATCTCGCGCAGCGTGCCGCGCGGCACCAGCAGCGGCGCCAGCGTCGCCGTCGCCTCCTGGATGATCCGGATCCGGATCTGCTCGTCGAGGTCCTCGCGGTCACGGAAGAGCTTGTAGACGACCGAGCGCGGAATGCCTGCCTCGGCGGCGATGGCAGCGACACCGACGTCGCCACCCTGGCGGTCGATCAGCGCCACGGCTGCGACGAGCAGTCGCTCGCGGCGTTCCTGGCGGTGGTCCTCCCAGCGCCGATCGCGACCGTCGACCGAACCAGCGGCGTCCACAACCTGACTCATGCGCAAAACCCTAACCGGAGTCCTTGACTGGACACCGTGTCCAACCTAGTTTTTACCTCGGACACCGTGTCTCAGACAGGGCGCATCGAGCGACCCCGCATCCACGAAGGGCTCCATCGCATGGCTAACAAGGTCTACGTCGTCGGCGTCGGCATGACGAAGTTCGAGAAGCCCGGCGCGAAGGACTGGGACTACCCGGACATGGCCCGCGAAGCGGGCACCAGGGCGCTCGAGGACGCCGGCATCGCGTACGACGCGATCCAGCAGGTCCACGTCGGCTACGTCTACGGCGATTCGACCTCCGGCCAGCGCGCTGTCTACGAGCTCGGCAAGACCGGCGTCCCGATCACGAACGTCAACAACAACTGCTCGACCGGGTCGACCGCGCTCTACCTCGCGGCCCAGGCGATCCGGGGCGGTCTCTACGACTGCACGCTCGCCCTCGGCTTCGAGAAGATGCAGCCTGGCTCGCTCACCTCGCACTTCGACGACCGCACCAACCCGATGCTCGACCACCTGATGGCGCTGGCGGAGCTGCAGGAGTTCTCCCTGCCGGCGGCGCCGTTCATGTTCGGCGCTGCAGGGCGCGAGCACATGGAGCGCTACGGCACGACGCTCGAGCACTTCGCGAAGATCGGGTTCAAGAACCACAAGCACTCGGTCAACAACCCGTACGCGCAGTTCCAGACCGAGTACACCCTGGAGCAGATCCAGGACGCGCCGATGATCTACTCGCCGCTGACCAAGCTGCAGTGCTCCCCCACGTCCGACGGCTCCGGCGCCGTGATCCTCGCCAGCGAGGCGTTCGTCGACAAGCACGGTCTGGCCGACCAGGCGGTCGAGATGATCGGCCAGTCGATGGTGACCGACATGGAGTCGACCTTCACCGACAACTCGGCGCAGTCACTCGTCGGCAAGGAGATGTCCCGCGAGGCCGCGCGCCAGGTCTACGAGCAGGCCGGCTTCGGCCCGGAGGACGTCGCCGTCATCGAGCTCCACGACTGCTTCTCGGCCAACGAGCTGATCACCTACGAGGCGCTCGGCCTCTGCGCCGACGGCGAGGCCGGCAAGCTCATCGACAACGACGACACGACGTACGGGGGTCGTTGGGTCGTCAACCCCTCCGGAGGCCTGATCTCCAAGGGCCACCCGCTCGGCGCCACGGGCCTGGCCCAGTGCTCCGAGCTCACCTGGCAGCTGCGCGGCACCGCCGACAAGCGCCAGGTCGAGCGCGCCGCCCAGGCCGGCGGCATCGCGCTGCAGCACAACATCGGGCTCGGCGGCGCCGTCGTCGTCTCGGCGTACCGCCGCGCCTGATCCCGACACGCCCTCCGCGCTGCTCGATCGCCGAGCACCGCTCATCCGCCCCACCACACCAAGGAGCCACCATGGCCAGCGTTTCCGTCACCCAGTCCCTCCCCGTCGACGTCGAGACCGCGTACGGCGCGCTCGCGAACCTCGAGGGCTACAAGGACTGGCTCAAGATCCACCAGAGCTGGAAGTCGGAGCTGCCCGCGCCCGACGCGATCACGGTCGGCACCCAGATCACCGAGGTCGTCTCCGTCATGGGCATGGCCAACAAGATCGAGTGGACCGTCACCGAGGCCAACGCGCCCAAGTCGATGACGATCGAGGGCACCGGCATGGCCGGCGTGAAGATCAAGTTCACGATGTCCGTCGCCGACAACGGCAACGGCTCCGACGCGACGATCGACGCCGAGTTCAACGGAACCATGGTCGTCGGCCCGATCGGCAAGGCCATCGCGAAGAACACCACGGCCGACCTCGAGGCCTCGCTCGCCCAGCTTGCCGAGCTCGTCTCCGCCTGACCCTCCACGCAGCGAAAGGCGTACTCCGCGATGAGCACCGAGACCCTCAAGGCCACCACGCCCGTCAGCTTCAACGACGACGGCATCGGCGAGTGGACCGAAGACGTCGTCTTCGAGGTCACCCGTGAGCGCATCGCGGAGTACGCCGCCGCGACGAACGACCCGATCGAGGCCCACCTGAAGGGCGAGATCGCCTCGCCGGTCTTCGCGGTGGTCCCGACGTTCTTCTCGATGGCGCCCGCCGCCCTCGAGGTCGCGCCGGTCGAGCTCCTGATGAAGCTCGTGCACGGTGAGCAGGACTTCCACTTCCACGCCCCGATCAGGCCCGGCGACGTGCTGACCTGTCGCGCGCGGGCCACCGGCTACGCGGCACTGAGCACCGGCTCGACGGTCGTGGTCAAGGCGGAGACCCGCAACCAGGACGACGTCCTGGTCAACGAACAGTTCATCACCGCGTTCTTCCGCGGCGTCGACGCGGGCAAGGACGTCGGTGAGCTCGCCCCCGGCCATGCCCTCGACCCCGCCCTCACCACCGGTACGCCGATCGCCGAGGTCACTGCGCACGTCGACGAGGACCAGACCTTCCGCTACTCCCCTGCCTCCGGCGACCCGATGCCGATCCACCTCGATGAGGAGATCGCGCAGATGTCCGGCCTGCCCGGCATCATCAACCACGGCCTCTGCACGATGGCGTTCACCTCGTGGGCCGCGCTCGACTCCTTCGCCGACGGCGACGTCACCCGGCTCAAGCGCTTCGCGGTCCGCTTCGCCAAGCCCGTCCTTCCCGGCGAGGACATCACCACCCGCTTCTGGGAGCTCCCCGCCACGACCGAGGGCGACCGCGCCGTCGGCTTCGAGACCTCCGTCGGCGATGCCCTCGTCATCCGCGACGGCCTCGCCGTCTTCACACACTGAATCTCGATCCGCCGCGCGCGCCTGCGCGATCACCGAACACCAAAGGACACGCACATGGGAACCCTTGACGGACGCGTCGCCATCGTCACCGGCGCCGGTCGCGGCATCGGCCGCGAGCACGCCCTCCTCCTCGCCCGCGAGGGCGCCAAGGTGGTCGTCAACGACCTCGGCGGCGCCAACGACGGCAGCGGCTCCGACGCTGGTCCGGCACAGGCGGTCGTCGACGAGATCCTCGCCGCCGGCGGCGATGCCGTGGCCAACACCGACGACGTCGCCACCTGGGGCGGCGCGGAGAACCTCGTGCAGCAGGCGATCACCGTCTTCGACGGCCTCGACATCCTCGTCAACAACGCCGGCATCCTGCGCGACGCCTTCATCCCGGCCATGGAGGAGCACCAGTGGGACGCCGTCCTCGCCGTGGTCCTCAAAGGCACCGCCGCCCCGATCCATCACGCCGCGGCGTACTGGAAGGAGCAGTCGAAGGCGGGCAAGCCGGTCGCCGCGTCGATCATCAACACGGCGTCCGCCTCAGGCACCTTCATGCCCAACGCCGGCCAGGCCAACTACGGCGCTGCCAAGGCCGCGGTCGCCGCGCTGACCCTGGTCGCCGCCGACGAGCTCGACCGGTACGGCGTACGCGCCAACGTGATCGCACCGATCGCCCGCACGCGTCTCACCCTGGCCACGCCGGGGATGGGTGCGATGTTCGCTGCCGAGGTCGAGGAGGGTGAGTTCGACGCGTTCGCACCGTCCAACATCTCCCCGATCGTCGCCCGGCTCGCGGCCGAGGACTGCAAGCTCACCGGAAAGTTCTTCGGCGTCCAGGGCGGCGTGATCCAGGAGTTCCAGGGCTGGCACGAGGTGAGCTGCATCGAGTCCGAAGGTCCGTGGGAGATCGCCGACCTCGCTGACCGACTGGGCTGACGCCCACCACCACCCGCGCCACCCCTCCCGCGTCACCCTCAGGAGCACATCGCACATGGCCCGTCAGAACTACGAGCTCGGTCTCGGCATCATCGAGGAGCACGTCGACCTCGCCACGGCAGTCGCCGACCTCGCAGAGAACGTCTTCTCCGCCGATGCCGTCCGCGCGATCGTCGACGCCAGGAAGCCCGAGAAGTTCCCGCCGTTCTGGAAGTCGCTGGTCGACTACGAGCTGCTCGGCCTGCACATCTCCGACGAGTACGGCGGGTCGGGCGGCGGCCTCACCACCCTCGCCGTCGCGCTGGAAGCGCTCGGTCGCCACGCGATCCCGGGCGCCTTCGTCCCGACGGTCCTGGCGTCCGGCCTGATCCAGGCAGCAGGTGGCGAGGCAACCGCCCTGCTGCCGTCCCTCATCGACGGTACGACGACGGCTGCTGTCGCCCCCGAAGGCACCACGCTGCCGACTGCGGTCGCCGACAGCAGCGGCCTCGCGGTCAGCGGCACCTGGGACGGCGTCGCGGCCGGCGACGTCGCCGACCTGCTCGTCCTGCCGGTGTCCGTCGATGGCGACACCCGGTGGATCGCCGTCCCGGCCGACCAGCTCGAGGTCGCACCACAGGACAGCGTGGACGTCCTGCGCAGCGCTGCCCGAGTCACCGCGACCGACCTGCTGGTGCCCTCCGCCCGGGTCCTCACCGGGCTGACCGCCGACCGTGCACGCTCGATCACCGCGGTCGTCCTGGGCGCCGAGCTCGCCGGCGTCATCGCCTGGTCGGTCGCCACCGCGTCGGAGTACGCCAAGATCCGCGTCCAGTTCGGCCGACCGATCGGCCTCTTCCAGGGAATCAAGCACAAGTGCGCCTGGATGGGCATCGCCCTCGAGCAGGCCCGCGCGGCCGTCTGGGACGCCGCGACCGCGATCGACAAGGGCGACGACACGGCCGACTTCGCCGGCAAGGTTGCTGCCGCCCTGGTTCCCGAGCTGGCTGTCAGGGTCACGCAGGACTGCATCCAGGCGCACGGCGGCATCGGCTTCACGTGGGAGCACGACGCCCACCTCTACTACCGCCGCGCACTGGCCACCCGCGCCGCCCTCGGCAGCCACGAGATCCGCGCGCTCCGCGTCGCCGACGACTTCATCGCTGGCCGCGCCCGGGCACTCGAGATCGAGCTCCCGGCGGAGGCCGAGGCAATCCGCACCCAGGTGAGGGCCGAGCTCGACGCGATCCAGGCGATCGACGACGAGGACGAGCGCCTCGCCGCCCTCGGTGACGGTGGATGGGTGCTCCCCTACTTCCCGGCGCCGTACGGCCGCTCCGCCGGCCCCCTCGAGCAGGTCGTCATCGCCCAGGAGATCAAGGCGGCTGGCGTGCAGGTACCGAACCTGCTGATGGGCATCTGGGCCCTCGCCTCGATCGTCGGCTACGGCTCCGACGAGCTCAAGGAGGAGTTCGGCCTGCCGACGCTGCGCGGCGACATCATGTGGTGCCAGCTCTTCTCCGAGCCGGGCTCCGGCTCCGACCTCGCCTCGCTGCAGACCAGGGCCACCAAGGTCGAGGGCGGCTGGCGGATCAACGGCCAGAAGATCTGGACCTCGATGGCTCAGTTCTCCGACTGGGGCATCCTCATCGCACGCTCCAACCCGACCGCCCCCAAGCACGAGGGCATCACGTACTTCCTCCTCGACATGAGCAAGGAGGGTGTCGACATCCGCCCGCTCAGGGAGATGACCGGCTCGGCGCTCTTCAACGAGGTCTTCTTCGACGACGTCTTCATCGAGGACAGGTACGTCGTCGGCACGGTCGACGACGGCTGGAAGGTGACGCGCACCGCGCTGGCCTCCGAGCGCGTGGCGCTGTCCGGCAAGATGCCGGCGTACGCCAACGACAGCGACCTGCTCCGCTTCACCCGCGACCGCGACCTGACACCGGTGACGCGCGCGAAGATCGGCGAGCTCGTCGCCGAGTCGCAGGCGATCGACGTGATGAGCAACCGGATCGTCCTCAAGCAGTTGCTCGGCGCCGACAGTGGCACGACGGCCTCGGTCAACAAGCTGCTGGCGATGAGCATCAGCCAGAAGATCGCGGAGTTCATCACCGCGAGCCTCGACGTGGCGGGCGCCTTCTCGGTCCCAGGCGAGCGCACCGACCATGCCCTCGAGCAGCTGATCGGTGGCCGCGCGACGACCATCTACGGCGGCACGACGGAGGTCCAGCTCAACCTGATCGGCGAGCGCATGCTGGGCCTGCCGCGGGACGCCCAGTGAGGTCACGATGCTGAGTCACGAGATCCACGGCAGTGGAGCGCCGCTCGTCCTGCTGCACGGCCTGACCCACCGCCGCCAGGCCTGGTATCCGGTACTGGAGCACCTCACCGACCACCGGACCGTCGTCCTCCTCGATCTCCCGGGCCACGGAGACTCCCCGGACCTCGTCGTGCGCGACGGCGACGTGCAGGGCGCGATCCGCGGCGAGCTCGAGCAGACGCTGGACGCACTGGGGCTCGACCGGCCGCACATCGCGGGGAACTCCCTCGGCGGCCGGATCGCCCTCGAGGCCGCAGCCGACGGCATCGTCGCGAGCGCGACCGGGCTGTCGCCGGCGGCCTTCTGGTGGGGCTCCGCGGACTTCGTCTACATCCGCTCGGTCTTCACCTGGCTCACGACGAGCGCACGGCTCATGGCGCCGGTCGTGCCCACGCTCGCCCGATCGCCGCACGCCCGGCGGGTCATGGGCACCATGGTCTCCACGCGCAGCGACCTGATCCCGCACGAGGAATTCGTCGCCGACCTCCGCGGCATGCGGCGCGCGATCCCGGCGATGAAGCAGATCTTCCCGGCGGCCGAGCCGTTCACCGGGCGGATCCCGAGCGACGTACCGGTGACCATCGCGTGGGGCGAGCACGACCGGATCCTGCTCGGCTACCAGGCCGCCATCGCTCGCCGGCGCATGCCGCACGCACGCCACGTACTCCTCGAGGGCTGCGGTCATGTGCCGATGGCCGACGATCCGGCCCAGATCGCGGCCGTCCTGCTCGCAGGCAGCGCGTCGGTGAGCCCGGACGTCGCCACGGCCTGACGGGCCGCACGACCTGACGCCCCGGGCGTCCACCGGGTACAGGGTGTATCCCTTTCTGGTTAGCGATCGTTAACATGGCGCCATGGACCGCAACATCTTCGAGCCCGAGCACGACGACTTCCGCAAGAGCGTCCGCGCGTACATCGAGCGCCAGGTCGTCCCGGCGTACCCGGAGTGGGAGAAGGACGGCATCGTCCCGAAGTCTCTCTTCACCGACCTCGCCGAGCTCGGCCTCACCGCCGCGGTCCCCGAGGAGTACGGCGGCGCGGGCCTGCACGACTTCCGCTTCAACGCGATCTTCATCGAGGAGGGCGCGTACGCCGGCGTCGGCCCCGCGATCCTCGGCCCGACCCTGCACTCCGACATCTGCCTCCCCTACCTGCTCGAGCTGACCACCGACGAGCAGAAGGCCCGCTGGCTGCCGAAGGTCGCGTCGGGCGAGTCGATCGTCGCGATCGCGATGACGGAGCCGGGCACCGGCTCGGACCTCTCGGGCATCCGCACCAAGGCGGTGCGCGACGGCGACGACTACGTGATCAACGGCGCGAAGACGTTCATCACCAACGGCCAGAACGCCGACCTCGTGATCCTCGCCTGCCGCACGGGCGAGCACCCCCACAAGGGCATCTCGCTGATCGTCGTCGAGGAGGGCACCCCGGGCTTCTCGCGCGGCCGCAACCTCGAGAAGGTCGGCATGCACGCCCAGGACACCTCCGAGCTGATCTTCGAGGACTGCCGCGTCCCCGCCGCCAACCTGCTGGGCAACGAGGGCGAGGGCTTCTTCGGCCTCACCAACAACCTCCCGCAGGAGCGCCTCAACATCGCCATCGGTGCCATCGCCGGCGCCCGCGCCGCGCTGGAGTGGACCAAGCAGTACGTCCGCGACCGCAAGGCCTTCGGCAAGCCGATCGGCTCGCTGCAGACGATCAGCCACCGCCTCGCGCTGCTCGAGACCGAGGTCGAGATCACCCAGACCTACATCGACCGCTGCATCGTCGAGCACAACGCCGGCGGGCTCTCCGTCGCCGACGCCGCCAAGGCGAAGCTCTGGTCCACCGAGGTCCAGGGCCGCGTCGTCGACGCCTGCGTCCAGCTCCACGGCGGCTACGGCTACATGCTCGAGTACCCGATCGCCCGGGCCTACATCGACAACCGCGTCCAGCGGATCTACGGCGGCACCTCCGAGATCATGACCGAGATCATCGGCCGCAGCCTGAACCTCGGCTGAATCCACCTCCGTCGTACGCCGCGCCGGTCACCCTCACGGGTGGCCGGCGCTGTGCGTTGAGCCACATCTGCGCCGAACCGCGTCATGCATCACCGATCGGAAGGTCTCCCCCTCGTGCGGCCGGGATCGGCTGCGCACCATCTCGGAACACAGGGGAATCACCGATGAGCATCCAGACCGACGAGCCTACGACCGCCCGTCATGCGGCCGCACGACAGAGCGTGGATCCCGAGTCCTCGGGACTGGCGCTGGTGCTCGTCCTCGCCGTCCTGATCGTCCTGGCTGCGCTCGTCATGTGACTTTCCTCAAAACGTTGTCCAGAAATGCGCCGTCAACTTCGTGAATCCATTCACATGGCGCCAGAATGACTCCGTGACCGAGACCAACCAGTCGCAGCAGACCACGACCGACGTACTCCTCATCGGCGGCGGCATCATGAGTGCCACCCTCGCCACGATGATTGCCGAGCTCGAGCCGTCCTGGACGATCCGCGTCCTCGAGCGCCTCGACCGCCCGGCCCGCGAGTCCACCGGTCCGTGGAACAACGCCGGCACGGGCCATGCCGCCCTGTGCGAGCTCAACTACACGCCGCAGGCCGAGGACGGCAGCGTCGACATCTCGAAGGCCGTCGTGGTCAACGAGCAGTTCGCGCTCTCCCGCCAGCTGTGGTCGTTCCTGGTCGAGAACGGTCGCCTGCCGAGCGCCGACGCGTTCATCCACCCGACGCCGCACATGAGCTTCGTCTGGGGCGCGGACAACGTCGCGTACCTGCGTGAGCGTCACCGCCTGCTCTCCGAGCACCCGCTCTTCGAGGGCATGCTCTACACCGAGGACCCCGAGCAGATCCGAGCCTGGGCGCCGCTCCTCCTCGAGGGCCGCGACAGCGACGAGCCGATCGCCGCGACGTACGCCGTCCAGGGCACCGACGTCGACTTCGGCGCGCTCACCGAGCTGCTGCTCGGCAGCGTCGCGGAGCGCGGCCTGACCGTCGACTACAACGCCGACGTCTCGAAGGTGAAGCGTGCCGACGACGGTCTGTGGATCGTCAAGGGCAAGAAGGACGGCCAGAAGTTCGAGCACCGGGCGCGGTTCGTCTTCGTCGGCGCTGGCGGCCGTGCGCTCACCCTGCTGCAGAAGTCGAAGATCCCCGAGATCAAGGGCTTCGGCGGCTTCCCGGTCAGCGGCGAGTTCCTCCGCACCGACAACCCGGAGATCGTCGCGCGCCACCACGCCAAGGTCTACGGCAAGGCTGCCGTCGGTGCTCCGCCGATGTCGGTGCCGCACCTCGACACCCGCGTCGTCAACGGCAAGACCAGCCTGATGTTCGGCCCGTACGCCGGCTTCTCGCCGCGCTACCTCAAGCACGGCTCGCTGCTCGACATGTTCAAGGCGATCCGCTGGCACAACCTGATCCCCATGATGCGGTCGGGCCTGGCCAACATCCCGCTGACGATCTACCTGATCACGCAGCTCATCTCGCGCCCGAAGACGAAGTTCAAGGACCTCCTCGACTTCTTCCCGGATGCCGACATGAAGGACTGGCAGAAGATCATCGCCGGCCAGCGCGTCCAGGTGATCCGCCCCAACGGCGTGCTGCAGTTCGGCACCGAGGTCATCACCCACGCCGACGGCTCCATCGCCGGCCTGCTGGGCGCCTCCCCGGGCGCCTCGACGGCCGCGCCGATCATGTTCGAGGTCCTCGAGCGCTGCTTCCCCTCGCAGTGGGACGGCTGGCAGCCGAAGCTCACCGAGATGGTCCCGAGCCACGGCCATAAGCTCTCCGACGAGCCGGGCCTGGCCCGCGAGGTCCAGAAGCGCACCGCCGAGGTGCTGGGTCTGGACCTACCCGAGGTGCCCGAGGTCGCCTGACCTCCACCTGGTCATCCTCCGGAGGCGGCCAAACTGTCAGTCTGACAGTTTGGCCG
>NZ_SJZJ01000014.1 GCF_004337475.1 Nocardioides jejuensis | reverse complement strand
TGCCGGGCACAAGCCTCGTCTCGGCGCGGCACAGGCCCCGTCTCGGCGTTAGCGGTCAGCCGACGAACGGCGTCGCGTCGAGGACGACGACCTCGAGCGTCTTGCCGTTGGGGGCCACGTAGGAGACCGTGTCGCCGGCCTTCGCGCCGATGACGGCGCCACCGAGCGGTGCCTGCGGGGAGATGACGGCTAGGCCGTCGGGGTCGATCTCACGCGCGCCGAGGAGGAACTTCTCCGCCTCGTCGTCATCGTCGCCGACGAACTTGTAGGTCACGACCATGCCGGGGCCGATCGTGCCGTCGCCCGCCTCGGCGACACCGACCTCGGCCTTCTCGAGCATGGCGGTCATCTGACGGACCTTGCCCTCGAGCTTGCCGAGCTCCTCGCGCGCGGCGTGATAGCCGGAGTTCTCCTTGAGGTCACCCTCGTCGCGCGCGGCGCTGATGCGGTCGACGATCTCCTGACGCAGCGGCCCCTTCATGTCCTCCAGCTCGGCCGCGAGCTTGTCGTAGGCCTCCTGGGTGAGCCAGATGGTGTCCTGCTCGGTCATCGCGATCACTCCTGCAAGTTGGTGCGGATAGACGTACGCCGCGGCGCGCGGCCGCGGCGACTCTGGTCAAAGCAAAAGGCCAGACTACCAACCGGCCGCTCAGCGGGGTCGGCTCTGCCCCTTCGCGGTGCAGCCGACGAGGTCGATCGCGGTGGCCTCACGCTCGGTCTTGATCTTCACGTGGTTGCTGCCGTCCACCGGCGTCCAGGTCCAGGACCCGACCGGCGTCTTGTCGGCCGCGAGGGCCTGGATCCGGCAGCTCGGGTCGACGGCGTCGTCGGAGAGCGTGACCACGATCTCGGCCTCGGTGAGGTGTGCGTTGACGATCGAGAAGTTCACGTCCTGCGACTGGACGTCGGGCGTGGAGTAGGTCCACCAGACCCAGCCGACCCAGGCCAGGAACGGCACGCCGACCACGAGACCCACCAGCAGGGAGGGGGAGAGGCGGCGCTTGCCGGGGCGGCGTCCGTAGCGGTCGTCGAGTGCATCGGTCACGCCGTCATGCTCCCATGCGGCCCTCCTCCTAGAATCGCCGCATGTCTGTTGAGCCCCTGCGGCTGATGCACGTGCACGCGCACCCCGACGACGAGTCGAGCAAGGGCGCGGCCACGACCGCGAAGTACGTCGCCGAAGGCGTCGACGTCCGCGTCGTCACGTGCACCGGTGGCGAGCGCGGCGACGTGCTCAACCCGAAGATCGACCCGGCGAGCATCGACGACATCCAGGCCGTGCGTCGTGCCGAGATGGACGCGGCGCGCGAGATCCTCGGCGTTCAGCAGGACTGGCTCGGTTTCGTCGACTCGGGCTGGCCCGAGGGCGACCCGAAGCCGCCGCTGCCCGAGGGCTGCTTCGCGCTGGTTCCCGTCGAGGAGGCAGCCGAGCCGCTGGTCCGGCTGATCCGCAGCTTCCGCCCGCACGTGATGACGACGTACGACGAGCGCGGTGGCTACCCGCACCCGGACCACATCGCCTGCCACAACGTGTCCATGGAGGCCTACCGCGCCGCCGCCGACCCGGACCGCTACCCCGACGCGGGTGAGCCGTGGCAGGTGGAGAAGCTCTACTTCCACCACACCTTCAATCGTCCGCGCGCCCTCGCGATCGGTGCTGCCATGGAGGCCGCCGGCCTGGTCTCGCCGTACGCCGAGCGGCTGGCGCAGTGGAAGCCGGACCCCGCCTGGGACGCGCGCATCACCACCCGCGTTCCGTGTGGGGAGTACTTCGAGGTGCGTGACCGGGCGCTGCTTGCCCACGCCACGCAGATCGACCCCGACGGCTTCTGGTTCGCGGTCCCGATGGAGATCCAGCAAGCCACCTGGCCGCACGAGGACTTCGAGCTCGTGGAGAGCCAGGTGCCGACCGAGCTCCCCGAAACGGACCTCTTCGCGGGCCTGCGTGCGACCGCGGCAGCAGTCTGAGGGAGAATGGCCTCATGTTCACCCTGCTGACCCTTGCCACGAAGTCCAACTGGGACGGTGACGCCGACAAGGTCACCGCTGGCTGGATCGGCGCCCTCGTGCTCGGCCTGCTGATCGTCGCGACGGTCCTGCTGCTCTGGAGCTTCACGCGCCAGCTCAAGAAGGTCCGCTCCGCCGACGCCGCCGGTGTCTACGGCACGGACGAGGACACCTCGACCGACGACCAGGCCTGAGCCTGGTCCGGCAGCGGGCTCAGGCCTGCTGCCCCTCGGCGATCTGACGGCGTACGTCGTCCATGTCGAGGCCGCGGACGGCGGCGATGACCTGCTCCAGCGCCGGCTCGGGCAGTGCGCCCGGCTGGGCGAAGACGAGCACCTGCTCGCGGAAGACCATCAGCGTCGGGATGCTCGTGACCCGGAACGCGCCCGCGAGCTCCTGCTGCTCCTCGGTGTTGACCGAGCCGAAGACGATGTCGCCGTGCTTCTCTGACGCCGCCTCGTAGATCGGCGCGAACTGGCGGCACGGGCCGCACCACGAGGCCCAGAAGTCGACGAGGAGGATGTCGTCGCCCTCGACGTGGCTGGTGAAGTTCTCGGTGGTCAGCTCGATGGTGGCCATGCCCGCAACGCTACGCGGTCGCCCCTCGAACTCCCCAGCGGACCGTCTCACAGGTGACGCACAGGTTCCTCATGGCTGTACGCCGCGCGGGCACGGCATGCTGACGTCATGACGTCGCCTGCTGCCGCTTCGCTGACCCGCGCCGACGGCTCGCCACTGCGCGTGCTCGTCGTGGATGACGAGGTCAACATCGCCGAGCTGCTGACCATGGCGCTGCGCTACGAGGGCTGGGAGATCAGCACCGCTCACACCGGGCGCGACGCGGTCGCGACCGCGAAGGACGTGCGCCCCGACGCGATCGTCCTCGACTGGATGCTGCCGGACTTCGACGGACTCGAGGTGATGCGCCGCGTACGGCAGCAGCAGCCCGACGTACCGGTGCTGTTCCTGACGGCGCGCGACTCCGTCGAGGATCGCGTGGCCGGCCTGACCGCGGGTGGCGACGACTACGTGACCAAGCCCTTCTCCCTGGAAGAGGTCGTCGCCCGGCTGCGCGGGCAGCTGCGCCGGTCCGGTGCGACCCAGCGCCGCGAGAACCCCGTGCTCGCCGTCGGCGACCTGACCCTCGACGAGGAGAGCCACGAGGTGGTCCGTGCGGGCGAGGAGATCTCGCTGACCGCGACGGAGTTCGAGCTGCTGCGGTTCCTGATGCGCAACCCCCGCCGCGTGCTGTCCAAGGCGCAGATCCTCGATCGCGTCTGGAACTACGACTTCGGCGGCCAGGCCAACGTCGTCGAGCTCTACATCTCCTACCTGCGCAAGAAGATCGACGCGGGTCGCGAGCCGATGATCCACACCATGCGCGGCGCCGGCTACGTCCTCAAGGCTGCCGACTGATGACGCTCGTACGCCGCCTGGTGCCGGCCTCGTTGACCGCTCGCCTCGTCGCGACCGTGGTCCTCCTCGTCGCGCTCGTCGGGCTGCTGGTCTCCGGCCTGACGACGGCTGCCCTCAGCAACCGGCTCGAGGGCCAGCTCGACAAGCAGGTCTCCGACACCCACGACCGCGACGTCCACGCGCTCCAGAGCGGCATGCCCATCGGTGGCAGCTTCCCCGGGCCCGACGGACCGGACATCCGCGACGCCCGGTCGCAGGGCGAGGGCACCCTGACGGCGTACGTGACGCCGACGGCGTCCGCGGGCCTGATCCGTACCGGCCGGGGTGACACGCAGCAGCTCACCGATGCCCAGCTGTCCCAGCTCGGCGCTCTACCCGAGACCCG
Source organism: Nocardioides jejuensis (assembly GCF_004337475.1). Lineage (GTDB taxonomy): Bacteria > Actinomycetota > Actinomycetes > Propionibacteriales > Nocardioidaceae > Nocardioides > Nocardioides jejuensis. Next base: position 73,179 of record NZ_SJZJ01000014.1, on the reverse strand, counting down.
GCAGCCGATCGGCAAGGAGATCGCGGGGCTGGGGGACTACCGGTTCCTCGTCTCCACCGTCGACGGCGTCACGCTCGTGACGGGCGTCCCGTCGCAGCAGCTCGAGGAGACGATCACGTCGGTCGTCGTCTGGGGCGGCGGATTCACGCTGCTGGCGGTGGCCGTTGCCGGTGGCATCGCGATCGTGGTCGTACGCCGGCAGTTGCGGCCGCTGCGTGAGGTCGCGCGCACCGCGCACGAGGTCGCCGGCCTGCCGCTGGAGACCGGCGAGGTCGGGATGACCGCCCGCGTGCCCGCGACGCTGACCGACGAGCGCACGGAGGTCGGCCAGGTCGGCTCCGCGCTCAACGTCCTTCTCGGCCACATGGAGAGCTCGCTCGACGCGCGCCATCGCAGCGAGCAGCAGGTCCGGCAGTTCGTCGCCGACGCCTCGCACGAGCTGCGCACCCCGCTCGCCACGATCCAGGGGTACGCCGAGCTCGGCCTCCGCCCCGACGCCGACCCGGAGCGGGTGCTGCACGTGCTCGACAAGGTGCAGGCGGAGTCGCGCCGGATGACCTCGCTCGTCGAGGACCTCCTGCTGCTGGCCCGTCTCGATGCCGGCCGACCGCTGGCGCGCGAGGACGTCGACCTCACGCACCTCGTGCTCGAAGCCGTCGGTGACGCCCGTGTCGTGGCTCCTGATCACCGCTGGAAGCTGGACCTCGGCGACGAAGCCGTCGTCGTACCGGGGGATGCGCAGCGGCTGCACCAGGTGCTGGCCAACCTGCTCACCAATGCGCGCCGGCACACTCCTGCCGGGACGACCGTGACCGTGTCGGCCTGGCGGTCGGCATCGGGTGCGACGGTGGCCGTCCACGACGACGGGCCGGGTGTGCCCGCGGACCTGCAGCCCACCCTCTTCGAACGCTTCACCCGTGGCGACTCGTCGCGGACCCGCGACTCCGGCGGCGCCGGCCTGGGCCTCTCGCTGGCGCACGCGATCGCGGTTGCCCACGGCGGCACACTGACCTGCTTGTCGGCGCCCGGCAGCACGACGTTCAGCTTGACGCTGCCGGTCTGAGGGGCGGCCTGACGGCTTGCGCGCCCGCGCCCACGACGACATCAGTGTGTCGCCACCGGCCCGGTCATGCGGCATCGCTCTGTCCGTGACTGCGACACGGGTGTGCCGCACTCACGGCGGAGATCCACCCGTCCACGCTGGCGTGTGGCGACACACGCGTGCTGTCGTCGCCGTGACCGTGGCGGGCTCACAGGAAGCACACAGGTCGTCCGCAGGAGAGACCCAGCGGGGCGCAGTTGGCTGGTGCACACCAACCAACGAGGGAGACCCCGATGAGCAAGAAGACCCCCGACGCCGCCCAGCCTGAGCCCCAGCCCGAACGGCAGCCCGAGCCGCAGGACGAGGGCAGCGGTTCGCGCTGGGAGCCAGCGCCCTCCGACGCCGAGGCGAACGCGCCGACCGAGCAGGTTCCCGCGCCCGGCCAGCAGGCGAACGACGCCCCTGCGGCGTACGCCGCCGCGCCCGTGACGCCCGTCGACCAGGCGCCGAGCAACGCGACGTTCGCCTCGATCAAGGCCCTGTCGAAGGGCGCCAAGGGCGCCCTCGCCGGTGCCGCTGCGGTCCTGGTGCTCGGCAGCGGCGTGACCGGTTTCGCGATCGGCCAGGCCGGCGACGACGGCCACCAGCGGATCGACGTGCGGTTCGGCCAGACCGGCTTCGACCGGGACGGCGATGGGCGCGGAATGCCCGGCCAGCAGGGGCAGATGCCCGGCCGGGCCCCGCAGCAGGGCGACGGTTCGGAGTCATGACCCCGGCCCAGCTGGACACCGTCGTACGGCGTACGTCGGTGACGGCCGTCGTCGCTGCGCTCGTCGCGGTGACCGGCTGGTGGGTCGTGGGCAACCACGCCACGGGACTGGTCACCGCGATGGGACTGGGCCGGATCTCGGGGCTGCTCTCCGCAGCGCTCCTCCTGGTCCAGGTCGTGCTGATGGCGCGGGTGCCGCTGCTCGAGCGGGCCTGGGGCCAGGACGAGCTCGCGAAGCAGCACCGGTGGGTCGGCTTCACGTCGTTCAACCTGCTGCTGGTGCACCTGGCCCTGATCACCTGGGCGTACGCCGGAGGGGCGTCTGCGCTCGTGACGACCGCCTGGCACCTGGTCGTCGACTACCCCGGCATGCTGCTCGCGCTGGCCGGCACCGCGTGCCTGGTGATGGTAGTCGCGACCAGCGTGCGGGCGGCCCGGCGCGCGCTCCGCTACGAGTCGTGGCACCTGATGCACCTCTACGCCTACCTCGGTGTCGGGCTCGCGCTGCCGCACCAGCTGTGGACCGGCGCGGACTTCGTCGGCCACCCGGTCGTCACCGCGGTCTGGTGGACGGCATGGGGCCTCGCGCTCGGCGCCGTCCTCGGGTGGCGCGTGGGCCTCCCGCTGGTCCGCACCGCCCGGCACGGCCTGCGGGTCACCTCGGTCGTCGAGGAGGGTGACGGCGTTGTGTCGGTCTACCTGACCGGCCGCCGACTCGACCGCCTCGGCGCGGAGCCGGGCCAGTTCCTGGTCTGGCGCTTCCTTGGCCGACGCGGGTGGAGCCGGGGCAATCCGTACTCGCTCTCCGCCGCTCCGGACGGCCGCAGCCTGCGGATCACGGTCAAGGCGCTGGGCGACGGATCGGCCGAGCTGCGGTCGCTGCGGCCCGGCATGCGAGCCATCGTCGAAGGCCCCTACGGCCGTCTCTCGCCGCGCGTCCGGACGACCCGACGCATTGCCCTGATCGGCTCCGGTGTGGGCATCACGCCGCTGCGCGCGCTGGCCGAGGGACTCGACTACGCGCCCGGCGACGCCGTGCTGCTGCACCGCTTCTCGCGGGAACCGCTCTTCGCCCGCGAGCTCGCGGTCCTGGGGCGTGAACGCGGCCTGGCGGTGCTCGACCTCCCCGGCAGCCGGCGCTCCGAGGATTCGTGGCTCGGTGCCATCACGCCGTCGGTCGACGACGCGACTGCCTTGCGGACCTGGGTGCCTGACATCGCCGACCGCGACGTCTACGTCTGCGGCCCCGAGGCCTGGGCGAACGCCGTACGCCGCTCCGCACGTGCTGCCGGCGTACCGGCCCGGCGGATCCACACCGAAGCGTTCGGGTGGTGAGCGGCATGCGACGGATCATCTTCTGGCTCGCCTCGACGGCCACCGTGCTGGTGCTGCTGTTCAGCTATCACACCTCGCTCGGAGCGGCGACGGCCACGACGAGCACGCAGTCGGCCGCGGCGTACTCAGGCTCGGTGGCGGGCTCGAGCTCCTCGACGCGGTCGAGCACCTCCGACAGCTCGACGAGCAGCAGTACCCCGAAGGCCACCACCACGACCGGCAACGTCGTCTACACCCGCTACGGCCCGATCCAGGTGCAGGTCGTGACGACGGGCAGCACGATCACGTCGGTGTCGGTGCTGCAGTACCCGAGCAGCGACCCGCGCTCGCAGCAGATCAACGCGCAGGCCGTGCCGATCCTCGTCCAGGAGACGCTCGACGCCCAGAGCAACAGCATCGACATGGTCAGCGGCGCGACGTACACCTCCGATGGCTACCTGCAGTCGATCCAGTCCGCGCTCGACAAGGCGGGAGTGTGAGCACCGCGGTCCTGACGAGGTACGTCGAGCAGGTCATGGGTCTGCCGTTCAGCCTGGCCCTCCGGGGTCGGCACGCCGGCGACGCCGCCGCGCGCGACGCGTGGGCGGCGGTCGTGGCGGACCTCCGCGAGGCGGACCGGGTCTTCAGCACCTGGCGTGCCGACTCGTGGGTCTCGCGGCTGGCCCGCGACGAGGTCGAGGTGGGGGAGTGCCCGGCCGAGGTCGCGGAGGTGCTCGCCCTGGGCAACGCCGCGGCGCACGCCTCCGGAGGCGCCTTCTCGGTAGCGCGACCCGACGGCTCGGGCCGCACGATCTTCGACCCGAGCGGCGTCGTGAAGGGCTGGGCCGCCGAACGCGCAGCCCGCCACCTCGCCGAGCTGCCGGAGACCGACCAATGCCTTTCGGCAGGCGGCGACGTGCTGGCCTGGACGGCCGATCCGATCGGGAGGCCGTGGACGATCGGCATCGAGGATCCCGACGACCCGCACCGGATCATTGCCCGCGTCCCGGTGTGGCGCGGAGCGGTCGCGACCTCCGGCAGCGCCCACCGTGGTGCGCATGTCGTCGACGGGCGCACCGGGCTCCCGCCGGACGGCGTACGTCAGGTGAGCGTGATCGGCGACAGCCTCACGGCGGTCGACATCGAGGCGACCTCGGCGTTCGCACTCGGGCGCGACGCCGCGCGCTGGCTGCGCGCGCAGGGGCGCAGCGGGATCGTCGTCTGGGACGACGGCCGGACGGAGCTGGTCAGTGCTGGGTGATGACGTGGACCGGAGCCTCCGCAGACGGGGCGTCGTTGGTGGTCGCTGCGAAGGTGGCGGCCGCGACGAGAGCGACGGTGCCGAGCACGATGTTGGTCATGGGAGGTCCCCCGAGGGTTGGGTGAGCAGGCCGAGTCCTGCTGTCCGTACGCCGGTGGAACGGTTGCATCGCGCACTCATGACGCAATCCGGTCCACGATGTGGCGTGACCCGGACCACGTCGTGGGCACGGCCGCCCTCCGGCTTCTGCCCCCGCTGATCCAGGGGGCTGGCAGGCTTGCGACATGTCCAACCGCCTCGCCGCCGCGACGAGTCCCTACCTGCTGCAGCACGCCGACAACCCGGTGGAGTGGTGGGAGTGGGGGCCCGAGGCCTTCGAGGAGGCCCGACGCCGCGGCGTACCGGTGCTGTTGAGTGTCGGCTACGCGGCCTGCCACTGGTGCCACGTGATGGCGCACGAGTCCTTCGAGGACGAGGCGACGGCGGCGCTGATGAACGACTTCTTCGTCAACATCAAGGTCGACCGCGAGGAGCGCCCGGACGTCGATGCGGTCTACATGGCGGCGACCCAGGCGATGACCGGCCACGGCGGCTGGCCGATGACGTGCGTGCTCGACCACGAGGGTCGACCGTTCTTCGCCGGCACCTACTTCCCCGACCAGCCGCGGCACGGGCAGCCGGCGTTCCGCCAGGTGCTGACGTCGCTCGCGGAGGCGTGGTTCAAGAAGCCTGAGGACGTGGCGTCGGCCGCTGCGGCGGTGGCGGAGCACCTCCGGCAGGGTGCGCTGACCGCGTCCGCGACGCTCGGTGCCACCGATCTCGACCAGGCGGTCCGGGGGCTCGCGGGCGAGTTCGACCCGCTCGCCGGCGGCTTCGGGGGAGCGCCCAAGTTTCCGCCGTCGATGGTCCTCGAGTTCCTCCGGCGGTACGTCGACGCGCGCGACTCCGGCGCGGCTGCCGGCGATGACGAGCTGGTCCGCCAGGCGCGGCACATGCTGGTCCGCACCCTGCACGCGATGGCCGGGTCGGGCATGTACGACCAGATCGGCGGTGGCTTCGCGCGCTACGCCGTCGACCGCGGCTGGGTCGTGCCGCACTTCGAGAAGATGCTCTACGACAACGCCCAGCTGCTCGGTCTCTACGCGCGCCGCGACAACGACATGTCGCGCCGGATCGCGGCGGAGACTGCCGACTTCCTGCTCCGCGAGCTGCGTACGCCGCAGGGTGGCTTCGCCTCCGCCCTCGATGCCGACTCGCTGACCCCCGAGGGGCATTCGGAGGAGGGCGCGTTCTACGCCTGGACGCCCGCCGCGCTCGTCGAGGCCCTCGGTCACGACCGTGGTGCATGGGCCGCCGAGCTCTTCAACGTCACCGAGGACGGCACCTTCGAAAAGGGCATGTCGACCCTGACGCTGCGGCACATGCCGACGGCGTCCGGCGAGATCGCGCGCCTCTCCGAGGTGAAGGCACGCCTGCTCGACGCCCGCTCGCTCCGTGCCCGGCCGCACCGCGACGACAAGGTGGTCGCCGCGTGGAACGGAATGGCGATCAGCGGCCTCTGCGCGGCTGGCACCTTCCTGGGCCGGCCCGACTACATCCAGGCGGCGGTCGATGCCGCGCGGCTGCTGCTCCACGTCCACCTCGTCGACGGCCGTCTCCGCCGGGTCTCCCGCGACGGTGCCGTCGGTGCCCACGCCGGCGTTCTCGAGGACTACGCGTGCGTCGCGCTGGGCTTCCTCGACCTGCTCCAGGCCACGGGCGAAGCCGCCTGGCTCGATCGTGCCGGCGCCCTGCTCGACGTTGCGCTGGAACAGTTCCGCGCCGACGACGGAGGCTTCTTCGACACGGCCGCTGACGCCGAGGCGCTGGTCGCCCGGCCGCGGGAGTTCTCCGACAACGCCAGCCCGTGCGGCCAGTCCGCGATGGTCCACGCCCTCGCGACGTACGCCGCGATCACCGGCTCCGGCGGGCATCGCACCGCCGCGGAGCAGACGCTGGCCGTCCTTGCTCCGCTCGCCACCCGGGCGCCTCGCTTCGCCGGCTGGGCGCTCACCGCGGCGGAGACGATGCTCGCCGGTCCCGAGGAGATCGTCGTCGTGGGTGAGCCCGGTGCGGAGCGCGATGCGCTCGCCCTCGCCGCCCGTCGCCGTCCGGGGGCGTTGGTCCTGGTCGCGACCCCGACGGAGACCGGTGAGGATGCGGCGCTCGACCTGCTCCGCCATCGCCCGACGGTCGACGGCCGTCCGACGGCGTACGTCTGCCGGGGGATGGTCTGCCAGCAGCCGGTGACCGACCCGGCGAGCCTCTGACCGAAGCCGGCACGGGAATCGGGCCACGCGCAAAGTGGTTGACGTGTCCATGACAAACACGGAGTTCGGTCTCGACACCTTCGGCGGCGTCACGCGGGACGCGGCGGGCAATCCGCAGTCCCATGCCCAGGTGATCCGCGACATCGTCGATGAAGCGGTGCTTGCCGACCAGGTCGGCCTGGACTTCTTCGGCGTCGGGGAGCACCACCGCCAGGACTTCGCCGTGTCCAGCCCGGAGATGGTGCTGGCCGCCGTGGCCTCGCGCACCGAGCGGATCCGGCTCGGGTCGGCCGTCACCGTGCTGAGCTCGGACGACCCGGTCCGCGTCTTCGAGCGCTTCGCCACCCTCGATGCGGTGTCGAACGGTCGCGCCGAGATCGTCGCGGGGCGTGGCTCCTTCACCGAGTCGTTTCCCCTGTTCGGGTTCGACCTGAGCCAGTACGAGGTGCTCTTCGAGGAGCGCCTCGAGCTGCTCGCCGCGTTGCTCAAGGAGCAGCCGGTGACCTGGTCGGGCACGACCCGCGCGCCGCTCCGTGAGCAGGAAGTCTTCCCGAAGACCGAGAACGGGCTGCGCGCCTGGGTCGGTGTCGGTGGCAGTCCGGAGTCGGTGGTCCGCACCGCGCGCCACGGGTTCGGGCTCTTCCTGGCGATCATCGGCGGCTCGAGCGATCGCTTCCTGCCGTACGTCGACCTGTTCGAGCGTGCCCAGGACCAGTTCGGCGTGGAGCGTCGGCCGGTGGCCGTGCACTCGCCCGGCCTGGTGGCCGAGACCGACGAGCAGGCCCGCGCCGTGGTGCACGACGGGTGGCTGGCCATGCGCACGAAGATCGGTGCCGAGCGCGGCTGGCCTCCGCCGCGTCCGGGTGACTTCGAGCGCGAGGTTGCGGAGGGCGCGCTCTACGTGGGCTCGCCCGAGACGGTCGCCCGCAAGATCGCCGTCACGGTGCAGACACTCGGGCTCGACCGCTTCGACCTGAAGTACGACCAGGGTCAGGTCCGGCACGGTGACCTGATGCGCTCGATCGAGCTCTACGGCTCGCAGGTGGTCCCGCTGGTGCGGGACATGCTCAGCTGACGCCGGCGAGCACGTCCGAGACGACGTCGCTGGTCAGCGCGATGAGCGCGTCGACCGGCTCGGCGTAGTCGTCGAGGGCCCAGCGGATGGCGCTGCCGGCGAGCAGCGCCCACACGGCGGCGGCCACCAGTCGGGTGTCGTGCCCGCGGTAGTGGTGGCCGTCGAGGGCGATGGCGACGAGTGAGGTCCAGCTCGCGGTGGCGCCCCGGATCGCATCCCGGGCGCTGCCGGCGAGGGGCAGCAGCTCGCTGAGGATCACGTTCGCCGTACGGCGATCGGCGTCGATGACCCGGAAGTACGCCGCGACGCCGGCCGCAGCTCGTGCCTGCATGTCGTCACCCGCGCCGAGGATCGCCTCGGCCACCTGACCCTGCACGCGCGCGGTGGCATCCAGGTAGACCGCGGTGAGCAGCGCCTCGGCGGAGCCGAAGCTCTCGTAGAAGTACCGCTTGGTCAAGCCGGCCTCGGCACAGACCGCATCGATCGAGGTGGCCGCAAACCCCTGCGTGCCGTAGAGCGCGAGCCCCGCCTCCAGTAGTCGGGCCCGCCGTTCGCTGGTGCGCTGCTCGGGGGAGGCACCGCCATAGGTCCGCCCGGTCTTCTCAGCGGAGCTCATGGACGGATCCTTTCACGCCCGGTGGCGCGGGATCGCCTTGCTGATCGCCCAGTTGACGGCGGCCATCCGGACGACGGACTCGGGCGAGGCCGACTTGCCCGTGTTGAGGAACGCGACCGAGAGGTCGCGCGCCGGGTCCGCCCAGCAGGTGATGTTCATGAAGCCCAGGTGGCCGAACGCCTCCGGGGTGTTCCAGCCGTAGAGCGAGGCGCCTGCCTCGCCGAGCATGAAGCCGGCCGAGAACCGGATCGGGACCGGGAGCATGCCGTCCATCACCAGCGGTCCGGCGGGGCGGATCGCCTCGGCGTACGTCTCCGGTGCGAGGACCCGGGTGCCATCGAGGTTGCCGCCGCGGTTCAGCATCTCGAAGACCGTGGCGGCGTCGTGGGCGCTCGCCCAGATGCCGGCCGACGGGAGGACCGTCGACATGGAGGCAGGGGAGTTCAGTCCCGTTGGCACCTTGTGCGGCTCCACGCCGAGCACGCGGGTGATGACGGTGGTCAGCGGCGGTACGACGGTCGGGCCGGTCCAGTAGCTCAGGGCCACGTCGTCGCGCCGGTCCTCCGGGACGCCGTACGCCATGGTGGACAGGCCGAGCGGGCCGCTGAGGTGCTCCTCGAGGAGCTGCGGGAAGGTGCGGCCGGTGCTGCGGACGATCGCGTCGAGCAGGTAGCCGCCGGTCACCGCGTGGTACGCCTGCCGCGGGGAGCGTGCGGGCCGGGCCTCGGACAGCGCAGCGACCACCCGGTCGATGTCGAGCAGCTCGTCGGTCTCCGGCTTCCTGAGGGGCAGCCGCGCGATCCGGGCGCGGTGGGTGAGCAGGTCGCGGATCGTGATCTCGCCCTTGCCGTGGGCGGCGAACGCCGGGAGGTGCGAGGCGACGGTGTCGTCGAGGTCGAGCCCACCCTCCTCGGCCAGGCGGTGCACGAGCACCGCGGTGATCGCCTTGGAGCAGGAGTAGAGGCAGACCGGGGTGTCGGTGGTGATCAGCTCGTCTGAGCCGAGCCGGCGGTGGCCGATCGCGCGGTCGAGCACGATCTGGCCGCGGTGCCGGACGACCAGGCTCATGCCGGGCTGGAGTCCTGTCCGGTAGAAGGCCCGGACCGCCTTCCAGATCCGCTCGACATCGTCGGTGCGGAGGTCCAGCGCGGCCGGGTCGACCTCGTCGCCCACGGTGGTCAGCGGCGACAGCCGACGCGGGACGGCGACCTTTGTGCCGAAGGGCCTGGCCAGCTGAGTGAGCGCTGTGTGCATGGGTGCTCCCGGTGGTCGTGAGGCGCCGGTTCCCGGGAGACGCGCTCGATCTGACACGAGACAGTATCAAATGGGGTGCGAGGTGCGTCAATGTCTTGTGCGCGCCGCGGGACCGCGCGGGCCGCGTCGGCGTACCTGAGGGGACACGTTTCACTCCGCCCCGCGTCGCTGCCCCGCGTGGCTTGAGGCGCGCAGGCCGGAAAGGTGTTCGCTCGGGTACACCCGGTGCCTGCGGTGACGTCAGTCGCAGAGGCCCCGTCGGAGCGCCCAGGGGTCGTCCTGTGGGACGAGCGTCAGCCTCGTGCCACTGGCATCGGTGTAGACGGCGACGTCGCCCGCAGCCGCCACCGCCCCGTGGCTCGTGAAGCCGCGGGGAGCGGGCCCGCCCCAGCCGAACTGGTCCTCGCGCATCACGTCCCACGTCGTACCCAGCACCGTCACCGGGTCGATCCAGCAGTGACCGACCTCGAGCTCGACAGCAGTGGGAGCGGCGCGCAGGTGCTTCCACTGGCTGGCGTCGTTGCACACCTGGTAGCCGCCGACCCACCAGGCGCGTCCGCCGCGGGGCTTCGAGTGCGTGAAGGTCAGGACGGTGTGGGCGGTGCCGTCAGGCCGGAGGAACCAGATCGAGCGCCGTGCCCGGTCCACCCAGGGGCGACCGTGTGTCGACGACCAGGTCGCCAGCAGCTCGGTGAAGGTCCGGTCGCCGCCGTAGTCGAGGTTGACGGTCAGGGAGTCGCCGTCACAGGTCAGCGCGGTCGGAGCCGTGGTCGCGACGGCCCCGGCAGGCTCGTGCCGGTCGCGCGCGGGCCCGGAGCAGGCCGCCAGCGCGACCAGGAGCAGGACGGCGAGGAGGGAACGCATGCCGGTACGACGCCGGCCCGCGCGCCCTGGTTCCCGTCAGCGCAACGCGTACGTCGCGATGGAGACCGCGATGTACTGGCAGATGAAGGCCAGCACGGTGAACAGGTGGAAGACCTCGTGGAAGCCGAACCAGGTGGGCGACGGGTTCGGGCGCTTGGTCGCGTAGACCACCGCGCCCACGGTGTAGAGCACGCCGCCGACCGCAATGAGCGTGAACGTCGAGACGTTGACCCAGGTCGGGAACTGTCCCGCGCCCTCGTGGAACTGCGGGATGAAGAGCACTGCGAGCCAGCCCATGGCGACGTACAGCATTGCGACCCAGCGCGGAGCGCCCGGCCATCCGATCTTGAAGATCAGCCCCGCCAGCGCGCAGCCCCACGCGACACCGATCAGGGTCCAGCGGGCCCCGCCGTGCAGGTAGAGGAAGGCGACCGGCGTGTAGGTGCCGGCGATGAAGACGTAGATGTTGGCGTGGTCGAAGCGGCGCCAGAAGGCCCACATCCGCGGCGCCCAGGTGCCGCGGTGGTAGATGCCCGAGACGCCGAAGAGGAGCAGTGCGCTCGCGGCGTAGACCGACGATCCGACTGCCGTGATGGCAGACGGCGACAGCGCGATGAGCACGGCAAAGGCGGCCGTCATCAGCGGGATGCTGCCCGCGTGCAGCCAGCCGCGCATGTGCGGCTTCACCTCGGCCATCTTGTCGGCCATCTTCGCGACGGCGCGGTCGCGGGCGTCCTGCGCGCGGTCCCGCGCGTTGCTCGCCGCGTCGACCGCGCGCTCGCGCACCGCCTCGGCGCGCTCCTTTGCACGTCCCCGGCGACTCATCGGGGTGCCGTCGTGCCCTGCGCGCCTGGTCTCGTTCACGACAGCCACGGTACCGGCGCCGGTAGGCTTCCCTGCGTGGCAGGTACGCGGAGTGAACGAGTGGTGCGGGCGCGACAGCGCGTGAAGCGCCTGCTCTATCCGGCGTACGAGGCCCGGATGGTGCGCTTCCTGCCGGATGAGGGACTGCCCAAGCACGTCGGCGTCATGCTCGACGGCAACCGGCGCTGGGCCAAGGCCGTCGGTCGCGACACCGCGCACGGCCACCGCGCGGGTGCCGCCAACATCGAGCCGCTGCTGGAGTGGTGCGAGGAGTTCGGCATCGAGGTGGTCACCCTGTGGCTGCTCTCCACCGACAACCTCAACCGCCCCGAGCAGGAGCTGGTCCCGCTGCTCGGCATCATCGAGGAGGCCGTCGCCTCCCTCGTCGACCAGAAGCGCTGGCGGATCCACCCCGTGGGCGCCCTTGACCTGCTCCCGACGCGCACCGCGCAGCGGCTCAAGGAGGCCTCGGAGGCCACGCGCGACGTCGACGGGATGCTGGTCAACGTCGCGGTCGGCTACGGCGGTCGCCAGGAGATCGCCGACGCGGTGAAGTCGCTCCTCGCGGAGGCCTCGGCGCAGGGACTCTCGATCGACGAGGTCGCCCAGACCCTCGACGTCGAGCACATCGCCGAGCACCTCTACACCAAGGGCCAGCCCGACCCCGACCTCGTCATCCGTACGTCGGGGGAGCAGCGCCTGGGTGGTTTCCTGCTCTGGCAGAGCGCGAAGAGCGAGTTCTACTTCTGCGAGGCGCTGTGGCCGGAGTTCCGCCGCGTCGACTTCATCCGCGCGCTGCGTGCGTACGCCGCCCGCGAGCGCCGTTTCGGCTCCTGAGCCCCGTCCGTCACACGCGTTTCACGCCCGTGTGACGGTTGCGTGAACGGCCCGCGCGCACGGGCGTGTCGCCGAAAACGGGCGGTGCAGCGGGCGTACGTTCGCAGCAATGGCGAGTGGGGAAGCTCGCCTCACCGGAAGGCCCGCAACGTGAGTGATCACGGACTGAACGCCCGACAGCAGGGTTGCTGCTGTCGCGCGGGAGGGGGCCGGCACTCCGGCCTGCGGACCACCCGGTCCATCCAGCTGAGCTAGGACCGGGGCGCGGGTGCGTGTGTCGGTTTCCAAGGGGTAGTCGTGGCCACGAGCAGCATCAGCACCAGCGCCCAGTCGACGTCGTCCGCCTCCAAGGCCCGCACGACCCGGCGTACGACGAAGAAGCAGGCGACCCGCACCTACGTGCTCGACACCAGCGTGCTGCTGGCTGACCCGGGCGCGCTGCGCCGGTTCGACGAGCACGAGGTGGTCATCCCTGTCGTCGTCATCACGGAGCTGGAGGGCAAGCGCCATCACCCCGAGCTCGGCTACTTCGCGCGGGCTGCGCTGCGCGCCCTCGACGACCTGCGGATCCTGCACGGCCGCCTCGACACCGCGATGCCGATCGGTGACACCGGTGGCACGATCCGCGTCGAGCTGAACCACACGAACCCCGAGTCGCTCCCGTCCGGCTTCCGCCTCGGCGACAACGACACCCGCATCCTCGCGGTCGCGAAGAACCTCAGCGACGAGGGCAACGACGTCACCCTCGTCTCGAAGGACATGCCGCTCCGCATCAGGGCGTCGTCCGTCGGTCTGGACGCCCAGGAGTACCGCAACGAGCAGATCCACGAGTCCGACACCGGCTACTCCGGCATGGCGGAGATCGAGGTCCCGGCGGCCGCCCTCGACGAGCTGTACGACGACGGCGTGGTGGCGCTCGACGAGGCGCGCGACATGCCGTGCCACACCGGTCTCGTCATGCTCTCCGACCGTGGCACCGCGCTCGGCCGGGTGGGCGCCGACAAGCAGGTGCACCTGGTCCGCGGGGACCGCGAGGCCTTCGGACTGCACGGCCGCTCCGCCGAGCAGCGCATCGCGCTCGAGATGCTGCTCGACCCGGAGGTCGGCATCGTCTCCCTCGGTGGTCGCGCGGGCACCGGCAAGTCGGCCCTCGCGCTGTGTGCCGGGCTGGAAGCCGTGATGGAGCGCCGCCAGCACAAGAAGGTGGTCATCTTCCGCCCGCTCTTCGCGGTCGGCGGTCAGGAGCTGGGCTACCTGCCCGGCAGCGCCGAGGAGAAGATGGGCCCGTGGGGCCAGGCGGTCTTCGACACCCTCGGTGCGGTCACCAGCCAGGACGTCATCGACGAGATCCTCGACCGGGGCATGCTCGAGGTCCTGCCGCTGACCCACATCCGGGGTCGCTCGCTCCATGACGCCTACGTCATCGTCGACGAGGCCCAGTCGCTCGAGCGCAACGTGCTCCTCACCGTGCTGAGCCGCATCGGCGCCAACTCGAAGGTCGTCCTGACCCACGACGTCGCGCAGCGCGACAACCTCCGCGTCGGACGCCACGACGGCGTGGTCGCGGTCGTGGAGAAGCTCAAGGGTCACCCGCTCTTCGCGCACGTCACGCTGACCCGTTCGGAGCGTTCGCCGATCGCGGCCCTCGTCACGGAGATGCTGGAGCACGTCACGATGTGATGTGACTGGTGTGACTCCTGTGAGGGGAGTGGCTGATGCCTCCGGATGAGGATGTCGCTCCCCTCACAGTCCGGCGCGTTCGACTTGGTCTCGCGCGCCATCTCCTGCATGGTGGTACTTCGTCTTCGGGCCGCCCGCGCTGTGATCCAGCTCCGGGCGGCTTCTCTCGGCCGGAGACGTTGCCCTGACGTCTAGCCAGAGATCCTGACTGTGTCGAAGCATGTGAAGTACGTTCCCAAGCACCGTGGTGACGCCGTTCCGGCGACCGAAGCGCCGAAGAAGATCCTCCGCAACTCCGTCATCTTCTCTGCGATCGCGGTGGGCGCGACCGGTTCTGCCGTCGCCACCGGCCTCGTGACCAACGGTGGTTCGCCCGCTGTCGCTGCTGCTGCGGCCGACATCGACCTCGCGAGCGTCAACGGCATCAACGGTGCCGACATCGAGCGCGACCCGGTCGTGTCCCGCTCCGACCGCCGCGACGCGACGTCGCAGGCGAAGGTCGCGCCGCTCGCCGCCACCGACTCCGTCGCCAACGGCTACACCCGCACCGAGGACATTCGTGACCTCGACCCGCGCTCGGTGGCCAAGGCGCTCCTCTCCGACTTCGGCTGGTCCAGCGACCAGTTCGGCTGCCTCGACTCGCTGTGGACCCGCGAGTCCGGCTGGAACATCCACGCCGACAACCCGGGCTCGTCCGCCTACGGCATCCCGCAGGCGCTGCCCGGCTCGAAGATGTCCTCGGCCGGCCCGGACTGGGAGAACAACCCGGTCACCCAGATCACCTGGGGTCTCGGCTACATCCAGGACCGCTACGGCAGCCCCTGTGGCGCGTGGGGCCACAGCCAGGGCTACGGCTGGTACTGACGCCTTTAGGCGCCGGTTCGACCGGCCCTCCGTGCGCGCCGGCACGTCACGTCGAAACCCGGGTTTTGGCGGGTTGAGTCGCGGGTTCTGGTTACTCGGACGGTCGCGTCATCCGGCGTACATCGAGCGCCTCGTCGAGCTGGGCCTCCGTCAGGGAGCCATCGGTGAGTACGCCGTCGGCGACCGCCGCCTCGCGCACGGTGATGCCCTGTGCCAGGGAGGCCTTGGCGATCTTCGCGGCGCGCTCGTAGCCGACGTACCGGTTGAGCGGGGTGACGACGGCGGGGGAGGACTCGGCGTACGCGCGGAGGCGGGCCTCGTTGGCGGTGATGCCGTCGATGCACCGATCGGCGAGGAGCCGGGTCGCGCGGCTGAGAAGGCGGATCGACTCGAGCAGGTTGCGGCCGATGAGCGGGAGCATCACGTTGAGCTCGAAGTTGCCGGACGCGCCGGCCCACGCGATGGCGGCGTCGTTGCCGATGACCTGAGCGCAGACCTGCAGGGTGGCCTCGGGCAGGACCGGGTTCACCTTGCCGGGCATGATCGACGACCCGGGCTGGAGGTCGGGGAGGTGGATCTCGGCGAGGCCGGCGGCCGGGCCCGAGCCCATCCAGCGCAGGTCGTTGCAGATCTTGGTGAGGCCGACCGCGAGCACGCGGAGCTGGCCGGAGAGCTCGACGAGCGCGTCGCGCGCGCCCTGTGCCTCGAAGTGGTCGCGTGCCTCGGTGAACGGAAGCCCGGTCACGTCGGCGAGCTCGGCGATGACGGCGGCGGAGAAGCCCGGGGGCGTGTTGATGCCGGTGCCGACGGCGGTGCCGCCGAGGGGGAGCTCCGCGACGCGCGGCAGGGTCGCCTGGAGGCGTTCGACGCCGAGGCGCACCTGGGCGGCGTACCCGCCGAACTCCTGGCCGAGCATCACGGGCGTCGCATCCATGAGGTGGGTCCGGCCGGCCTTCACGACGTCCGCGAACGCCGTCGCCCGTCCTTCCAGCGCCCGGGCCAGGTGGTCGAGCGACGGGATCAGGTGATCGGCGGTCGCGCGGGTGGCGGCGACGTGGATCGAGGTCGGGAAGACGTCGTTGCTCGACTGGCTCGCGTTGACGTGGTCGTTGGGGTGGACCTCGACACCGCGGCGGGCGGCGAGGCCGGCGAGCACCTCGTTCATGTTCATGTTGGAGCTGGTGCCCGAGCCGGTCTGGAAGACGTCGATCGGGAACTGGTCGAGGTGGTGCCCGTCGACGATCTCGGCCGCCGAGTCGGCGATCGCGGTCGAGCGCTCGTCGTCGAGCACGCCGAGTCGGTTGTTGACCCGTGCGGCCGCCGCCTTGACCAGGGCGAGCGCCTGGAGATGCGCACGTTCGAGGCCACCGCCGCTGATCGGGAAGTTCTCCACCGCCCGCTGGGTCTGCGCGCGCCACAGCGCGTCTGCGGGGACCCGGACGTCGCCGAGGGAGTCGTGCTCGATGCGGAAGTCGTCAGTCACCTCTCGACGCTAGCGCGCCGAGGCGTAGAGCCAGTACTGCTCCTCACGACCCTGCAGGTCGACGGGGATGGGCAGGGCCCGGCAGTTGCCGAAGACGTCGTGCATCTCCAGCGGCAGCTCCGGCTCCTCGAACGCCGACCAGATCACCAGCATCCCGCCGTCGACGAGCCGGTCGCGCGCGATCGTCAGCAGGGGCGCCTCGTAGAGCTCCGCGTTGCCGTCGTGCACCAGGTAGCCCGGACCGTTGTCGACATCCAGCAGCACCAGGTCGTACGCCGCCGCGTCGCTGTCGACGAGAGCGTCGGCCACGTCGGCGGTCACCACCTCGACGCGGTCGTCGGCGAGCAGCGCCGGCCCGTAGGGGATCGTGCCGTCGCGCATCCAGCCGACCAGGGCGGGCTCGATCTCGACGATGGTCACGTGCTCGACGAACGGGTCGGCGAGCACCTCGCCCAGCGTGAACCCGAGGCCGAGCCCGCCGACCAGCACCCGGGTCGGCGTACCTCCGCGGGTACGGGACGCGGCCAGCGTCGCCGTCGCCATCGCGCGCTCGGAGGCGGTCTCGACCGTGTCCATGACGAAGACGCCGTTGGCGCGGAGCTCGATCGTCGTGCCGTCCTCGCCGCGGTCGTCTGCGCGGCGGCGGAGCACGAGCTCCCCGGTGGGGCCGGTGGCGCGGGCGATCTCTCCGAGCTGCATGGCTCCATTCTCCCGTGCCGGCGGGTGAGGCGTCGGCCACGCGCCCGCGCCGCGCCGAGAGAGGTACGACGGGGCCTTGTGGCAGCCGCCTAGCGTGGTTGAAGGCTCAACCCACGCGAGAAGAGGACCCCATGGCACTCGGGACCATGATCAACAGCACCCGCCGCAACCTGGCACTGCTCGGCGTACGTGCGGCCGTCGGCGCCGTGCTCGTCGCCCACGGCTGGCAGAAGCTGCACGACTGGGGCCTGGAGGGCACGCGCTCCAGCTTCGCCGACATGGGCGTGCCGAACGCCGGCCCCGCCGCGGCGTTCGCGATTGCCGCCGAGCTGGGCGGTGGTGCGCTGCTGCTGATCGGCCTCCTGACGCCGCTCGCGGCCCTGCTCGTGGTGGCGGACATGGCGGGCGCGTTCTGGTTCGTCCACCGCGGCACGGACGTCTTCGTCGGCGACGGCGGGTGGGAGCTGGTGGCGGCGATCGGTGCGGCTGCCCTGGCCCTCTTCGCGGTCGGTGCTGGCGCGCTGAGCCTCGATGCGATCTTCGTCGGCGCGTGGCGTCGTCGCCGGGCCCGCAAGGCTCGCCTCAAGCCCGCGAAGCAGGTGCCGGCTCCCACGCACAACGTGCTCGGCGAGGCGCTTCACGACGAGGTCGGCACGACCGTCTGAATCGCCCCGCAACGTCATACGGCTCGCACCCTCATGGGTGCGAGCCGTATGACGTTGGCGTCCGGGAGGTCAGGACCAGGCGTAGTAGCGCGCGGTGACGGTGAAGGTCTTCACGTCGTAGCGGTTGAACTTCGCGGTGCCGAGGAGCCAGTGGACGGTGCGGTGCCCGTCGACGTACGGCGTCGCGGTCACCGTGATGCCGGCGTGCGTGGCCACGGTGCCGCCGATCTGGTGCATCGCCTTCCACTCGCCGGCAGCGTCGTTCCAGTAGCCGATGACGGCGGACGCCCGGTACTTGAGCGAGGCACCGCCGTAGGTGTCGACGTGCAGGTCGCGGTAGCGGACCGCGGTCGGCAGCGTGACGGCGCTGACCGTCGAGGCGACGTCGTCGCCGTTGGACGTCGAGCGGCAGCGTGCGTTGGCGTAGTAGCCGATCGAGCCGGTCCAGCCCCGGGACGCGGGGGAGGCCAGCGTGGCGCAGCGGCCGCGCACGGTGGCGACCTTCGCGGCGGCCGGGGTGACCTTCTTCGTGAAGGTCTTGAGGATGCCGTTGGAGTGCCACACCGCGACCGTCCGGCTGAGGCCCGACGGGTTGCCCAACGGGTCGACGGAGGTGACGGTGTAGGTCCCGACCGGGACCACGTCGCCGGCTTCGTCGCGACCGTCCCAGACGACGTGCTCGTCGAACCAGGAGTCGACCTCCGGCTCGAGGACGCGGACCTGGACGCCGGAGGCGTTGTGGATGGCGATCTTGTCCTGGTAGTCGAGCTGGGTGTCGTCGTGGACCGCGATCGTCGTGGTCCGGAACGACGCCAGGGCGTCGATCGCGGTGGGGTGGATGCTGGTGCGCGACACAGTGAGGCCCTCGATCGCGGGACCCTCGCGATCCACGGTGAGCGACCCCGTGAAGGGACGGGTGGTCGGGCCGAAGTCGGGGTCGTCGATCGAGATGGTGCCGTCCACCCGGAGGTCGTAGCCCTCCGGAAGGCCGGCGCCGGGGATGTCGATCGCGGCGCTGCCGTCGTCGGCGATGGTGCCCGAGGCGGCGCCGGTCGATCCGGCGATCTCCTGGCCGTCGGCCGAGACGTGCCACGACGCCTGGAACGCGCCCTGGTGGTTGGTCGGCAGCGAGCCGTGGCTGGGGTCCACCGCGCTGGTGATGGCGGGCGAGGACAGGTAGAGCGTCTCGCTCTCCCGGTCGACGGTCGTCTGCGCGCTGTCGACGTCGTAGTGCGTGCACGGGTCGCTGTTGTAGTCGTTGCAACGGAAGAGCCGGAGGTGGCCGACGCCGTCGGCGAGGTTGAGCTGGGTCGTGCCGTTGTGCGCGACCGGGGTCAGGAGGTCGTGGTCACCCGCGTCCGGCTCGGAGTAGGTCCAGTCGACGGTCAGCTTGCCGCCGCCCGTGTCGCTGAGCGTGGCGCTGACCTGCTGCGTCGTGCCGTCGGGGTTGGTGCCGATGGTGGTGTCCGCGGGCCAGGTGATCGTCGGTACGACGTCGGTCGCGGTCAGTGTGTCCGAATAGACCGCGGGGGAGGCGTTGCCCGACGAGCAGTTGCTGCCGGGGGATGGAGCGGTGGCGCACACGACGGTCGACACGGCGCCGTCCCGGTAGCCCCACGTCGGAAGGTCGAACGTCGCCGCGTGCGTCGACGGGTCGAGCGGGATCCACCAGGCGCCGGTCAGGCCGGTGTTGATGTGGCATCCGCTCCAGCAGACCCAAGCCGACTGGGCGTCGGGGCCTCCGGTGACGGTGCCGGTGACGTGGCCCGCCACGCTGGTGTCCAAGTCGGACAGCACCGGCGCGGCCGGAGCGGCGTACGCCGGGGTGCCGGCGAGGACGGTGACGGAGCCGGCGATCAGCGCGGCAGCGAGCAGGTGGCGACGCATGAGTTCCCCCGAGGTGATGCGGGCGCCGACGCGGCGCCACCGCGGCAGATTACGTCGCCGGAGCGAAGAATGCCTCACTCGTCCGGTAACGGATCGGTGACTGTTCCCGTGGCACACGCCGGACGACGCAGAAGGCCCCGGTCCGTAGCGGACCGGGGCCTTCCTCAGGTGTGTGCGGGGGTCACTCCGCCGAGCGCACCCGGATGCCGGAGACCGGCACGGTGACGGCGCCGCTCGGGTCGGTGAAGAAGTCGTTGCCCTTGTCGTCGACGACGATGAACGCCGGGAAGTCCTCGACCTCGATCTTCCAGACCGCCTCCATGCCGAGCTCCTCGTACTCGAGCACGGAGACGTCCTTGATGCAGTCCTGCGCCAGACGGGCGGCGGGGCCGCCGATCGAGCCGAGGTAGAAGCCGCCGTAGGTGTCGCAGGCCTCGGTGACCTGCTTGGAGCGGTTGCCCTTGGCCAGCATGACCATCGAGCCGCCCTCGGCCTGGAACGCCTTGACGTAGGAGTCCATGCGACCGGCGGTGGTCGGGCCGAACGAGCCGGACGCCATGCCGTCGGGGGTCTTCGCCGGACCGGCGTAGTAGACGGGGTGGTTCTTCATGTACTCCGGCATGCCCTCGCCGGCGTCCAGGCGCTCCTGGATCTTGGCGTGGGCGATGTCGCGGGCCACGACCAGCGGACCGGTCAGCGACAGGCGGGTCTTGACCGGGTGCTTCGAGAGCTCGGCGAGGATCTCCGACATCGGCTGGTTGAGGTCGATCTTCACGACCTCGCCGCCCTGAATGAGGTGCTGCTCCTCGGTGTCGGGGAGGTACTGCGCCGGGTCGGTCTCGAGCTGCTCGAGGAAGACGCCCTCGGCGGTGATCTTGCCGAGCGCCTGGCGGTCGGCCGAGCAGGAGACGGCGATCGCGACGGGGCACGAGGCACCGTGGCGGGGGAGGCGCACCACACGGACGTCGTGGCAGAAGTACTTGCCGCCGAACTGTGCGCCGATGCCGAAGGACTGGGTCAGCTTGAAGACCTCCTCCTCCAGCTCGACGTCGCGGAAGCCGTGGGCGCTCATCGAGCCCTCGGTCGGCAGGTTGTCGAGGTAGTGCGCGGAGGCGTACTTCGCGGTCTTCAGGGCGAACTCGGCGCTCGTGCCACCGATGACGACAGCCAGGTGGTACGGCGGGCAGGCCGCCGTACCGAGGGACTTGATCTTCTCGTCGAGGAACTCGAGCAGGCGCTTCGGGTTCAGGACGGCCTTCGTCTCCTGGTAGAGGAACGACTTGTTGGCCGAGCCGCCGCCCTTCGCCATGAAGAGGAACTTGTACTCCGGCTTCCCGTCCTTCGACGGGGTGGAGTAGAGCTCGATCTGGGCCGGCAGGTTGGTGCCGGTGTTCTTTTCCTCGTACGTCGTCAGCGGCGCGAGCTGCGAGTAGCGGAGGTTGAGCTTCGTGTAGGCGTCGTAGACACCCTTGGAGACCCACTCGGCATCGTCGGCGCCGGTGAGGACGCCCTCGGACTTCTTGCCCATGACGATCGCGGTGCCGGTGTCCTGGCACATCGGCAGCACGCCACCGGCGGAGATGTTGACGTTCTTGAGCAGGTCGAGCGCGACGAAGCGGTCGTTGCCCGACGCCTCGGGGTCGTCGATGATCTTGCGGAGCTGCGAGAGGTGCGCCGGCCGGAGGTAGTGGCTGATGTCGTGCATCGCCGCCTCGGTCAGCTGCTGGATCGCCTCCGGCGCGACCTTGAGGAAGGTCTGGCCGTCCACCTCGACGGTGGAGACTCCCTCGGTGGTGATCAGCCGGTACGGCGTCTCGTCCTTGCCGATGGGGAGGAGGTCGGAGTAGCGGAATTCAGGACCAGTGCTCACGAGCGGCAAATGTACGCCGCTCCTGTGGCTGTGCGTGCGTGAGTCCGTTGAGGACCCTCCCCGGAATCGCGGCGCGGGTGTCGGCGTTCTGTCCCCGTGCACACGTACGACGCGGTGGTGATCGGAGCCGGACAGGCGGGACTGTCCGCGGCGTACCACCTCAAGCGGCTGGGCATCGACCACGTCGTCCTCGATGCCGACGACCGTGCAGGCGGTGCCTGGCAGCACCGCTGGGACTCGCTCACGATGAACGACGTCCACCGTGTCGCGGACCTGCCGGACGCGGCGGCGCCCGGTGGCTCCGCCGACAGGGCGAACGTCGTGGTGCCGGCGTGGTTCGCGCGCTACGAGGCGCTGCACGACCTGCCTGTGGTCCGGCCGGTGGCCGTCGACCGGGTGACCAGCGAGGGTGATCTGCTGGTCGTCCACGCCGGCCCGCGCCGCTGGGTGACCCGCACTCTGATCAACGCGACCGGCACCTGGACGAGGCCCTTCGTGCCGTACTACCCGGGCGCCGAGACGTTCCGCGGGGAGCAGGTGCACACGGCGGACTACCCGGGCCGTGACCACTTCCGTGGCAAGCGGGTGCTGGTCGTCGGTGGGGGTGCCTCGGCAGTGCAGTTCCTCGGCGAGCTGGCGCCGCTCACGGACACGCTGTGGGTGACCCGCCGCGAGCCGGTCTGGCGAGATGGCTTCGACGCGTCCGTCGGTCGTGACGCGGTGACGCTCGTGCAGCAACGGGTCGCGCAGGGCCTGCCACCGGCCAGCGTCGTGAGCGTGACGGGTCTGGCGCTGCGACAGCAGGAGCGGGAAGCGGAGCGTCTCGGCGCCTACGCCGCGCGGCGACCGATGTTCACGCGGATCGAGCCGGACGGCGTGCGCTGGGCGGACGGCGCTTTCGAGCCCGTCGACGTGATCCTCTGGGCGACCGGCTTCCGGCCGGCGGTCGATCACCTCGCTCCGCTGCACCTGCGTGGCCCGGAGGGCGGCATCCAGCTGCTCACGACGGGGCAGGACGTGCAGACCGCGGTCACGGCTGCGCGCGACCCGCGGGTCCAGTTGGTCGGCTACGGCCCGTCGGCCAGCACGATCGGCGCGACGCGCGCAGGACGCGCGGCAGCGCAGGCGGTGCGCACCTACCTCGGCGCGGCCGGTGAGCAGACCGCCTGAGCCTCACTCCTGGGGCGCGTCGGGGTCCTGCTTCTCGGCCTTGCGCTTCTCCTCGGCGTAGCGACGGCGCTGCTCCTCGGCGCGCTCGCGGACCTTGCGCAGGAAGGCCTCGTCGTCGTCGGGGTTGGTTGCGGTCGCGCGACCCGGGCGGTCGTACTCCGGGAAGCCGGGCGGCGCCCACTGCCGCGAGGCGTCGGCCGTCGGGCGGCCGGCCACGAGCCAGGCGATCCCGCCGGCGAGCGGCACGATCAGGATGAGCAGGATCCAGGCCCACTTCGGCAGGTTGCGGACCCGGTGCTCGGGCGCCGAGATCGCATCGACGAGGCAGAAGATCATCAGGATCAGCTCGACGAGGAAGGGGAGTGCGCGGATCATGCGGTCAGGCTAGGCCTGTGCGGCCGCCGCTGCGGCCCGTTCGACCCACTTCGGCTGCTCGCCGTAGCGCTGCGAGGGGATCACCCGGCCGGCGGCGTGGTCCTCGAGCAGCTGTGCCATCCGTCGATCGCGGGTCGCCTGCTGCTTGGCCCCGTTGACCCACACCACGCAGATCTTCCGGTACGACGGAGTCGCGATCTCCCAGAACGCGGTGGCCTTCGCGTCGGCTGCCATCAGCGCGAGATATGCCTCGGGGAGCACGGCTTCGCCGTCGTGCTCGTGGGTGTAGCCGGACGGAGCGATCTTGCGGGCCGCGAAGACCGCGAGGCCGGAGGGCTGCATCCGCCCCTCGGCGGTCAGGCGCTCGACCGCAGCGATGTTGATCCGGCTCCAGCTGCTGCCGGGTCGTCGTGGCGTCCACCGCTGGCGCACGGCGTCGTCGTCGATCCGCTCGACCTTCGAGTCGATCCAGCCCCAGCAGAGCGCCTCGATGACGGCGTCCTCCCAGGTGAGGCCGCGGTCGGCGACATGCTTCTTGCGCAGGCCCATCCAGAGGTCGGGCGCGCTGTCGTGGTGGGCCGCCAGCCATTGCGCGAACTCGGCCGGACCGCTGAAGAAGAGCGCGGGGCGCTCGGGGCTCCCGCCGGGTGTGCCGCTCATGGCATCACTCTGTCACCGCTCACCGACAGCCCGGCGCCGTCGGCCCGTGGAGGACGTGGGTTCAGCGGGTGCCGCGCACCCCGATGCCGACCGAGGGCTCGGTGTCGCCCGTGCGGCGCAGCTCGTCGTAGCGCGCGGTGCGCATCGCCTCGACGTGGGC
This sequence comes from Nocardioides jejuensis, assembly GCF_004337475.1. GTDB lineage: Bacteria > Actinomycetota > Actinomycetes > Propionibacteriales > Nocardioidaceae > Nocardioides > Nocardioides jejuensis. The sequence continues at coordinate 49,461 of NZ_SJZJ01000014.1, read as the reverse complement.
ACGGCGTGCCTCGGCCAGCGCGTGGAGTCGCTGGAGGACGAGCTCCTCCGGGTCGGTCTCGTGACCGCGGTGCGTCTCGTTCGGCGTCAACGTCGCGATGACCTGGAGCGCACAGAAGAGCGCCAGGACACCGACAAAGCCGACAGAAAGGACAACGAGCACGGACACGAAATTAGAACTGGAGAGCCCGGCTGGCCAGTCAGAACGCGAATGCGCGACGCATGTCACCCCTGCCGTCTGGACCACCTGCAGAGGTCACCTCACGCCGCGCTGTCACATCCGGGGCCCGGCCGGTGTCTTCATGTCATCCCATCCGGAACCGACCCAGGAGGAACCATGACCACCGGAACCATGACCACCCGCATTCCCGCCACCGAGATCTCGGGCCTGAAGGGCGCGATCGTCCGGAGGTTCAGCACGAAGATGTTCGGCAAGGTGCCCGAGTCGCTCGGCGTGATGTGGCACAACCAGCCCGTCCTCAACGCGTCCATGGGGTTCGGGCAGAAGCTGACGAAGTGGGACCGCTGCGACCCCGGCCTCAAGGCCTTCGCGCACATGGCGGTCGCGTCGTACATCGGCTGCAGCTGGTGTCTGGACTTCAACTACTTCATGGCCCGGCACGAGGGGCTCGACCTGGTGAAGGCACAGCAGGTCCCGTGCTGGCGCGAGTCCGACGTCTTCACGGCGCTGGAGCGCGACGTCCTGGGGTACGCCGAGGCGATGAGCGCCACGCCGGTGGAGGTCACGGACGAGCTGGCCGCCAGGCTGCTTGACGCGCTCGGTCCGGCGGCGCTCGTCGAGCTGACCAGCGTGATCGGCTTCGCCAACCTCACCACCCGCGGCAACGTGGCGATGGGCATCGAGTCGGAGGGATTCGCCGATGCCTGCGGCATGAAGCCCCTGGCCTCGCGTCCCGAGGCTGGTCAGCGCGCGGGAGTAGCGTCGCCGGCATGAGCGCCACCGCCCTCGGGGACGACCCGTTCGTCGCTCACCGCAGCCTGCTCTTCACCGTTGCCTACGAGATGCTCGGCTCCGCGGCCGACGCCGAGGACGTCGTGCAGGAGGCCTGGCTGCGGTGGGCCGAGGTCGACCGGGCGACGGTGCGTGACGCGCGGGCGTATCTCGTCCGGGTCGTCACGCGGCAGGCGCTCAACCGGCTCCGGACGCTGAGCCGCCGCCGCGAGGAGTACGTCGGCGAGTGGCTGCCGGAGCCGCTCCTGACCGCTCCCGACGTGGCCGAGGACGTCGAGCTCGCGGAGAGCGTCTCGATCGCCATGCTGACGGTGCTCGAGTCGCTCACGCCGACCGAGCGGGCGGTCTTCGTCCTGCGGGAGGTCTTCGACCTGCCGCACGACGAGATCGCCGAAGCGGTCGGCAAGACCTCGGCGGCGGTGCGCCAGATCAGCAGCCGCGCGCGCAACCACGTCGACGCGCGCCGGCCGCGGATGCAGGTGAGCCGCCGCGAGCAGCGGGAGGTGGTCGACCGGTTCATCGCAGCGGTGACGACCGGGGACCTCCAGGGACTGCTCGACGTGCTTGCGCCGGACGTCGTCCTGCTCGCGGACGGTGGCGGCGTGGCCAACGCCGTACGGATGCCGATCATCGGTGCCAAGAAGGTCGCCAACCTGCTCCGTCCTTTCCCGCGGGTCTCGGTCAACCCGACCGTCGATGTCTTCGCGCTCAACGGCGGTGTCGGCGTACGGATCGACGACGAGGTGGGCGGGCCGACGATCGTGAGCGTCGAGATCGTCGCGGGCCGGATCACCCGGATCTTCGCCATGCGCAACCCGGAGAAGCTCGGGTGGCTGGACGAGGCGACGGAGCTGCGGAGGTAGTGCGCTAAGGTCGCAGGCGAACAAGAACACACGGGAGTCCGCGGCAGTGGACTGAGAGGGAGCTGGAGCCGCTCCGACCGTCGAACCTGATCCGGGTAATGCCGGCGATAGGGACGTGAAGGAGTGCACCTCGTGGTGCCCCAGCTGATGTGCCTGGTGTCGTCCGTCGACGACCTCGCGCTGCTGCCTGCCCTCGCGATGGCGGGCGTCGACGCCTTCCAGGTGCGCGACAAGACCCTCGAGCGCGACGGCCTGATCGCGTTGACCAACCACGTGATGAACCTCGTGCCCGCCGCGAAGGTGATCGTCAACGACCGCATCGACGTCGCGGTGATCACGGGCGCCGACGGCGTCCACGTCGGGGCGAGCGACCTCCCGGTGGCCGACGTCCGGTCCATGGTCGGGCGGGCGCAGGCACGCGGCTTCCTCTCGGACCGCTTCCTGATCGGTGCCACCTGCCGTACGGCGGCCGACGTACGCGCCGCGGGTGACCTCGGCGCCTCGTACGTCGGAGTCGGACCGGTCTTCGCCACGACCTCGAAGGACGGGCTGCCCGATCCGCTCGGGGTGGAGGGCATGGGAGCCGCCGTGGTGCCCGGGGGAGTGCCGGTGCTCGGCATCGGCGGCATCACTCCCGACAACGCGGCCCGGGTGGTGGCCGGGGGAGCGCACGGGGTCGCCGTCATCGGTGGCATCTGGGCGATGCCGGATCCGGTCGCTGCAGCGCGCGCGCTTGCTTCGGTGGTGCGGACGCGATGAAGGTCAGGGTGCTCGGCGCGGGCGTCATCGGCCTCGCCTCGGCGGCCGAGCTGCTGCGTCGCGGTCATGACGTCACGGTGATCGACCCGTCGCCGGGCTCCGGTGCGTCGTACGCCGCAGCCGGGATGCTCTGCCCTGCCGGGGAGCTGTGGCACGGCGAGGACGACCTCTGGCGCCTCGGCCGCGCGTCGGCTGCGCTGTGGCCCGCCTTCGCCGCTGACCTGGGGGTACCCCTCCACCGCACGGGCACGGTGCTGGCCGCGGCCGACGCCGCCGACCTGCAGGAGGTCGACCGCCAGCTCGCCCTGCTGGCCTCCGCCGGGATCACCGCGGAGTCGCTGTCGCGGCGCGAGCTGATGGCGCGCGAGCCCGGACTGGGTCGGGTCGTCGGCGGCGCCTACCTGCCTGACGACCACAGCGTCGACCCGCGTGCCGTCGTTGCCGCGCTCCTCGCACGTGTGCCCGTCACGCGCTCCGCGGTCGCCGACATGGCAGATCCTGCGCGCGACATGGCAGATCCTGCGTACGACGCGACCGTCGTGGCGACCGGTGCGACGCTCCCGGAACCGTTCGCCCAGCTGGTCCGTCCGGTTCGCGGCGAGATCCTCCGGGTGCGCACTGACGACGGCCCGCGGCAGGTGGTCCGCGGCCTCGTGCACGGTGAGTCCGTCTACGTCGTGCCGCGCGCAGGCTCGACGGAGGTGGTCATCGGGGCGACGTCCGAGGAGCACGACGGCGAGGCCGAGGTGACCGTCGAGGGGGTTCACCGCCTGCTGGACGCAGCGCGCGAGCTGCTGCCGTCGCTCGACCGGGCGACGTTCGTCGAAGCCATCGCTCGCAACCGCCCGGGCACCCGCGACAACCTGCCGCTCGTCGGGCCGAGCGGGGTTGACGGCGTCGTGCTCGCCGCCGGGCACTACCGCCACGGCGTCCTGCTGGCGCCGCTCACGGCCCGCCTCGTCGCGGACCACCTCGAGACCGGAGCGATCGACGCGGCTCTCGACCCGCGCCGGTTCGCCCGCGAAGGAGCCAACGCATGAACCTGACCGTCAACGGATCTCCACACGCGTGCGCCGGCGCTGCCACCGTGGCGTCCCTCGTGGCTGACCTGCTCGGCGGCCCCGTCCGGGGCAGCGCGGTTGCCGTCAACGGCGAGGTCGTGCCCCGCGCGGTGCACGCCACGACCACGCTGAACGACGGCGACGTCGTCGAGATCGTCACGGCGGTGCAGGGTGGCTAGCACCCCGACGGACAGCTCGCTGCGCTCCCGCTCCGCCAGCGGCCCCGCGCACGCTGACGCACTGGTCATCGCGGGCGTGGAGCTCGCGTCCCGACTCTTCCTCGGCACGGGCGGACTCCCGCGGCCGGCCCTGCTCGACCCGGTCCTGGAGGCCGCACGACCGGGGCTCGTCACGGTCTCGATGCGGCGCGCCTCGGGCACGTCCGACGGTGGCCTGCTCGGGACGCTGGCGGGCCACGGCGTACGACTGCTGCCGAACACGGCCGGGTGCCGCACGGCGCGCGAGGCCGTCCTCACCGCCGAGCTCGCCCGCGAGGCGCTGCAGACCGACTGGGTGAAGCTCGAGGTGATCGGCGACGAGGTCTCGCTGCTCCCCGACGCGATCGAGCTGCTGGACGCCGCCGAGCAGCTGGTACGCCGCGGCTTCGTCGTCCTGCCGTACACGACCGACGACCCGGTCCTGGCCCGGCGCCTCGAGGACGTGGGCTGCGCAGCGGTGATGCCGCTCGGGTCGCCGATCGGCTCCGGGCTCGGCCTGCTCAACCCGCACGCGATCGAGGCGATCGTCGCCGGGGCCTCCGTCCCGGTCGTGCTCGATGCCGGGGTCGGCACTGCGTCCGACGCCGCACGGGCCATGGAGCTGGGCTGCTCCGCAGTGCTGGCCGCGACGGCGATCACCCGCGCCGACGATCCGGTGCTGATGGCGCGGGCGCTGAGCCTGGGGGTCGAGGCCGGGTACGCCGCCCGCCAGGCCGGCCGGATCCCGCGCCGGGCCACCGCCCGGGCGTCGTCGCCCACGACGGGACTGGTGTCGTGAACCTCGACCTGCGCGACCACCGCCGGAGGCTGCTCCTCCTCACCGATCGCAGCCAGTTGCCGCTCGGACGGTCGCTGGTCTCCCTCGTCGCGGACTGCGTCGAGGCGGGCCTGACGCACGTCGTCGTACGCGAGCTGGACGAGACGGAGCTGTCCCGGACGGCGCTCGTCGCGGCGCTGACCGAGGTCGGCGCGACGGTGATCTCGGCCCACACACCGCTCTACGGGGCGGCCGGCGTCCACCTCCCGGCGGATCCCGCCGTCGTGGCGCCGCGCGACCTGCCCTGGGGGCGGTCGTGCCACTCCGCCACTGAGGTGCACGTCGCCGCCGCTGCCGGTGCGTCATGGGCGACCCTGTCGCCGTTCGCCGCGAGCGTCTCCAAGCCCGGCTACGCGGCCCTCTCCCCGGAGGAGTACGCCGCGTCGGGTGCGGCCGGCATCCCCGTCTTCGCCCTGGGTGGCATCACGCCGTCGACGGCCGCTGATGCGATCGGGGCAGGTGTCGACGGCCTCGCGGTCATGGGTGCGGTGATGCGTGCCGCGGACCCGGCTGCCGTCGTTCGCGAGCTGCTCGATCTGCTCGAGGACGCGCCGTGGTGACGCCTCGCGTCGCCCTGACCATCGCGGGCACGGACTCCGGTGGTGGAGCCGGGATCGCGGCCGACCTCGCGACGTTCGCGGACCTCGGGCTGCACGGTGCATCGGTGGTCACCGCCGTGACGGCACAGGACACCGTGGCGGTGCACGCGATCCACCCGGTGCCCTTCGACGTCGTCGCCGCGCAGCTCCTTGCGGTGCTCGATGACCTCGCGCCCGCTGTGGTCAAGACCGGCATGCTCGGAACGGCTGAGGTCGCGCGGCTCGTCGCCGGCTGGTGCGCGGCGGACGCCTCGCGCGCTCTCGTCGTGGACCCGGTCCTGCGTGCCACGACCGGGGCGGCGCTGGCAGGTGATGGTCTGGTGGCGGCCTACGTCGACGACCTGCTCCCCGTGGCCACGGTCGTCACGCCCAACGCTGCCGAGGCCCGCATGCTGCTCGGCCTCGCCGCCGATGACCCGACCCCCGTCCGGGCGCTGGCGGCCTCCCTCGCCGACAAGCTCGACGGTCCCGTCGTGCTGCTGACGGGTGGGCCGGAGGTGGCCCCGGGTGTCGTCGCCGGCAGCCCGGCCAGCTGCGTCGACTGGCTCGCGGCCCCCGGCAGCGAGCCGGTGCCGATCGAGCACGCAGCCGTCGCCACCACCAACGACCACGGCACCGGCTGCACCTACGCCAGCGCCGTGGCTGCCCTGCTCGCCCGGGGCGCCGACCTGCCCACCGCCGCGCGCGACGCCGCGGCGTACGTGACCGACCGCCTGACCCTCAGCAGCACCTGGACCCTGGGCCGCGGACGCGGACCCGTCGCCCACACCATCCCCACGGGCAATCCCGCCCCGTCCCCCGAGGAGACCGCATGACCGCCACCGACGCAGAGCGCACGACCATCGAGCGCGTCGAGACGAGCCCCTTCCACGAGCCGGTGCACCCGGCCCACAGCCGCGTCCTCAAGGGCGACCTCGGCGTGCCGGTCACGCGTGTCGACCTGACCAACGGTGCGACCTTCGACCGCTACGCGACCGAGGGCCCGGGTTCGCAGCCCGAGGTCGGCCTGCCGCTCCTGCGCCAGGAGTGGATCGAGGACCGCGAGGACACCGAGGAGTACGACGGCCGCGAGGTGCAGCTCCTCGACAACGGCAAGGCGGCGCTGCGTTCCGGCGTACACCGGGAGCAGTGGCAGGGCCGTGCGTACAAGCCGCGCAAGGCCAGGCCGGGCAAGAACCTCAGCCAGATGCACTACGCCAGGCAGGGCATCGTGACGCCGGAGATGGAGTACGTCGCGGTCCGCGAGGGCTGCGACGTCGAGCTGGTGCGCTCGGAGGTCGCTGCCGGTCGCGCGATCATCCCCAACAACGTCAACCACCCCGAGTCCGAGCCGATGATCATCGGCCGGAAGTTCCTGGTGAAGGTCAACGCCAACATCGGCAACTCGGCGGTCACGTCCTCCATCGCCGAAGAGGTCGAGAAGCTGACCTGGGCGATCCGCTGGGGCACCGACACCGTCATGGACCTGTCGACCGGCGACGACATCCACACCACCCGCGAGTGGATCATCCGCAACAGCCCGGTCCCGATCGGCACCGTCCCGATCTACCAGGCGCTGGAGAAGGTCAACGGCGAGGCCGACAAGCTGACCTGGGAGATCTTCCGCGACACCCTGATCGAGCAGGCCGAGCAGGGCGTCGACTACATGACGATCCACGCCGGCGTGCTGCTGCGCTACGTCCCGCTGACCGCCAACCGCGTCACCGGCATCGTGTCGCGCGGCGGCTCGATCATGGCCGGCTGGTGCCTCGCGCACCACGAGGAGAACTTCCTCTACACGCACTTCGACGAGATCTGCGAGATCTTCCAGCAGTACGACGTGGCATTCTCGCTCGGCGACGGCCTGCGCCCCGGCGCGACCGCGGACGCCAACGACGCCGCCCAGCTCGGTGAGCTGCGGACGCTGGCCGAGCTCACCAAGCGCGCCTGGGAGTACGACGTCCAGGTCATGGTCGAGGGCCCTGGCCACGTCCCGCTCAACCTGGTCGAGGAGAACGTCGTCCTGCAGCAGGACTGGTGCCACGGCGCGCCGTTCTACACGCTCGGGCCGCTAGTGACGGACATTGCACCTGGCTACGACCACATCACGTCGGCCATCGGCGCCGCGACCATCGCGATGCACGGCACCGCGATGCTCTGCTACGTCACGCCGAAGGAGCACCTCGGCCTGCCCAACCGTGACGACGTGAAGACCGGTGTCATCACCTACAAGCTCTCGGCGCACGCAGCCGACGTGGCCAAGGGCCACCCGAACGCCCGTGATTGGGACGACGCGCTGTCGCACGCGCGCTTCGAGTTCCGCTGGCGCGACCAGTTCGCGCTGTCACTCGACCCGCACACGGCCGAGGCGTTCCACGACGAGACGCTGCCGGCGGAGAACGCCAAGACCGCGCACTTCTGCTCCATGTGCGGCCCGAAGTTCTGCTCGATGCGGATCTCGCAGGACGTGCGCGACCGCTTCGGCGCGGACCTGACTCCCGCCGACCAGGCCGCGCTCGACGCGTCCGCGCTCACGGAGGAGGGCAAGGCCGGCATGCAGGCGAAGTCCGCCGAGTTCGTCGAGCTCGGCCGCTCGGTCTACGTGGAGCCCACCGCCTGACCCACCGCCGAGACGGGGCTCGTGCCGCGCCGAGACGGGCCTAGTGCAACGCCGAGACGGGGCTTGTGCCGCGCTTCGCGGCACAAGCCCCGTCTCGCGTTGGCACGGGCCTCGTCTCAGCGCGGCACAGGCCCCGTCTCGGCGGATCAGGCGGCGCGGTCGGCCGTGGCCGTGATCGACCGGACGAACGTCGCCCACAGGGCGCGCGGCAGGTCGTGGCCCATGCCGTCGATGAGGAGCAGGTCCGCGCGGGCAGCGCGGGCGGTCGCACGACCACCCGAGACATGCACCATCTTGTCCGCGCGTCCGTGGATGACGGTCATCGGCACCGTCACCGCGGCGAGGCGGCGGGAGCGGTTGGGCTGGGTCAGGATCGCCATCATCTGGCGCATCACGCCCGAGGCGGAGATGCCGCGGTCGTAGGTGTCGAGCGCCCGCGCCCTCACCTCGTCGAGCGCGGTCGGATAGCCCGGCGAGCCGATGAAGCTCCAGAACGCAGCCGTCGCATCGGCGTACGCCTCGCGCCCGCGTCCGGGTGAACGCAGCAGCTTGGGGATCAGCGTCGGGTGCTGGAAGCCGACGCGACGGTCGCCGGTCGTCGACATCACCGACGTCACCGACCGCACGCGCGTCGGGTGTTCGATCGCCATCGTCTGCACGATCATGCCGCCCATCGACATGCCGCAGACGTGGGCACTCTCGATGCCGAGGTGGTCAAGGATCGCGATGCCGTCGGTGGCCAGGTCCGAGATCGAGTACGGCGCCTGGACCGGCCGTCCCAGGAAGGCCTTGATCAGGTCGCCGCGGGCCACGCGCCCCTCGGCGCGGAACGAGCGACCGGTGTCGCGGTTGTCGTAGCGGATGACGAAGAAGCCCGCCTCGACCAATGCCTCGCAGAAGCCGACCGGCCACCAGATCATCGGACCCGACAGGCCCATGACCAGCAGCAGCGGACCGCGCGGTGCTGCGTCCGGCGTGCCGAAGGTCTGGAAGCAGATCTCCTGGCCGTCACCGACGGGGGCGAAGAGCTCGTCGGAGACGGTGATCGATTCAGTCACGACGCCAGTGAAGCACCAACGGCCCGCGACATGAGTCGCGGGCCGTCGGAAAAGTTCGCGGTCGGATCAGTGACCGAAGTCGATGCCCGAGTAGGCACGCAGCTTGCCGAGGCGGTGCTCGGAGGTGATCCGGCGGATCGTGCCGGAGCGACCGCGCATGACGAGCGAGTCGGTGGTCGCGCCGCCGGCGCGGTAGCGGACGCCCTGCATGAGCTCGCCGTCGGTGATACCGGTCGCGACGAAGAAGCAGTCGTCGCCGGTGACCAGGTCCTCGGTGTGCAGGACGAAGTCGGGGTCGAGGTTGTGGCCCGCGTCGATGGCGCGCTGGCGCTCCTCGTCGTCGGTCGGCCACAGGCGACCCTGGATCGTGCCGCCGAGGCACTTCATCGCGCAGGCGGTGATGATGCCCTCCGGCGTACCGCCGATGCCGAGCAGCAGGTCGATGCCGGTGTCGGCCTTGGCGGCCATGATGGCGCCGGCGACGTCGCCGTCGGAGATGAACTTGATCCGGGCACCCGCGTTGCGGATCTCCTCGGCGAGCTTGTCGTGGCGCGGACGGTCCAGGAGCACGACGGTGACGTCCTCCTTCGCCGTGCCCTTCGCCTTGGCGATCAGGCGGATGTTCTCCGCGACGGGGAGGCGGATGTCGACGACGTCGGCGGCCTCGGCGCCGGTGACGAGCTTGTCCATGTAGAAGACAGCGGAGGGGTCGTACATCGAGCCGCGCGGGGCAGCCGCGAGGACGGCGATCGCGTTGTTCATGCCCTTGGCGGTGAGCGTGGTGCCGTCGATCGGGTCGACCGCGATGTCGCACTCGGGGCCGGTGCCGTCGCCGACCTTCTCGCCGTTGAACAGCATGGGGGCTTCGTCCTTCTCGCCCTCACCGATCACGACGGTGCCGTTCATGCTGACGCTCGAGATCATGACGCGCATGGCGTTGACCGCGACGCCGTCAGCGCCGTTCTTGTCGCCCTTGCCGACCCAGCGACCGGCGGCCATCGCCGCAGCCTCCGTGACGCGCACGAGCTCGAGGGCGAGGTTGCGGTCGGGGGCTTCGGGGTTGACGCTCAGGTCGAGGGGGGCGTTCATACCGCAGATGTTATCGGCCCGTGACCGCCACCCGACCCCCGACGCGCACCGGTGGGCCTGCCTTGCGAGGATGGGCACATGGCCCAGGGAAGTGCGCGGTACGAGCGCAGCGCCGCCGGCATGGTCGGCGCACTCATCGTCACGCTCCTCGTGATCCTCGCGTTCGTGGCGTTTCGCGCCATCAACCGCGACCCGCTGTCCGTGCACCCGGACAAGGTCGACTACCTCCAGGTGGTGAAGGACCTGCAGGGTGCCGGAGGCCTCGACCCGGCCTACCCGGCCGAGCTGCCGAAGGGCTGGAGCGCCACCCGGGCCGTCTACAACGCCGACAACCTGGCGTGGGAGCTCGACCTGCTCACCGCCGACGGCAGGTACATCGGCCTGCGCCAGGCGATCGTGCAGAGCGCCGGCGACCTGCTCGAGGAGTACGGCTACGAGCAGGTCCACGAGGGCGCGACGATCGGCATCGACAGTGCCATCTCGCCGGAGTGGAAGACCTGGACGTTCAAGGGGCACAGCGACGACACGGCGTACACGGCGAACCTGGGCGTCCAGTGGGGCGACGAGCCGAACCCGTCGCGCGAACGCGGCAAGGGTCAGACCCTGCTCGTCTTCGGCGGGGCATCGCCGAAGGAGCTGCAGCAGTTCATCGGGCTGCTCGCGCAGGACCCGCTCAAGGGCTGACCGTCAGTCGCCCTGGCGCTCGGCGACGACATCGTCGAGCCGCTTGCGGGCGCCGTCGAGCCACTCCTGGCAGCGCTGGGCCAGCGCCTCGCCGCGCTCCCACAGGGCGAGCGACTCCTCGAGCGTGGTGCCGCCGGTCTCGAGCCGCTGCACGGTCTCGACGAGCTCGTCTCGAGCCGCCTCGTAGGAGAGGTCGGCGACGGGGGTGTCAGACATGGTCGGATCCTTCGGTGGCGAGGTCGGGGGAGTGGTCGGCGGAAACGGTGGCGGCGATGCGTCCGTCGCTGACCCGGATCGTGACGGCCGCGCCTGCGTGCACCTCGCCGACGGCGGTCACGACGTGGCCGGCGTGGTCCTGCAGCACGGCATAGCCACGCTCGAGGGTTGCCAGCGGGGAGAGGGCGCGGGCCCGCGCCCGGTGGTGGCTGATCTCGTCGGCGGCACGGTCGAGGCGGTGGGCGACCGTGCGACGCGCGCGCTCGGCAAGGGCGCTGACCTCGCCCGCACGGTTGTCGAAGAGCGAGCGCGGTGTGGCGAGCGAGGGGCGCGAGCGGACCATGTCGAGGCGGGCCTGCTCGTTGGCGAGCCGGCCCTCGATCGCCCGGTGCAGCCGCGATCGCGCCGTGCCGAGCAGCGCCATCTGCTCCGCCATGTCGGGCACCACGCGCTTGGCAGCGTCGGTCGGGGTCGCGGCCCGCACGTCGGCGACCAGGTCGAGCAGCGGCTGGTCGGGCTCGTGCCCGATCGCGGAGACGACCGGGGTGCGGACCTTGTGGACCGCCCGGATCAGGGTCTCGTCGCTGAACGGCAGCAGGTCCTCGACCGACCCGCCGCCGCGCGCGATCACGATGACGTCGACGTCACCGTCCTTGTCGAGGCGCTCGACGCCCGCGATCACCTCCGCGACGCACCGGGTGCCCTGCATGGCGGCGTGGGCGATCTCGAAGGTGACCGCCGGCCACCGTCGTCGGGCGACCTCGAGGACGTCGCGCTCGGCAGCCGAGTTGGGCGCAGTGACGAGGCCGACCTTCGTCGGCAGGAACGGCAGCGATCGCTTGAGCTTGGGCGCGAAGAGGCCCTCGGCCGCGAGCAGCTGGCGTCGGCGTTCGAGGCGGGCGAGCAGCTCACCGAGACCGACCATCCGGATGTCGCGGGCCTGGAGGGACAGGGTGCCGCGCGGGGCATAGAACGTCGGCTTGGCATGGACCACGATCGAGGCGCCCTCGACGAGTGGCGGGTTGAGGCTGTCGAAGAGCACCCGCGAGCAGGTCACCGGGATCGAGATGTCGGCAATCGGGTCGCGCAGCACCATGAAGACCGTCGCCATGCCCTGGCGCCGGCTCACCTGCGCCACCTGCCCCTCGACCCACACCGCGCCGAGTCGGTCGACCCATCCCGAGATCGCCTGCGCGATCTGCCGGACCGGAGCCGGAGCCTCCAGGGACGTGTCGAGAGCCATGCCCGCAGCCTAGGTGTTTGGACCGACATGCCGGGTCTCCACCGATAGCCTTCCGCCATGGCTTCTTCCGACATTCCTCCCACCGACATCACTGAGTCGGGCGGGTCGTTCTGGCGCCGCCGCAAGGGCGTCGAGCTGACGATCGAGGAGGCGAACGACCGCGCCTTCGCGGCCACCGCAGCGGCCGAGCGCGCCCAGCAGCTCCGTCTGGCGGCTGAGCGTGCCGCCCAGGAGCAGTCGGCCGAGCGCATCGCGTCGGAGCAGTCGGCCGCCGCGGCGATCCTGGCCCGCCAGGAGGCGGAGGCACGCGCCACCACCCTCGCCGAGCGCGCCGAGCAGGCGTACGCCGCCCGCGAGGCCGCCGAGCGTTCCCTCGTCGACCTCGCCCGCGAGCGTGAGCAGGGCGAGATCGAGATGCGCGCCCACCTCGAGCAGCTCCAGGCGCAGGTGAAGGCGGCCGAAGCAGCGCGACTCCAGGCCGAGAAGGCCACCGCTGACCTCACCGAGGCGCGGCTGCAGGCCGAGGCCGCCGTGACCGAGGCGCAGCAGGCCCGCGCCGAGGCCGACGCCGCCGCCGCGGAGCAGGCCCGCCTCGTCGCCGAGGCGCACGAAGCCCGCGCGGCCGCCGAGAAGGCGCTGCAGGAGCTGACCGAGCAGGCGCACGCGGAGCAGCAGCTCCGTCTCGAGGCCGAGACGTCCGCCAAGGACGCGGCCGGGCGTGCCGCGCAGGCTGCGGACGCCGAGGCCGCCGCACGCGCCTCCGTCGCCGAGCTCGCCGAGGCGACGCGCACCGCTGCGGACGCGCGCACGCTCGCCGACACCCAGGCCGCGGAGCACGCCGACCAGGCGAAGGCTGCCCACCAGGCCCGGACGGCTGCCGAGGCCGCCGCCACGGCCGCCGCGAAGGCACGCACCGCCGCCGAGCAGGCTGCCTCTGCACAGGCCGAGGCCGCCGCGAAGGCGCTTGCCGAGCGCGAGCTCGCCGAGAAGGCTGCCGTCGACCAGGCCGCCCTCGCCGAGCACGCCCAGTCCCAGCGAGAGGCCGCCGAGCAGCACGCTGTCGAGCGCGCCGAGGCGGCTGCCGCCGCTCTCGCTGCGGAGGAGGAGGCGCACGCCAAGGTCGCCGGCCTTGCCGGTGAGCTCGAGTCCGCGACGGTTGCCCGCACCGCGGCCGAGACCGCTGCCGGGGAGCAGGCGGAGGCCCGCACAGCCGCCGAGAAGGCTGCGACGGAGGCCGCCGAGGCACGTGCTGCTGCCGAAGAGGCTGCCCGGACTGCTGCGGAGGCCGCCCAGGCTGCCGCCGACGCCCAGCGCGAGGCGCACGCCACCGCGCAGGCGGAGATCGAGCGCGTCCAGGCCGCCGCCACCGCCGAGGTGGAGCGCATCCAGACCAGCCTGACCGAGCAGTCCGCCGCCACCGATGCCGCTCACACCGCGCGGCTCGAGGCGGAGGCAGGCGCTGCCGCATCTGCCGAGGCGCGAGCCGCGGCCGAGCAGGCCCTCGAGGAGAAGACCCTCGAGCGCGGCAAGGTCGAGGCGACCGTCCTGCACCACACGGAGGTCGCGCAGGACGCGCTCGGCGCCCGCCGCGACGCCGAGGTCCGGGCCGCCCAGCTCGCCACCGAGCTGCAGGAGACCCGCGCGGCGTACCTCGCGCACGTGGAGCAGACCCACGGCTGGTTCCGCACGCGTCTGCTCGTCTTCACCGTCGTGCTGCTGGTCGCCGCGCTCGCTGCCGCGGTCGTCGGCGGCTGGCTGATCGGCCAGGACGGCAAGCTCCCGTACGCCGGGGCGGCCATCGCTGGCGCCGTGGTGCTGGCGGGCCTGGCTGCCCTCGGGCGGACCGGCCCGCGCGGCCGCGACTTCGACAACTGATCCGAGGTTGTCCGCCTGAGCGATGCCACCATGGCGCGGCTCAGGCGGACGACCTGGAGCCGCCTAGACTGAGCGCCATGAGCGCTGACCTGGGCCTGCCGCCCGTCCTGACGCCCGACCAGGCCGAGAAGGCGGTGCGCCTGGCCGCCCCGCGCGGCTACTGCGCGGGCGTCGACCGCGCGGTGATCACCGTCGAGAAGGCGCTCGACCTCTACGGTGCGCCGGTCTACGTGCGCAAGGAGATCGTCCACAACAAGCACGTCGTCGGCGACCTGGCCGCGCGCGGCGCGATCTTCGTCAACGAGCTCGACGAGGTGCCCGCGGGCGCGACCGTCGTCTTCTCGGCCCACGGCGTGAGCCCGGCGGTCCACGCGGAGGCCGAGGAGCGCAACCTCAAGACGATCGACGCCACCTGCCCGTTGGTCACCAAGGTGCACCTCGAGGCGGTCCGCTTCGCCAAGGAGGACTTCGACATCCTGCTGATCGGCCACGCCGGTCACGAGGAGGTCGAGGGCACGATGGGCGAGGCGCCCGACCACACCCAGCTCGTCGAGGGCCCGTGGGATGTCGACAAGGTCGTCGTCCGCGACCCGAAGCGCGTCGTCTGGCTCTCGCAGACCACGCTCTCCGTCGACGAGACGATGGCCACCGTGAAGGCGCTGCGCGAGCGCTTCCCGGAGCTGCTCGACCCGCCGTCGGACGACATCTGCTACGCCACGCAGAACCGCCAGCTCGCGGTCAAGGAGATCTCGCCCGGCACCGACTTGGTGATCGTCGTGGGCTCCGCCAACTCCTCCAACTCGGTCCGTCTTGCCGAGGTGGCCCTCGAGGCGGGCGCCCACGCGGCGTACCGGATCGACGACGCCTCCGAGATCGACGAGGCCTGGCTGACCGGTGTCTCCACCGTCTCCGTGACGAGCGGCGCGAGCGTGCCCGAGGAGCTCGTGCAGGGCGTCATCTCGTTCCTCAAGGAGCGTGGCTACCCCGATGCGACGCAGGTGCACACGGCCGAGGAGTCGCTGATCTTCGCCCTCCCGCCGGAGCTCCGCAAGGACCTCAAGGCAGCCGAGCAGGCGACGCGCTGATGGCCCGCTACATCGACGTCCACCCGGAGAACCCGCAGCCGCGCGTCATCGAGCAGCTCGTCGAGCTGCTCAAGGGCGACGCCCTGATCGCGCTGCCCACCGACTCGGGCTACGCGCTGGTCTCGCGCCTGGACAACCACGACGGCAAGGACCGGATCCTCACGATCCGCGGCCTCGACGACAAGCACCACTTCACGTTGCTGTGCAAGGACTTCAGTCAGCTCGGCACGTTCGTGCACGTGGACAACCACGTCTTCCGGGCGATCAAGGGCGTAACGCCGGGGCCGTACACGTTCATCCTCGAGGCCACCAAGGAAGTCCCGCGGCGCCTCATGCACCCGAAGAAGAAGACCGTCGGTGTGCGGATCCCCGACCACGCGATCGTGCACGCCCTGGTCGAGGCGATGGGGGAGCCGCTGATGGCCTCCACCCTGATCCTCCCCGACGAGGTCGAGCCCCGCTCGATGGGCTGGGACATCAAGGAGGAGCTCGACCACCTGGTCGATGCGGTGGTCGAGGCCGGCGAGTGCCCGGCCGTGCCGACGACGGTCGTCGACTACTCCGACGGCACGCCCGAGGTCGTACGCCGCGGCGCCGGCGACCCCGACCGCTTCGAGGACTGACGCGGTCGGGCCAGGCCTGCCGCGATGCGCTTGCGCCGGATCTGGAGGAACGCCAGGCACCCGGCGTAGCCGAGGAAGAGCGCCCAGGAGTGGAGCGCCAGCCCGGAGAACGTCGCCTGCACGATGCCGTCGTCCGCACGGGCGATCACCGACGGGTCGTCGGCGGCGATCAGGACGAAGAGCGCCAGCATCAGCAGCGGTGGCGTCACGCTGATCGGGAAGAAGTCTCGCGGGTGGACCCGCAGAGCGAGCGCCGGAGCGATCAGCACGAACCCGATGTCGAAGATGACGCCGAGGCCGCGCCCGACCACCAGGTCCAGTGCAGCGACCGTGAGGGTGAGCGCAACGCCGAGGAGCACCACCCGGCGCGCCGGCTCGGTGCCCTCGTCCCAGATCGTTGGAGCGGCGGTCACACGGTCACGGTATGCCCCGGCACCGACACTCTCTGAACTGACCCGCCGCAGGTGGCCCGGTGCAGCACCGGCGCGGTGCCACAGGGCCGGGTTGCTGGCGCGGCCCGGCCGCGCGATCGCGGCCCTGTGCGATCCCGCACGTGTGAGACGACGCGCCGGTGACAACCGCGCCATCGGCGCGTCGTCTCGCACGTGCGCAATCCCGAAAAGCTCAATGAGCGGCGCGCGCTCCTCGTGCTCGATGAACGCATCGACTCGCCGCACGTCGTAGCCGCCAGCGGACCGGAGTAGATCTTTGCCTGGGTGAAGATCTGGTCGCTTGCCCGTCGACTCAGCCGACGAAGTCGTCGCCCTGGTGAAGACTTCGACGGGTCGATGAGCCAACAGCGCCAAAGACCTTCGCAACCGCCGCGGACGAGGTTCAGCCAATGTCCCCGGGTAGGGCACTCCTCAGGCGGCGCGCCGCTCGTTCATGACTGCGGCAATAGCTGCAACAAGAGCGACGGTGACGAGGACGTGACGGCCGGGGCCGTCGATGACCTGGCTTCCGGTGGTGCAGCCAGCGGCCGCAGCAACGAGGGCAACGGTTCGTGTCTTCATGGACCGGAACCTAGGGATCAGGCCCGACACAAGGTGATCGCGGCCCTGCGCAATCACGCACGTGCGAGATGACGCGCCGGCGATGACCGCTCCATCGGCGCGTCGTCTCGCACATGCGCAGGTCCGCAGAGCTCGCCGCCGGCCGCGGCTCAGTCGGCGATGTCGAAGACCACCGGCGCGTGGTCGGACGGCGCGCCAGCGAAGACGGTGGGGTCGCGCTCCTCGCGGTCGATGAACGCATCGGTCACCCGCGAAGCGAGCGACGGCGAGCAGACGGCGAAGTCGATCTTCAGACCGCGGTCCCGCTCGAAGCGCTGCCGGTAGTAGTCCCAGTACGTGTAACCAGCCGCGTGCGTGCGGGTCACCTCGTTCCACCCGTCCTCCGCGAACGCCGCGAACGCTGCGCGCTCCGCCGGCGTCACGTGCGTGGAGTTGCGGAACTGCGAGAGGTCGAAGACGTCGTCGTCGGTGGGGCAGATGTTCCAGTCACCCACGAGCGCGGTCGGCTGGTCGCGCCACGCACCGGCCGACGCGCGCAGGGCGGCCAGCCACTCCAGCTTGTACGCATAGTGCGGGTCGTCGGGCTTGCGGCCGTTGGGCACGTACAGCGACCACACGCGTACGCCGCCACAGGTCGCGCCGAGCGCCCGGGCCTCGGAGGCGTCCTTGAACTGCGGCATCCCGTCGAAGCCGACCTCGACGTCCGAGATGCCCACGCGCGAGACGATCGCGACGCCGTTCCACTGGTCGTAGCCGACGGCGGCGACCTCGTAGCCGAGCATCTGCAGGCCCATCTCGGGGATCTGGTCGACCTTGGCCTTCGTCTCCTGGATGGCGAGGACGTCGATGTCGTGCCGCTGCAGGAACGCCTCGACACGGTCGATGCGGGTCCTGAGCGAGTTGACGTTCCAGGTGGCGATGCGCATGGGACCGAAGCCTAGAGCGACCTCAGTCGACGAGCGTCGCCAGGATCCGGCCGCAGCGCTCGGCCATCTCGGCAGCGCTGCGGTCGGGGTGGCGCTGCCACCAGTGGACGACGGCGGTGACGGCGCTCATCCAGATGCTGGTGAGGATCTCGCGGTCGTCGGCCTCGAGGCCGGAGAAGCGGTCCAGGCTGGCCACACCGCGGCTGGCCTGCTCCGCGATGGTGCGCCGCTGGACCCGGAGGGCGTCGGCGGCCGCGGTGCCGCTGGGGGCGGTGCGGTCGTTGAGGACGTTCCAGTCCTGCTGACGTCCCTCGAGCCCCTCGAAGATGGCTGTGAGCGTCGCGAGTGCCATGGCGTCGGGTCCGAGCGGCGAGGTGATGACCTGCTCGATCCGGTCGGCGAGGTTGGTGCCGGCGCGCGAGGCGCACGCGGCGTACAGGCCGTCCTTGGAGCCGAAGTAGGTCAGCACGAGTGCCTTGCTGACGCCGGCCCGGGCGGCGATCGCGCCCAGCGAGGCTCCCGCGTAGCCGGCCGCGCCGAACTCCTCCCGCGCCGCGTCGAGCAGCAGGGCCTCCCGCTGGTCGCGGGGCAGCTTGGCGGGGGAGCGGTCGGTCGTCACCGGACGAGACTACTCAGGCGGGGACCGGGGCGCCGTCGGCAGAGGTACGCCGCGCCGGGTCATCGTTCGCCGGAAGGACGGGTCGCCCGTCGACCGGGTTCCATCCCGGCGGGCCGAAGACGTAGCCGAGTCGCGCACGGAGCCCCGCGGCTGCCCGCACGTCACGCCAGATGTTGCGGTACTCGCCGTACTCGAGCTCGAGCAGGTTGTAGGTCTCGACAGGCGACGTCAGGCCGTACCTCGGGGTGAAGATCTCGGGCTGGAAGGTGCCGAAGAGCCGGTCCCAGACGATCAGGATGCCGCCGTAGTTGCGGTCCAGATAGATGTCGTCGGAGCCGTGGTGCACCCGGTGGTGCGACGGGGTGTTGAAGACGTACTCCACCGGTGCCCAGAGCCGGCCGATCCGCTCGGTGTGGCTGAAGAACTGGTAGACGAGGTTGCCGCCGAAGACGACGTAGATCATCCAGGGCTCGAAGCCGAGCAGGGGGAGTGGCAGCCAGAAGATCGCCTCGGACCACGGGTTCCACTTCTGGCGCAGTGCGGTGCCGAAGTTGAAGTACTCGCTGGAGTGGTGCGCCTGGTGAGCGGCCCAGCCGATCCGGACCACGTGCGAGAAGCGGTGGTTGCAGTACCAGGTGAAGTCGGTGATCAGGAGGAGTGCCGCCCAGCTCCACCAGGTGACGGGGATGTGCCACGGCGCCACCTCCTGCCACAGCCAGACGAAGAGGACGAGCGTGATCGTCTTGAAGAAGACCATCGCGACGAGGGCACCCGCGCCCATCGAGAGGCTGGTCCGGGTGTCGACGCTCAGGTAGCCGCGCTCGCCCGCGGCGGCGCGGTCGTTCGCCGCGTCCCAGGCGTAGAAGGCTGCCTCGATCGCGATGCACACCGCGAAGACGGGCAGCGCGAAGAGGATCGGGTTCTCGATCGCGTGCCAGAAGGCTGCGAGGTCCATGGCGTGACTCCTTGTTTGACCGATCGGTTAATTTACCGATCGGTCAAACGAAGGTCAACGCCGCGAGAGCGGAGTCACAGGGTCGGGTCGACGAGGATCTTCGCGTGCGTCTCCGGGTCGCCGAGGTCGGTGAAGGCCTGGTCCAGGTCACCGAGTCCGACCGTGCCCGTGTGCAGCGGCGACGGGTCGACCTTGCCGCTCGCGATGAGGTGCAGGGCGTGCTGGAACTCCTCCGGGTCGTAGGCGAAGACGAACCGGATCTCGTGCTCCTTGTTGAGCGCGAGCGTCGTGCGTACCGTGTCCGGCTCCATGCAGACGCCGACCCCGACGATCCGCGAGCGCACGGGCGCCGCCGCGAAGATCTGGTCGAGGATGCCGGGCACGCCGACGCACTCGAAGATGACCGGACCGGCCGGCGCGGCACCGAGCTTCTCGCCAGCCCGCATCACGCGGCCCCAGGGCAGCAGCGGCACCTTGCGCATCGCGCCGATCGCCGACAGGCCGAAGTCGGCGAGCTCGGTCACCGAGCCGACCGGCCCCTTCAGCTCGTACGCCGTCCACGGCGACTGCTCGCGCGGGTCGACGACCACGCTGGCGCCGCACTTCTTGGCCAGCTCGCGCCGCGTGGGGGAGAGGTCGGAGGCCACGATCGTCTTCACGCCCGAGGCCTTGAGCATCAGGATGACGGCGAGGCCGATCGGGCCGCAGCCGATGACGATGGCCGGTCGCTTGCCCACCGACCCGCGGCGTACTGCATGCCAGGCGACGGCGAGCGGCTCGGTGAAGGCGGCCTTGTCGTCGTCGACGCCGTCGGGCACCTCGAACGCGAAGGCCTCCTGCACGAGCAGGTACTCGGCGTACGCGCCGGGGGCGTCGATGTCGAAGCCGGTCATGTGGATCTCGTCGCCGTGCTTGACCATCGGGACGGCGACGACGCGGGTGCCCTTCTTCCAGGTCCGCTTCGTCCTCGGGCCGCGCGCGACGAGCTCACCGACGAACTCGTGGCCCATGACGACCTGCTGCGACGGCGCCATGATCGCCTCGTAGCCGAGGTCGCGGCCGAGCGCGTGCAGGTCGGCGGTGTGGGAGCGGGCGTGCAGGTCGGAGCCGCAGATGCCGGCCCGGACGACGCGCAGCAACAGCTGCCCCGGTCCGGGAGTCGGCACCGGGAGGTCGGTGACGCTGAACTGGCCCTGCTGGACGACGGCTGCCTTCATCGTGGACATGGCCGAGACGCTAGTCCTTGGGGAGCACCCGCAGGATGTTGGTCATCGCCTGGACCAGGCGCTCCTTGTCGTAGCGCGGCGGCTCCTCGAGGATCAGCCGCCCGAACTCCTCGGCCGTCACAAGGACCAGGTGCGACAGGATCTGCGGGTCGAGGTCGGGGCCACCGCGCAGGGCCATGCCGGCCTCGAGTCCCGAGCAGACGTACTGCCGGATCAGCTCACGCGTCTCGGCGACCCGCTCGCGGACGATCGCGGGGGCGCCCGCGTTGAGGTAGAGCACGGCGGCCCAGGTATCCGGGTCATCCTGGACGACGTCGATGATCCCCGAGGTCGCGCCGATCAGCCACGCGTCGATGTCGGTGGCGTCACCGCTCCGGTTGAGCAGCTGCATCGCCTGGCCGAGCGCCCGCCCCTGGGTGCGGTCGAGCAGCGCGTGCAGGAGCGGCTCGAGGCCGTCGTATGCACCGTAGACCACGGGCCGGGTCACGCCGGCCTCCTGCGAGATCGCCTCGATGGTGACGTTCTCGTATCCATCGCGGACCAACACGTGCAGCGCAGCATCGAGCAGTTGCTCCCGCCGCTCGTCGACGGGCACGCGCGCGGCGTACTTGCGGCGCGGTGTCTGTGACGCTGTGTCTCGGCTCACGTTGCCAAACGCTATCCGCGACGCGGCATCCCATGCGAACCTACGGGCCTGTAACAATTTTCTACGCCGCTGTAACAAGAGGCGCCCACGAAGGGGGAGTCGGATGCTCGGCATCAAGACCCGCACGCAGCTCATGAAGCAGTACGAGCCGATGGCCGACTACGGCTTCCTCGGTCCGGACTCGGTGTCCTGGAAGGTGTGGGGCCACCCCACGTCGTACGTCCTCGGGTTCGTGCGCGCGGTGACCATCGAGCACTTCGACCCGAACCTTGCCGCCGCGGTGATCCAGTCCGGTGGCGTGAAGTACCGCCCCGCGACCCGCTACGGCCGCACGCTGCGCTACTTCGGCCTCCAGCTCTTCGGCGGCGCCGAGCAGACCTGCAAGGCTGCCGACGTCCTGGTCAAGGTCCACTCGAAGGCGATCGGTCACGACCCGGTCACCGGCGGCACGTACGACGCCAACGACGGCGGCTCGCAGCTCTGGATTCACGTCACGGCGTGGCACTCGATCCTCAAGTGCTACGAGATGTTCGGTCCGGGCAAGCTGACCGAGGCCGAGGAGAACCGTTTCTGGGAGGAGATGCGCGAGGTCGCGAAGCTCCAGACCATCGATCCCGACCTGGTCCCCACCACGCGCGAGGCCGTCCACCGTTACTTCGAGGAGTGGCGCCCGCGTCTGGCCGCTTCCGAGGGCGCGCAGGACATGATCAAGTTCATCCTGCCGATCGACGTGGCCCTGCCCGTCGACGCTCCCGAGTGGAAGAAGAAGGCGCTCGCGCCGGCCATCTTCCTGTTGAGCAAGGCCGTGATCTCGACGTACCCGAAGCACATGCGCGACATGGCCGGCCTCCGCCAGGGCCCCCTGACCGACGCGGCGGTCCGTCTCCCGGTCAAGGCGATGCACGCGCTGCTGTACAGCAACCTCAACGTGCGTCTGTACTTCATGAACTTCATCGCGCCGCAGGCCGTCCCGGTCGCCGCGCCCGCGATCCTCGGCATCCCGCCGCTCTCGGACAAGGTCTGGGAGGTTCGCGAGGCGCAGGCGCACTTCGGCTTCGACATCCCGTCCGAGGCGCACCAGGACGTCCGCGAGAAGCAGCGCAAGCGCGTCTTCGAGAAGGGCCTGAAGCCCTCGGACGAGGGCCTCGTGGAGTCGCAGCAGCACATCGGAGCGATGGACGTGCACAACCCCGCCAAGCTCGGCGCCTGAGCCCCACCGACAACGGCAGACGCCCCCGGGTCCTCGACCCGGGGGCGTTGCTGTGTCGCGAGGACGGCTGCGGTCAGGCGCGCGTGATGCCGTCGTCGATCATCTGCTGGAAGTGCGCCTCGACCGACTCCGCCGCGGGACGGAAGATGACGCCGAGCTCCTTCGTCGTACGGCTGCTGTCGAAGGCGAGCGGGAAGCCGACGTTCTTCGCGATGAAGTCGCGGGTCTGGCCGACGAACGGCGCCACCAGCCACGCTCCCGCCTTCGGCGCCTCGAAGAGCGGGAACGACGGCCGGTATCCGAACTTCGCACGCAGGATCCGGCTGATCGTGAGCATCCGGATCGACTCGGAGTTGGTCAGGTAGCGCCCCTGTGCCTCCGGGGTGAAGCCCGCGGCGATGTGGGCGCGGGCCACGTCGCGCACATCGACGACGCCGAGCCAGAGGCGCGCGGTGCCGAAGGTCTGGCTGTAGTCGGTGAACATCTCCATCGTCGTCATCGAGCCCGAGACGCTGACCTTCGTCAGCGACGGACCGAGGACGAGGCCGGGGTGGATGGTGACCAGGTCCCAGCGGTCCTGTGCTGCCTGCCGGTCCCACGCCTCACGCTCGGCGACGGTCTTGGAGTACGAGTAGGGCTGGTGCTCGAGGCTGCTGGTGGCGTTCCAGTCGGCCTCGGTGAAGGTCCTCTTGCCGCGCATCTCGACGGCGTCGCCGTAGATGGCGACGACGCTGCTGGTCAGGACGACGCGCTTGACCGATGGCGTCGCGTCGACGCTGGTGAGCACGTTCTTCGTGCCCTCGAGCGCGGGCTCGACCAGGTCGGCGTACGCGTCCTTGACCTTGCCGACGAGGAACGGCGACGCCGTGTGGATGACGAGCTCGCAGCCGGCCATCGCCTCGGTGTAGCTGCCCTCGTCGAGGAGGTCGGCCTTGTGCAGCGTGAGTCGGCCGGGGTGGGCGGCGGCGAGCGCGTGCAGGTGCTCGAGGCCGGTCGCCTTGTCAGGGTTGCGGACGGTTGCCCGGACGGTGCGGCCGTCCTCCAGCAGGTAGCGGACGATCCAGCTCGCGACGTAGCCACTGCCGCCCGTGACGAGGACGGGGGCGGAGGGGTCGATGACAGTCATGCCTGCACGGTAGCAAGATGTTGCAACACTGAGTTACACATTGTGTACAGGAAATTACGGCCTTCGGTCGGGCCGGTGCGACGTCAGTCGCCGAGGCTGTGGCGCAGCCAGTGCGGCATCGGGCTCTTGGCGATGGCGACGCAGAAGGTCAGGCAGAGGGCGAAGAAGCCCAGGATGCCCTTGGCGATCGCGATGCCCGTGGACGTCTCGTCGATCACCGACACCACCGTCATGCCGACGATCAGTGCCTGGATCCCGATCAGGACGAACGCCTGCCACGTCACGGGGACCAGCAGCTGGCCGAGGTTGCGACGGTCGAACCAGTAGTGCATCTGCGCCATGTCGGGGAGACCTTTCGTCGGCTCTTCGTTGGGCCTGGCCCAACCGTGGCACAAGTCACGTCGCTGCGCGACGGTTGCCACACCGGAAAGTTCGGAAGTCAGTCGTCCTGGCCGACGTAGCGCCACTGCGGCGCCGGGCCCTTGAGGATCGCCATCCACAGCAGCGGGAACAGTGCGAACGCCGTGACGGCGCCGTACGCCGCAGCCGCGAGCACGCTCGGGGTGGCGCCGAGGGCGCCGGCGAAGGCGAGCGGCACGAGGATGAGGGAGACGGCGAGCGCCCACCCCTGCCAGGTGATCGGCGTCCAGCCGCGGCCTCGGGCGGTGCGGGCGAACCAGTTGTTGCGGGTCATCGTGGACTCCTCTCGGCGGCACGGGGTGGCGGCCTCTCCATCGGGGCTGCCTCGGCGATCCGTACTCTCCGCCGTCCCTGTTCCGCGGATTCGTCGGCGGGTGACGGGCGGCGTAACTCTTTGCTCACGGGCCAACAGGTTCATGGCCGCCGCCGATGCACTGGACAGCGTGTCCTGTGCACCTGTCGGCAGCTCGGGTGCGATGCTCGCGGTCGTGACCGACCTCCGGATTCCCCGAGACCGCAGCGACGACTACTCCGCCGAGGCGATCGGCGCGCGGCAGGAGTTCCTCGCCGCCGCGACCGGCGCGGACCAGCCGCACATGAGGCACTTCTCGCTCGACCCACAAACCCTGCCGGGCAACATCGAGAACTTCTTGGGCGTCGCGCAGGTGCCGGTGGGTCTGGCGGGTCCGCTGCTGGTCAACGGTGAGCACGCCCAGGGTGAGTTCCTGGTGCCGCTCGCCACCACGGAGGGCACGCTCGTCGCGTCGTACTCGCGCGGGATGAAGCTGTTCCGCGAGGCCGGCGGCATCACGACCACCGTCCTCGACGACAAGATGCAGCGCGCTCCCGTCTTCTCCTTCGAGTCCGCGCGCGAGGCGCGTGCGTTCGGCGAGTGGCTGACGGAGCACTTCGACGAGGTCGCCGCGGCAGCGGAGACGACCACGACGACCGGCAAGCTGCTCGAGATCCAGCAGTTCTCGGTCTCCAAGCTGCTCTACACGCGCTTCAACTACTCCACCGGCGACGCCGCGGGTCAGAACATGACCGGCAAGGCGACGTTCGCCGCGTGCGCCTGGATCAAGCTCAACTACCCGGGAGAGCTGCACTTCGTGCTCGAGGGTCAGTTCGCCACCGACAAGAAGACGTCGGTCGTCAACATGCTCCACACGCGCGGCAAGCGGGTCGTCGCCGAGGCGACCCTGCCCGCCGATCTGGTGCTGAAGCACCTCAACGTCTCGACGGACAAGCTCTTCGCCGCCCGTCTCAAGGGCCAGCTCGGCTCGATCATGTCGGTGACGAACAACAACGGAAATCACTCCGCCAATGGCATCACCGCGATCTTCATCGCGACCGGCCAGGACGTCGCCAACGTCGCGGAGTCCTCCGCGCTCTACGGCTTCACGGAGCTCCTCCCGAACGGCGACCTGTACGTCTCGGTCACCCTCCCGTCGCTGATCATCGCGACGTACGGCGGCGGCACCGGCCTCGCGACCCAGCGCGAAGGCCTCGAGATCATGGACTGCTACGGCGCGGGCAAGGCCCGCAAGCTGGCCGAGATCATCGCCGCGACGGTGCTGGCGGGGGAGCTGTCGCTCGGTGCGGCCGTCGTCGCGGAGGAGTGGGTGCAGGCCCACGACGACCTCGGTCGGAACCGCCCGTAATCCCCCGTAGAATTCCGCCCCGTGGCTCTCACTATCGGAATCGTCGGTCTCCCCAACGCGGGCAAGTCGACGCTCTTCAACGCGCTGACCAAGAACAACGTGCTCGCGGCGAACTACCCGTTCGCCACGATCGAGCCGAACGTCGGCGTCGTGGGTGTCCCCGACCCGCGCCTGGCCGAGCTCGCGAAGATCTACGGCTCGCAGAAGCTGCTGCCGGCCACCGTCGAGTTCGTCGACATCGCGGGCATCGTCCGTGGCGCGTCGCAGGGTGAGGGCCTGGGCAACAAGTTCCTCGCGCACATCCGTGAGGCCGCTGCGATCTGCCAGGTGACCCGCGTCTTCCGCGACGAGGACGTCACGCATGTCGACGGCAAGGTCGACCCGGGCTCGGACATCGAGACGATCAAGACCGAGCTGATCCTCGCCGACATCGAGACGGTGGAGAAGGCGATCCCGCGGCTGGAGAAGGAGGCGCGGATCAAGAAGGAGTCCGTGGCCAAGCTCGAGGCCGTGAAGCAGGCCAAGGAAGCGCTCGAGGCCGGCACGCCGGTCATCGCCACGAAGATCGAGGCCGAGCACCTGCGCGAGCTCACCCTGCTGACCGCGAAGCCCTTCATCTACGTCTTCAACTGCGACACCGACGAGCTCGCCGACGAGGCGCTCAAGGACCAGATGCGCGCCCTCGTGGCGCCCGCGGAGGCGATCTTCCTCGACGCGAAGATCGAGTCCGAGCTGATCGAGATGGAGGCCGACGAGGCCCTCGAGATGCTCAACGACCTCGGCATCCCCGAGTCGGGCCTGGACCAGCTCGCGCGCGTCGGCTTCGACACCCTCGGCCTGCAGACCTACCTCACGGCCGGCCCGAAGGAGGTGCGCGCCTGGGAGATCAAGAAGGGCGCCACCGCCCCCGAGGCCGCTGGTGCGATCCACACCGACTTCCAGAAGGGCTTCATCAAGGGCGAGGTCATCGCCTTCGACGACCTGATCGCGGCCGGCTCCGTGGTCAAGGCCAAGGAGCTCGGCAAGGTCCGCATCGAGGGCAAGGAGTACGTCATGCAGGACGGCGACGTCTGCGAGTGGCGCTTCAACGTCTGATCCGAGGAGTGAGCCGGAGTCACGCCGAGCGCAGCGAGGTGTGGCGGAGGCGAGCCCCGCAGGACGTCAGACGAAATGGTGACCGTCTGATCCATCTCGTACGACGACCCCGGCAGCCGCCTTGGCTGCCGGGGTCGCGTTCATTTCGGGTTGTCCGCTTGCGATACCGATCAGTACGGCCCCGCAGTGGACGATTGTGGGGCCGTACTGATCGGTATCGGGGCGCGCGGGCGAACCGCTTGTCGGTGTGCCGGGCTACGGTCGGCAGGGTGGAGTGGGAGTTCGAGGGCGAGGTCATCGAGTGGCGCGGGCCGTCGCCGTACTTCTTCGTGGTGATCCCGCCCGACGAGAGCGACGAGCTCCGGGAGGTCGGGCGCGAGCTCGTCTACTGGGGGCAGATCCCGGTCGAGGCGCGCATCGGGGAGACGGCGTTCCGGACAGCGACCTTCCCCTACGGCGAGCAGTGCGCGTTGCCACTCAAGGTGGCGGTGCGGCGAGCAGCGGGTGTCGAGATCGGTGACGTCGTCCGGGTCGGACTCCGGCTCGGCACCCGCTGATCGAACTGCCGTCAGGCGACGGTCAGCGTGACCTCGACGTTGCCGCGGGTCGCGCGGGAGTAGGGGCAGACCTGGTGGGCGGCGTCGACGAGCTTCTGGGCGGTGCCGGCGTCGACGTTCGGGATGGTGACCTCGAGCTGGACGGAGAGCGCGAAGCCCAGGTCGTCGGCGTGCAGGGAGACGTCGGCGACGACCTCGGTGTCGCTCAGGTCGGCCTGGGCCTTGCCGCCGACCAGCTTGAGCGCCGAGTGGAAGCAGGCCGCGTAGCCGGCGGCGAAGAGCTGCTCGGGGTTGGTGGCGCCGCCGGCGCCGCCGAGCTCCTTCGGCATGCGGACGTCGAGGTCGAGGAGGCCGTCGGTCGAGGAGACGTGGCCGTTGCGGGCGTCGCCGGTGCTGACGGCGGTGGCTGTGTAAAGAGCGGTCATGTGCACAACTGTATTGCGCACAATCGAATGACGCAAGGGGTTAACATGGGGACGTGCCCGACTTCCCGCAGCTCGCCCTCGACCAGCAGCTCTGCTTCCCGCTGTACGCCGCCACGCGCGCCGTCACGAAGCAGTACGCCGCGCTGCTCACCGGCACCGGGCTGACCTACCCGCAGTACCTGGTGATGCTGGTGCTGTGGGAGGCCGGGGAGCCGGTCACGGTCAGCGCCCTGGGCAACCGGTTGCGGCTCGACTCCGGCACGCTCACGCCGCTGCTCAAGCGACTCGAGCTGGCGGGTCGGGTGGAGCGCCGCCGCGATGCGGAGGACGAGCGCCGGGTCCTGATCGAGCTGACCGCCGCAGGCCGCGCGCTGCGCGAGCAGGTCGCCGACGTGCCGCTGCGACTCGCGTCGGCCATGGATCTGGATCGGTCCTCGGTCGTCAGCCTGCGCGACGAGCTCAATGTCCTGATCGCCCACCTCGACGACGCCTGATCGGGCTCGGCCCCTTTCAGGCGCCCGGGTGGTCAAGGGTGAGGAGCGTCGTGCCGCTCCCGTCCGTCACCTCCACGGCGGCGATCTCCGCGACCGGCAGGGCCGTGCCGCCGGTGAAGGTGACGTCGCGATCGCCGAGCGACCAGGTCCCGAGGGTCGTGACAGTGCCGTCGGTGCCACGCACGCGCAGGGCGTAGCGGTAGCCGGCTGGCTCGCCCAGATAGCGGCAGGTGAGGGTGATCCGCGTCCCCCATGCGGTGGGTACGACGGCGGCCTCGGCGCTGATCGGCGGGTGGCCGACCTGGGCCATCGGCTCGCGCGCGGGACCGTCGCGGAGCGGGGCCGCGACCAGGACGACCGCGAGGACGCAGGCCGCGGCCACGCCGCTCAGTGCGCCGGTCACCACGAGCCTGCGCCGTCGCACACGTCGCGCCTGGTGCAGCAGCCCGGGCAGTAGCGTCGCCGGAAGCGGGGGAGTGTCCGGGCTCTCTCCGCGCGCCAGCAGGCCGACGGCGGATCCGGCCGACGTCACGCGTGACCGGCACGCCTCACAGCTCGCGAGATGCCTCTCGAACGCCGCCCGCTCGTCGGGCTCGAGCGCGCCCAGCGCGTAGGCCGCGTCGGCGTACTCCCAGGGATCGGTGCTCATCGCTCACCTCCGAGCTCGTCGACCGCCAGGCGCAGCGCCTGCAGGGCGTAGTGGGTCCGGGACTTCACGGTGCCGGGCGGGATGCCCAGCACGACGGCCGCCTCGGCGACGCTGCGGCCGCGGTAGTAGCACTCCTGGAGCACCGCGCGATGCTCGGTCGAGAGGCGCGCGAGGGCCTCGCTGATCAGGGCCTGGTCGAGCACGTGCGTCGTCTCGTCCGGCACCTCCTGCTCGGGCACGCGACCGGTCGCCGCCTCGTGCCGGCTGCGGGCGGAGCGGTGGTCGTCGACGACGATGTGCCGCGCCACCGTGTAGAGCCAGGCACGGGGCGATCCCCGTCGCGGTTCGAACGCCTGAGGGTGCCGCCAGGCCCGCAGGAGCGTCTCCTGGACGACGTCCTCCGCATGCGCCACGTCGCCGCCGGTCAGGCCGAGCGCGTAGTGCCACAACGCCGGGCCGTGCTCGTCGTGCAGGGCGCGGAGCAGGCCGTCGTCGCGGAGCGGACGCGCGGTCACGTCCTCCAGTGTGCTCCCGGATTCACCGGCGCGGGGAGCACCGGCGCGGGGAGCGCCGGCCCGGTCAGTAGCCACCGTCGTCGGACGACGAGGAGTCCGTCGGGGAGGGCGACTCGTCCTTCTCCATGACCGCGGTGCCGCCCGGTGCGACGAGCCACCAAGCGGCGCCGAAGCCCTTGCTTCCCTCGCCGTTGGTGCTGCCCGCGCTGCCGTCGCCTGCGTAGTAATAGAGGGGGTGGCCGGCGTAGGTGACCTGGGTCGTCCCGTCCGACCGCTTGACGGTGCCGAGCTGGCCGGTGGCCACCCCGCTGCCGGCGTGGGGTGCGCCGTCGGTGAGGACCGGCGGCCACGCGCCTGCGCAGGCCCCCGAGCAGGCCGACGTACCGCTGTGGTCGCCCTCCCATAGGTAGACGGCCTTGCCGTCGTCCGCAGTCAGGTAGGTGCCGTACTCGCCGGTGGCCGTCCCGATCTGCTCCGGGCCTTCGCCGCTGCCCGAGTCCGCGGGGGTCGAGCCGCCGCAGCCGGCCAGCAGGGCGGCGGCAAGGCCGACCAGCGCCGCCGCGCCCGCCCGCGCGGGCTGCCCGTGTCGTGTCGCGTCCATGGCGTCCTCGTTTCGCTGTGTCCATGCGGCTCGGCGCCGCCGTCCCCAGTGACACGAGGCGGGAGGCCGGATGGTTCACCGTGAACCGTCCGCGGCCGCGTCTCGTGTCACGCGAGAAGGAGGCGTGCCATGGACCTGCGCCGGTGGTTGCTCGTCCCGCTCGTGGTGGGCGGCCTGGCCGTGGACGCCTGGGTGCACCTGCGGTACGCCGACGACTACCGCCTCGTCGCCACGTCGGTGGTCAGCCAGGCGACGCTGTTTCGCATCGAAGGAGTCGCCGCGGCGCTCGCGGCCGTGGGGGTCGTGGTGTGGCCGCGTCGGTGGACTGCGCTCGCGGCGCTGGCCGTCGCCGCGGGGGGAGCGGCTGCCGTCGCGGCGTACACCTGGATGGATCCGGGGCGGATCGGGCCGCTTCCGGACATGTACGAACCACTGTGGTTCGCCGGGAAGACGGCGAGCTTCGTCGCGGAGCTCGTGGCCGCCGTGGCTGCGCTGGCTCTCGTCGTCCGGAGGCCTACCGGCGGAAGGTGACGTGGACGGTGCCGCTCTCCGCGGTCTCGCTGGTGACCTGGTAACCCGCCTCGAGGCCGCGCAGGTCGTCCCACAGCCGGATGCCGCTGCCGAGCAGGATCGGAGCGATCGCGACGTGCAGCTGGTCCACGAGGCCGGCGGCGAGGAAGTAGCGCGCGACCGAGGCGCCGCCACCGATCCGCACGTCCGCGCCGTCGGCCGCCTCGAGCGCCCGCGCGAGCGCCTCGTGCGGCGTCGCGCTGATGAAGTGGAACGACGTGCCGTTGTCGAACGTGATCGATGGCCGCGCCGTGTGGGTCAGGACGAAGACCGGGCAGCGGAACGGCGGCTCGTCGCCCCACCAGCCCTTCCACTCGGGGTCGTCGGGGAAGGTGTGCAGTCCGAACATGCCCGCGCCCATGATCTCGGCGCCGATCTCCTCGAAGTACGCCGCGGCGTAGCGGTCGTCGACTCCCGTCGTGCCCGCGCCCGATCGGTCGCCGAGGACCCGCTCGCGGAACGTCTTCGTCGCGACGTACGCCGCGGTCAGGCGGGACCAGTCCTCGCCGAAGGGGTTCTCCGGGCTCTGGTCGGTCGTGGTGGCGAAGCCGTCGAGGGAGACGTTGAGGTCGACGCGGACTGCCATGAATGCCTCCGGTGTGGGTCAGTGGAACTCGGCAGCGGACTTGATCCGCTCGAGCGTCTCGGCCATGCCGGCGCGCATCGTGTCGCTGAACTGCTCGGTGCCGCCCATGAAGCCGTCAGTGAGTTGCTGCGACAGGTCGGAGATGCCGTCGGGCGCCTCGCGGTGCTGGACGAGCAGGGTGCCGTCGTCCGTCGGGGAGAGGGCGAAGCGCCAGGTCACCCAGTTCTCCTCGACGCGGAAGGCGACCTCGCGGGGAGCGTCGTACGCGGTGATGGTGGCGTGCGTCGTCCAGTCGAGCCCGCCGCCGAGGCTGTTGCGGTTGGTGAACTCTGCCCCGAGTGACACCTCGTCGAAGCCGCTGCGCAGGCGCACGGACTGGACCTGTGGGCTCCACTCGGGCATCCGCGTCACATCACTCACGAGCTGCCACACCTCCTCGACGGGGGCGGCGATCTGGATCGAAGCGGAGAGCTCGGGCACCTCGTTGCGCGTCACGTCCAGCACTCTACGGAAGTGCGTCAGGCCCCGGCGGGATCGAGCCATTCCGTCGGGGCGAACTCGCGCCCGAAGTCGGCACAGGCCTCGTTCTCGCAGCGTCCCTGGGTCTCGAACGTGATGCCGGCGTTGCCGGTGCGGGCGACGAGTGCGGCGTCGTCGTCAGTCAGGTGTCCGCCATGTCGTAGCGGCTGCCCGCAGGTGGGGCACAAGGGGTCGGTGGCCATGGCTTTCACGGTACGCCGTCAGTCGCGGACGCGCCCGCGGCCGGGCGCGGGCCGCCAGGGTGCCCGCGGCTCGGACGGCCAGCGGCGCGGGCCCGTCCACATCGACGGGGGAGCGTCGAGCTCGCGGCAGAGGGCGAGGGCGGCAGTGTCGTAGTTGACCCGCCAGCCGCGGAAGTGCGGCCACGCCTCCTCGTCGGTCATCGTCACGGGATAGTCGACCGAACGGAGCGCGGCCGTGGCGGCGACGAACTCGTCGTACGTCACGGAAACCGGGGTCGCCTCGGCGTCGATCGACTTCTGCGACGGTACGGCGAGCTTGAGCGTGCGGGCCATGTCGTCGAGCGTTGTGAAGCCCATGCGGAGCACGAGGCGGGCGTTGATCTTCGGCTCCGCGTCCGGCGACAGGGCGAGGTGCAGCGCTGCGGCATCCATGACCGCGATCAGCGACGTCAGCCAGTGCGAGTCGACCCGTGGCGAACGCAGTCGCAGCAGCGCGGGATACGTCGCGTGCGACTCCGCGACCTCGGCGGTCCAGCGCTCCCACCGCACGAAGAGCTCGTCGAGCACCGGGGCGGTGTCGCCGCCACCCATGCCCCAGTGGGTGCGCAGCAGGATCTCGGGGCCCCAGGCGGGCAGGCCGGCCCGCGAGACCAGGAGGCTCACCTCGGTCTCGCGCTTGTTGAAGCCGGAGTACAGCGTCGGCAGGTACCCGATCTGCAGGCCGACGACGACCATGCCGGTGAAGCCCGCGAGATAGGCGAGCACCTGGCCGTCGCCTCCGTGGGGCACAGCGAAGCCGAGCGTGAACATCGACGACCCGGCATCCCGCAACGCATCGCTGAGGTGGCCGTCGGTGTCCGGCATCATCATCAGCGCGTAGCCCAGGACGAGCAGCCCCATCCACACCGTCAGGCGTACGACGAGCGCGAGCGGCGCCTGCCAGCCCAGAACACGGTCGCGCAGCTCGAAGGACCGGACCGGCCGGAGCGTCAGCAGGAAGGTGCGGTCGAGGAGACCGTCGACCGCCGAGGTGATCCAGGAGTCGACGCGACGGGGCACGACCAGCGCGCCGATGATGCTGATCGACGTACCGATCACGAGCACGAGCCCGACGGCGAAGCAGGTCCAGACGGTCATGGACGTATTCAACCGGAGGCGCGGGTCCAGGCCATCCCGGGCATGTGACCTGCTGAGGGCCCCGTCCGCCGACACGGCGCAGGGGGTCCTCGTGCATTTCGCGTGGCGGGCGTCACAGGTCGTGCTTGGATACCGCTCATGACCGTGCAGCACGAATCGACGGATGTCATCGAGGTCCGTCACATGCTCAGTGACTGGGACCCGCTCGGCTACTACGCCGCCAACGGGATCTACCCCGACGAGTACGAGCCCCTCATCCAGCCGATCCTCACGCGGCTGAGCCACACCACGAAGCGCGACGACATCGTGGCGTACCTCGACCACGAGCTGCACGACCACTTCGGCAAGTACCCCGACGAGACGCTCGTCGTGGAGTTCGCCGACCGCCTCCTGCACTGGTACGCCGAGCGCGGCTGACCGCCGCTGAACCCCGCGCTACCGTCGGACCATGCCTGTCGTGCCGCCTCCGGTCATCGCGCTCGGCTTCGCCGGCGTCCAGCGCCTGCTCGCCCCGAAGGAGGGGGCGGGTCCGGTGCGCAAGGTCGCCGCGTCGGCTCTTGCGGCGGGCAGTGTCGGGCTGGTGGCCGCAGCCGCCGAGCGGTTCCGCGCTGCGCAGACCACGGTGCACCCGCTCCACCCGGAGAAGGCCACGGCACTCGTGACCGACGGCCCCTACCGGCGCACGCGCAACCCGATGTACGTCGGCATGGCCGGGGCGCTCGCCGCGCACGCGCTCGGACGTGGGGGAGCGGCCACCTGGCTACCCGTCGCCGCCTTCGTCGTCGCGATCGACGAGCTCCAGGTGCTGCCCGAGGAGCGCGCCATGGAGCGCAACTTCGGCGACGAGTGGGACGACTACGCGCTGCGGACCAAGCGCTGGCTCTGAGCCGTCACTCGTTGACCAGCACCGGTACGCCGACGGTCGCGGCGACCGCCTTCCCGGCGTACGCCGACGGCACGCGCACGGCGAAGCGCACGCTCTCGTCGGGCCGCCCGACGTTGTCGTCCTCGCTGTGCAGCGTCCAGCGGCCCTCGCCGAGGTACGCACCGCGCGCGTCGTAGAAGCCGGCGAGCACCTGCAGGTCGAGGATCTCGCTGACGTCGCTGGTCACGTCCAGCTCGCCGCGGATCGCCGATCCGTCGAAGCGGAGCCCGCGGGTGTCGAATCGGGTGTCGAACGGGCCCGAGACCCACGTGACCGTGCCCCGTGACGGATGCGCGTCGGTCATGCCCGGCAGTTCGGGCTCTCCGGTCGGCGTCGCCAGTCCGGGGAACGACGTCTGCACGGTCGGGTCCGCGGTGGTGGCGGCGTCATCGGTGCCCGAGCAGGCGGTGGCGCCGGCCGCGAGGGTCAGCGTCAGGACGGTGGCGGCGAGCTTCTTCATGTGTCCTCCGGATGAATGCACGGGACCCGGGCCGGCTCGCGCCGACCCGGGTCCCGCGGGTGCTGGGTCAGCGGGTGACCTTCAGGCCCGCGGCCTTGGCCATGATCCCGAAGAGGTCGGTGTTGTCGATCTCGGCACCGATCCGCTTGCTGCCGGGGCCGAAGGCGAAGATCGGCACATCGGCGCCGGTGTGGTTGCCCGAGAGGTAGGTCAGCCACAGGCTGGCGTCGGCCGAGCCGTCGGTCACCGCGGCGGCGTCGTCCGGCGTACGGAACGTGGCCGGGGCGAAGTTGTTGGCGTTGGTCGCGCCCGGGGCGTTGAGGATGCCCGTCGACCGGGTCGCGTCCTTCGAACCACCCGTCGGGCGGGCGAGCACCGAGCTGTTGGCGGTGTTGACGGCGTCGGCGTTCGCCGGAGGAGTCGTCGCCTCGGCGTTGGTGAACGTGCCCTTCTCGATGATGTTGAAGCCGGCGCACTCGTGGTCAGCGGTGACGATCACGGTGGTGTTGCCGTCCGCCTGGGCGAAGTCGTACGCCGCCTTGACCGCGTCGTCGAACGCCTTGATCTCCTGGAGCGTCTGGGCGGCGTCGTTGGCGTGCGAGCGCTTGTCGATGAGGGCGCCCTCGACCTGGAGGAAGAAACCCTTGCCGCCCGTGGCGGTGCTCCTGGCCTGCAGGAGGTCGATCGCCTTGCGGGTCATGTCGGCGACCGTCGGCTCCTCGGCCTGGACCGAGCCGGGGTTGTCCTGCTTGAACTTCTCGATCGTCATGTTGCCCTTGTTGAACAGGCCGAAGACCTTCTGTCCGGTGGCTCCCGACAGGTCGGACTTCGTCGCCACGGTCTGCGACGCCGGCGAGCCCAGCACCGCGTAGCCCGACGCCTTCAGCGCGTCCTCATCGGCGGCGTCGAAGCGGGCCAGGCCGCCGCCGAGGATGACGTCCGCGGTGTTGTTGCGGGCGACCTGGTCGGCGATCGGGGTGACCCGGACGTCGCTGGTCGGCAGGGCGCTGCCGGTGATCGTCGTGTCCTGGCACGCGGAGGCGGAGTACGTCGGACCCTGGCAGCCGCGGGCCAGCGCGTGGCTCATCTGACCTGCCGGGGTTGCGTCGGTGATCTCCGCGGTCGAGACGTTGCCGGTGGCCAGGCCAGCCTGGTGGGCGGCTTCCATGAGCGTTGCCTTCACGGTGCCCTTGGCGTCGACGCCGAGGGCGGCGTTGTAGGTCTTCACGCCGGAGGACCACGCGGTCGCGGCCGAGGCGGAGTCGGTCACAAGGTTGGGCTTGAAGTCGCCCGAGCCGGGCTGCCCGGAGTTCTTCTCGACCGAGTACGTCGACACCTGGCCGACGACCGGGAGCTTCTCCATGTTCAGCTTGCCGTGGGCGCCGTAGAAGCGCTCGCGGCCGGCGGTGACGTGGGTACGGCCCATGCCGTCGCCCAGCAGGTAGATCACGTTGTGCGGGTGCGGCGCGGCGGCATCCGCCGTGCCGATGACGGCGAGGCCGGCACCCGTCGTGCCCGCGACGAGCGCGAGCGAAGCGGTGGCGATGCGGAACGGGACGTGCATGTCAGGTCTCCCGGGCGTCAGCCCGCGCCGGATCTCGGGGCGGGACGTCCGGGACGTTAAGGATTGCTTGCAGTGCGCAGGTGCCGTCGAAGTGACGGGCACCTGAGGGCTTCATGAACGGACGGTGGTCCAGACCGACGGTCGCCGCAGCTTGTAGATCCAGCGGCGTCCGGGGTGCTCGGTCACCGACCACAGCGAGTCGGTCGCGGGCACGTAGGCGATGTCCTCGGGCCCCATCGGGAGCGCCCGCCGCACGGCGCGCCAGGCGCCCGGCCGTCCGACGTACAGGGTGCCGAGTCCCCAGGGTCCGTGGGACGCGGTGAGGTACCAGGTGTCGCCGACGACGCACGCTCCCTGCATGCCGCGCTGTCCGCTGCCCTCGAGCAGGAGCGGCCGGGAGAGGCCGCGCTCGTCGGTCGGGAGCAGGTACGTCTCCGGGTCGAGCTCGAACCGGGCCAGCCGGGTGGTCTGCTTGCGCCGGCCGTACTCGCCGACGACCAGCGCAGGGCCGGCCGGGTCGCGGTCGAGCGAGAGGAACGAGTAGCGCAGCGGCTCCTCACCCTCGTCGGCAGCGGCGCGGTAGGAGAAGCGCAGCGGCAGCACGTAGCGGTGTCCGTAGCTGGCGAGGCGGTCACCGTGCCGTCCGATCCGGTCGGCGTCCTCGTCGTACAGGTCGTCGGGGATCGCGACGATGTCGTCGAGCCGGAAGACGTGGATCCCCTTGGCGGTGCCCGCGACGTAGAGCCACGGGCCGACCCAGACGATGCCGCCCGCGTGTGCCTTCAGGGGAGCGAGCGTCACCTGGCCGTCGACGACCTTCGGCACGACCAGCAGCACGTGGCGGTAGCGCCGTGCGTTGACGTCGACGAACGAGATCCGCACGCCCTTATTGATGCCGGCGACCTGGTGGGAGTACCAGCTGGTGACCACGACCTCGCGTCCCGCGACCAGGCCGCGCCGGGTGCCGGTCGCGTCGATGGAGGTGGTGATGCCCTGCGGCCACCAGCGCTGGCTGAACGAGTCGGCGCGGTCCCAGGCCCACTGCCTCCACACCTTCAGGCCGGTCGGGACGGCGCGCCGCAGCCGGCGTTCGAGATGGTCGAGCACACCGCCGACCCCGACGGCCCCGCCGCACGCCGTGGCGAGCGCCGCCACCTCGTCGACCCGTTCCTCGGTACGCCGCAGGTGGACGCCGTGGGCAGGCGCGGGAGTGGTCCCGGGCCCGGGCGTGGTCTCTGGCCCGGGGGTGGTGCTGTCCGACATGTCTGGCACCGTAGCGCCCATGAGAGGGATCTTCTTCGAGGAGGACGACGCCCGGGCCGTGGCCGCCCGGCTGCGCCGCGACGGTTTCGACGCCGACGTGACGCGTGAGCGCCTCGCCGGCGAGGACGACGACGAGGACCATCCGTGGTGCGTCACCTCCGACGCCCCGATGATCGCGCTGGAGCTCCTCGTCGACGAGTACGACGGATGGCTCGACGCCGAGGAGCCCGAGCCCACGCAGGTCGTCCTGCCCCCGCGCACCGCTGACCTCCCGCAGGCACCGATCCGGATCAAGCGTCCCGACCTCCAGTGATTGTCTGCGCTGCTGGCTAGGGTTGCCCGCATGAGCCTTGCGCCCGCTGACATGCGCCTCCTGCTGGTCCACGCCCACCCCGACGACGAGACGATCCAGAACGGCGCGACCATGGCGCGTTACGTCGCCGAGGGGCGCCAGGTCACGCTCGTGACCTGCACGGCCGGTGAGCTCGGTGAGGTCCTCGTCCCGGAGCTGGCGCACATCGCGGCCGACCAGGACGACACCCTCGGCGACCACCGTCGCGAGGAGCTCGCGGCCGCGATGGAGATCCTCGGCGTCACTGACCACCGCTTCCTCGGCGGCTTCGGTGCGTTCCGCGACTCCGGCATGAAGTGGCACGAGAAGGGCTACGCGATCGCCGCCGACGAGACCGACGAGCGCGCCTTTGCCAACGCCGACCTGACGAAGGCGGCCGACGAGCTGGTGAAGGTGATCCGCGAGGTCCGCCCGCAGGTCCTGGTCACCTACGACGAGTTCGGCAACTACGGCCACCCCGACCACATCCAGGCGCACCGCGTCGCGATGTACGCCGCCCAGCTGGCCGCCGTGGAGTCCTACAAGCCCGACCTCGGCGAGCCCCACGACATCGCCAAGATCTACTG
Organism: Nocardioides jejuensis; assembly: GCF_004337475.1. GTDB lineage: Bacteria > Actinomycetota > Actinomycetes > Propionibacteriales > Nocardioidaceae > Nocardioides > Nocardioides jejuensis. The sequence continues at coordinate 11,417 of NZ_SJZJ01000014.1, read as the reverse complement.
GTGCGCGATGTCCGAGGGCCGCATGCGCGACAGCCTCCGCGCGCTGCGCGCCAGCGGTGACACCGAGACCTTCGCTGGGATGGATCCTGACGGAGACATGGGTCCGTTCACGACGCCGGATGCCTGGCTCGCGGCGGCTGTCGACGGTGGGGAGTTCGGCGAGAAGAAGATCGACGCGATGAAGGCGCACCGCACCCAGATCGACCCCGAGGGCCCGTTCTTCGCGATGGGCGGATCGGTCGGCACCGCCTTCTGGAGCACCGAGTTCTACCGCCTCGCGAAGGGCGCCAAGGGCGCGGTCGGCGACGACGGTTTCGAGACCGATCTCTTCGCGGGCCTCTGATGGGTCGCCGGCTCGGCGGCGGCGCAGTCGTTCTCTCGCTCCTGCTGGTCACCCTGCTGGCCGGCGGGCTCTACGCGGCCGCGTGGGCATTCGCTGCTGACCGGCTCCCGCGTGGCACCTCGGTCGCCGGGGTCGAGCTGGGCGGACTGGCCCCGGCGGTCGCGCAGGCGCGCCTGGAGAAGGAGTTCGCAGGCCACGACACGGTCGGCGTCACCGTCGGCGGCACGACGGAGACCTTCACGGCCGAGCAGCTCGGCTTCCACTTCGATGCGGCGGCCACCGTGGAGAAGGCGGGCGGCGGGCGGTCCTTCGACCCGCGCCGTCTGTGGGACTACTACGCGGGTGCCGACGAGGTGGCGCCGGTGGTCGACGTCGACGACGCCGCGCTCGGTCAGGTCGTCGCCGGCCTCGACGAGCGTCACGGCACTGCGCCGCGTGAGGGCGCTGTGCGCTTCGTCGGCAGCCGCGCGAAGGCGGTGCCCGCCCAGTCGGGTCTCGGCCTCGACCCCGCTGCGACCAGGGCCTCCCTCCTCGCGGCGTACGTCGCCGGGCAGGGTGTGACGCTGCCGTTGACCGACGTACAGCCCGCGATCAGCGACGACGACGTCCATGCTGCGCTCGAGGAGTTCGCGACGCCCGCGATGAGCGGGCCGGTGACACTCGTCTTCGACACCCAGAAGCTCGTGCTGCGGCCGGCGGAGCTCGCGCCGGCACTGTCGATGGTCGCCGAGAACGGTCGGCTGGTGCCGAAGGTCAACGGCAAGCGCCTTGCCAGCATCGTCAACGCTCACCTCGGCGACGCCGGCAAGCCGGTCGACGCGACGGTGGAGCTCGTCCGCGGCGTACCGACGGTGGTGCCGGGCAAGCCCGGTGTCGGCTATGACCCCGACGACGTGACCGCGGCGCTTCCCGACGTCCTGACGAAGACCGGCGCCAGCCGCCGGCTCGCGGTGGAGGCCACCGTCGAGAAGCCCGAGGTCACCACCGCGGATGCCCGGAAGTGGGGGATCATGGAGAAGGTCTCGACCTTCACGACCTACTACCCGCACACCGACTACCGCAACATCAACATCCCCCGTGCCCTGAGCCTGATCAACGGCACGGTCCTCGCGCCCGGCGAGACCTTCTCGCTCAACGACACCGTGGGCCAGCGCACGAAGGCCAACGGATTCGTCGAGGGCTACGTCATCGACGGCGGCGAGATCACGACGGCGCTCGGCGGTGGGGTCTCGCAGGTGGCGACCACGACCTTCAACGCCGCGTTCTTCGCCGGCCTGAAGGACATCCAGCACAAGCCGCACAGCCTCTACTTCGACCGCTATCCGGTCGGCCGCGAGGCGACGGTCGCCTGGCCGACCGTCGACCTGAAGTTCCAGAACGACACCCCCTACGGGGTCCTGATCGAGACCCACGTGCAGAAGTCGACGCCGTCCAGCTCGGGTGTGGTGACCGTCAGCATGTGGTCGACGAAGCACTGGGACATCACCGCCACGACCGGCGATCGCTACAACGTCGTGCCACCGGGGGAGCGGGTCTCGCGGGCTCCCGACTGCGAGCCGCAGGAGCCCAACACGGGCTTCGACATCGACGTCTACCGGCACTTCCGGCGCAACGGATCCGAGGTGCGCGTCGAGAAGATGCACACGCACTACAACGCGGCCGACCGGGTGGTCTGCAAGCCCCCGAAGCCCGCGCCCTGACCGCCGAGACCCGGGTTTTGGCGCGCCGAGACCCGGGTTTTGACGTGTCGAGTCGCGGGTTTCGGTCAGCCAGGCAGCGCGATGTAGCGCATGCGGTGGTGTTCGACGAAGCCGAGTGACGAGTAGAGCGCGCGGGCCGCGGCGTTGTCGGTCTCGACGTGCAGCCACGCTGTCGACGCGCCCTGCTCGACTCCCCACTCGAGCAGTGAGGCGACCACCGATCGGGCCAGGCCCCGTCGCCGGTGCGACGGGTCGACCAGGAGGTCGTGGATGCCGATCCAGTCGCCGTCGATGCTCGCTGCTGCTTCGGCGATCGCGTCGCAGGCGCTGCTGACCTCGGCGATCGCGTGGGCGCCTGACGCCGACAGGTCGACGGCGACCGAGGGCCGCCCGGCGGCGCGGAGCGCGCGCGTCACGCCGGCAAGGAGGAAGTCGGCCTCGCCGCCGGCCGGCGTACAGCCGAGGGCGAGCAGGGCACCCTCGAGGTCGGAATCGGCCTCCACGTGGAGCAGGGCCGGCTTGCCAAGGGCGTCGTAGGCGGCGCCGACGGCGTCCAGCGCCTCGCTCAGGGGGAGGCCGGGGTCCACGACGGCCAGGCACGAGTTGGCGCGCTTGCGCCCGACCGTCCGGGACGAGCGGACCTGCCACGCGCCGATCGCGGCCGTCTCCGCCGACGACCACAGCCCCGCGACGTGCGACTCGCACTCCGCGACCGAGGCGCGCAGCCGCACGGACGGGCGCGGCGGGACCGGCTTGCCGGACACGATCAGGTCGAGAGGGATCTCGACGCGCTCACCCGTGGCCGTGACGACGACACATGGGTCCCAGGCGACGCACTCGCCGAGCACATCGGTGAACGCCGGCCCGCCTGTCGGGCCCGTTGCACCCGGCACCAGGCGGCGTACGACGACACGCTGGCCGACCACGTGGGGGCCCAGATAGGGAGAGCGGCTGCCGTCGGACATGGCGGGGATACTAGGCTGGCCCCGCAGCTTTCCGTTAAGCCCCTCTGGAGGATCAGATGACCTACGTCATCGCGCAGCCGTGTGTCGACGTCAAGGACCGCGCATGCGTCGACGAGTGCCCCGTCGACTGCATCTACGAGGGCAAGCGGATGCTCTACATCCACCCGGACGAGTGCGTCGACTGTGGCGCCTGCGAGCCGGTCTGCCCGGTCGAGGCGATCTACTACGAGGACGACGTCCCGGCCGACCAGAAGCAGTACTACGACGCCAACGTGCACTTCTTCGACGACCTCGGTTCGCCGGGTGGTGCGGCGAAGATGGGTGAGATCGACAAGGACCACCCGATCATCGCCGAGCTTCCCCCGCAGAACCAGGAGTGACCCTCCCCGGTTCCGTCTCGGGTCGTCTCCCCGACTTCCCCTGGGACAAGCTGACGTCGTACGCCGCCACGGCGCGCGCGCACGCTGACGGCATCGTCGACCTCTCGATCGGTACGCCGGTCGACCCGACGCCGCAGGTCGCGATCGACGCGCTCGTGGCTGCGGCCAACTGGCCGGGCTACCCGACGACGATCGGCCTGCCCGCGACCCGTCAGGCGATCAGCGACTGGTTCGCACGCGTCCACGGTGTCACGGGCCTCGGCCTCGACCAGATCCTTCCGGTCGTCGGCACCAAGGAGCTCATCGCCCAGCTGGCGTTCCACCTCGGCGTGGGTGAGGGCGACCTGGTCGCGTTCCCCGAGGCTGCCTACCCGACGTACGAGGTCGGGGCGGCGCTGGTCGGCGCGACGCCGATGGCGGCTGACTCGCTGACGGCGTTCGGTCCGCAGACGCCCAAGATCCTCTGGCTCAACAGCCCGTCCAACCCGACGGGCCGCGTGCTGCCGCCGGAGCACCTCAAGAAGGTCGTCGACTGGTGCCGCGAGCGCGGCGTCCTGCTGGTCTCCGACGAGTGCTACCTCGACTGCGTCTGGGAGGGCTCCGCGACGTCGGTGCTCCACCCGTCGATCAGCGGAGGCAGCGCCGAGGGGATCCTCGTCGTCCACTCGCTCTCGAAGCGCTCCAACCTGGCGGGCTACCGCGCCGGATTCGTCGCCGGCGACCCGGCGGTCATCAAGGAGCTCCTCGCGGTCCGCAAGAACCTCGGCCTGATCGTCCCCGGTCCGGTCCAGGAGGTCATGACCGCGGTCTACGGCGACGACGCGCACGCGGAGGAGCAGTACGCCCGCTACGCCGCGCGCCGCGTACGGCTCAAGGCGGCCCTGGAGCAGGCGGGCTTCACTGTCGACCACTCCGAGGCGGCCCTCTATCTCTGGTCGACCCGCGGTGAGAACTGCTGGGACACCGTCCAGTGGCTGGCCGAGCGCGGCATCCTCGCGGCGCCGGGTGACTTCTACGGCCCTGCAGGCGCGCAGCACGTGCGGATCGCGATCACCGCGACCGACGAGCGCATCGACGCCGCCATCGCCCGCCTCGGCGCCTGACGCGCTCAGCCGACCGCCTGGCCAGACTGTCAGTCTGACAGTTTGGCGCTGGCAGGGGCGGCGTTCAGCGGACGGTGACCTCGACACCGTCGGCAGTGCCGTGCGCGGTCCAGCCGTCCTCGCTCGCATCACCGTCGTGCCAGACCCGCCCGTCGTAGCTGACCTGGCTGATGCCGAGGCGCTTCGCCTGGGCCACGAGGTAGGACGCCATCGCCCATCCCTGACGGCGGGCAGCGGCACCGTCGGCATGCTCCTCCACGAGCACGCCACGCGTGCTGACCTTCGTCGCCGTCGCGCCGAAGACGTTGCGCAGTTCGTCCTGTACGACGGAGAGCCGCTGGTCGTCGTAGGTCTCGTCCGGGCGGACCACGCAGGTGAACGTGTGCGCGGACCAGCCGGTCAGCGCCGAGGCGAGCGCCCGGCCGTCCTCGGCGTGGTCCTCGTACGCCTCCGGGTACGCCGATCGCTGCACCTTCTGCGCTGCCTCGGTGATCCGCATCGACTCGTAGCCGTCGATCTTCACGAGCGCGTCGTAGAACGCATTGGTGGCATGGACCGGGTCGAGGATCTGCGCCTCGGTGCCCCAGCCCTGCGAGGGCCGCTGCTGGAAGAGCCCGAGGGAGTCGCGGTCACCGTGCTCGACGTTGATCATCTTCGACTCCTGGTATGCCGTGGCCAGCGCGATGCTGACGGCACGGGCCGGGAGGTCGCGGTGGACGCCGATCGCGGCGATCAGTGCGGCGTTCTCCGCCTGCTCGGTGTCGAGCGCCACGTGGTGGCCCTCGACGAGGGCGGTGCAGCCCTCCGGGTCAGGCAGGGGACCGGTGCCGCGGACGACCGCGACGCCGACGGCCCCGACGCCCGCGAGGACGGCGAGGGTGGTCACAGCGCTGCGGACCCGCACCTGTTTCCCCTTCGCCGTCGCTCGTCGAACGCGGTCAGTCGTTGGCGTGCAGCGCGGCGTTGAGGGCGATGCCCTCGCCCTTCCACGCCACGGCCTCGAGTGCACCCGAGACCGAGTTGCGGCGGAACAGCACGTTGGACGCACCCGACAGCGAGCCGGCCTTCACGACCGAGCCGTCGGCGAGGGTGACCTTGGAGCCGGCGGTGATGTAGGTGCCGGCCTCGATGACGCAGTCGTCGCCGAGCGAGATGCCCAGGCCCGAGTTGGCGCCCAGCAGGCAGCGCTGACCGACGGAGATGACCTGCTTGCCGCCACCGGAGAGCGTGCCCATGATCGAGGCGCCGCCACCGATGTCCGAGCCGTCGCCGACGACGACGCCGGCGGAGATGCGGCCCTCGACCATCGAGGTGCCGAGCGTGCCGGCGTTGAAGTTCACGAAGCCCTCGTGCATGACGGTCGTGCCGGAGGCGAGGTGCGCGCCGAGGCGGACGCGGTCCGCGTCGGCGATGCGTACGCCGGAGGGCACGACGTAGTCGACCATGCGCGGGAACTTGTCGACGCCGTAGACCGCGACCGGACGACCGGCGGCCTTGAGGCGGGCGCGGGTGAGCTCGAAGCCGTCGACCGCGCACGGACCCTGGGAGGTCCACACGACGTTGGCGAGGAGGCCGAAGACGCCGTCGAGCGACAGGCCGTGCGGCTGCACGAGGCGGGTGGAGAGCAGGTGCAGGCGCAGCCACGCATCTGCGGCCGACGCCGGACCGGTGCCGAGATCGGCGATCTCGACCGTGACGACCTCGCGCGTGACACCACGATCGGCATCGGCGGTCGCCAGCGCGGTCAGCTCGGCCGGGACCTCCGCGTCGGCCGGCTTCGCGCCGAGCGCGGGAGCCGGGAACCACACGTCGAGGGTGGTGCCGTCAGCGGCGAGGGTCGCGAGGCCGTGGCCCCAGGCGGAGGTCTCGATCAGATTCTCAGTCACGTGAGCGGATTCTACGGGGGTCACCCTCTGTGAACCGACCGGGCGCGTCGGTCCATGAACACTTACACTTCCCGCTATGACTGCCGTGACCGTGCCCGCCGCCCGCGGCGCAGCGAAGACCGACGCCCGTCGGGCCGAGCTGGCGGCGTCGGCGCTGCAGACGCTCGGCGAGCTGGGTTACGCGCGCACCTCCCTGCGCGAGATCGCGCAGAACTCGCCCTTCTCGCACGGCGTCGTGCACTACTACTTCGACTCCAAGGTCGAGCTGATCATCCACGCCGTCCGGGAGTACAAGAAGGTCTGCGTCACCCGCTACGACGACGTCGTCGAGGAGTCGCAGACGCCGGAGGAGCTCGGCCAGCGATTCAGCGAGCGCCTCGTCCAGACGCTCCACGACGACATCGCGATGCACCGGCTCTGGTACGACCTGCGCACGGCCGCGATGTACGAAGCCGAGCTGCGCGACGACGTCATCACGATCGACAACACCCTAGAGGCGATGGTGTGGCGCATCGTCACCCGGTTCGCGGAGCTCGCGGGCGCGACTCCGGCGTACGACGAGCCGACGACGTACACGCTGATCGACGGGCTCTTCGAGAAGGCCGTCTTCGCCCACCTCGCCGGTGACCCGCAGGCAGGGGCTGACCTCCAGGCCCGCGTCGCCGGCCTGGTCCCCGCGCTCCTGCGCTGAGGTTCGCTCAGCCCGCCAGACTCGCTCAGCCGGCGAGAATGGCCAGCTGGCGCGACTGGGCGATGAGCCGGCCCTGCTCGTCCCAGAGCTCGACGTCCTCGTCGGCATAGCCATCGATGACGTGCCGCGTCACGACGTGGCCGAGCGCCCAGGTCGTCTCCGGCCGACGGCGGAAGTGCACGGTGAGCTGGATCGTCGCCGAGGCCAGGTGACCGATCTCGGCCGTCACCGGCGGGAATGCATCGGTCATCGCGCCGGCGAGCATCGCGTCGACCGGCCGCGCGTCCGAGGTCCGGATCCAGCACAGCGACTCCGTCGTGCCGCTGGGGGAGCCCTCGAGCCAGCCCGGGATCGCCGCGGCGCGGTAGGTGTAGCGATCCAGGATCGGCACCATCCCGCCCGGGATGACGGTCGTCAGGTCGGCGCACGCCTCGGGCTTCGGCATCTCCGGAGCACCGTGCGGAGTGTTGGTCACCGCGCCGGCCTGGTCCCAGTCGTGCGTCGAGACGACGGCGTGCGCGACCTCCTTGTCGCCCTGCACCACCAGGGCGTCGTACGTCGAGACCCGGCGGCCGGCGCGCACCTGCCGCACGCGGATCTCGGCGTCGCCCGCCTGGGCCGGCCGGAAGTACGTGATCGCGATGCTGAGCGGGTCGGGCTCGGCCGCTTCCTGCAGGACGGCGTTCAGGACCAGGGCCAGGATGTAGCCGCCGTTGGGGGTGCCGTTGGCGGTGTTCCAGTCCGTCGTGACGGCGACGCGATGCACGCCGTCTCCCAGCGGGGTGGAGGCGACGGCGGCGTCGAGGGCGTAGGTGCTCACGACCGTCATCCTTGCGCCCGGCGAATCCGATTGCCACGAGATGCGCGCCACGCCGTACGATTCTGCCCAAGGCGTCTGAGCCGTCATCAGCGGCGAGCCTCCGGAAGAACGCGCAGCAGTCGGGCGTCAGTAGAACCGGACGGGTGGCCCGTCACAGCCACAACGAAGCGGTCGGCGTACGCCGGCAAGCGAGGTGGTACCGCGGCCGGAAGGTCGTCCTCGTGGCCCAGAGAAATCTGGAAGAGACCCGAGAACGACGTACCCCGCAGGAGCCGAGATGACCTATCCGAAGGTCAGCCACACCGACGCAACGAGCGTCCCCGCGTCCCCCCGCTTCCCGAGCATCGAGGAGGCCGTGCTGGCCTACTGGGAGAAGGACGGCACCTTCCAGGCCTCCATCGACCAGCGCCCGACGCGCGCCGACGGCGGTGACGAGTTCGTCTTCTACGACGGCCCTCCGTTCGCCAACGGCCTGCCGCACTACGGCCACCTGCTGACGGGCTACGTCAAGGACCTGATCCCGCGCTACCAGACGATGCGCGGCAAGCGGGTGGAGCGCCGCTTCGGCTGGGACACCCACGGCCTGCCCGCCGAGCTCGAGGCGATGCGCCAGCTCGGCCTCAAGACCACCGACGAGATCCACGAGCTCGGCATCGAGAGGTTCAACGAGGCGTGCCGCGCCTCCGTCCTCAAGTACGCCGACGAGTGGCAGCGTTACGTCACGCGCCAGGCGCGCTGGGTCGACTTCGACAACGACTACCGCACCATGAACCCCGAGTTCATGGAGTCGGTCATCTGGGCCTTCAAGCAGCTCCACGAGAAGGGCCTGGTCTACGAGGGCTTCCGGATCCTGCCGTACTGCTGGAACGACGAGACGCCGCTGTCGAACCACGAGCTGCGCATGGACGACGACGTCTACAAGATGCGTCAGGACCCGGCGCTGACGGTCGGCTTCAAGCTGGCCGACTCCGACGACGCGGCTGACCCGCTCAACGGTGCGAACGTCCTGATCTGGACCACGACCCCGTGGACCCTGCCGTCCAACATGGGCGTCGCGGTCGGTCCGGACGTCACCTACGCGCTGGTCGAGTCGACGGGTGAGGTCGCCGGCCGCTTCCTGCTCGCCGAGGGCCGCGTGGCGGCGTACAAGAAGGAGCTCGGCGAGGAGGCGACCGTCGTCGCGACCTTCACTGGTGCCGAGCTCGCGGGCCGTCGCTACCTGCCGCCGTTCAGCTACTACGCCGGTGCCGACAACGCCCACCGGGTGCTCGTCGCCGACTTCGTCACGACCGAGGACGGCACGGGCATCGTGCACCTCGCGCCGGGCTTCGGTGAGGACGACAAGGCCGTCCTCGACGCTGCCGGTGTCGAGACCGTCGTGCCGGTCGGCAAGGACGGCAAGTTCACCTTCCCCGTCGAGGAGTACGCCGGCCTGCAGGTCTTCGACGCCAACAAGCCGGTCATCGCGGACCTCAAGGCCACGACCGGCAAGGTGACCCCCGGCACCGTGCTGTTCCGCCAGGAGACCTACGACCACAGCTACCCGCACTGCTGGCGCTGCCGCCAGCCGCTGATCTACATGGCTGTGTCGTCGTGGTTCGTCGAGGTCACCAAGTTCAAGGGCCGCATGGGTGAGCTCAACGAGCAGATCTCGTGGACCCCGGACCACATCAAGCACGGCCAGTTCGGCAAGTGGGTCGAGAACGCCCGCGACTGGTCGATCACCCGCAACCGCTTCTGGGGCTCCCCGGTCCCGGTCTGGAAGTCCGACAACCCGGAGTACCCGCGCGTCGACGTCTACGGCTCGTTCGCCGAGCTGGAGAAGGACTTCGGCGTCGAGGTCACGGACCTCCACCGCCCGTACGTCGACGACCTGACGCGTCCGAACCCGGACGACCCGACCGGCCAGTCGACGATGCGCCGGGTCACCGACGTCCTCGACGTCTGGTTCGACTCCGGATCGATGTCGTTCGCGCAGAACCACTACCCGTTCGAGAACGCCGACTGGTTCGAGGCGAACTTCCCGGCCGACTTCATCGTCGAGTACATCGGCCAGACCCGCGGCTGGTTCTACACGCTGCACATCCTGGCGACCGCGCTCTTCGACCGCCCGGCGTTCAAGTCCTGCGTGAGCCACGGCATCGTGCTCGGTTCGGACGGCCAGAAGATGTCGAAGTCGCTGCGCAACTACCCGGACGTGGCCGAGGTCTTCGACCGCGACGGCGCCGACGCGATGCGCTGGTTCCTGATGTCCTCGCCGATCCTGCGTGGCGGCAACCTGGTCGTCACCGAGCAGGGCATCCGCGACTCGGTCCGCCAGGTGCTGATCCCGCTCTGGTCGTCCTGGTACTTCTTCCAGCTGTACGCCAACGCGGCTGACTACACCGCGACGCGTCGTACGGACTCGAGCGACCCGCTCGACCGCTACCTGCTCGCCAAGCTCCGTGACTTCGTCGGCGAGGTCACCGTGCAGCTCGACGCGTACGACGTGGCCAACGCCTGCGAGAGCACGCGCGGCTTCATCGACGTGCTGACGAACTGGTACATCCGGCGCTCGCGCGAGCGCTTCTGGGTGGCCGACGGCGTCGTGACCGCCGACAACGAGGCGGCCTTCGACACGCTCTACACGGTGCTGGAGACGGTCTGCCGCGTGCTGGCGCCGCTGGCCCCGCTCACGGTCGAGGAGATCTGGCGCGGCCTGACCGGCGAGCGCTCGGTGCACCTCGCCGACTGGCCGTCCGTCGACGACCTGCCGGAGGACGAGGAGCTCGTCGCCGCGATGGACGTCGTCCGTGACGTCTGCTCCGCGACCTCGGCCCTGCGCAAGGCGAACAACCTGCGCAACCGTCTCCCGCTGGCCGGCCTCACGGTCGTCTCCGACCTCGACCTGTCGGCGTTTGCCGGCATCGTGGCCGACGAGGTCAACGTGAAGTCCGTGCAGCTCGTTGCGGCCGACAGCGACGAGGCGTCGGCGTACGGCGTGGAGCAGAAGCTCACGGTCAACGCCCGCGCCGCCGGTCCGCGCCTCGGCAAGGACGTGCAGCTGGCGATCAAGGGCTCCAAGACCGGTGACTGGTCCGTCGATGCCGCAGGCGTCGTGACGGCGGGTGGCCTGGCCCTGGTCGAGGGTGAGTACACGCTCGAGACCGTTGCCGGCGATGCCTCCGGTGGGACCGCGACCGGTGTCCTGCCGCGCGGTGGCTTCGTCGTCCTCGACACGGTGCTGACCGACGAGCTCGAGGCCGAGGGTGCCGCCCGCGACCTGATCCGCGCGATCCAGCAGGCCCGCAAGGACGCCGGCCTCGAGGTCTCCGACCGGATCGTCCTGTCGATCACCGCTCCGCGCGGCCTCCTCGACGCCGCCGAGGCACACCAGGACCTGGTGGCGGGGGAGACCCTCGCCGTCGCGACGGAGTACGCCGAGGGCCCGATCCTCGCGGTCCAGGTCGCGGTCGCCAACGCCTGATCGCCGAGACGAGGCTCCTGCACCGCTGAGACGGGGCTTGTGCACGCGAACCGCGTGCACAAG